>JAZNWJ010000022.1:0-110157 GCA_045593245.1 Acutalibacteraceae bacterium | reverse complement strand
AAGACCGCCCGTACCAAGTAAAATGCCGCCAAAATATCGGGTTACTACGATAAGCACATTGGTAATACCACTACCCTTTATAACCTCTAAAATCGGCATACCTGCAGTACCGTGAGGTTCGCCATCATCAGAAAAACGTGCAGTTCCATTTTGCAAAACGTAGGCGTAAACATTGTGACGCGCGTCCCAATATTTAGATTTTTGAGCAGCAATTATTTCGCACGCCTTTGCCTCGCTATCACAAAAAAATGCGGTAGCTATAAAACGCGAGTGCTTTTCGTTGTATTCTGCGGTAAATTCACCGCTTATAGTAGTATATTCTTGCAAAATGTCACCCCTTATATTTTTGATTTAAACAAAAAGCCGCAATCAACCCATAGGCCGATTGCGGAATTGCGGTAATAATTATTTATCTTCCATACCGAAACGCTTTTTAAATCTGTCAACACGTCCGCCGGTATCTACCAACTTCTGCTTACCAGTGAAAAACGGATGACATTTAGAACATATATCCAAACGGATGTCCTTCTTTGTTGAGCGTGTCTCGAATTCGGCACCACAAGCACATTTAATTGTTACCTTTTCGTAGTTAGGATGTAAACCTTCCTTCATCCTTGTCACCCCTTTCTTTCGTTGTAACATTGGAATTCTACCACATAACATTCAAAATTGCAAGCATTATTTTTAAAAAATATCAGTTTTTTGAAAATATTTTTCTTATTTCCTCATAAATTTCTACTGTTTTAAATTTCATTTTGTATTTTGTGGCATTTTGTGCGGTGTCGGCGGCTTCAATTGACACGCTGTCAGAAAGTCTTGCGTCATACGCGCTCGGTACACATACGCAAGGAAACACTACACACCACCAGTTTTTACCTTCTGCCTTTCCTAAATTCACAATCAACGATTTATAAGTGCCTGCAGGCAAAGTGAAATCTTCATATTCCCTTGTGTTAAAATACCTGTCCCCTACCGATACTTTAGCGGTATACCCGACACCTTCTTTCGCTAAAACACTGTTGGCTATTTCGTTTATATTCTCTATATTATCACTCGCCGTTATAATTGCATCATCAACTGTATCACAATTTTTAAATATTTTGGCCCCGTTTTTAAGTATCTCATCTCTTACGGCAAGTTTTAATGCTTGATCGGTTTCGCTGTCGGAATTAGCGATTATGTGAAGTCTGAGCACACCCTGTCTCAGTTCATCGCATCTTGCTTCAAAACGCGAAAAGCTTAATATAACCGCGCAAATAAGCCCAAACAACACCCCAAGTTCAATGTTTTTTCTAAATGTTTTTTTCATAAAAAAATACTCCTGTCAGATTTTTCCTAAAAGTAATATTGACAGGAGTTAAAATTTTATTCAACTATTATTCCGTCTTTTGACGGTGATGAAATTATAGGGCTATAGCCTTTTGACTTCAATAAATCCTTTGCATTTTTAGCATCGGCAATATCTTTATATGTTGCAAACACGGTAGGACCACTGCCCGAAAGTGACACCGCCATAGGTCTTGTGGTTTTTATGTCGTTTATTAAAATATCATTATTGCATACGCTCTCAAAAGCATTAAAAACATTTTTACAAACCAGATTTAAATCGCCTTGCAAAATGCCGTCAACCATTGCCTGAGTATAATACTTTTCTTGTGGATATTCATCAACCTTTTTATACATATCAGCGGTTGACAGTTTTTTGCCGTGCTTTATAAGCAATATTACGCAATCGGGCATTGGATGGAGCTTTTCCATTTTTTCACCAATACCTCCAACACGCGCAGTGCCACCCATAATACAAAACGGTACGTCGGCGCCAACGGATAAACCAATTTCACAAAGTTGTGCTTCAGTAAGATTTGTACCATATAATTTATCAAGCGCTACAATCACTGCAGCGGCATCGGCGCTGCCACCACCCATACCCGAAGCCAGAGGTATATTCTTTTCAATACTGATTTGAGCACCGCCGTCGATATTCGCGTATTCAAAAAACTTTTGCGCCGCTTTATAGGCAATGTTAGACTTGTCACATATTGTACTATCGTCACAGGTAACACTAACTGTATCGCTTTTTTCAACCACTACTTCGTCACACAGTGACACCGACTGAAAGACCGAATCGATCAGATGATATCCGTCTTCTCTTTTGCCTAAAACGTCAAGTGTTAAATTTATTTTTGCATTAGCCTTTAGTTTCATCCTGCTCACCAAATACAAATTTATTCATCTTTTGTTTTGCTTTTGGTGTATTTAAAACAGCATACATAAGCATAGCACCACCGACGTTAAGAATAAAATCATCAATATCAGCACTTCCTGTTAAAAATACAATCTGCAAAACCTCGATAACAATTACCGTCAAGGAAATAAATAATAAAAATTTAACCGCCGAATTTATTCGTGAAAAAACACTTGGTACCAATAACGCAAACGGCATAAACGCCACAAGATTGCCAAGTATGTTTTCAAACACAATAATTGTTGTAAGCTTAGCATCTTTATAAGCGTTAACAAAAAGCTTTACCGTAGCAAATGGAATCAGATTTATCTTTTCGGCAAGATATTCGTGTACCTCTGCACTGTCCGCCAAAAATATATTGGATATATTTCTACCAAAGTTATCATTTACAAGTGTAAAATCAATAATCAAAAAGCTGTAAAGCGCAAAAAGACATATAAATATTGTTTTCACATAAAACCGACGGGTAATTTTAATAGTTTTAAAATTCAAAAAAATCACCGCCAAAGATAATTGTATCTTTAGCGGTGATTAAAGTCAAGGAAAATGTATCAATTATTCACTCTTTGAGAAAAGCCGTATACCTCGGCGGTAAGGGGAGCAAAACGAAATCCCATAGCGTCAAGTCCTTCGATTATGGCGGGTAGTGCCTCTACGGTGGTTGATTTTGCCGATGTGTCATGCATAAGCACACAAATACTGCTTTTGCCCTTGGCACCGTTTAAAACGTTGTTAACTATTGTAGCGGCGGGTACACGCACAGCGTTTGCGTCACCGGAGCTTACGTTCCAATCGTAATAAGAATAACCAAGGCTTGGCATTCTGACTGTTAAATCGGTCATAATCCCTTTACAATACCGCGCACTTATCGCATTACTGCTGCCACCCGGAAAACGTATTATGTTGCTTCGTACACCGGTGGCGTTATAAACAATATCGGATATTTGCTGTATATCAGAAAGATAACTGTTGATATCCTTATATATCACTTCGTATTTATGTGTGGTAGAATGCAAACCTATTGCGTGACCACGATTTACAATCTGCGGCATATACTGTGTCTTTGCAGTACCCACCACAAAAAAAGTTGCTTTTATGCCGTAAGCATCCAATATGTCCAGAATTTTAAGCGTATTGTCTGAAGGACCATCATCAAAAGTAAGATAACAGATACCGCCTTCGGCGGTATCTGCTTGGGTTACATTTTTAAGCGCTATTGCTTTTTGTAATTCTTCACGGCGTTTTTCTGCCTTTAATTGCTCTATTTCGCTCTTTAAACTGCTGTTTTCTTGTTCTAATTTTGCTTTTTCATCTATCGCAGCCTGAAGCTTGGAATTAAGTTCCGCTTTTTCTTGCTCGCTTATGGCTGCATTGGAATCATACTCGGCAATTTTAGCCGTCAACTCATCAATCTTTTTTTGCGCCTCGTCAAGCGCTGTGCTGTTGCTTGAAAGATTTGCAGAAGCCGCAGTATAATCGGTATACTTGTCATAAGCAAAGTAAGAAACACCCGAAAGCGCTGCTACAAGCAAAAATATTACAAACAAAAACAGTATATTGGTTTTCTGCTTAAAAAAATTCATCTTTTTGTCCCCTTGTATATTGTGTTGAGTATAACACACAAAGGTACAAATGTCTACAAATTTATACTATTTTTTCACTCAATTTTTTAGCCTTACCCTTTACACACAAGTATACTATAACCCATATAACAAGATATGATATTACAAATATTGCAGTAAATATTAAAACTATCATAATTTCAAAGGGTATCCAGCTATTTATAAGATAGCAAGCAAGGTACGCTACGTACAAAACGCTCATATGACAAAACAGCGATTTCATAACCGACCAATGCTCAATCTGGTTAAATACACTGACTCCTGCGTGAACAAACGCTAGTATATAGGTAGATATAATTGCCACAAAAGCATCCGTACCGCTAACGGAAAAATCTTTTACAGTGTACGATAAAATAAAGTATATTATTCCCATAATTATTGGCCCGAAACCACCAAATATTAAACCTCTGTGTAAAAATTCTTTGAAGTACTTATTCATATTAAATACCCAACCTTTCTTTTATTTTTTTTATATTTCTTCTGGAAACGTAATCGATATATCCGTTTTTAAAAATCACCTTTAACGTACCGCTTATAGATGCATCGAATTTCTGAATTTTATTTATATTTGCAATGCTTGACTGATTTATTTTTATAAAGTTTTTATCAAGAGTTTCCTCCACGTTATAAAGTCTTGTTTTCAAAAAATATTTTTCATTTTCACAAACGGCAAAAAGCTTACCGTTATCTAACGTAAAACAAAAAACATCCTTAACGTCAAGTTTTATAATCTCATTGTCACAAAAACCTATCAGTTCTTGGCACTCACCTGTTGCCATACGCTCTATCTCATCAATAAGCGGTGTTTTTTTATGCACGTAAATTATAATTTCTTCGTCACGGGCGTTATCTATAATTACCCTGCATTTCATAATACCATCTCCTTTCACACGTATATTAGCATTTAAGAATTTACTTTTCAAGCAATCAAAACTATTCGGTCAAAAATTTTTATTATTCGGTAAATACTACTTTAAATATGTCGAAAAAAGTGATATAATGCAAATGTATATCATATGATAAAGGGTGCTTTTATGAATTCAGTCAAGATTTTACACTGTGCAGACCTACACATAGGCGCAGCCGAAAGTTTTTTGGGCGCACGCGCCGAGAGTCGACAGGCGGAAACACTTATAACCTTTGAAAAAATTATCAATCTTGCAAAAGAAAACGCTATCAACATACTTCTTATAGCAGGCGACCTGTTTAATTCAAACAACGTAGAGAAATCTTTTGTTGACAGGGTTTTTGAATGCTTTATGTCTATCCCAGACACAAAGATTGTATTTGCTGCCGGCAACCACGACCCGCTTAATGCAGAGTCGCCTTTCAAAACACCCGAAAAACCCAATAATCTTTACGTTCTTGAAACCAAAGATTGCTTTGTTGAGTTTACCGATCTCAACACCCGTGTGTACGGTAAATCGTTTAAAGAGGTTTATATGCAGGGTAGCCCACGCTTTTCCCTTACTCCTGAATCCGATTTTATAAATATTATGTGTATTCACGGTGAACTTCGTTCAGACCTTGGTTCCGATTACAATTCAATCACAAACGATTTTATCGCAAACAGCGGTATGGACTACGTAGCGTTAGGTCATGTACACAAGCGCACCGAAATTGGAAAACTCGGTGATACGTATTTGTCATACTGCGGTTGTCCCGAAGGTCAGGGTTTTGACGAATTGGATGAAAAAGGTGTATACATGGGTGAAGTTACAAAGGGCAAATGCGACCTTACGTTTATACCCACAGCAAAAAGAATGCATTTATGTGAAACCTTAGATATAAGTGGCAAAAACACATCTGCTGACATTGCCGATGCAGTTATAAACATTTTAAAACAAAAGTATGCCGATAATTACGCAGACAATCTTTACAAGATTATCCTTACGGGCGAAACGGATGAAACCGCGCTGTTTTCGCTTGCCGAAATAACCAGTCGCATAAATGAAGTGGTGTACTTTGCAAAGCTTCGCGATAAAACCGAGATGAAAATTGATTTTGAAACCCTTTCAAAAGAACAAACACTTAAGGGTATTTTTGTGAAAAATATGATACAAAAAATTAAAAGCGCCGATGAAGCTCAAAAAGAGCAGTTAAAATCTGCGCTTAACATAGGGCTTAAAGCATTTACTGGTGAGGTATCTTACGATGAAACTTAACAAAATTTATATATCTGCCTTTGGCGGACTTAAAGATTTTACGCTGGACCTTGCCGACGGACTTAATGTAATTTACGGAAATAACGAAGACGGCAAGAGTACCGTTATGGCATTTATAAAATCAATGTTTTACGGCACGGGCAGAAACGCAAAAAACCTTGCCGAAAGCACACGACTTAAATACACCCCGTGGGACGGCAGCACAATGGGTGGTCGTATTTATTTTGAGGACAAGGGTAAAAACTACTGTCTTGAGCGCGAATTCCGCAAATCCGATTCTACTGACCGCATCACCCTTACAGATATGGATAGTGGAAAACAAACCGACGTTGGGTGCAGTATCGGTCAGCAGTTTTTGGGGCTTTCGGCTGCCGCTTTTGAACGTAGTCTGTTTATAGGGAACGCCGACTTTATAAAAGACGATACCGCCGCAAGTGAGATAAACAGCAAATTATCGAATATAGCCGTTACAGGCACCGATGACGTTTCTTATAAAAAGATAGAGAAAAAGATTTTTGACGCCCGCACAAAACTTATTTCAAAAAGTGGCAGAACAGGTTCGTATAATGAAGATCTTCAAGCGCTGGATGAGTTAAATTCGCGACTTAAAAAATCCGTTGATGACGCAAAAGCAAAATCAGAGCTCAATGATACCGCTTGCCATAAACGTGCCGAGTTCGAAACTCTTTATCAAAGATACACCGCGCTTAAATCAACGCTTGAACGCGAGCAGGATTTTAAAAACCGTGAAAAACTCACAGAGTTTTTAGATACAAAAAGGCAGTTGGATGAACTTAATAATTCGCTTAAACTTGCTGACGGAACAATTATAAACGAGGCATTTGCTCAGAAAATTGAGTTTTGTCTTGGTGTGTATGAAAAAAGTTTTGAACGCTGTGAACAGATAAACAACGATATCTCACGTATAAATGAAGCAATTAAGCTCCAGAACACTTCATCACCCGAAAACGCCAAGCAAGAGATTGAAAAACTGAACCTTGAAGTTACACAACTTACCGCTCAAAAATCGCAACTTGAAACGCAAGAAGTCTCACTCAAAACAAATCTTGATGAAGCAACCTGGAAACTGAATATTGCCCAAAGCAAAAAAATGACTGTTAACCCCATATTTTTAATTTTAACCATTATTTTTGGTGCTGGTTGTGGTGCTGCCGCTTATTTTGTTTCACCAATAGTTGCGGCTGTTATGGCGGTACTATCCGCCATATCACTTGTACTGTCATTTGTAATAAGGCCAAAGAACACGGCGGCTGTTGTTACGGCGCAAAACGAGATGGCAAAAGCCAACACAGCGCTTTCTGAAGCCAAAGCAGATAAAAATCGTATTCAGGAACAAATCAACAATATAAATGCACGCATCAATATTTTATCGTCGGTTATCAACGCTGACTCAGCGATTAAAACGCAGCGGCTTGCCGACCTTGCCGAAAAGAACGAGGCCTTAAAACGCGAAAACTCAAAAATTGATTCTGCCAAATCAGAAATTTTTACACTTTTATCAGGTTTTGATAACGTTGAAAGCGTTGAGCAAGCAAGAGCGTTGCTTGCTGACATAAAGCAAAAAACCGAAAATCAGAAGGCAATTAAACTTCAGCTTAAAACCGCAAGTCAGTTTTTAGGTAACATCGATTATGACGAAGCACAGGAAAAGCTTAATTCAATGCAAAACGGCAAACTTGATGAAACAGTTGATTTTGAAGCGGTTAAAACAGATTTTGAAGAAGTGTCTGAAAGAATTTCCACACTTAAAGAGCAACTTACAGTTATCGCCACAGAACTTAAAACATCATTTAAAAACAGCGAAAATCCCGAGGATTTAAAACGCGCTATCGCCGAACTGCAAGAAAGAATCAATTCTAAAAAGGCTTTCTGCGATGCTGCTGATTTGGCGCTGGACGTATTGGAACAAAGTTTTTATGAACTTCGTCGTGGCTATGGCAGTGAACTTGAAACACTCACTCACAGTATATTTGCCAAACTTACAGATGACAGATATAAGAGCGTAAATATAAGCGATTCACTCGATATTTCTGTAGAAAAAACCAATGTTTTCGGTACTCGCGAAATAGGTTATCTAAGCCTTGGAACCACACATCAGGCATATTTAAGTCTTCGCCTTGCAATTGCATCGCTTATCGAGGGTGAAAGTCCCCTCCCCGTATTTTTAGATGATTCGCTATCACAATATGATGATATCCGTACAAAAAAAGCAATTGCATACCTTAAAGAGTTTTGCAACGACCGTCAGGGTATATTTTTCACCTGTCATAATTCAATTTGCGATATAGCAGACAACCAAGGCATAAGCGTATTAAGACCATATAAATGATTTAAGCCCCCTGTTTTTCAGGGGACTTAAATTTTGTGAAATTTATACTTGATTTTATTTATCTTATGTTGTATAATAACCTTCGCACCAATACGCCGGTGTGATGGAATTGGCAGATGTAGTGGACTCAAAATCCACCGGTAGCGATACCGTGCCGGTTCGAGTCCGGCCACCGGCACCACTGAACTTCCGACTGTATATGTGTCGGGAGTTCTTCTTTTTTCGGTATCGACACCAACACCCCCGAAAACGAGCAAATTTCTATGAACCAATGCTTTTCGGGAGTTGTTCGACATTCGGTCTCGGCTGTTTTCTATCAATAATCTATCCTCAAAAATCGTATGGTTATAATCGAAATCTACCAAATTTCCATCATCCAAAACAAAGAAAAAGCTAACCTTGACGGTTAGCTCAATTTTTTTATTATATACAGTTATTCGCTCAATGTATTCTCTCAAAAGAAGTTTTGTTTTATCAATATGTTGTGGATTTTGTAGTGCTTTCTTTAGTTCAGCAATTTTCTCTTTGACCTGTGCTTCTGTTACTGTCAACTCGGTCTTTTGGCTTTCCTCTGCGACTATTAGTGCCTCGTTTTCTGCTATCTGCTTTTCTATTGTTGTCAGCCTTTCGGAAAGTGCTTCATTGTAGCCGATTTTTGCCATTGAGTCTATGAGGTTTCCTCTTGCCATTTTTAGTCCTTGCAGAGCATTTTTTGCAAGTGTTACACTCTCGCTGTCTGCCGAAAGTGTTTCCTTGATTTTCTCGTTTATTTGCTTTGTTATCTGCTCAACAACACCTTCACCAAAAAAGAATTTTACAAGATTATCTATCACAAATTCTTCAAGTACATCTGCACGAATCTCCCTACTGTCGCAAGTCAATTTGTTGGCTTGTTTATTACATTTATAAGTATTATATCCGCCCTCACCGTATTTTCTATGATTACCGTGCATTTTGCACCCGCATTCACCGCAATATACAAGTCCTGATAATAGATACGGGAATTTAGCATTTGTGGATGTTTTTGCCGTTAATCTTCTTGAAGCGTTAGCCCTTTCCCAAAGCTCAGGCGAAACTATTGCAGGAATAGCGTTTGGAATTCGAATTATCTCGTTCTCGTCCTTATGTTTGTGCATATTGCGTTTTCTTTTACTGTTTCTTTTAACAGTTTGATTATAAATATATTCTCCCTTATATCTGGGATTCCTTAATAGGTCATAGCACGAATTTTTACCAAAAGTATTACCTTTTCTTGTTCGGTATCCTTTTCGGTTGAGTTCTTGTATTATAGTGTTGTATCCGTACCCATCAGCAGCCATTTGGAATATATCTCTTACTATAATAGCCTCCGCTTCGTCTATCTCATATTTACCATCAACAATTTTATATCCCAATGGTGCTACTCCTCCGTTAAACAATGATTTGTACGCTCGTTCTTTCATACCTTTCATAACTTCTTTAGAAAGATTTTGAACATAACGCTGATTTAACAAGGCATTTAAACCTAATATAAAATCATCACCATTAAAATTTTCCTCTACCGAAACAAGTTCAATGCTATTATCGGCAAAAAATTGTTGGAACTGAAATGTATCAACTACATTTTTTGAAAATCAGGTCTATTTGTTGTTTGTCCCGAAACTGCTCGGTCAATGTACCACTCGACTATCTCATAACCGTTGTTATCGGCATATTTTTGTATAGCTCGCTGTTGAGCCTCAATGCTTAATTCTTTTTGGTGGTCGCTACTAAAACGACAGTAACCAACCGCTTTAATTTTATTATCTAACATTGTTAAAATTCCTTTCTATAGTATCAAAAAAATAATATATTTTTAAAAGAGGGCTTGGTGCGGTTATGTCACCAAGCCCGTTGTTTTCTTCATCATTTAATAAATAATTCTTGTGCTATATAATCAGCCATTGGTCGCAAAAAATCGAGCCAATCATTATCTGCAATATTGCTTTGCTGTAAGCACTTAATCTTATCGTTACAGTAATCTATGTAAGGGCTTTTCCCTCTTTGCTTTGTAACTTTAATTTTTAAGAGTTGCATTACAACTCACACCTTTCGGTGAAACTTCAGAGAAACTCTGAAGAAAGAACTTGTCGTTAAGACATCTTATTGTTCTTTGACGATTATAACAACACAGTAAAACTTGTTGCTATAATTAAAATATGTAGCAGTTACTTAATTTTTACTGCAATGGCATTATCTATGCCGTTAACGGCTTCAATATCATTAAAAGTGAAGCTTGTTTTTGACTTATAATCTATTTTAAAATGCTCTAATATCTCTTTTATGAGTTTGGCATTATAGATTACTTTACGAGTTCCCATACTTTTTATGAGATTTGCACCGTCTTCATCTTCATTTACTGATAGAAGAATTAAAAGGTTATCTTTAAAGAAAAATTTAATATGTGTGGGGTCTTCGAACATTTGCACTACACGATTAGAAAGTTCTACACGCTTTAGGTTTGTTTTCATCCCATACGCTTTCGAGTTTATAACGCTTCTTACCGTCTTTAGAGAAAACAGCGCTTCTTGTGATATGGCTTACTCTTTCAGTTAGATTATTATTCATTTCTTATTCCTCCAAAATTATGTACTTATTATTTATAAAATTTGCTTGTTCGAATATTGCTTGTTGCTCGGATGATAAAATATTTATAGGCAGCAATAAGTAGATAGCATAATCGGCAGATATAACAAAACACCCAAGAACGTATATAAAAAGTTCTTGGGTGTTTATTGATGATAGAAATATTTTATCAACGAATTCTATATTATCTGCCGATATTGGCTCATACATTTCAAAAGCCCTATAATTTGCTATTTCTGCCTCATTTTCTAAAATGTATATGCTACCTATATCTTTAATTGTATTGATTCCGTATAGCTCAAACAGTTCTTTTAAATACTGTCTGACTATACTCTTTTCCTGCTGTGTTGCACCGCTATTTTCAAGCGTTGCATAATCGGTTATTTTCTTCATTTATCTACCTCGTTTCCTTTTGTTTTTAGGTGTTTTAACTCCACAATAAAGTGATATAGCCGCCGCAGAGCCGGAAATAAAATATTCGATTGCTATCTTAGTAATTAGAGCACAAAACATACTAAAAAACCTCACTTTCTTTTTGTTTTCTTAATAGTAGTTTGTCAGCCGCTATTAGTAATGTAAACGTGGCAAGAAAACCACCAATGAAGTATTGCATATTATCCCTCGCTTTCTATTATTTTTATATATAAAAACCCCATATCCGCAGTTAAGCAGATATGGGGTTATTTTACTATTTATTCTGTTGTCTTTGACGTCTTATTGCTTCTGCTTGTCTCCATCTATCAGCTTCTCGCTCTCGTCTTTCTAATTCCTGAACACGTCTTTCCATATCTGCCTCGTCTCTTCTTTTGAGTTCTTGCATAGCGGCAGCACGTTCATATTTGCTTTTGCTTGTGTTATTAACTGTGTTTCGAAGATTTTGGTCATCGCTATAACGTGCATTGTTCAACTCGTTTGCACATTGATTCAAATCAGTTAATAATCCCTTTAAAAAATTTCCAAAAGACATTTTAATACCTCCATAATATTATAAATATTTTAGTCTTTATTTGTGTTTTTTAATACCTAATAATCTAAAGTTAATCAAGTTTAAAAATACAAACCAATTCGTTTTAAGTTTTCAACGCATTGTGCTCTAACTTTATCATCACATCTACAATCCTTATGTTTAAACTTAATTCCTTTTCGTTTCATTTCGGCTTGGAAATCGGAAATTGCGTTAATATTTTCTTTAAGACGACGTTCTATTTCGGGAATTGACCCCATTATTTCATCAGCAACACTATCAACAAATTCTTTAGTATGCATTTGTGGGTCTCCTGCACATACATCAAAGCCACATTTGGTTGTTCCTAATGTTACTATATGCTTCAAATCAAATAATTCTTTTGCTAATCCTACTTTAATGTTTAAAAACGGCTTATTGTTATAATAAATACAAGCGTTACCTCCAATTTTAAAATAACCAACTTGGGAGACTTCAATATGTATTTTTTGGTTCACAGGCAAAATATAACCTATATTAGCTAAAAAATAGTTGTATTCACTTTCAGGAAATCTAATGTTTTCATCATATACCTTTACAACTGAATTATAAGCTTTTCTTATCTTATTTAATTGAGATGTAGCAATTATTAAATTTTTACTAATTTTTTTCATTATTATACCCTCTTAATCTAATATAAATTATTTTCGATTGTTATCGGTTGGTTTAATCTTTATTTATAGTGGCATTAAACTCGTTTATTTCTTTTATAAATTTTTGTAGTCCTTTGCATTTTATAGAACTATTCACAAAAGGAACGACCGAGCCATCTTTTAGAACTATATCTGCAGAGCGACCTGTTAACTCAATATTTTCAATATCAGCGTAGTATACTTTTTGAGGTTTAACGAAGGGCATAGTATAATAAAACCTATCATCTGCAAAAAGACAACCCATTTTTCCATTATTTAAGAAACTAGAATCGCTTAATGCAATCACTTCTTCTTCGTTAACATCAAATGCATATTTTCTCATAGCATTCTTTAGTAAATTTTTAGGTATTGAATAGTTATATGTGCATATAATCATTGAAGAGCCCGATTCAACTGCAAAAGGCGTTTTTTCTTCATCGGATTTTTCTGTTTCATATGGTTTGGCACTCATATATATTTTGTAACCATTAAACAGCTTAGTTAAATTGTTTTCAAAGATTTTTATTCTTTCTTCGTGTAAATTCATAATTTTTCATTCTCCTTATTTGTGTTAATTTTTAAGTTATTAAATACACTTAATTAAAATCAATTCTCAATTTAGCAATATATTTGTCAACTTCTTTAGCAAGAAAATATTCAGAACGCTTTTCGCCTAACAGCTTAAGTCCTAAGTTCATTTTTTTATTAAGTTCTTTTATTGTTTGAATACAAGAGAAAAATTCATCTTTATTAAACATATCTACAAGAATAAAATCTTCATATTCATTTAAACTAAGTTCGTTTGCTGAAATTCCTTTTTCTTCACACTCTTTTTTCAAGGACTTAACTGCTGAATATATATTTGAATACATATGTTCAAAAGCCCACCAAATACTATTCCTATAATCGTTGAATTGCGGAAGAATGTCGGTAATTTCTGGCTCTGCTTCGTCATCGTCGTACCAATCATCATCTTCTGATTCGTCATCTGATTCATTTTCCAACTCATCTTCGGGAAGCTCAAAGAGTTCTTCGTGTGATAAATCAAATTGTTCTATCAATGCACTTTGAATATCGAACAGATACTCGATAGGGATATTATCAAGATAGTCTTTTATAATATACCAACGTTCCTCATTATCAAATGCAGCACAATCTTTTTCGTAATCAGCTTCTATTTGTGTTTTTGTCATTTGCAAAATCTTTTTCAGTACATCAGAAGAATTTTCAATATCACTTAAATATGTATCGCATATTCGCCTAACTTCGTTTTCGTCGTGAGTTTGGTCTCTTACAATACATCTCATAAGAGCGATAGTTGCAAAAAGAACTTTAGAGGGTATTAAAAATTCATTGTTAAACTCTTTAATCTCATCAAGAAAATTTTTTAATGCTGTATGCTTTACGCCTGAATTGTAACTACGAATATTTTTGCCATTTTTTAATATTATTGAAATATCATTGCTGTCAAGTGCCGAGCAACTCTCAATATTACAGTACTCAATATATTCAGGTTTTCCGATTGCTTGGGTAAAATATAGCTTTTCATTTGTAAACACAAAACTACTTTTACCATTACCGAATACCGACGAATCGCATAAAGCAATTACTTCTTGCCGATTTATTACATTGTGTTTATATTTTTTTACAGCGTTAGAAAAAATCTTTGTAGGAATCTCATCACCAATATAAATTGGATATCCATTTCTCATTTCTTTTGCATACTTTTCAAAAATTTTAATCCGTTCTTCACGTAAAATCATAGTGTGTTTAACTCCTCATTTATCTTCTTTTTCAATTTGTTCTTTAAGCAACTTGCGGACTGTTCGTTCAGAATAGTTGTATTTTACTGCAATTTTATTTATAGAAGCTGATGTGCCATCGTATGATTTAATCGCTTCTTGTAAAACAAATTCTTTGGAAAATAGCCGAGTTGGGAAGTTTATTTGACTGCCTGCAAAATGCTTGTAAATTTTTGAAGTATTATCAAACCCTATCAACTCGCTAATAGTTTCATACACTCCATTAAGTACAGGCTCATTCTTTTTACTCATACAACAACATCACCACCTTTAAAATTATAGACATATTAAAAAATCTTTTCCACCGCATTTTTCCACGCAAATTTCCACGATTTTCCAGAACAAAACCGCATCCATCCGAAAGGACGAACACGGTTTTTATCTTGTGCGATATGGCAAAATGAGTTTTTGTTTTATGCTATGTGGGTTGTCTACCAAAAATCCACTTTTCCAAGAGGAAAGAGAACATTGGAAAAAACAATGCTATTTATAATATTTATTACGAAAATATTCGTTAGCGTGTTTTTGGTGTTTGGATAGTGTGTTAAGAAAGTATAGCCTATTCGGGAGTTCTACCCGTTACGAACCACCGGCACCAAAAATCCCGATTGCATAAGCAGTCGGGATTTTTACTTATTACCTCTTCAATATTCACTCTTAAATAAGCAAACCCCTTGGGCATAAAAGTCCAAGGGGTTTTAAGGCTTTATGACTTATTTGCTAAGTCTTTTTATTTTTTTGCCTGTCGCAAATATCATTGCGCCGCTTATAAATACAACTGCCAACCATGCAGCAAGATTTGTATTATCTCCCGTCTTGGGTGATTCGGGTTGTGGCGCGGGTGAAGGTTCAGGCTCGGGTTCAGGCTCCGGTTCGGGAGTTGGTTCCGGATCAGGAGTCGGCTCGGTGTATTTATTGTTAAATACTATCTCTTCAACCTCTTCGCCCTCGATATCATAGATATAATCTACATTATAAGTGCCGTCAAGATTATCACTTACAGTTACGGTTACAGTATAAACTGTTTCGTCATAGGTTACGCCTTCTGCATTACCCTTAACCTCGTTTACTGTAAAGATAAACTCGCCCGCATCATCGATTGCTACGTTTTCAAATATCACTTTACCGTCGGCATCATTTTGTACGGTTTCCAAGCATTTGCCGTCAAACCAGAGTTCAAACTCAAACTCGCCGTCTTCGATATCGCGACCTTCAAGTTTCTTTTGAGCCGCTATCACTATATCGGTAGTTTCTGCCTTGTAGATGTTTTCAAACGCTATTACGCTTGCGGTAGAATCTGCTACATCTGTGCCATCAACCTTAACGCTTGCCACAAGATTACCTTTGCCGTTATCGGTTACTGTAATTGTTACCGCGTATCTGGTCTGGTCAATTGTAACACCCTTGCCGTCAACCTCGTTCTCGTATACGAGGTAATTATAGCTGCCTACGGTGTCAAAAGTAAGGGCATCAAATACTACCTTACCATCAGCGTCGTTGGTTGCATCATCCTGTATAACCTTATCGTTATCAACGTCTTTAAGAGCAAACTTAAACTCGCCGTCGCGGAGGTCACGACCTGTGATTGTTTTGGTAGCCTCAAGTGTTACGTCTACGCTCGCTGCAGTGTATTTATTTTCAAATACTATTGCATTTGCGGTAGTGCCTGTAACGGTAACGCCGTTTACCTTAACAATTGCTTCAAGGTTGCCCTTGCCGTTGTCGGATACGATTATCTCTATTTCGTGTATGGTTGTATCAACCGCAACACCATTGCCGTCAACTTCATCTTCATACACAACGTAGTTATACGTACCTGCTGTATCAAAGGTTAAATCAGCAAACGTGATTTTGCCTTTGCCATCGGGCTGAAGAACAAGTTCAACATCTTCTTGCGCTACAGTATTATTATCTGCATTGTAAAGATCAAACTTGAATTCGCCGTCGCGGAGGTCGCGACCTGTGATTGTTTTGGTAGCTTCAAGTGTTACGTCTACGCTCGCTGCAGTGTATTTATTTTCAAACACTATTGCGTTTGCAGTAGTACCTGTAATAGTTGCTCCATTCAATTTAACTTCAGCTTCCAACTGACCATTGCCGTTATCGGTAACAATTACTTGTACTGCATACTCGGTTGTGTCAACTTTGACGCCTTCGCCGTCAGCTTCGTTTTCATATACGAGGTAGTTATATGTGCCAACTGTGTCAAATGTGAGTGTGTTGAATACTACGTTACCGTCAGCATCGTTCTGAGCGTCACTCTGAACTACCTTATCGTTATCAACATCTTTTAGCGCGAAGTTAAATTCTTTATCAACAAGATTACGTCCGTCAATTGTCTTGGTAGCTTCAAGCGTTACATCAACATCATCTACGGTATAGATATTTGTAACATCTACAACTGCCACGCCATTATTAACGTTTGCAATATCGGTTGTTGCGCTTATAGTACCATCAAGATTATCCTTAACTGTTACTGTAACGGGTATATCCTGAGCATAGGTAATACCGCCAAGACCTGTGTTGGTCTCTTTGATTACATACTTGATAACCTTGTCATTCTGATAGTCAACGCCGTCTGCGTTATAAGCGAATACAAACTGTACCTTACCATCTGCGTCAGTTGTATAAAGCGGGCTTGCAAGATTTCCGCTTTCATCATAGAAGCCAAATTCAAAGCCTTCGGGACTGTATGTTATACCTGTTGGTGTTTCAACAGTCTTGTCAATCTGTATGATAACCTCAGCAATACCACTTGCCTTATAGGTATTTACAAATTTATCAGCGTCTACCGTATAAGCGCCGCCGTTATTGGTAACGGTTGTATGGTTAGCATTTCTAACCTCAGCAATTTCAAGTTTTCCATCGGTATCAGTATCGGTAACAACTATATCAATATCACGGCTTATTGCATCATAGGTCACACCAAATGTATCAGCAGGAACAATTTCTCTGATTGAGTAATGATAGGTGCCAACCTTGTCAAAGCTTTCAGCCTTTATAAGATTTGTAAGTGTTGTGCCAAAGCCGCCTGCCCTATTTATTGTTTCACGACCGAGCTCTATATACTGTGCAATATGTGGGTCATAACGATAAAGCGCAAATGTAAACGTATCGTTATTCCATGGTCTGCCTGTAAGTTCTTTTGAAGCATTGATTGTAATATCAGCGCTTACAGTGTCGGGCTTGTAATCGTTAACAAATAAATAAAGAACGTTGCTGTTTGTGGCAATTGTATTGTTTGCGGGTGTTACAGTGTTTGCGGTATCAAGCGCAAAACCATCAGGCATATCGGTCTGATTCTCGGTTACAACTGTCGACCAGCCCTCTTTTACTTCAACAACTATAGCCTGATCGCCGTGAAGCTCAATACCCTCAATCTTATTGTTTACTACATTTAGAGTAAAAATCTGATTTGGTGCTGTTGAGTAATGCGCATTAAGTTGTGCATCGGGGTAAGTTTCGCCACCTTTAGTCAATGTAACATCAAACTTAAACGTATGAGCATTGATGCTGTCGGGAGTGGTTGCAAATGGATGTGTAATGCGCTTTGCAATTACAAGATTACCGCTCTGGCTTAACGTATTTACAAACTGTACGTCTGCAAGATGATTTGCAGTTACAATACCTGTTGCATTAGTGCTTGAAGCAACTTTATAGTCAGCACCCGAAGGTATTACTTCTTCAACGCTGTAATCAAGACCCGCGTCAATACCTACGATATAAGCGCTCCATCCTGCCTTAAGGGTAATGGTGCCTTTACCATCTGCACCAAGTGCAATTACTTCATTGTTATCAACAAAATTGCCATCGGAATCGCGGTAAACTACGCTATAATTTCCCGCCACATCACCGATATCTACACTAAAGGTAAAGTCTTCTGTTGTACCTGCAAGTGTTTCGTCAACATTTTTTGTAATGCGGATGCCTGTTGCAGGTGTTACGGTGAGTTTACCATTATTACCAAGAATAGCGTCAGCATAGTAATGAGTGCCTTCGATATGCTCTACTGTTGGGAAGTATGAATAGTTAAGTGTTCCAGTAGGGTTAGGTACATCACCAGGTTGCGCAGTCTTTATTGTTTCTATTTCATCATATACTCGGTGGATTGTTTCTTTTCGAATGTTCCAACCACCATTTGTATCACTTTGGTCAACGCGACCCAAAGCTGTATCAGATATTCTTTCATATACCTTGTTAAGCACTGCCTCGTTACCGTTACCGGTGAGTTCAAACACGTTTATCTGACGATAATACTCGTTTCCGTCATCTGCTACGGGTTTTGTGTCGGACGAATACTTAACATAGTCGCTACCCTGTTTTACAAACACGGGAGTAGGCTCTGCGTAATAATAACGCTCGTTAGCATAGTTAGGCTCGAAGTAAGCTATTGTATTTATAGCCTCTGTAGGAGCAACGTAATTGGTATCTGTATTATTTTTATGATCAAACTGCTGGACACTGTACTCATTGGTATAGAATACATATTTGCCGTCTGCTGTGCGGTTATTTTCACCTAAAGCCTCTTCAATGTTATACTCGTTTATATCATTGCGAAGACCAACTTCAAACAACAATCTTAGTGGCTCTGCATCGTTGATGGTCATTTTGATATTCTTTGCATTATCGTAGCCTGTACCCTCAAGTTCTACGTCGTAGGTAACAACGGGTATCAGAGAAGCAGGTATACGATAGATAAGCTGTGCGTGACCAGGCATAATGGTATCGGTATTTTCAAGACCAAATCTATCATTAGGCACTATCTCGGTATGAACCTGAATAGATACGTACATAAGGTCGCTTGCATTGAGTCCGTCCTTGATTTCGCCCAGCATACCGTATGATTTGTTGATATATGCTGCATTATCAGGCATCATAGAATAGGTATGAGACTCATCCCAGAAACCGATATAATTTCCATCTTTGTCTGCGTACCAACCGATATAGTTGGAATAATTATCATCATCGGTATAGCTCAATTGACCGTGCTCGTAAGCCAGAGTTACAAGTCTGCGTGCAACGGTAACGTCTTCTATACCTAAACGCTGCTGAACCGACCATATAAAGTTATCGCCAAGCGCGTTTGGATTTGCAACAGTACCAAGGTCTCCGCCGTCTGAGGTAAAGTTTTCGCAGAGCTTTTCACCTGTAAAAAGCTTATCGCCAATCATAATGCCTTCAATTTGCTGAACTTCCATATAGTTGCCTATATCATCGATAAACTCGATATATCCTTCCATATGGGCATTATTGTTTTCAACCAAAGTAGGACGATAAAGTGACTGAATTATAATTTCATTAACGATATCATCAAACGCATCAAACAAATCGCTGCGTGTTTCAGCTTCAAAATAATCATTTACATAAACGATATCATCTATAGTATTTGTTTTTTCAACTGATATGTTATTGGTTATTTCTACTGTTGCCTTGTCGGCAGCTGCATTATAATTGTCCCAATACGTTGTGATATTTGGTGTGGAATTCTGAGGGTCAAGTACGCTTTGGGCAACCGCACTATCACCAACACCGAGCCCCAATGTATAGAACAATGCTTCGGTATCGTTGTAATATTCTGTAATCTGATTTTTAAGATATGCACCTGTAAGTTGAGTAAGAAAAGCGTATGCTTCATTGGTTGACTGTCCGTTACCTTTATTTGGGTCACCGGGTGCCATATAATCTGTAGTAGCATAGGTTGGAGCACCATCACTCATAAGAACAAGTACCGGCTTACGCTGTGTACCGCCCTGGAAACCATCGCCCGCTACAATTGTATCGTTAGCATCTGCTTTGCCTTTAAACAAATCAGCCGCTGCTTTAAGTCCACCCTGAATAAATGTGCCGCCCACAACTTCAATTGCATCGGTCGAAATATTTGCATTTTCACTGTTTTTAACACCATCAGCTACCGCAATTTCCTCGCCTACAACGCGGGTTTCGGTGCTACCAGGTCTTCCCGGACGTCCGCCAACCTGAATCTCTTCGGTTATTTCTGCCGATATAAGATACTCATTAACTATTCTATCATCGGTTGTATCGTCTGCTGTACCGTTATCATAAGTAACTGTACCTGTTGCAGTGTATCGATCGATAGGAAGCAGTGTATAGTAATGTTCATCATTACCCTGATCATATTCAGCTGAATAAAGCACAACGCCTACGCGGTTATTGTTATTAAGCTCCAACAATTCTGTAAGAGCCGCATTAGCCGCAAGAACAAGATCGCCTACAGCATCGTTATTATCAGGTCCCATAGACCCTGAAATATCAAGTACAAGTACTGTATCGGTAGGTATGTGTGAATAACCTACGATTGATTTGTTGGATGCTATTGCAGAAAGCGCTACCAAAAAGCTGTCTTCGGCTACTGTAGGAACTATTGCATCGCCGTATGCATCGGTAAGACCTGTAAATGCAGTGTTATCTACAAAAACAGATTTGTCGGTCCATACGCCACCTGCATTTTCTGTAGACGGTGCGTTACTGCCAAAAAATGCTTTCCAACCGTCAAGTGTTGCAGCATCTGCAACCTTATTAAAATAAGAATAAGGTGTTGCGGCACTTACAAGACTGAGTCCCGAAAATGTTGACAGCACAATTATAAGTGCCAACATTACCGATAATATTTTATTGAATCTACCTTTTATTTTTTTCATTTACTTTTCTCCTTTCTCAGTTGTTCGTTGTCACAAACACCTATCAGATCTCCGGGGCGTTCACATTTATAGAATTCACACGAACCACAGTCCCCGTATTCCCTGTCTGCAAGCGGGCAATCATCTTTTGTAGCATTGACCCAAGGTCGCCCGCATGGTGTCGATCGCGGATATTCATCAAAATCAGGATACTCTCCAAAATATCGACTCAGCGGTTCGTCATATACAAATTGAACTTCAACCGCATCGCCGTATAAAGAATACAAACGATTTTTTGTTCTGGTCATAAAGGCCTCTCCTCATCTGATTCATTTTATAGGTAAATTATATGCCATGCGTACACAAATGTATTGAGTAGATTAAAAAATTTTTTTACGCTTTTTTTATTATTTTTTTTGACATAAAAAATTTTTACTTTTTTTCCTTAAAAAACATAAATTTTCAGGAATTTATAGCTTTTTATTCGTCTTGACGAACAAATCCTTGTGTTTCGTTCGTTAAAACGAACAAAAAATAACAAATCCTCGTTCGTCAAAACGAACAAGGATAATGTTTATTAACTTAATACATAGTCTTCCAAGTCTTTACGACAGTTAATATTAAGTTTCTCATATATAATTTGTATATAGTTTGTAACCGTGCGATCGGACATGTGCATATGAGCAGCAATCTCTTTTGCGCGCCAGTTACGGCTATAAAGCATTGCAATGGTAAATTCGGTAGGTGTAAGTTCAAAAGTAATCTTACCCTTGTTTCGATGATTGTAAACTTCATACCAACCTGTATTATATTTTCTTGCAAGGGCTATGATTTTTTCATAATCTTGTGGGTATGTCTTTTTAAAGTTATTTTCAATCAGACCCTGAAGCAGGCTGTAATGTTCAACTATCGGCATAAATATATTGTGCGGTTGCGCAATTTCCCAGGTTTTTTTAATGTACTCGGTCGCTTTATCAAGCTGTAAAAGATTTATATAGTCAATTGCGCAGATAATATTGCAATACATCTCAGAGATAGGATACATACGCGAAGAACAGTTTACCGCCGTCTGAGCAATACCAAGCGAACGGGCATAATCTTTTGCAAGATAAGCTTTGTATGCCGAAAGATAACACGATATCATCTTAAGACCTTCCGACATATATTTCATATGGTCTTCAATAAGCGGGATATTTTCAAACGGTATATGCAACTGTGTCTTTAAAACAACAGCCGCAAATATTTTGTTTGCATTTTCTTCGGCGGCGTCTTGATCGTCAAGGTCAAGTTTTGCCACCGCATCATATATAATATTTGCCGCAAAACGAGTTTTGTGAATGTGATCACCGCACAAATTGGCAAACGCATTAAAAAGTGCCGCCGAAATACGGTATTGTTCATTTGGTGAATCGAGATATCTTTCGGTAATCTCAATTGTTTTCTCCAGATCACCCGTAAAATAATACAACTGCGCCATAACAATATTGCGTCTGTCTTCGTCCACAATATCATTTACTTTTTGTACCATATCACCGCCGGTGTACGGCACCTGAAAAAACGGATATGGAATTTGCGTTGGTGCGCTCACAGCAGTACCGTCCGTAACAACACCATCAAGTGGTATCATCCAGTCACGACCTACCTTTTTAGCACCTTCAAGTTTGCCCTCTTTTGCCCATTTCTGGACTGCTCGCACGGTAACGCCTAAACGTTCTGCTGCTTGCGCTACTGTTTCAAACTTCATTTTTATCATCATCTTCTTTTTTTAATAAGGAATATTTCTTATAATTTTATAATTATATCACTATCACTTAAAAAAATAAAGCATTTTCCTTGCAAATTGCATTAAAAAGATATATAATTATTATGTATTCTTATAATTTCTTGTCGAATACTAAATTCGGAGGGAAATTGTATGAATAACGATAAAAATGATTCCTTGAAAAACGAACAATCAGATACCATTAAAGAATTCGGTACGGTCCAAACCGTTGATGGACGACACAATATATTTTGTCTTACTATTATAGGCGAAATCGAAGGACACTCTTGTTTACCCGAAAATAGCAAAACCACCAAGTATGAGCATATTATTCCTCAATTGGTAGCGGTTGAGCAGGATAAAAAGATTGAGGGTATGCTTGTTATTCTTAACACCGTTGGCGGTGATGTTGAAGCTGGCCTTGCGCTGGCCGAACTGATTTCTGGTATGAGAAAACCAACTGTAAGTTTTGTTCTGGGCGGCGGTCATTCAATAGGCGTACCGCTTGCAGTATCGGCAAAAAAATCCTTTATTGCACCGAGCGCTACAATGACAATTCATCCTGTCCGCACAAGTGGTCTGGTGATTGGCGTACCGCAAACTATGAACCACTTTGCGCGTATGCAACAGCGCATTACGGATTTTGTGGTACAGCACTCAGGCATATCCGACGAACAATTCACCTCGCTTATGATGAACACGGGCGAACTTGTTACCGACGTTGGAACAACACTTTCGGGTAAAAAGGCCGTAAGAACGGGGCTTATTGATTACGTAGGTAGTCTTAGTGAAGTTCTGGAATGTCTTTATGACATGATTGAAAGCAATTAACGGTGTCGGCAATCCGACACATTACATAATTTTTAGTTTTGGGGTGTTACATAATGGCAACAAAAAAGAGGGGGCGTCCCTCATCAAAAAAGCAAACACAGGCAGCAAATAAAGCCACACGGCAATTACACTCGGTTATCTGGTTTGCAGTGGCAATATTTATGATGTTTGTGGTATTTATACCTGGCGAAAATCTCTGGACACATCTGCACGAATTTATGTTCAGAATTTTTGGATTCACTGCATATTTTTATCCGTTTTTGCTTGGAGCAATAGCAATTATTTTTGCTACCGAAAAGTTTTCAACAAGTATAAATGCTAAAATTATTGAGTCGGTCGTACTTGTCGTGCTTGTCGGCGCATTTATATCGATTTGTCTGGTAACAAAAGACCAGCTTAAAGACCCTGCTTTCAGTTTTGGTGATTCACTAAAGGATGCATGGGATTTAACCCACAAATTCGGTGGTGGTCTGCTCGGTACGCTTATCGGTATTCCGATTGCGCTTGCATTTGGTAAAACGGGCGCTATAATCACTTTAATCCTACTTATCTTTGTATTTGTGATGATAATTACAGGCACTCATCTTATAGCGCTTTTCAAGGCATTGGCAAAACCCGCTCAGATGGTAAGTGAACAGGCGGCGGGCGCATTCCACGAGCGAGCATTACGCGACGCCGAAAAACAGGAAAAGCCAAAAAAAGAACTTAAGATCATCAAGGGATTTGACGTTGATATTCCGGTAGAAGAACCCGAGAAACCCTCGCGCAAAAAGAGTGATCTTAACAATATTCAGCAAAAATTGGTTGAAACTTACAACGACGAAGAAATTCCAGACCCCACAGACGATGACGAGTACATACCCGTAAACGACACCGACGATATTGACGCTGCCGTTTCTGCGGCCCGCGAGGAGTCAGAGAACAACACTCCTGAGCGTATTACGGTTGATTTTCAGAAAGAAACCGATGCCGTAACAAATGAAATTTTAGAAAAAGACGACGATATACCCCTATACAAGTTTCCGCCGCTTTCTCTTCTTGACAGCATCAACAGTACAGACAGCAAAACCGTAGCCGCCGAACTGGAAAGCACCGCACAGCGACTGGTAGATACTCTTAAAAGCTTTGGTGTAGAAACACAGGTTATAAACGTAAGCCGTGGTCCTACAGTTACCCGTTACGAATTACAACCAAAAGCAGGTGTAAAAATAAGCAAAATCACAAGCCTTGCCGATGATATTGCTCTTAATCTTGCAACAGCAGGTGTGCGTATTGAAGCACCTATTCCAAACAAGGCAGCCGTTGGTATAGAGGTACCGAATAAGGCAAGTGCTACCGTTGGTATACGCGAAGTAATTGAATCAACAACGTTTTCCGCTTCAAAAAGTAAGCTTACCGTATCTATGGGTAAAGACATAGGCGGTAACACCGTGGTTACCGATATTGCAAAAATGCCGCACGGACTTATTGCAGGTGCTACGGGTAGCGGTAAATCGGTATGTATTAACTCATTTATCGTAAGTCTTCTGTACAAGGCTTCACCCGAAGACGTAAAACTTCTTATGGTTGACCCAAAGGTTGTTGAATTAGGTATTTATAATGGTATTCCGCATCTTATTGTTCCCGTTATTACCGAACCGCGTAAGGCGGCTGGTGCTCTTGGTTGGGCAGTTAACGAAATGGAACAACGCTATAAAATGTTCGCCGACCGTGACGTCCGTAATATCGAAGGTTACAACAAATTTGTAGAATCGCTTGTTGACGAGCCCGAAATCAAAAAGATGCCTCGAATTGTAATAATCATCGATGAGCTTGCCGACCTTATGATGACAGCACCCAAAGAGGTTGAAGATTCTATAAATCGTATCGCTGCAAAAGCACGTGCCGCAGGCATTCATCTGCTTATTGCCACACAGCGTCCGTCAGTTAACGTTGTAACAGGTGTTATCAAGGCAAATATTCCAACACGTATTGCATTTGCCGTATCATCACATATCGACAGTGGTACAATTCTTGACTGTGCCGGTGCCGAAAAATTACTTGGTCGCGGTGATATGCTGTTCCGTCCCGTAGGTGCTACCAAACCGAACCGTATTCAGGGCTGTTTCGTAAGCGACGAAGAGGTTGAGCGTGTTGTAGAATTTGTAAAAAGCGGTGGCAAAACAAGTTACGACGACAACGTTATGCTTGAAATAGAGCGTCAGGCTGCTATTGACAAACAACAACGCACTGGCGTTGTCGAGGAAGGCGCGGATTCCGATGACCCCGTCCTTGATGAAGCAATCAAGGTGGTTGTGGAACTCGGTCAGGCATCTACCTCGCTGTTACAAAGAAAACTGAAACTCGGCTACTCAAGAGCCGCACGCATAATAGACCAGATGGAGGAGCGTGGTATTATAGGTCCATACGAGGGTTCTAAGCCACGACAGGTACTTATAACTCCCGAGCAACTGATGGAAATGCGCGCCGCAAGTGAAGACTGATTAAAACATATTAAGACTCTGCTTGAAGTTTCAAGCGGAGTCTTATGTTTTTGGGGCATAATATTAACGGTGATTTTATGAATATAAGAACAGACCTTATTACCGAAATTAAGGCCGAAAAAAGCGAAAATCTTTCCGGAATAGAAACCCGAGAAGAAAGATTGAATGATATAACCATTTCGACCGTAAAAATAACCGACGATAACGCCGCAAAAACATTGGGAAAACCCAAGGGTGTGTACTGTACGGTATCATTTCCCCGTCTTGATTATATAAGTAATACTGATAATATAATAAAAGCCGCCGTCAAATCGCTCGGGACTGTTGTGCCCGACACCGTAAACACAACTCTTGTTACGGGACTTGGCAATATTGATATCACACCCGATGCATTAGGCCCTTTTGTTTGCGATCGGGTACTGGCTACAAGACATTTGAGCGATAATTTAAAACGTGATTTAGGACTGCAAAGCCTGAAAAGTGTCAGCTCTATAGCACCAAATGTTTTGGGTAAAACAGGTATTGAAAGTTATGACCTTATCGCCGCTGCGGCAGACAAAGTAAAACCCGATATAATAATCGCTGTTGATGCCCTTGCTGCGAGAGATCCCGAACGCTTGTGCCGCACTATACAGATTTCAAACAGCGGTATATGCGCAGGTTCCGGTGTAAATAATGCGAGGCGACCGCTTAATTATGACACCTTAGGTATCCCCGTAATTGCAATAGGTGTCCCCACCGTTATTGATGCAAATTCCTTTTTCAACACAGATGAAAATATGATGGTAACACCCAAAGAAATTGATCTGCTTGTAGAGAAAGCGGCGGATATTTTATCGCGTGCACTGAACATTTTTTTACAGCCCGAACTGGATATTGAGGTAATTGAAAGTCTGACATAAAAAAATGACCATCCACATATATTTACTTATGGATGGTGATTTAAAATGAGCAATCGTGGCGCAATAATGCGCTTTTGTGCATCGGCATTGATTATAGCGTTGTTTTTAACCTACACAAGTATAAAAGGGCTCACTTATACAAACAAGGACGTTATAATACAAACTGCCGCACCGATAATTATTTACGATACCATTCCGCAAGACACCGTTTTAAAAGACATTGTCGAACAAAATACTACATCGCAAGAAAACGAAACATCTGATACTGCCGACTCAATAATGGTTTCCGCCAGCGGTACGGTACAAGGCAAAGTTATAGAAAAATTTATATCCCCCTATACTGCAAATACCTCCTATAAAAATGTCTATTTAAAAAATAACACCGAGCTTGATATAAATTTAAAAGATTTTGTAAACGGCAAGCTTGGTTTCAGTATAGAAAAAAGCGATAAGCCGCAGGTACTTATCCTACACACCCACGCCACAGAAAGTTACCTCAGACACAACGAAAACTATTATACCGAAAACGATACATCAAGGAACACCAATAACGCATATAATATGGTGGCTTTGGGCAAAATAATATCTGACAAACTAAATGAAGCTGGTATCGTAACCCTGCACGACACCACGCAACACGATTATCCCTCATACAGCGAAAGTTATTCCCGCGCCGCAGAGACCATTTGCAGCTATACCCAAAAATACCCCAGCATTAAAATTGTAATCGATCTGCACCGAGATTCAATTGCCGCAAACGATACCGATAAGGTAAAGGTTACAACCGAGATTGAAGGTAAAAAAGCAGCTCAGATTATGCTGGTAATGGGGTCGCAAAGCGGCAGTGTTAAAAACTTTCCCAACTGGAAAGAAAACCTTAAACTTGCTGTCAAACTGCAACAAACAATAGAGGTTATGTATCCTTCACTCGCACGTTCAATACATTTTATGTCAAAAAACTATAACGAAAGTCTTACCACCGGTTCGATGCTTATAGAAATAGGCACCGATGGAAACACCTTTGACGAAGCAATGTACTCGGCAGAATTACTGTCTGATTCCCTTATAAATTTATTGAATACACTTTAACAAAAAGGAAAACAAAATGAAAAGACGAACCAAAGCCTATTTTCGAACACTTTATATAACACTTGTGATTTTTTTCTGCCTTTTTCTTGGACTGATAGGTATTTCCGTCGCTTACGAAAACACCGTACAGATAGCCTTTGGCGAATATAAATCAGCAATCGAGATAAACGAAGATACTATAAGAATACTTGATTTTGTAATAAAATAAGTTCCTGCTTCATTAAAAAAGCAGGAACTTTTAAACTTTATAATAGATTTACTCCCAGGAAATCGGTTCTTCTTCCTCAGGTACGTCAAGACCTAAGCTACGGCGTTTTTCAATGTCGGCATCGGGATTCTGCTCGTAATAAGGGTCAATAATAAATTTCTTTATACTTCCGAACGTAAAAAACTGTATCATCAGATATTTAAATGCGGGAAGCGTTGCAATCATTATAATAAATTCGATCAGCCATACACGCAAATCATTGAACCACAGCGCAACAAAAATATACAATCCGTACGTCGCCAGCACACATATTCCGCAGAGCAAATTTTTCCAAAAATTGAGCAACACAAACTTAAAGCTGTTTGTATATAACGCTTTAATGCTGAAATTAAACGTAATCATAAGGGTATAGATGTAAAAATTCATCATACCAAATACAACCGTAAGTAACAAAATAATAACAAGACCTATGAGTGATAAGTTTTGTTGGGTTTGCAAAAATGATTCGTTATAAAACCATATACCGAACGCAAGCAGCGCTGTAAGTAAAATATTTATAATGCCTACTGCAAGTGATTGTTTCCAATTTTTCTTTATTGTTTCAAAAAAATCACTAAGTCCAAATGAATGCTTGTCACGCGCAATATTTCTGGTAATGTTTGTAATGCCGGCTGCCGCCATACCGTGAGTAAATATGGGAAGCGACAATAAAAAGTAAATTAAATTTATCGAGAAAAATCTCCAAAAGTTGCGAAAAAAGAGTTCAAAAAAAGCAAAAAAAGCCTTCTTTTTAGGTGCGTCCTTTCTGACACCCGGACCTTCTTTTGTAAAATCTAAAAATCCAAAAAAACCTGCCATATTACTCTACCTCTTTTTTATAAACAATCTTTTCGGCAAGGTTGATACCCTTAAAGCCTAAAATATAAGCTACGCAGGAAATTACAGGAACTATAAACTGTATGAGTATAAGTAATATATGCTGCGTTGTACCGATTTCGGCAATGGTAACAACGCCATCGGTAATCCACGTTATAAGCGAATAAAAATGTCCGCTTAAAAATGCATACCACACGGTGCGGAACGCAGGCGCTGTACCTGATGCCAAAACAATCATAAGTATTGAAAGTAAAAGGAATGGTATATTTCCTATAAGACCTATTTTAAGTCCCTTTAATATATCGCGTTTTATATGACCTATATTTACAAGATTAGAATCTTTAAATCCTTGCTTGTATGGTGAATCGCTCGCAAAGGCTATTACCATTATCATACTGAGAATTTGGGTTGCAGCAAGAAAAATAGCTTTACCCGTGCCCGCAAGACTTGTACGCTGTTTTACTGTGGTAACAATATAGCCCTTATCTTCGTATTCCTTCATTTTTGTATCGGTGCCGTCATCCTTACCGTCGCCGTTATTATCGGTATAAAAATATTCATATTGCGATATAGGCTCGGTTGACTCAGGTGTTTCATATACATATGCCGCATAACCCGTTTCTGTAGTGAATAGTGCCGAAAAGATAACATTCATAGAAAAGCACAAAAACACACTTATTACTGCCGCAATTATAAGACTGCCGCAAAGTTTTATTCCATTTTTAAAAGTATTCATTAACTATTCCTCTTGATTGACAAAATATTACATATAATATATTACCTCAAACTCACAAAAAAAGCAAGAAGCAACTATCTGCTCCCTGCTTTTTTTACAATATATTCACAAAAGCGTAATAAGGGTTATCACAGCCGCAGCTACTATTGCGCAGCCAACTGCCGTAAATATTAACCTACGGCGTGAGATGTGACGCTGTCGCAAACTTTTAAAACCGCGACCGGCGCGTTCGTCAAGCTGAAAAGTGAAGTTTCTGATTGCACGATTAAGATTTTTTGAACTCAATCCGCTACACGATGGACTTACGTAAAATACAATTCTATCAAAAACCTTGCTGCCCGTATTATTGACCTCGATAACCGTTTTGTTTACACCTTTAACCATATGATTTCCACCTTTTTATATTGTCAAAAATATTTTTAACAAAACATGCTAATTATATTCAGGTTTACATAAAATTGTGGATAACTCTGTGGAAAAGTTGAAAAAGCCGCTTTTAAAGGGCTTAAAACTTATCCACATTGGTTACTTATGGCAATTATTTTGTTGCATTATGTAAATTAAATCTTACCCGAAAGATACGAAACTGCACGTTCGACAGAATCTGCCGAATTTCCCCAGTCGCCTTTTCCTGCACTCCGATAATCATACATAGAGCAATATTTATTCAAATCATCGCCCAATGATTTTACATAGTCAGCAGTAATTCGTGTGAGATTTTCTTTGAATTCACTCGCATACCTTGGCATCTTCTTTTTATCGGCTGCGGCTATAAGCTGCTCAAAATGGTGCATACAAAACTGTGGCTGATTATTAAATAAATCCCTGAAATCTTTTTCTTTTTCATAGCAGCGGTAAATGGTGTCTATCATTCTTTCCATACCCCAATTTACCTTTTCACATATAAAACAACTGTCTATCACTTTTTTGACATTACTTGCCTTTTTGTCGGCACTATTGAACATCTTTTTTTCAAATATCTGATCACTTATTTCCTTGATATGTGTTTCAAGCATAAGTGCCAGTTGCAGTCTGCCGCGACTAGCCATCATTTTGTCAAAGTGCTCACTGCAAAAACCCACCTTGTTGGTCTCTATTCGCACATCGGGCTCCATCATAGCGTCACCCAGTATATACGTTATAAGATGCCCTTCTACTGTGTGCTTCATACGACAAAGCGGACAGCCGTCGCTTTCTTCAAACACCTCTGAGACAGGTATGGTACAAATATCATCACGCAAAGTAATCCCTTCCTTTAACTATATTTACTGCTTTACATTATAACATAAAACATATATAATTGTAAATATGAGGTGCAGTATGAACGACATAATTTTTAAAAACGATAAAACTTACATAAAGAATGTAGCTAATTTCGACCTTGAACAGACACTTGATTGCGGTCAGGCTTTTCGTTGGTCGCAAAACGACAATAGGACGTGGCGTGGAATTGCTTTTGGCAGATATATAGAACTGTCCTACGAAAATGATGATATTGTAATAAGCGGCTCAACCAAATGCGATTTTGAAAATATATGGAAACCATATTTTGATCTTGAGCGTGATTACGGCAAAATAATCGATGAAGTAAGCCGTGATAAAATCGTCGCAAAGGCAGCCCGTTACAGCAGCGGCATACGTCTGCTGAATCAGGAACCATGGGAGGCAATGTGTTCATTTATAATCTCACAAAACAACAATATACCGCGAATCAAAGGTATTGTAGAGCGATTATGTGAAAACTTTGGCACAAAAATCGATGGCGGATATACTTTTCCGTCTGCCGAAACAATAGCAAAACTTACGATAGATGATCTGGCTGTTATACGTTCGGGATTTCGTGCCAAATATATTTTAGACGCCGCCCATAAGGTAGCATCGGGCGAAATAGACCTTGAAGTATTAAAACATACCGACTATGATACAGCGCGGCAGAAAATAATGACCGTAAAAGGTGTAGGTCCTAAGGTTGCCGATTGTGTATTACTTTATGGTCTATGTCATAAAAACGCTTTCCCGCGTGACGTTTGGATAAACCGCGCACTCGAGCAGATGTTTGACGGCAATATCCCCGAATGCGTTAAAGATTACGGCGGAATAGTACAACAGTACATTTTTCATTATATCAGAAATAATCAGTAACACATAAAAATTCCCTTGCTTAAAATTATAAGCAAGGGAATTTGGGTTTATTTAAGCATTATTTTTTTATAAGAATCAATTTGCTCTTGTGTTACACCACGATCAAGTAAAAAGTTTTGTATCGCAGTAGAAAGTTTACCGTCGGTGCAGTAACTGCTTTCCATAAACTTTTTATTTAAAACTCCCCACGTAGCATCAACAGTAGAGTTTGAAACGTTTTCGTGTATAAGATCATCTTTTGCAAACGTTCCACCCGTTCCGTTGCCACGCCAACGGTCAGCGCCAGCATATGAAGTAAGCTCATAATCACGTGTTAAATCCTCATAAGATACACCTAACAAACCGTTCAGAATAAACGTATCCAGTCCGGTACGGTCGGTACCGCCACCACAATGCAGATAAACGGGATAATTGCTTTCGTCCGAAAGCAGCTCAAACATTTTCTGGTATTTTGCCGTTACCTCATCTCTATACGATTCATTTAAAACAGCTTCATAAGAATATGGGGTATTTAAGAAGTAATAGTTAAGTCCTGTTTTGGGTACGGCATTATGCGTATCCCAGGATTCGGTTGAACGAACGTCGATATCGGTTTTAACACCTAATGCCTTTAACGTATCAAGCCCTGTATCCGTAATTTTATCCAGCATTGCTCCTCGATAAATTTTTTCATATTTAACGGTTTTGCCACTTGTCGTTTTCCATCCGCCAATGTCACGCACATTACTTACACCGTCTATCTTTACCCAGCGAACAGGTGCGTCTTTAATCTTAATTTTACCTCCACCTAAAGGCTCGTCGGAATAAACACCAAGAACCTTCCAGTAATAGGTTTTACCCGGCACACATATTCCTGTTTTTCCTGCAACTGCTGAGTTTGATTTAATAGTGTAAGAATTTGAAAAATCGGCATTTTCAGATATGTATAATATAAATTCAAAACTGCCGTCATTATTCCACTTAAGTGGTAGGTTCTGATAATCCAGAACAGAAAGCTTATATTCATTAAGCCAGTTAAACTGTTGGCTGGGCTCTGTCGCGTTAAGATATCCACGTATAATATCATCGCATATATCTATTTCAACCACTGTATCATAATCAATAACAATCGGTTGTTTACTGTCGGTCAAATCACTACTATTGTCGCTTGATGTTGTAGAGTCCTGATTGCTTTCATCTGAAGTTGCGCCGATATCGCTGCTTGTAATCTCAGTTCCATCTTCATTGATTATAATTTCCTCATATATTACTGTATCAGAAAATATAGATGTATCTCCTTGATTATTTTTACAGCCACAAAAGCAAAAAATCATAACAAATAAAATAATAAACGTTAAAAATTTTTTCATATAAAATAACCACTGAATTTTAAAATAAGCACCCAAAACAGGTGCTTATTTTAATTCTATTTTATTTTGCGTAGTCGGTTGCACGGCTTTCACGAATAATGTTAACCTTAACTTGACCGGGATATTCCAGTTCATTTTCAATCTTTTGAGCAATATCGTGAGCCATAATAACCATCTGGTCGTCATTTACAGCCTCGGGTTTAACAAGAATGCGTATCTCGCGACCTGCCTGAATTGCATAAGAATCTTCAACACCGTTAAAGGACTTGGCGATTTCCTCTAACTTTTCAAGACGCTTGATGTAACTTTCAATGTTTTCACGTCTTGCTCCCGGACGAGCAGCACTGATAGCGTCAGCCGCCTGAACGATGCAAGCAATAACAGTCTTAGCCTCTACGTCACCGTGGTGAGCGTGAATTGCGTGAACTACAGTTTCGTTTTCACGATACTTTTTAGCCGCCTCAACACCCAACTGAATGTGTGAGCCTTCTTGCTCGTGGTCAATTGCTTTACCGATATCGTGTAAAAGACCTGCACGCTTAGCAAGTGTCACGTCAACACCGAGCTCGGCAGCAATAAGACCTGAAAGGTAGCAAACTTCGAGTGAGTGATTAAGCACGTTCTGACCGTAACTTGTACGGAAATGTAATCTACCGAGAAGTTTGATTAGTTCGGGATGAATGTTGTGAACGCCTGACTCTACCATAGCGCGTTCGCCCTGCTGTTTGATTATAGCCTCAACCTCGGCAGTAGCCTTGGCAACGGTTTCTTCAATTCTTGCAGGATGAATTCTGCCGTCAACAATTAGCTTTTCAAGTGTTACACGGGCAATTTCACGACGAATAGGTTCAAAGCTTGATACTGTGATTGCCTCAGGTGTATCATCAATAATAAGGTCAACGCCTGTTGCATTTTCAATAGCGCGGATATTTCTACCCTCGCGGCCGATAATACGACCTTTCATTTCATCATTTGGTAGCGGCACTACAGAAATAGTAATTTCGGATGAGTGGTCAGCCGCACAACGCTGAATTGCGTGAGCGATAACCTCTCTTGCCAACTTGTCAGACTCTTCACGGGTCTGCTGCTCAAATTCCATAATCTTTACAGCCTTTTCGTGAGACAACTCACCTTCAAGCATCTGTAAAAGATTTGCTTTAGCCTGTTCTTTTGAAAGACCTGAAATTTTTTCAAGCATTTCAAGCTGACTGCGTTTGAGTTGCTCGCACTCCTCAATCTTTTCGTCAATCTGCTTTGCTTTTTCCTGAAGTTTTTCTTCCTTGGCTTCAAGATTGTCTATCTTGCGGTCAAGTGTTTCCTCTTTTTGCTGAAGTCTGTGTTCCTGTCTTTGTACTTCGGCTCTTCTTTCGCGAAGGTCCTTTTCGGTATCCTGACGGAGTTGATGAATTTCTTCCTTAGCTTCAAGCAAGGTTTCTTTTTTACGGGTTTCGGCGGTTTTCATCGCATCGTTAAGAATGCGTTTTGCCTCGGTTTCAGCAGAGCCGATAGTTTTTTCTGCAGAGTGCTTACGAACGGCAGAGCCTACAAAAAAGCCTATGACACCAACAACCAACGCAACACCACCGGATATTAACAACGTGGTAATATCGGGCATCAAAATCCCTCCTTTATATAATAAAGCGGTTTCACAGCCCAAAACAAAAATCTGTCGGGGACCGCTGTTTTAAACCCCGGTTCAATAAATATTAGGGGTACCTGTGGAATTTCGCCAAAACTTCCACCAATACAATCTAAACTTATCTTTCATAATTTTACCACTATATTTATACGCTGTCAAGCAAAAATGCCGTTCATATTGTGTTAAATTACAATAAAACGGCATTTTTTACACTAAATGAAATAATATGACATATCCCAACAAGGGAGTGATGGAAAATGGCGCAAATAAATTTTATAGTCGGGATTTAATTTAAAAACTAATTCAGGTATCAGTATCAAATCTTCACTGCGATGGTAGGCTGCAATCTGCATTTTAGGCTTGTTACGGATTATAGTATCCGCACCGCCGTTTATAGCCAGGTTTTCCGCACCCTCAATATCCATTTTTATATACGTGGGCGTATCTTCTTTAGCAAGTGCATCAATCGTTACCGAATTTATAACAGTACTTCCCTTTCCTATGTTCGACCCACGCGAGCCATTCATTTCAAAGAAAATTTCTCCGTCAATATCGCTGATGCCGGCATTTATATTGATAATATTATCAAGTTCTTGTGTTGCAATACAAAGTTTGTTATATGTCTTTAAATCGGGTTCAACGGCAATAATTTTTTTGTAAGAGTTCACATTTTGCAAAAATTCTGCTACTGTGTCACCGCGATATGCACCCAAATCAAAATAGATTTCGTTATCATTAAACTTTAAGATATTCTCGTAAATCTCTTCGGCTGGTGTTTCGCAGTCAAAGAGATAATCTATCTTACCCGTCAGTTTATACATAACGGCATTTTCAAAAACCTTTTTTGACGTGTCGTCGGCAAGGTGGTTATAAACCCACTGCAGACGCTCTTTGTTTTGTTTTACATATTCCATATTAAACAAAACATCCCCATAAACGGGTACGTCAGGAGCATATAACTCCTGTTCGGCGGCTATACGCTTTATATTAGCGATTACATGTGGTAAACTACTGCCAAAACATACAAGTACAATCATATCACCAAAGGTTTCCTTGGCTGTTTTATAATCAGTTACTTTAAAACCGTGAAACATTTTTTGGCGCACAAAACCGTCGGATGCAAAAACACCCGATATCTTTATATCATACCTATTAAGTACCGATATAATCTTATCGGCGCCGTTACCCATACCGTAAAGCACTATGGGTTTTTGTGTTTGTTTTAAGTAGTTCCATAAATCCATAATCAAATTATAACCTCAAGACCAAATTTTTACAAGTAAGTTGTAGACAAAAGTAAAAATATTTGATATATTTATAAAGTAAATATTTTATTGGAGGGTTCTTTATGAAAAAAGTTCTCGCTTTTGACTTTGGCGCTTCAAGTGGTCGCGCAATGCTCTCTACTCTTGAAGACGGCAAAATAGTAATGAAAGAAATTCACCGTTTCGCTAACGACCCCGTTGTAGTACGCGGCAGTATGTATTGGGACGTGCTTCGTCTTTTCTTTGAAATTAAGTCAGGCATTACCAAGGCTGTAAACGAAGGTGGTTTTGACGCAATCAGCATTGATACCTGGGGTGTTGACTTTGGCCTTCTTGACAAAAACGGTCGCTTGCTTGCAAACCCCTATCACTACCGTGACAGCCGCACCCACAAAATACCCGAAAAGGTATTTGAAATTATCTCTAAAGACGACCTTTACAGCAAGGCAGGTTTGCAGTTTATACACTTTAACACAATTTATCAGCTAATGTATTTTAAATTCAATGAGCCCGATGTACTTGAGCGCGCCGATAAAATGCTTATGATGCCTGACCTGTTCGGCTATATGCTTACAGGTGAGATGAAAGAGGAAGCAACAATCGCATCTACCTCTAACCTGCTTAACCCATATACAAAAGATTGGGATTTTGAGCTTATCGAACAACTGGGACTTCCTAAAAATATATTTGCTCCTATTACAAAACCGGGTAGCGTTTACGGGCTTCTTTCTGATGAAATATGCGAAGAGCTCGGTTGCGATAAAGTACCCGTAATTGCTGTTGCATCTCACGATACAGCTTCTGCTGTTGCGGCAACACCCAGTGAGCGTGACGACTTTGTTTACATAAGCTGTGGCACATGGAGCCTTTTTGGTATTGAAAGCAAAACACCTATCCTTACTGCAGAAGCCGCAAAGGCCGACTTTACAAACGAGGGCGGTTTTGAAGATACCACACGTTTCCTTAAAAACATTATGGGTCTTTGGCTTATACAAGAATCACGTCGTCAGTTCCGTCGCGAAGGTGAAGAGGTTGGCTTTGACGTTCTTGAAAAAGAAGCTCTCGCCGCAGAACCCTTCAAGTGCTTTATAAACGTTGATGACCCCGCATTTGAACCTGCAGGCAATCTCCCACGTAGAGTAAAAGAATACTGTGAAAAAACAGGTCAGTACGTACCACAAACCCGTGGTGAGGTTATGCGTTGTATCTATCAGAGCCTTGCTATGAAATATAAATACACCTTTAATGCGCTTAACAATATGGGTGAGAAAAAATACCACAGCATCAACATTTTAGGCGGCGGTATAAAAGACCGTTTACTTTGCCAGATGACAAGTGACGCTTGTAACGTGCCTGTACTTGCAGGTCCTACCGAAGCGACTGTTATGGGTAACATAGGTGTTGCATTTAATGCCTTAGGCGAAATCAAGGACTTCACCGAATTACGTAAGGTTGTTTCAAACTCAACCGAAATTAAGACTTATATGCCAAATGAAAACGAAGCATGGGAAAAGGCTTATACTGATTATTTACGTGCTACCGGACTATGATAAATCTTTTGCGAATATATTGTAGGGAAGGCATTTATGCCTTCCACAAACAGAACGGATAAATCCGTTCCCTACATTGAAATATGCTTCGCGTATTCTAAAAGGAATTTATTTTATATTTTGCTTGATATAACATTAAAAGCACTCAGCCGTGGCTGAGTGCTTTTAAATTAATAATTAATATTAAATAATGAATGATTATGGCGTTCGGCTTTGCCGAACTTTTTTTATATTCGTTTGCAAAGCAAACTCAATAATTTTTCATTATTCATTTTTCATTAAATAATCGCTTGTGCGATTATTTAGGCCAGATTACGATATCGTCGTCTTCGTCGCCAAAGTTAGCATTTGGGTCGCTTGTAACGATAATATCAGTAAGGTCTAATTCATATATTTCAAGCTTTGCTTTCTGGAACATATTATTTTTCTCCTTTATATATTATCGTAATTATGCGCCGTAACGATTAATAATTGCCTGCACGTAGAATATAAGTGCTCTTGTTGCTTCGATACGAGTTTCGTAATAGTCACAAGGCATTGCATTGTTTGCCTCGACAAGCTCGTAACCAAAACCGCTGGCATCAAATTTACCAAGCTCTACAGTTTCACCCTTTACAGGATCGTATGCTGTAATAGTTATATCGTTAACCAATTCGCTCATAGAAATACCGGTTAATCTGTAAAGATGATATCTGCCCGAAGTAGCATTATGTGTCCAGCCGTCCTGCTTGAAGAATACGTCAGAACCATCTGCACCTGTTGCAGGCATAGCAGGTAATTCGTATGTGTTTTTAGTTGTAGTTACGGTTATCTTTATATCGTCACGTGCTGCTTTGTATTCTTTATTGAATGCAAACGTAAATGAGATATAAGGATTAGCCTTAAGGTTAAGGCTGGTAGCATATACACCAAAGTTAAGTCCCTTTGTGCCTACTGTATCATAAACCTCGGCAGCACTGTTATAAACGTCTGCGGTAAATTCCATATTCTTGTATGCTGTAACCTGATCAGGAGCAATCACTTCCAATGCGTCAAGAATGCTGTCATTGCTTTCATCAAGTGAAGGCATACCGTTTACGTAGCTGCAATGCCATGCGCCGTCTGGATTGGTAAGTGCATTGTACCAGTCAAGCTGTGGCATATTAACCTTTGCATCCAAGCCCTTGATATCATCAGCGCTAATGCGTGTAAGCTGGGCAGGGGTAAATGTCTTCTTCTCATTTGTGAACTGAACATTTGTAGTTTCAGCATCGGTGTATACGTTTTCAAATGCTCTTGCATCGTTGAAACGGCTACCTGTACCCTGTGTTGTGTCATAAGGATCGCAACCTAAGATAATGCTGTTACGAACCATATTGAAGTGGAAATTACCACCATCAGTAATGTCAATCTTGGTTTCAAGACCATCAGGTACATATGTTGCTGTCTCGGGAACAGAGTTGCCTGCGTTATTAATAAGTGGCATCTTAACTCCATCGCCGTAGGTAGCATCATTACCGTAAACAAAAAGGTTATCAGCATAAACTGCATCGCTGAAAGAACCAACAAGCACACCTGAACGGTTAGTCTGTGTAGAGGTGTTGTATAAATAGTTGTTAGCAATGGTTACACGGTTAATCCATGTAACACCTGCCATTTTCTTAGCATAGTTAATACTATTAGAAACAGCAGCAACTGCAGCTACCTGATAATTAGATGCAGCACTTGTAAAATAAGAGTTCTTGAGTGTAAGATTCTGAATTGCAGCGCCTGCGTCTACGTTACAGAAAAGTGCTGCGTTGCTTCCGGAATCCTTAATGTACGCACCGTAAACGGTTACACCATTAAAGTCAATATTACCGCAGAAGGTTGAACCTTCCCATCCGCCTACCTTCCAGGTAAGAAGACCTGTTGCGCTTTCAAAATATGACTTTGTTTCGGCAGCGCTGTCAAGTTCCATAACAGCTGCATGAGCTTCTTTTTGAAGCACCATGTTAGCAATACTATCAGCAACCTTAAAGTATTTACCATCGGTTACAGTGTACTTATCCGGTGCCTGGCTTACAACGTAAGCAAGTTCAGATACGGTATTGATGATGTAAGGATCATCCTTGGTACCGCTACCTTCAGAAATACTTGATGATGTTGTACCATCCCAATAGATTGTCTTGGGTTCTACTTCAGGAATATTATAAGGAGCATAAAGTGAAGGATAATCACCGTCATTTGCACACCATATTGTATCCCAATTAAGATTTGGCATATTAGTCTTTGCGGCTTCGCCTGTCATTTGGTCTTCGGTTAGAATAAAGATTTTACCGGTAAAATTACGTGTACCAAGTGTACCACCGATTGTAGTTTGTAATGAACCGGTATCAGTATAAATATTAGAGAAGTGAGTCTCTAAACCTGCGTGTTGAACCTGGTTATCAGAAGCGCTTTGGTTTGTCGCGTATGGTGTAACACCAATTACAACGCAATTGTTAGCACTAAGGTCATTTGAACCACAAGCACCGACAATACCGCCACGTGTTACTTGGTTAGTAGAAGCAGAGGTTGAAATAAAGTACTGATCTTCAAGGTTTACGTAGCAGTTCTTAACATCGTAAGGAGTGTTTACGTAAATGGTATCAACCATATCACCGTCACCGTTACCGTCAACCTTCTTATCAGCCTCTTTCCAAGAAGGAGCAGCGTTACCACGACCAATAATTGCGCCAACACCAGCGCCCCAAGCGGTAGATGAGCATTCAAGATATGTATCGGTTACAGAGCAATTTTCAATAGTTACGCTGTGCATAGCAGCGCCTTTTTCGTACGCAATAACGTCAGCTGCATGATAACCAACGATACCGCCGGCATACGTACCCCTAAGGTAACAAAGTTTTACGTTAAGGTTTTTAATTGTTACACTATTTTTAACGTAAGGGAAAACACCCGCATAGGTAGAACCGTTAATAACAGCACCATAAACTGTTACGCCGTTACCGTCAAAGTTACCCTGGAAACCGGTGGTATCACCCGAGTGGTTTTTACCACCGTTTTTAATTATATCAAGGTTGTCAGCCAATGTGCCATCAAAGTCAAGGGTGCCATCTGAAAGGTCAAAACCTGCAATATGATCAGCTACCTTGTAATACTTGCCTGCAGTGACTGCGCCGCCGCCACATTTTTTTGAAAGATATACAAACTCTTCGGCAGAGTCGATGATGATTGGGTCATCCCAAGAATCGCCTGTTTCACCATTGTCGGCAAGAATACTGTCGTAATAAGGGCTTTCACTACCCATATCGGTTAGATATGAACCAAACTCGAGCAAATCAATCTCGGTAGGAATAACCTTAACGTCTTCGTCCATTGGGGTACCGAGTGCGGTTGTAGCCGCATTTGCATAGTTTATAAATGCAGCAGCAACAAGCTTATCAGCCTCATCATATTCAGTGCCTTTAACTACTTCGTTCAAATACTGTGTAATTGAAATAGAATGTGTAATACCCATAAGCTGAGTTTCGGTACTGCTTCTTGGGGTATATCTTGCAACGTAAAGCTTTTTGTCAATATCAGCAGCAGAAAATCCCTTAACAGAAATCATCTGAGCTGTGCTAAGAATACCGTCGTTATAACGTGCAATTTCTTTTTGAGTAACTTCGCCAGTTGCGGTATCTGTCACGTCTTCTGTTAATTTTTCACCAGCTTTGCTTGATGCAGTTGCTGTAAATACAGACGTTGTGTCGTTTTTGTTTTCCAAAATGTCACTGTAACTGAGTATCATACCGTTTTCATCGGTAATAAACATCTGCTCGCCATCCATTTTTGATGGATAGTGAAGGTTAAGTGAAAGTGTACCGTCATCCTCGTAAGTAACGTTTGCGCCCGAGATATTACGATAGTTGTTATATGTATATGTACCCTTTGTAGTAGTTGCGGATGTAGTACCTGTTTTATTACCTGCTTCGTCATAAACGTCTACTTTATAAGGCAGGCCCGGTGCCGCAATCATAGGGGTCACGCGGTTACATTTCTGACATCTTGCATTGTAAAGCTCGAAATAATCAACGCCTTCTTTTGCATCTGGATTCTTTGCAAGAAGTGCATCGATAGCAGCCTGATTTATAGGAGCTTCACCATCACCATTTTCAATTGTACCATCATGAACATGGAAGTAGTTGGTAGAAGCAGTATCAGTTGTAGCAGTAAGACCGCTCAAGTTGGTGCCGCCAACAAAATTAAGCGCATACTTTGTACCGTACTGAACGTAATTTTCAGTTGCCCAATGGCCGTCTTTGTTTCTGTAGTTAAATGTAGCGTCATTAACAGTTGTTGTACCTGTTAAATCACCTGCAGTAACACTTGCATTTGCGCCTATACGGTCGCAAGTGCCGGTAAAGTCAAACGTAACGGTAAATGTAATCGAGGAAAAAGCCTCGCTTGCATTAAAGGTTATATTCTTAAAGCCCTGTGCATACTGAGCATATGAATGAGTCTGACCAACGCCATCTTCACTAACGGTTGAAATAGAATAACCCAAGTTTGCGGTTGCTACGTCAACTGTAGTATATTCACGGTAATATTTATCAAGCAAACCATCGGTTAATTCATAAACGTGTCTGGTGCTTTCTGTGCCGTCAGCCGCTGTTTCGGTAATAGCCGTAGTTGTGTATTTACTGGTATGGGCCGTCTTGTAGACATCAGTCATATTATAAGCAAACTGTCTGCCATCTGCAGCCTCGCCTGTTATCGCATTTGTAGTGGTGCCTTCAAGTTGATTGTACTCACTATTGGTAAAATACGAGTTTACAGCGTCTGAATCAACAACTGTACCGTTAGCAAGAGTACCACCGGTAATTTCAATCTTTGTATCATAAAGACCAACCTTACCATCATAAACGTTAGGAAGCAATGTACCCTTGTTGCTGCTATTTTCTTTATATGACTTATCGGCATCAACAACGGTTCTGGTTTTTGTTTCGTAACCGGTTATCTCGCCTTCTGCATCATAGATGGGAGACTGATACTCCTCTGTCTTATAGTAGTTAACGCCGGCGATCATTTTGTTACCGTCTGTATCCCTTGCATAAAACTCTTCAAGAGTTTCATTGGTAGGAGCAACGTAATTGCCGTTTGCGTCAAAGTTAACGTCGTCAATAACATCCTTGCCAAACATAAGGTCAAATGTACCCGATGTAAGACTATCGCCTGTGAGTGTTACTTCCATAGTAACTGTTTTTTGTCCTGCGCCGGCAGCATCACCAACAATACTGTAGGTGCCAGTTGTAGCCGCACTCGCAGAAATCAAACTACTGCAAAGTGTGCTTACAAGAAGCGCAAGGCAAAGAACTACTGAAAGTAGTTTTTTGATCGCCCTATTGTTCATAGTGCCATCTCTCCTTCTAAAAAATAAAATTTATACATCGTACATTATACTACTGTAAAATTTCCTTTTCAAGTGTTTGTTTTTAACAAAATAACAAAAATCTCGGTCTTGTTTTTGTAAAAAACAGCAATATATTCACAGTATCATATACAAAATCCTCCCCTTGCATATGCAGAAATGTTCTTAACGGACATTTCTGCAACTCTATTCGCCTTGCGGCGAGTGATATTGCTTCGCAGTGATATTCGGCTTTCAGCCGAGTGTTATTTGACTACGCCAAGTTATAAGCGAATAGAATATCACTAAACCGATAGGTTTAATATCACTTTTGCAAAGCAAAAATATCACGCTGACTTTAGTCAGCATATCACCATACAGACAAAAAGAAAGAGAAGACTCGTGATATGTGAATCTTCTCTTTTCTGTTGTTAGTGGGTTTGGACTTATGCCCAAATGCATTTGTACATACAAATGCGATGCTGGTTCTAATCGAACGGTATATACTAAAATAAAAACTTCGCTAACAACATAACGCTATCAAAGGGAAGTTTTTGTATTATAATTCCGCTAATTTTTTTGCTAAATTTTCACCTATTATTTTATGTCCGAGCGGGGTTGGATGAAGCCCGTCGTATAATACTTCCTTTAAATTTGGAGTGCCCTTATCAAGACCTAAATCAAGTCCGTTTATTACATTAAACCCAAACTTTTTACCTGCTATATTTTCGATAGCGTCGCGATATTCCTGTAACGTATTTCCGTTGTTGTTTTTATCGCTCACACGATAAAGCGGAGTAATAAACACAACCGTTTTACCGCTGTATTTTTTTGAAAATCCGTCACACAAAATATTAAGCGCACCATAAAAGGTGTTTTCACAAGTATCGTCGGGATCGCCGATTTTAACATCGGTGCCAAAATCGTTGGTGCCGCCTAAAACACAAACCAGGTCGGCATCGTCCATCTCGTCGTAACGTTTAATAAAAGCTTTGTCCGGCAACTGCACGGTTTCGGGGCAGATGCAGGTTCCCGATATACCGTAATTTTTACATTCGGTTCCTAAAATCTCACAGGCAATATCGCAGTATCTGGCCTCGGTTTTCATCCACTCGTTTTCACCGTTTTCTCCCTCGACATAATAAATACCCTCTGTGATTGAATCACCTAAAAATACGGCTGTTTTGTCCTTGAAATTCATAATATCACCTTAATAATTTTTTTCGATAAATTGTATAATCGGGGTGCTGTCAGAGAGCCCGTGAGGGTGATGGTCTCCGCCCTCTTTTATAATTACTTCTATATCGGCACCCTGCGATTTATAGTAATCCCAGAGCAGTTGTCCGTTTTCGCAAAACGGCACGGTCTTGTCGCTGTCGCCCGAAACCAACATTATCGGCACACGCGAATTTAAAAGTTTCTGGCTTTGGTCAATGGGGTGGTTTCTGAAATTCAACATTTCCGACAAGCCTTTTCCCATACTGCTTTCAAATTCGGCAGCACAGTTATTCTGACTTATTCCAACGGCAAAAGGCCAGCTTAAATAATTCATAACGGGCGCATCCAGATAGGCACACGCAACATACTGCGGATACTTTGCCGCAAAATACACCGCCTGCATACCACCACAACTCATACCAACCAGTGCGCATTTTGGGTTAAGTCCGAATCGCTCGCTTAAAAATTCACAAAAGCGTGGACGCATATCGGTATCGGTATCGGGGCACATACGTGTTGTGTTTTTCATATATGCCAGGTAATAACCTTTTTTTACCATTTCAATTTCCATAGCGGGAAAGGCATCGAAATATTCAAGTTTATAAAGCCATTTGTTACCATCGCACGGCGTTGAAGGGCAAATTAAAATACAGTCGCGGTCACGGAATTTAAAGTCAAAACGCTTAAATCCGTTCCAAATGCTTTCGTTCATACTACTCACCCTTTAGTTCATATCCGCCAACAGAACGAACAAACAATGGCACACAAGAACCTTCACCAAAAACAGCTTCTATCATTTGCTTGTAAGCATCAAACATATTGTTTGGTATATAGCACTGTATCGTACCTGCAAATCCGCCACCGTGAACGCGATAAGCGCCTCTGCCGTTCAGAAACTGTTTTGTGATCGCAAGTGCCAGAGATATTGCCTGTTCCTTGGGACTTTTTGGTGAATACACATTCTGAAGCAGGTCATAAGAAGACTCTCCCGAACGCTTTACAGTTACAAAAAACGTATTGAAATCTCCGCGACGAAGCGCTGATTTCTGGGTGAGTACGCGTTTGTTTTCGTTAAATACGTGCATAGCGCGAAGTATTGCGCGGTCGCCACACTTTTCACGGATTGTACCAAGATTTTGATAAAACCTTTCTTCATCAGCATCACGCAAAAACTCTACTCCCAAGGCGTTGCTTACCGCTTTACACTCGAGGGTTATATCGGCATAATCATCGGTAAGATTTGCGTGGTTGCCTCCCGTATCAACAACACAAAGCGTGTGACCCGACTTGTTTAAATCAAGGTTGATTTTTTCCACGATTGGATTCTGAGGATTATTAAAATCAGCATAGGTAAATCCGCCTACGCTTGAAGCCATTTGGTCAAGCAATCCGCATGGTTTTCCAAAGTATTCACGCTCCGAAAACTGTGAATATTTCGCAATACTTATAGCATCTACAGTATGCTCATTAAACAAACCGTTTACAATGTTGGATACCAACACTTCAAACGCTGCAGAAGACGAAAGTCCCGAACCTTTGAGCACGTTTGAGGTAGTATAAGCGTCAAAACCACCTACGTTATGTCCGTTGTTTTTAAAACTGCTAAGTACGCCACGAATAAGGGCACACGCTCTGCCACGCTCATCATCCTTTGCTTCAAGGTCGTTTACGTCAATTTCGTCCATTTTATAACCTTTTGATTTTATACGGACGATATTATCGTTATTTACGGAAACAACAGCAATAACGTCAAGATTCACACTGCCCGCAAGCACAAGTCCGTGCTGATGGTCGGTGTGGTTGCCACCAATCTCGGTACGTCCTGGCGCTGAAAAAAGACGGATATTATCACGCTTACCATAAAGTTTTACAAATTCATCCACAGCTTCGCAAAAGCGTGAGCGTGCATTCTCGGTTTCGCCATAAAGCAAATTATAATCTTTATCAAATTTTCCGTTTAAAATATTTTGTTTTAACTCATTTGTATTCATAATATTAAAGAAAGCGGAAAACAACATCACCCGATGCAATTTTCCGCTCATCCTTTCATTAAATTAAAGTGATTCTACGATAGCCTTTGTATCGCGTGCAATCTTGAGTTCTTCGTTTGTAGGAATAATGTAAACATTAACCTTACTATTATCGGTAGAAATCTTGATTTCTTCACCATGAACCTTATTTGCCTCGGCATCAAGCTCAACACCGATGTAACCAAGATTTTCACAGATGTATTCGCGGAGTTCTTCGTCATTTTCACCAATACCTCCGGTAAATACGATAGCGTCTACACCATTCATTGCAGCGATGTAAGAACCAACGAATTTAAGAATCTGATAACGCTGCATATCAACTGCAAGAGCTGCACGCTGGTTACCCTCTGCTGCAGCAGCCGCTACGTCGCGGTTATCATTAGATACGCCTGATACACCAAGTACACCAGACTTCTTATTGCAGATAGCATCAATATCAGCTAATGTCAGACCTTCTTTTTCTGCAATATATGTAAGAGCTGAAGGATCGAGTGTTCCGCTACGGGTACCCATCATAAATCCGTCAAGTGGTGTAAAGCCCATTGATGTATCGATAGAAACGCCATCTTTAACAGCGGTGATTGAGCAACCGTTACCAAGGTGACAGGTAATAATCTTAAGATCTTTTTTATCTTTGCCCTCTATATCTGCCACACGATCACTTACAAAGCTGTGAGAAGTACCATGGAAGCCATACTTACGAACACGGTATTTTTCATAATATTCATAAGGCAAAGCATAGATATAAGCCTCGGCAGGCATTGTCTGGTGGAAAGAGGTATCAAACACACCAACCTGAGGAATCTTGTCACCAAATGTCTTGGTGCAAGCCTCGATACCCAAAATATTTGCAGGGTTGTGAAGAGGTGCCATAACGCTGCACTCGCGCACCTTTGCAATCATTTCATCGGTAATAAGAGCTGATTTATTGAACTCTTCTGCGCCGTGAACAACACGGTGACCGATAGCGGTAACCTCATCAAGAGAATCGATAACCTTTGCTTCGGATTTTGTCATAGCATAAACTACTGCCTCAAAAGCCTCGCTGTGTGTAGGCATTGCGGTTTCTGCCTTGTAAACTCTGCCGTCAGCCGCCTTGTGTGTGATAGCACCTGTAACGCCTATACGCTCACAAAGACCTTTTGCCAAAACTTGCTCGTTGTCCATATCAATAAGCTGATACTTAAGTGATGAACTGCCTGCATTAACTACAAATACTTTCATAATTGCATCTCCTAAAATTTATATTGAAAGATTTTTACTCTTATGGTAAAATAATGCCATAAAACATACATATATAATACTTTATTGATTTTATTTTTTCAAGAGCATTTTTGCAAAAAGAGGTGATTTTTTGTCGGCTGTAGGTATTATTGCAGAATTCAACCCGCTTCACACAGGTCATAAGCGCATAATTGACTATGCCCATACCCTTGGCGATACGGTTGCTTGTGTTATAAGCGGTAATTTTGTTCAGCGTGGCGACACGGCAATAATAAGCAAACAGCAACGCGCAAAGTTTGCATTGCTTTGCGGTGCCGACATAGTCGCCGAAATGCCTGTGCTCTGGAGTATGTCAACCGCGCAGAATTTTGCCTTGGCGGGCGTTTGGCAACTGTATAATTTGGGTTGCAACAAAATCGTCTTTGGCAGCGAATGTGGTGACATAGACATCCTTAAAAACGCCGCCGACATACTCAACAGCGATGGTTTTTTTGAAAAAGCAACCGAAAAAGCAAAGTCAGGTGTCACGTTTGCGGTAGCGCGTGAGCAAACGGCTCAGGAGATGGGAGTTGATTTCACCCTGCTTCGAGGCGCTAACAACAACCTTGGAATCGAGTATATTCTTGCAGCAAAAAAACTTAACCTACCTATTGAATTTCACACAATAAAACGACTGGGTGCAGGACACGATTCGGGCGAAATAGACGATGGATTTGTTTCATCTTCCTTTATACGCACCGAACTGCTCAAGGGCAATATCGGCTACACCGAACGCTTTATGCCACGTGAAATACGCGGAATTATAAACACGGAAAATATCGCCGATATAAATCGGCTTGAAAATGCAATTTTGTACTCACTTCGTACAAAAACTGCAGACGAACTTAAAAATCTGCCCGATATAAGCGAAGGTCTCGAAAATAAAATATATTTTTCCGCCCGTGTTGCCACATCTCTTGACGAGCTGTATAATATGATTAAAACTAAGCGTTACACGCTTGCCCGTATAAGACGACTGGTACTTTCGGCATTTTTGGGATTTGATAATCAGTTTTTTATGACCACACCGCCGTACGTACGAGTGTTGGGATTCAGTGGGCAAGGTTTATCACACCTAAAATCGCCGCAAGGGATAATTCCCGTTATTACCCGTGCGCTGCAAATAAAAAATCTTGACACCGACTGTCAAAAAATATTCGATGCCGAATGTCGCGCCACCGATATATATAATCTTTGCCTTGGGGTGCCGCTTGAATGTGGCAGCGAGCAAAGAATGAAAATACTTAAAAAGGAAGAATTGTTATGATTAAAACCGAAATCAAAGACTACAAAAACTATGGCAAAGTATTAAGCCTTTCAAACGGAATCATAGAAGCGTTTATAACTATTGACGTAGGTCCGCGCATTATACGCTTTGGCTTTATTGATGGTCAGAATATTATGTGTGACAATCGCGCTGTTATGGCGCCAAAAGATGACGATGAGTTTCAGGACTTTTTTGGACAGGGTAAGAAGTGGGAAATTTTAGGCGGTCACCGTATCTGGACTTCACCCGAAAGCTACCCTCACAGCTACTATCCCGACCTGGACCCCGTTAAATATGAAATTACCGAAAACGGCGCAATTTTTACACCAAACGCCGAAACAGAAAATGGTATGCAAAAGCAGCTTGAAATAAAAATGAGTCCTAATAGCGCTGATATGCAGGTAACTATGCGCGTTACAAATATTGCCTCTACCGCGCAGGAATTTTCTATATGGGGACTTACGGTATCGGCACAGCACGGTACACTGATTATACCTATGAACACAAACGATACCGGTCTTCTTGCAAACCGTAATATATCGGTATGGCCGTATACAAATCTTGCCGACAGCCGTGTTCACTTTGGCAAAAAATATGTAACTCTTCGTCAAGATATAAATATAGACCAGTCATTTAAACTTGGATTTAACCTTAACGACGCCAAAGTGTATTATTGTCTTGGCAATGATGTTTTTTGTAAAAGCTACGAAACCATTCACCCTTACGAAAAATATCCGGATAATAACTGTAGCTTCGAAACCTATACCAATAATGGATTTATCGAGGTTGAATCACTTAGTCCGTTAAAATTGGTTGAGCCTAATGAAACGGTATCACTTACTGAAAACTGGTCTATGCACAAAAAGCCGTGTGATGTAGAATTTAATAACGATGAGTCGATTGAGAAAATGTTAAATAAACTATAAAAAACGGCGCGAAAATATCCACGCCATACGATAAAAAATATGTTTACTTTTCATCACAAAACTCTGCTTTGATATTTCAAAGCAGAGTTTTGTTTTTTAGTGTTTTAATACTACATAAACAATTTATGTAACCAACAAGTAATCAGGATAGTCATGAGGATATATATATGTTGTAGCACTATCACTTGTTACACCGGACTCGCTAAACGACCAATACAAATGATACGTACCCACATAAACGTAACTTGGACCTATCAATGCATAAAGATTACCTGACGCAGAACTAATACCCTTCATTCTAGCTTTTATTGTCATAAAAACTTCATAGCAATGGAATTCATCATTCCATACACTTGTCGATGTAATACCTATTATAGAAACATTACCTTTTTGGGTTTGTTCGAATGAATTACCACCAAAATCGTAGTCTTTCTTTGCCCAAGCAGCAACCAGAGTTATATTACCATCAACATAAATCTCGCCGCCTTTAATATATTTACCGTTCAAATTCCAACCATAGAAATAATAGTCTTCCAGGTCATCCAACGTTGGAAGTGACAGATAACCTACTTTGCATGTAATCGCGTCTGGGACATCACCAAAGCAACTGCTAAACGTAACGGTATATGGTATTGGTGTCCAATCAGCCACAAGAGTAATATCACCAGTTGTACCGACAGGTATTTCGGTTATTTTTTCACCATTCAAATACCAGCCTGCAAAATTATAATGTTTCCTTACTGGTTCTTTTAAAACAATAGATTTTTCAATATTATACGTAGTCACATTTTCATTTGTTGCATCATATAGGTTAGTGTATGTGATTGAATACTCTACCGGTGTGTAGGTATACTTTGTGATAATGATATCCCTTGGTACAATATCATAGACCCACGACCCAATATAATGCTCTTTGTGCGGAACTTCGGGACAATTTGCAATACACTCATCATCCATATTGAACTCTGAACTTCCAACCTTCTCGCCGTATAAATAAAAATCGGCAGTGTAAGTAATAGGTGTCATTTTTGCTGTCAGTTCTATATTTGTTGCGTTAAGTATATTTGAACCCCTCAAACAGGTTACCTCTTCACCGTTTAAATACCAACCTTCAAAAATGTAGCCATCTTGTTTAATAGGGAATAAATAATAACTATCCATACACATAGCACAAAGATATGTTGGGTTAATGTTAACCGCACCTTTAGTGTTTGTGTATGTAATGTTGGGGGTATTAGATGGAAGCATCATATCACACATTTCTATATATCCTGTAGCACTACGAACAAGGTAAACGCCACCAGATTTAGTAGAAGATGTTGTTATATAATATGTTCCTGGATTTGCTTCTAATACAATGTTGTGAGTTCCGCTGTTGTATGTTTTGGATAAAATTGTATCACCGGAATAACTTTTAACTACTACATTAGTTGTACCCTTAGCAGAAAGTTGTATCATACATGCGCCCTGTGTCATAACAAAATGCTTTGAAGAACCTATATCTTCAGCTACCTCAGCAAAATCCCATGATGCCCTATACCATTGAGCATACATTGTTACTTCTGGCTCCCGTGACGTCCAAGTTATTCCGCTTGTAAATGGTACATGCATAACTCCATCTATTGCTTGCCAATATCCCCCGCCATAATTGGAATTATCTGGGAAATCAAAAAAAGCGTTAATTACATATCCCGCTTCGGGAATAATGGTTCCTGTCAATACATCAGGTAAGCGTTCCCCATACTTTATAAAAATATCATCAATTTTAACCGTTCCATGTCCATTTGCATTAAATTTGATTCGGGTATATCCCTTTTTAACAGAATAAACTGCATTTATAATTAAGTTTTGTGCTTTTATTTCGTATTCTTCCCAGGCGCCATCCATATACTCTTTTTCCGGCACCGTAGGTATATCGTCAATTTCGGTGTCTTCCACAGTGAATGTTCGTGTAGCAACTACATTGCCATCTGATACAAATGATGCGGTATATTCCACAATCAACCACTTTGCCCTAAGTGTTATATCTCCGATTGTTCCTTCTTCAATTTTAGTTACTTTAACATCACCGTTATACCAACCATCAAACTTATAACCATCCATTGATATGTCTTTTAACTCAAAATCACTTTCCACATTATAGGATGTTGGGTTAAGGTTTGTTACGTCATTAGTGTTTTCGTATGTAATTGTATAACCTATTGGTGAATAAACAACATAGATATAAATATCGGCGGCTTTAATCGTATAACTACTCCACTCAGCGGTATAGTTTTGCTTTTGGGGAATTATAGGCAGATCACTAATAACAGTATCTTCTACCGTAAATGTGCGTGTTGCTATGGTGTTGCCGTCGGCAATAAAAGTTGCCGTATACTCTATGGGCGTCCAACTTGCAGTAAGAATCATATCTCCCGCTGTGCCGCTTGGTATTTCGGTAATTTGTTTGTCGCCGTTATACCATCCATTAAACTTGTATCCTGCTTTTTCAAGATTATCAAGTACTATGCTATCGCTTTCGACATCATACGATGTTGGATTGGTATTTGTTGCACCTTTTGTATTTTCGTATGTTATACCGTACTCCAACGGTGTCCATTGTGCTATTAATGCAACATTGCTGTTGGTATCGGCAGGGATTGAAATGATTTTTGCACCGTCTTTATACCAACCATCAAAAGTATACCCGGCTTTTACTGCATCTGACAAAATAATTTCATCATTTTTGCCAGATATCGTTACAGGATTGGAATTTTCTGCATCTTGTGCATTAAAATAATAAATCGTAAAGCCCAACCGATTGCCTATATCGGAATTTATATTCCAATTATTAACATATCGCATAAGCCAAACATAGTCTTTATTATTTATATTGCTATCCTTATACACATCAAGAACATTGATGTTAACCGTAACATTCCAACCGTTTATATATTGAACAAGCAATGCAATATCTTTATTATTGATTGCATTATCATCATTAACATCACCATTTATACCAAGTGACGCCATATTAAAGCTGTCATTATATTCCCATACTGCCTTTTCTAAATAGCTATTGCCATAATCACTAATGTAGATATTTTTTGCTTCTTCACTGCCGCAATACCATACGTTTTTGAGATTTTCGCAACCATAAAATGCATAATCGCCTATACTTGTAACACTGTCCGGGAGTGTTATGCTTGCAAGACTATCGCAATCATAAAATGCACTATTGCCTATACTTGTAACACTGTTCGGTATCGTTATACTTATAAGACTGTCACAATTATCAAACGCACTATCACCTATACTCGTAACACTATCCGGTATCGTTATGCTTGCAAGACTATCGCAAGAAAACAAATAATCAGGAATGGTTGTAACACCGTCAGGTATTACAACATCAGTTACTAATTCACCATTCAAATATAAATCATCTGCGTAATAAAGTGGATTTGAATATGTATTACCAAAATTAATATCACACCATGCAGCGATATCTGTTATATATACATTTGTTAAGCTTGCGCAAGAATAAAATGCATAATTGCCTATACTTGTAACACTATCCGGTATCGTTATGCTTGCAAGACTATCGCAATCATAAAATGCATAATTGCCTATACTTGTAACACTATCCGGTATCGTTATACTTATAAGACTGTCACAATTATCAAATGCACTATCACCTATACTCGTAACACTATCTGGTATCGTTATACTTATAAGACTGTCACAAGAATAAAATGCACTATCACCTATACTCGTAACCGAATATCCGCCCAATGTAGATGGTATAGTTATATCACCACTAATTGAACGATCAACATAAGTTATAGTTGCCTTATTATTGAACTCGTAATAAGTATAATAACCATCGGTTTCCGCACTTACCTTAAAAGTAAATGCACCAAGCGGCACCATACATATAACAATTGCTATTGTCAAAAACATTGACAGTAACTTTTTCATTATTTCATCCCCTTTAAAATTTCTTCTAATCTATCATATAGTTGGTTAACAGTATTTTTATTAAAATTGTCAATTTGTTCTCGGTCTCCTATTTCTTTGAACTTATAAAAACGTTCAACGGATTCCGCATTTTCTTTTAAAAACTCATACATCGTATTTGTTTCGTGTGAAGCACATACAACAAATTGACAATTATTTTTTACCGCTTTATTGAATTGTCTTTGTAATATAGCCTTTTCATCACCATAAGTTATAATAGCAAATATCTTATTTGTATTATTTTGCTTAATACAACAAGTGACATCCTTTTGTACATCTAATCCGTCTAAAAATCTTATATATTGGTAATTGGTAGCGTAATACTTATCAATAACCGAATATATATCCTTTTTAGCTAATATTTTTCTTATTAAATCTTTTAATACTGTGGTTTTACCGTTATTGCTACGACCGACCAAAGTTAAAATCTTTTCTAAATTCATAATACTCACTTACTTATTTTTTATTAACAATCATAATAACATAAATCAAAAAAATTGTAAACAATATGTTTTTCTAATTATTTTTAACCCTTCAAAAATGCCACAGCGCCTACTATATGAATATAGTAGGCGCTGTGAATTATTTAAATTATGAATTGTAAAATATTATTCTGCTTCTTCGGCAAAATCGATATCTTCGATATTTACGTTAACTCGTGTTACTGCGGTGCCTGTCATAGTCTGGATTTTATCCTTAACATTATTCTGAACAGCCTCGGCAACCTCGCGGGTTTTTGCAGCGGGATCAACGCAGATATAAATATTTATACTTATAGCGCCGTTGACACTCTCAACCTTAACACCCTTAACTACGCTCTTCGACTTGATAGCGCCCTTGATGTCAATTGCTTTTTTTGCAATGCTCTTTACGCCGGCAATCTCTTTTGCGGCAAGCTCTGCCATTTTTTCAATAACATCGGTACTTACGGAAAGTTGAGTTTTATTATCCATTTTTTTATCCTCCGTATATAAAAATCAGTTTAATTTCGTTTTGTAATATTATTACAACAGTATTGTAACACAATTCATCCGCTAACGCAAGAATTTATTTTATTGTTACAATTTTTATATTACTGAGCGGTATTTTGGTATGCGCGGTTACTATATCCTGTATTTGTAAGGTTTGCGCCGTGGTTATTCCCTCGCTCTTTACAACAACGCTGACGTCGCTTTCACCTATTACTACCACCGCTTTTTCAAAACCTTTTGCTTTAAGCAGGGTTTCTACATTGTTAGCGTTTTCTATTCTTTTGGCAATTTCACCCGTAGTCTTTAGTGCCGCTTCACGCTCAGCGTCGGTAACGTTTGCCGATTTAAGTGTTTCCTCCACCATTTCTTGCGCTTCCGACAGTGCTTTTTGACGGTCTTTTTTTGCACTTTCGAAATAATCGGTATCCTGTTCTGCTTTTGCAGCGGTCTGTACCGCCTCTCCGCTTGAAATTTCACTGCCACTTACAAGAGTTGCCTCGCCTAAATATTTTTCTGTTGACGAAAATTTCATATTAAGCCATACGGCCGCGCCAAGCGCTAAAACCATAAGCGCCAATACCACGTGATGTTTACCAAATACCTTACCTTTTTTCATTATCTCGTTCCTCCTGAAATATATACTCGTTTTGATGTTATATTTAAAGCCGCCGTAACGGCGTTTTTTATTTTTTCAGCAGTAATTTCGTTATTTCCGCCCTCGCATATAATAGCAACACCGCGCACATCGGGCATTATTTCGGTAACAATTAGCGCCTGTTCGCCGCCGTCAGCAGTCTTTACAGTAATATATGACTGTTTTTTGCTCTCACTGCTTTGGTCTGTGGTGCTTCCCGTGGCGCTTGTAGTGTCGGTTTCATCGGCGCTGGCATAGTTATAACGTATACCGCTTTCAAGTGTTATCACCACCGTGGGTTTCCTGTCTCCAGTTATACCGGTTACAATATTTTTTATATCATTTTCCAAGCATTCACGGTATTCGTCCGCCGTGTAGGCGACTGTATCCGTATCGGTTTTTGTGCTTTTGGTTTCCCCACCAAAAAGCGAAGATACAAAAATAAGCGCTATACCGCACAAACCTGAAATTACCAATAGTTTTGGATTTTGTGTTATCTTTTTAATTTTTTCATTCATTTATTATAACTACCTCGTAACTGTCGGAATCAATTACCTCAAGCACTTTTTGAGGCGAATCGCTTGTGTAAACGGTTATCTTACTTATAATTATGCTGCCGTCGGTCATTTTATTAGTGTCTACCGTAATTTTTCTGAAATTTATATTTTGCTGTTTAAGCGCTTGTGTGAATACCGCCTGAGCCGCAACGGCAGAATTCTGCTCGGTTAATAGCTGCGTGCTTTCCGTTTTGTCAAATTCCGAAAAATCGGGCGGTTTTATACTGAACGCCGTACCCAGCACACAACAAACAAAACAAAGACAAAATATGTATTTGACAAGCGCGCTCATATTACCCGACGGACACAGCATATATAAAAAGCCAAGCAATACACAACTACCGCAAAAGCTTATTATAAAAGAATTTATTCCGCTCATTATGTTTTACCTGCCGTCATAACTACCGAAAGCGATATAATAAACATACCGCCAACCAGTAAAATCACACCTAAAAGAACCGATAACATAGAGTCAACCGCACGTAGAATTCCTGTTACCTTAGGTAATGAGAAAAGCTCACCCAAAGATATATTCAGCATTAACACACAGCGCCATAAAATAATTTCCACAACGATTGGCAACAGCATTAAACTAAGCGCTACCACACCGTAAACACCTATTGATGAACGCAAAAGCCCCATTGAAGCAGATATTGTCGAAACGGCCTCGCTGAGAACTCCGCCCGCTACAGGCACCGAAGTACCAAGTATAAACTTTACAGTCCTGAGCGTAACGCTGTCCGCCGCAGAATTAACCGCCGTCTGAATACCCAAAACACCTACAAACAACGTTCCGAGCAAAGACATAATCCACATAGAAAGTTTTTTTACGCTGTCTACAATACCTGAGTTATTAAGCAGTGGCGATACACCCGAGCCGATACTAAGAGCTAAATATCCGCCCATAAGCGGCAATACCGCAAAAGATGCAGCAAAGGAAACCGCTTCACTGGCGCCAAGCAGCAATGCGCTCATAGCAGGCGCTGTTACCGCTTTACCCGAAATTGCCAGAACAGTTGCAAAAACGGGAACAAAAGCAAGCATAAAAGAGCTGCAGCTTTTAACCGTACTTACCGCCATCTCTACGCTTTGCCATATATTTGTGGCAATAAGCGCACTTATCGCAAGTACTGCGGCGTATATAACTGTTTCAAGACGTCCTGACGTACCAAACGCCGTAAGCGATGCCGACAAAAATATTATACTTGCAATTAAAACTCCCGTTTTTATAGGTGTTTTCATACCACCTGTCAGAAGCTCCCATATGTGCGCAAGCACGTTACCGCTTGTGATTTGATTTACCCAATCAGGATTTTTGGTATCAATATCATTTCTATCAAAAAAATCGCGTGTTTGCTCATCAAGACTGTTTTCCAATTTATCTGCGCCTACGTTATCATATTGCGTTATATAATTATTGTCAGCGCTCACCGTAATCGTAAACACACATATCAAAAGCATAAAAACAATTATCTTTTTCATAGTCCTGCAAATTTCAGTGCTGCCTCAAGTACCGCGGTCACAAGAGGCAGGCTTAACATAAAAATTGTCACCTTGCCTGCAATTTCGCTAACCTGCGCCAAAGCCGAAAGCCCGAAATCACGGCATATGTCGGCGGCGAAGGTAGCAATATAAGAAATACCGAGTGCTTTAAGTGCCGTTACAAAATACACTCCTGCGTTACCGCTTTGCGAAAACAAATCACGGAGTTCTGACACAGCGCCGAACAAATTACCCATAACCGTTACCAGCGCCACTGCAATAACCGCAAGTGCAAGAATAAAGGAATATTCGCCAAGTCGCGTGCGGAGCGCCGTTACAAAAACTGCAGCCACAATTACCACGGCTACTACCCGTATAAGCTCACTACTCACAGCCCGAACAACCCTTTAACAGTACCAAACAAATCGGCTATAGCGCTTACTACCATCAAGAGTACTACAACGAGTCCCGAAAGTGTAACAAGCATTGCCTGTTCCTCACGTCCCGAGCGTACGAGCAGTTGATGAAGCACCGTTACAATAATGCCTATCGCCGCTACCTTGAATATAAAATCAACGTCCATTTTTCTACCTCTAAATCAGTAATATTGCTATGGCAAGTCCTATACATATACCTAAAGTCCCGTATAATTTTCCCTTTTGCTCATAATCGTTTTCTGCATCCCTGATGTGTGTTTTCAGTTTTATCTTAAAGTTGTTTATCCGGTCGCATTCTATCTTTCTGGTAGACGAACCAATACTTATAAAAAATTCTTCTATTAAACTTTTATCTTTTTTTAAATCGATATCATGACATATAAACATACCGTTTTCACACTTTAAAAAGCTGCACTTTTCAAAGGAATTTTCTATTGCAATATGCAATTCGTTACCACTCTGCTCTATATTTTCGTAAAGGATGTTCACTCCATCTAAAATAAGCGAGAGTTTTTTGCAGCGCGAAGTTAATGCGTAACTTTTTAAAAAGCCAATAAAAGCACACGAAAACACTATTAAAACAATCCCGAATATCTTAACAACAAACATTTTCCAATTCCTCGCAAGAGATTATTTGCGGCGTTTTTCCAAGTGTTTCGGACAATATTGCAACACTTTTTACCGCGCCGCTTTTTATAATTTCACGCATAACACTCCTTCGCATTATATCCGCCGATTCGCGGCAATGCGCCGTAGTGATAACGTTTACTCCCGAATTAAAGCAGTCTTGTATGCTTTTAAGTTCTTTGACGCTTCCGACCTCATCAAAAGCTATAAAATGCGGAAACATTGTACGAAGCGCAATATCTATACCAACTGATTTTTCCTCCGTATACAAAACGTCGGTACCAACCCCCAAATCAAGCGTACCGCCGCCAGAGATTTCTCTGCGACTGTCAATTACAGCTACTCGGTGGTATTTACCGTCTTCTCCGTCAGACAAAGCGCGAACAACGTCACGCAGCATTGTGGTTTTACCACACCCCGGGGGACCTGCTATAAGTAAACCGCCGTATACATAAGGCAATAAACACTTTGCACATCCATATATCTGACGCGCTATTCTGATATTTATTGACAACACCGATACAAGCATTCCATCGCTGTTAAAAACACCGCACACACCGGCTCTGCATCCTTGTGGCAAGGATACAAATCCCTGCTTTATCTCATTTTCGTGAAGATAAACCGAGTTATTGCAAAGCATTGAGAGTGTTTTTTGCACTTCCCCGTTTGTAGCAATAAGCGGATTTTTGGGCAGAACATCACAAACTGAACTGTTTTTGCAAACAAAAAGCACTCTGCCACCAATAGTCAGGCAAACAGGTAGTCCTGAACGCAAGCGTATTTCCTCACATTTTTGCTTTACTTCATCAGGTATAAACATTAGTGTTCTTCTTATATTGTTGTCAAGTTGCAGAATAACATCATCAAATTCCATTTTTCCTACCGTCCTTTTATTTAAATCTATGAACAGCAAGTCCAATATAGAACAAAAAACAACCGCAAACCCTTTACAGAGTTTACGGTTGTTTGAAATATTTGTTAAATTATTCTTCGTCGGGCATTTCCCAGTTGTGCCAAATAGCCTGAACGTCATCATTATCTTCAAGTAAATCAATAAGCTTTTCCATCTTAAGCTGCATATCGGGGTCATCAATAGCAGTCATTGTGCCCGGTATGTACTGAACCTCGGCAGAAAGGAAACTATAACCATGCTCTTCCAAAGCGTCACGAACTGCACCTAAATCATTTGGTTCGGTTGTAATTTCAAAAACGTCACCGTCAAAACTGAAGTCCTCAGCGCCTGCCTCGAGTGCCGCTTCCATAACGGTATCTTCATCAAGACCCTCGCCCTCGATTACGATTACACCTTTACGCTCAAACATAAACATAACCGAGCCTGATTGTCCGAGATTGCCGCCGCATTTATCAAAATAATGACGCATTTCGCCCGCAGTTCTGTTGCGGTTGTCTGTAAGGGTTTCTACCACAACAGCTACACCGCAAGGACCATAACCCTCATAGATAAGTTCTTCATAATCATTGCCGCCTGCTTCGCCCGCTGCCTTTTTGATTATACGCTCAATATTATCGTTTGGTACGTTGTTTGCCTTCGCCTTGGCGATAGCATCCTTAAGTTTGCTGTTTTCCTGAGGATTCGGGCCTCCGGCTTTAACTATTACCGAAATCTCACGACCGATTTTTGTAAAGATTTTTGCCTTTGCAGCATCGGTTTTTTCCTTTTTACGTTTAATATTGTTCCATTTGGAATGTCCTGACATAACTTTTACCTTCTTTAAGCTTCATTTTAACTTTGATATTTTATCACAGTTCTTTATTCTGTTCAAGTGCTTTTTCAAAAATAAGTTCAATATCACCTATTGAGGATATTTCACCGCACATACGACGAAGAGCTGCCGAGCCACGAAGACCTGTAAGATACCACGCTGTATGCTTTCGTGATTCTAAAATTGCCGTACGCGGTTCTTTGTATTTGTGCATAAGTTCTACCTGTTTAAGGCAGGTTTCAAAGCGTTCCTCGAGTGTCGGGGGAGTGTAACTGCGACCTTCAAAAAAAGCATTTATCTCTTCAAAAACAAAGGGGTTTCCCTGCGCTCCGCGACCTACCATAACGTAGTCACAACCCGTATATTCATACATAAATTTTGCGCTTTCCGCGCTGCTTACGTCACCGTTTGCTATAACGGGAATTTTTACAGTTTTTTTCACGTCGCGTATTATATCATAGTTGACGGGTGGTGCATACATCTGCTTACGTGTTCTGCCGTGAACGGTAATTGCCGCAGCACCCTCCGCCTCACACATACGGGCAAGTTCGACAGCATTAAGACTTTCATTATCCCAACCTGCGCGCATTTTTACAGTAATCGGCACGTGAGAAACTTTAACAACCTCACCTACTATTTTTGCGGCAAGCTCGGGTTCTTTCATAAGAGCGCTTCCGCCGCCGTGACCCGCAACCTTAGGAGCGGGACAACCCATATTTATATCAATAAAATCGGGGTTGGATTTTTCAGCCTGCAAAGCCGCCGCTGCCATAATCTTTGGATCGCGACCAAAAAGTTGTGACGCGCATACTGTGTCGCCAAAACATTCAAGAAGTCGGGCTGATTTTTTATCCCCTTGCATTACACCTCGAGCGCTTGTAAGCTCACCAACAGTAAAGCCCGCGCCAAAGTGCGTACATATTTCTCTCATAGCCCTGTCGGCAACACCTGCCATAGGAGCGAGAGCCGCAAATCCCTTAATTTCTATATCTTTTATCTTCATAGCAAACCGATTATACAAGAAAATGAACATTCTGTCAATTTTTTAATTTTTTTAGTGACAAATGATTACTTAGATGATATAATAAATATAATTATATATTATAAGGAGAAATGGTGCTTTGAAACTGCTTGCAATTGACGGAAACAGCATAATAAACCGTGCTTTTTACGGTATAAAACTGCTCTCTACCAAAGACGGTACGTACACCAATGCCGTTTACGGTTTTATAAATATTTTAAATCGTCTGCTTGAAAAAGAAAATCCCGACTGTGTGGCAGTGGCATTTGACCTGAAAGCGCCAACCTTCCGCCATAAAATGTACAATGCTTATAAAGCCGGTCGACACGCAATGCCCGATGAACTGCGTCAGCAGTTCCCCGTTCTTAAAGAGTGGCTCACCCTTGCGGGTTACAGCTATGTAGAATGTGAAGGCTATGAAGCTGACGACATTTTAGGTACGCTCGCTTACAATGCAAGTATCAGCGGAAACACTTGTGTAATAGCCACAGGTGACCGAGACTCTTTACAATTGATATCTGACAGCACACGTGTATTGCTGACCGTTACAAAAATGGGTCATCCCGAAATCACCGATTATACGCCCGCAAAGTTGTTTGAGGATTATGGCCTTACCCCTGATGAAATGATTGAACTTAAATCGCTTATGGGCGATTCTTCTGATAATATTCCTGGTGTAGCAGGCGTTGGTCAAAAGACCGCAACCGACCTTATTACAAAATACCACAGCATTGATTACATCTATGAGCATTTAGATGAACTTGATATAAAAGACGGCATAAAACTAAAACTTATCGCCCAAAAAGATAACGCCTTCTTAAGCCGTACGCTTGGTACAATAAGCCACGAGGCACCCATAAACACCGATATTGGCAGTTATAAAACTACCGACGGTGATAAAAACGGTCTGGCGGCTCTTATGACACGTCTTGAGTTTTTTAAACTGATGGAAAAAATGGGTATTACACCTTCCGCCACAAACAACCAAAAAGCGCAAACGTGTGACACCTGCTTTAAAATTGGTTCTGCGGATGATGTCAAAGAAGTTGCCGATATCTATATTGCCGATGACGCTGCTGTCGCAGTAAGCAGAAACGTTGTTTGCAAACTTGACGATATCTGCCTTCAGACAGTTTTAGAAAACGAACAGGTTACCAAATGCGTTTACGATTATAAAAATCTTTACAAAAAATATCCAAACATAAAATCTGTAAAATTCGACGCAATGCTTGCAGCATACTTATGTAATCCTTCGGCATCCGACTATTCTCTACCGAGAATTATTGCCGAATACGGTAATGATGTACAAATAGAAAACTGTGATGACGAATCACTTTTATCTGCGGCGCGCTTTTCGTCCTGCTGTGACGGACTTACAAAATCCCTAACAGACAGCGCTCAACTTGATTTGCTTTACAATATTGAGGTTCCTCTTGCCCGAGTACTCGGTCAGATGGAAAATGTTGGTTTTCTTGCCGATTTTGACGGACTTGAGGAACACTCTAAACACCTGCAGTCACGAATTGACGAGTTAACCAACGAAATATACAATCTTGCAGGCGAAGAATTCAATATCAATTCTCCAAAACAGTTAGGTCAGGTTTTATTTGTCAAGTTAGGACTTCCCGCAAAAAAGAAAACCAAAAGCGGATTCAGCACAAATGCCGAAGTGCTTGAGGAACTGCGATATGATTTCCCTATCGTTGAACTTATTTTGCAATATCGACAGCTTGCAAAGTTAAAATCCACCTATTGCGACGGATTGTTGAATTGCAAAGGCACTGATGGTCGAATACACTCTACTTTCAATCAGACAGAAGCCCGTACAGGCCGCATCAGTTCACTTGAACCAAATCTTCAGAACATACCCGTTCGCACCGAAGAAGGCAAAATCCTGCGTAAGTTTTTTAAAGCGCGTGATGGGTTTACGCTTTGTGATGCCGACTATTCACAGATAGAACTTCGTGTATTGGCAAGCATGGCAAATGACAGCGTTATGATAGATGCATTCCAAAGTGATACCGACATTCATACCGTTACCGCTTCGCAGGTGTTCAATATTCCTGTAGATATGGTGCTTCCCGTAATGCGCAGCCGCGCAAAAGCCGTTAACTTTGGTATAGTTTACGGAATTGGCGCTTTTTCGCTCGCGAAGGATATCGGCGTCAGCCGTAAAGAAGCTGACACCTACATTAAAAACTATCTTGACACCTACAAGGGCATCGCCGCGTATATGGATAACACCATATCACAGGCAAAGGCTGACGGATATGTTTCTACTTTATTTGGTCGACGTCGCTATCTGCCCGAGCTTTCGGCTTCTAATGGTATGTTACGCGCTTTTGGAGAGCGAGTAGCACGTAATGCGCCTATACAAGGCACTGCCGCCGACATTATAAAAATTGCAATGATAAAGGTAAGCGAACGACTCGCAAGGGAAATCCCCGATGCCCAACTTATTTTACAGGTTCACGATGAACTGATTGTTGAGTGTAAAGAAGAGGATAAAACCTTGGTTTGCAAAATTCTTGAAGAAGAAATGTCGTCTGCCGCATCGCTCGCGGTAGAACTTAAGGTCGACGCTCACAGCGGCAAAAACTGGCTTGAGGCAAAAGGATAATGAATATAATTTTTGTATGCACGGGTAACACCTGCCGCAGTCCAATGGCAGAAGGATATCTGAAATCAAAGAAAATCGACAATTTAAGTGTTTCCAGCCGTGGATTCAGCTTTGGCGAATCGGCTAACTCAAATTCTATAGCCGTTATGAACGAAATAGGTATTGATATTAGCGATCATATTTCAAAGGCTATTACCACCGATGACACAAACCGCGCCGATGCCATAATCTGTATGACCGTATCACACAAGCAGTTACTAACCTCGTTAGGCGCAAACCCTGACAAGATATATGTTTTAGGTGACGGCATTACCGATCCGTTTGGATGTGATATAAACACATACCGTAACTGCCGTGACAGTATCACAAAAAGCATTGACAATCTTATAAACAGCGGTTTTTTTAGCGAAATCACACTACGATTTGCAACCGAAAACGATATAGCGGATATTGCAAATATTGAAAAGCAATGCTTTTCTACTCCATGGAGTGAAAATGCCATCCGTGAATCAATGACGGCAGGCACTGTGTTTTATATAGCAAATATAAACAATACCGCCTGCGGCTATATGGGGCTTTCAAAAATTGCGGGCGAAGGCTACGTAACAAATATTGCGGTACTACCTGAATATCGCCGCAAAGGAATAGGCAAAGTTATTCTTGAATATGTAATAAACGATTGCAAAACTGAACTTGAATTTATTTCTCTTGAAGTGCGTGTGTCAAACGATGCCGCTATAACACTTTATAAAAAACTTGGCTTTATTAAAGTCGGACAGCGTAAAAGATTTTATACCCACCCCGACGAAGATGCGCTTATTATGACAAAAACTTTTTCTTTAAACTCTGGTGATTAAATGATAATTTTAGCAATTGAATCGTCTTGTGATGAAACTTCTGTAGCAATAACAGACGAACGAAAAATCCTTTCAAACATAATTGCTACACAAATAGCCGAGCACAAAATCTACGGCGGTGTAGTTCCCGAAATCGCTTCACGCAGACATACCGAGGCTATAAGTCAGGTATGCGATACTGCAATCAGAGAAGCGGGAATTACATACGGTGATATTGACGCGGTAGCTGTTACCTTTGCACCCGGTCTTATCGGCGCGCTGCTTGTAGGCGTTAACTTTGCAAAAGGACTTTCGTACTCACTTGGTGTGCCGCTTATTCCGGTACATCATCTTCGTTCACATATTGCGGCAAACTATATTGATACCCCCGAACTCAAACCACCGTTTATGTGTCTTACGGTATCGGGCGGAAATACAATTATCACTGAGGTTACCGACTATACAAAGTTCACACCTATTGGCCGCACCACCGACGATGCTGCGGGCGAATGCTTTGATAAAACCGCTCGCGCTTTAGGTCTGTCGTACCCGGGTGGCGTTAATCTTGATAAAATTGCATCAATAGCTGATGTGCAAAAATATCCTCTCCCATCTCCTCGTACCGAAAATCCGTTTGACTTTAGTTTCTCGGGTCTTAAAACTGCGGTTGTAAACCTTGTTCACAACAAAAAACAAAAGGGTGAAGAAATTGATACCCCCGTGCTTGCCGCTACCATAAGACAAAAAGTATGCGATATTTTAATTAACAAAACTTTAGCCGCCGTGGAAGAAAAAGGATATAAAACTCTGGTACTTGCAGGCGGTGTTTCGGCAAACTCAGAACTGCGCTCACGCATGCAACAAGAGTGTGATAATCGCGGGATAAAACTATACTATCCACCACTTAAGTACTGCGGCGATAATGCCGCTATGGTTGGTGTTCAGGGGTATTATGAACTTAAAAGCGGCAACGTTTCGGACGCTTCTCTTAATGCTACCGCAACGCTACCTATAAACTATCGATAATTTTAAAATTTGCAAATTGGAGGTTTTATATATGAAAAATAAAAAACTTCTTATCATAACAAATCCTCGATCGGGCAAAGGAAAAATCAAAACCGATTTGCTTAAAATCATCCAGATTTTCTCTGATGCTGATTATGACGTTACCGTATACCCTACCAAGCGTCAGGGGGATGCCACGCTTAAAATACAGTCACTTAGAAACGGTAAATATGACCGTATTGTAGTTTGTGGTGGTGACGGTACACTGAACGAAGTAATAACCGGTGTTATGCGCAAGAATCTTGACTGCACTCTGGGATATATTCCTTACGGAACTCTTAACGAATGGTCGTCCGGACTTAAAATCTCACGCAATCCTGCCGTTGCTGCAAGCGATATTATAACGGGTGTCCAAACCAAACTTGACGTTGGAAAATTCGGAGATAAGTATTTCTCTTATACTGCCTCCTTCGGTGCTTTTACCGAAGCATCTTATTCAGCCCCGCAAGAAGTTAAAAATGTTTTAGGTCAGGCAGCATACTTCTTTGAAGGAATTAAAAGCCTCAGTAATATAAAGCCTATCCACCTGAAATTTACGTGTAATGACCGTGAAGTTGAAGACGATTTCCTGTTTGGGGCGATTTCAAATTCTATGTCGGTGGGCGGAATTGTAAAATTCAACGATTCGGTAGTAAAACTCAACGATGGAAAATTCGAAGTTTTGCTTATAAAAAATCCGACAACTATACTTCAGTTCCAATCTATTGTTGATGGAATTTTAAGAAAAGACTTATCACGTGAAGGCATTGAATTTTTCCACACAAACGAAATCACCGTTACGGGTGGTGCAAACGTACCGTGGACACTTGACGGTGAGTTTGCCGAAGGCAAAGACAGTATTACGCTTACAAACGTTCCTTCGGCTATAAATCTTATCGTACCACAAAATACCGAAATCAAATAATTTTAAGGAGTTTATATATGTTTACAAGAGATATTGGTGTAGACCTTGGTACCGCTAATACCTTGGTTTGTATAAAGGGTAAAGGAATAATAATGCGTGAGCCGTCGGTTGTAGCGTACGACGTTCGCAACGATGCTGTTCGTGCTGTAGGCACGGAGGCAAAAGAAATGATTGGCAGAACTCCGGGTTCAATTGTTGCCGTACGCCCTCTCAAAGATGGTGTTATTGCCGACTTTGACGTAACAACCGCAATGCTCAAGCGTTTTGTAAGCGTTGCACTTAAAGGTTCTTTCTTTTCACGAGTAAGAATGGTAATATGCATTCCAACCGGTGTTACAGAAGTAGAAAGTCGTGCTGTTTACGATGCTGCTAAACAAGCAGGCGCCTACGACGTTGACCTTATAGAAGAGCCTATGGCAGCGGCTGTGGGCGCAGGTCTTCCCGTGCAGGAAGCTACAGGTAATATGATAGTAGATATCGGCGGCGGTACGAGTGAAATAGCAGTTATTTCTTTGGGCGATATTGTTACCGCACAATCACTTCGTACTGCAGGGGATGATCTTGACGAAGCAATTATCAACTATATGCGTAAAAAGCATAATTTACTTATCGGCGAACGCACCGCAGAGCAAATAAAAATCGATATTGGTTCTGCAAAGGAATACGAAGGCGAAACATCGATTGAAATAAAAGGAAGAAACGTTGTTGACGGTCTGCCTAAAAACGTTACCATAACCTCTGCAGAAATCCGCAACGCTATGCTTGACACCATTTCGCAAATAATTGACGCTATACGCACAACTCTTGAAAAAACACCGCCCGAACTTTCAGCCGATATTATTGATAGTGGTATTACACTTACAGGTGGTACTGCGCTTCTTCGTGGTCTTGCCGAGCTTATTGCCGAAGAAACGGGTATGCCCGTTTCGGTTGCCGCAAATCCGCTTGACTGTGTTGTTCTTGGTGCCAAGAAGCGTCTTGAAGGCGATATAGGTTTTGCAAACTACACCTTCCGTAGAGGAAAAAAGTTCAGATAAATTAAGGAGAAGTTAAAATGCGTTTTTTTCTTCGCAGCCGTCAATTTAAAATTATATTGGCTGTCCTTTGTGTCGTTATTTTACTTACGGCGTCCTTTGCCATTATTGGTCGGCGTATGTCGCCGCAAACCGATATTGCCAGCACAATTTCTGCACCATTCAGACGTTTATTTACAGGCGTCGCCGATATTGTAGGTGATTTTTTTGAAACCTATAATGACGGCAGTAAATTAAGTCTCGAAAACTCGGAACTTCGTACCGAGATTGATACCCTGCGCGGGCAGCTCGCCGATTATGAAGAAATGGCTGAGCAAAACGAATTTTACAAGGGTTATCTCGGTATAAAAGAAAGTAATCCTGATTTTACATTTTGCGACGCCACACTCATTTCCCGCGACAGCAACGATCCCTTTGGCAGTTTTACAATCAATAAAGGATCGCTGTCAGATATTGAGAAGTACGACCCCGTCATAACCGATGCAGGAATTGTGGGCTACGTCACCGAAGTAGGTCTTACGTCTTGTAAAGTTACTACTATTTTAAGCCCCGACATCACACTTGGCGCTCTTGATAACCGAACACACGATTCGGGAATTGTTACTGGTAATCTTTCCTTTGCAGAAAACGGCTTTTGCCGTTTCGCAAATCTTGCGCGTTCTTGTACCGTAGCAGTAGGCGACTATGTAATAACCTCGGGCGAAGGTGTTTTCCCAGAAGGATTGCTTGTAGGCTCGATCAATAACATCGGCATTGATGAGAGCAACAACTCTATTTATGCTGAAATCAAGCCTTTTGCCGAAATTTCAGAACTGCGTTCGGTTATGGTAATAACCTCTTTTGAAGGTCAGGGCGGCATATCAGTCGAGGGTGGTAAATAGCCTTATGAAGAGCCAAAAAAATATGTTCACCCTGCGTTTTATAAATGCACTTTTGTTCGTTGCGCTTTTTTTAATTCAATACAACGGCGCTTTCAACATAAAAATAATAAACAGCAGTCCACTACTTCCGCTGACACTTCTTGTTGCAGTTTGTATGTTTTGTTCAGAACTTACAGGTGCTTTCACAGGTCTTATAATCGGTATTTTAATTGATACCGTCGCAAGTACCCCACAAGGGTTTAACGCAGTGATTTTTTGTGTAATTGGACTTTGCGCGGTGCTTATTGTGAAGCACCTGTTCAATAATAGCATCCTATCTGCCGTTGCATTATGCGCTTTGTGTGCATTGTTTTATTTTGTATTACGCTGGATTTTTTGCTATGCGTTTTCATTATCTTTCACCGAAAATCTTACCTATTTCATAAATGCGATTATTCCATCGTGTTTATTTACCGCTTTATTGATAATTCCTTTCTACTTTTTAGAAAAATTTTTTTACAAAAGATTTTATAAATAACTTAAAAGTGAGGTGTCTTTAAGTGCCGTTTACAAAAAAACATCAGACCACGCTTACCGTGCTTTCTGTGTTGCTTGTGCTGATTTTGCTGCTTTATAGCGCAAGGATATATTCTATACAAATAATAAATTCTGATAAATTTTCATCTAACGCCAAAGGCAGCACCTCTTCTCGCTCTGCGGTTCTTAAAGCGCCGCGTGGAGAGATACTTGACAGTTTCGGTAGGCAGATTGCCGCCAATCGCGACGGATATAACGTAGTTTTTAACAAGGCTTACGTAAAGGACAACCTTAACGACATTATTTTAAGCCTTATAAATTTACTTGATGAAAAGGGCGTTGAACACAAAGACAGACTTCCCCTTGAATACAACACACCTTACGGCTTTAAACCCGACGAATCTACTGCAAAACTTATAAAAACACTCGACCTTGCCGACTACGCTACGGCCGAAAACTGTCTGACACGACTCATTGAACGGTACGAGCTTGAAAACTATACTCTTGACCAGCAGCGTAAAATTGCAGGCGTACGATACAGCATGGAAATTGAGGATTTTTCAATTTCATACCCCTATACTTTTGCCGAAGATATACCAACCGAAATTATGCGCAAAATATCGGAATCTCATTTTTTGCTTGATGGTGTATCGGTTGACGTTGTTCCGTTCAGGTATTATCCCGACACTTCACTTGCCGTAAATCTTATCGGTACGGTAGGCCCTATTTATGAAGAAGACTGGGCAACGGGTGAAAATTACAAAGACCGTGGTTACGCCTTTGATGATAAAGTAGGAAAAAGCGGTATTGAATACTATGCAGAGGAACATCTTCGAGGCACCGACGGTGAAATAACCTATTATCTGGACGAAGAGGGCAATATAATAAACACTGAAATCACAAAAAAAGTTGTGCCCGGAAAAACAGTAATGCTTACCCTCGATGCCAAAATGCAGCGCACCGTTCAGGATGCGCTTGCCACCACAGTGCGCGAGCTTCAGAGCAAAGGAGGTACCGCACGCGCAGGCGCCGCAGTTGTTATAGATATTGATACGGGCGGTGTTATTACGTCGGCTAACTACCCGACCTACGACACAGCCACTATGTCAGAAAATTACGATGCCCTGCTTGCCGACCCCACAAACCCACTTACTGACAGAGCTTTTCAGGGTGTTTATCCTATCGGTTCTACAATAAAACCCATTGTTGCCGCAGCAGCGCTTGAAAATAATCTCTACGATACGAGCGAAACTATATTCTGCGCGAGAGAATATAAATATTTTGGTGATTACACCCCGAGCTGTATGCACTATCACAAGCATATGGGGCTTAATGCTGCTCTTTCAAAAAGCTGCAACTACTTTTTCTTTGAACTTGGTCGCCGTGTAGGCGCTATAACGATGACCGACTATTTCAAGCAGTTTGGTCTTGGCGTTAAAACAGGTGTAGAAGTGAACGACAGCGCAGGTATTCTGGTGGAGCCCACAAGCAATGGCATGGGTGGCGATACGTTACAGATTGCAATAGGTCAGATGAACGCATTTACACCACTTCAGCTTGCAAATTATGTTGCCACGTTTGCAAACGGCGGAACACACTACAAGGCAACACTTATCGACAAAATCGTATCCTACGATATGACAAAAACTTACGATGAATGTGAACCATCGGTACTCAATACCGTTTCATTAAAAGAAAGCACAATATCTTCTATAAAAGCAGGTATGCTATCGGTTACGGTTGACGGTACAGGTCAGGCAGCGCTTGGTGATTATCCTATAAAAATAGGTGGTAAAACAGGTACCGCACAGGTTGAAGGCAAAGCCGATCACTCTACGTTTATTGTGTTTGCGCCATACGATAATCCGGAAATTGCAATATCGGTAGTGCTGGAACACGGCGCTTCGAGTTATGCTTCGGGTAATCTTGTAAGGCAAATACTTGATTCGTATTTTGTCTCATCAGAAAACGATAACGCAGATATTCCACCATTTACCGTAATTAGTTGATTTTAAAATTGACATAAAATACCTTTTATGGTAAAATACTTTGAAAAAGCAAAAGGCAGGTGAGCGCACAATATGGGTATTTGTTTAGCTACTACATCAGGTAAAGGCGGAACCGGAAAATCTACCGTTTCGTGCGGATTGGCGCTCAGCTTTGCTAAAATGGGTAAAACAGTTTTGCTTGTTGATATGGACGAGGGGCTGCGCTGTCTTGACCTACTTCTGGGTATAGACCACAAAATTGTATTCGACCTGTCAGACGTATTAAACGGCACCCCTATATCCAACGGCACCTATACCCTTCCCTTTAATTCGCTTATAAGCGTCATCCCTGCACCTGCAAACATAGGTAAAATATCGTCGGATGCGCTTTCCCGTTTTGCCCAAAACGTAAAGCAAAAGTACGACGTTGTAATATTCGATTTCCCTGCTGGGCTTGATTTTTCACTATACACAGCTATAGGCGAAGATGTTCAGTTTTTAAGCATATGCAACCCTGATCCCGTATCCGTTCGGGATGCCGCCGCCGTTTGCGCTGCACTACCCGAAACCAGTCGTGATGCACGACTGATAATAAACCGTTTTGATGCGGAATATATAAAAAAGAAAATATACAGCAATATAGATGACATAATAGATATATCGGGTTTTCGTCTTTTAGGTCTTGTACCTTTAAGCGCCGACCTGATGCTACTTAGTGTTACACATAATATAAAAACCCGTTCAAAATCATTCAAGGCTCTTTACCGCATAGCACGACGACTTTGCGGCGAAGACGTACGATTACCAAAGATTAAAAAAATATAAAATTCTCATAAGGGGGCCAATTCAAATGACAATCGCTTTACTGGCACACGACGCAAAAAAGGAACTTATGGTGCAATTTTGTATCGCGTACTGTGGAGTGCTCAGCCGACACAACCTGGTTGCAACTGGAACCACGGGAAAAACTGTTGGTGAAGCTACAGGACTTCAGATCACGCGCTTTTTAGCAGGTTCACAAGGTGGCGCACAGCAGATTGCTCAGCGTATCAGTTGTGACGAAATAGACCTTTTGCTGATTTTCCGTGATCCGCTGAATCCTAAGCCAAACGAACCCGATGAACAGGCGCTTTTACGTCTTTGCGACGTTCATAACATTCCTGTCGCAACCAATATTGCTACTGCTGAGGTTCTTATTCACGGTCTTGAACGCGGCGATCTTGATTGGCGCGAAATAGTTAAAAATTCATAATAAATAATAGTCAGGAAGATATTTAAAAATGGCAGAAATTAACCGTGCTATAAAAGGCACGAACGATATGTTACCAAGCGACTCTCACAAATTTCAGTTTGTAGAGGGCAAAATGCTTGAAATTGCATCACTTTACGGTTTTCGCGAAATCCGTGTACCTGTTTTCGAGCATACCGAAGTTTTTCAGCGCAGCGTAGGCGACACAACCGACGTTGTTCAGAAAGAAATGTATACATTTGATGATAAGGGTGGGCGCTCGATAACACTCCGCCCCGAGCTTACTGCAGGTGTTGTTCGCAGTGTTATTGAACACGGTATTGTAAACGGCGCGTTGCCCGCAAAGGTTTGCTACGTTGGTGGTTGTTATCGCTATGAAAAGCCCCAGGCCGGCCGACTTCGCGAATTTCATCAATTTGGTGTAGAGTGCTTTGGCGCAGCTTCACCTGCTGCCGATGCAGAGGTTATATCCTTAGGATTGCAGGTGCTCGAAACTGTTGGAATTAAAAATATTTCACTTGAAATCAATTCCATAGGCTGTCCCGAATGCCGCAAAAATTACCACAAGGCTTTAAGCGAATATTTTTCTTCGCATATTGATACCCTTTGTGAAACTTGTCGCGATAGACTATCACGCAACCCTATGCGTATACTTGACTGCAAGTCGCCTGTGTGTTCTGCTCTGGCTCACGACGCACCAAAAGTTATCGACTTTTTGTGTGATGAATGTCAAAATCACTTTGACGGTGTTAAGGCTCACCTTGATGCCGCAGGAATTAAATATAGTGTTAACCCTCAGATTGTTCGCGGACTTGACTACTACACCAAGACAGTATTTGAATTTGTGTCGGGCGATATTGGCGCTCAGAGCACCGTTTGTGGTGGCGGACGTTACGATGGTCTTGTATCTCAAATGGGCGGTCCCGCCGTTCCTGCGCTTGGTTTTGGTATGGGTATTGAAAGATTGATGTTAGCACTCCAGAACCAAAATGCCGAGTTCCCCGAAGCTAAAAAATGTGATATTTATATTGCGCCTATGGGAGATACCGCCGCTGTTAAGGCTACTGCTCTTTGCACAGCGCTTCGCCGCGATGGTTTCGAAGCACAGTGTGACGTTTGCGGCCGAGGTCTTAAAGCGCAGATGAAGTATGCCGATAAAATCGGAGCGCTTTACAGCGCTGTTATCGGTGATAACGAAATTGATAACAATAAATGTAATGTTAAAAATATGAAAACCGGCGAAATAAAAGAATTTTCCTTGGATAATTTTGCCGAACAGTTTATGCAGTTAAAACTTGATGATGCATTAACTTCTTTAGAAGATACAATTATTTAGAAGGTGTTTTTTTGAAACTTGATAGAATGAACGGACTAAAGCGTACCCACTACTGCGGTACGCTTACAAAAAATGAAATAGACAAGGAAGTTGTAGTCTGCGGTTGGGTACAGCGTCAGCGTGACCTCGGTGCCCTTATATTCGTAGATTTACGCGACCGCACAGGTATTGTGCAGTTGGCGTTTGACGACAACACCGACCGTGAAATATTTGAAAAAGCATTCCAGTTACGTAGCGAATTTGTTGTTATGGCAAAGGGTAAGGTTCGTATGCGCTCATCCATTAACACTGAAATTCCTACCGGTGAAATTGAAATAGAGGTTAACGAGCTCAAGGTGTTGGGCGAGTCAAAAACTCCTCCCTTTGAGATTGTTGAAAACAGTAACGCTAAGGAAGATTTACGCCTTAAATATCGTTATCTCGACCTGCGTCGCGCTGACTTGCAAAAAAATATTCTTATGCGCCACAAAATAGCAAAGGTAACCCGCGACTATTTTGACGAAAACGGATTTATCGAGCTTGAAACACCAACCCTCATTAAATCAACACCCGAGGGTGCGCGTGACTATCTTGTTCCCTCACGTATTCATAAAGGCAATTTCTTTGCGCTTCCTCAGTCACCGCAGATGTACAAGCAGTTGCTTATGCTTTCAGGCTTTGACCGTTATATGCAGTTAGCAAGATGTTACCGCGATGAAGATTTACGTGCAGACCGTCAGCCTGAATTTACACAAATTGACCTTGAAATGTCATTTGTAGAACGTGACGATGTTTTCGCCATTGCTGAAGGCTATGTAAGTCGCCTTTTCCGCGAGGTTTTAGACGTAGAAATTCCTACTCCGCTTCCACGTATGCGTTATGATGATGCAATGAATGATTACGGCTCCGACAAGCCCGATACACGCTTTGATATGAAAATTAAAGATATATCAGACATTGTTGAAAACTGTGGCTTTGGTGTATTTGCAGATACGGTTAAAAACGGTGGTACTGTTCGCGCAATCACAGCAAAAAATGCTGTTGACGTATATACACGTAAAGAAATTGACAAACTTACCGAAGAAGCAAAAGGTATCGGTGCTAAGGGCTTAGCCTTTATACGCTGGGTAGAAGATACACCCACCTGCTCTTTTGCTAAATTTATGACCGAAGAAGAGATGACAGCAATAATAGAACGTACAGGTGCTGAAAAGGGCGACGTTGTATTTATTGTTGCAGACAAAAAATCTCTCACACTCTCGGTACTTGGTGCATTACGCCTTACCGTTGCTAAAAAGCTCGATATTATTCCCGATAATCAATACAATTTCTTGTGGATTACCGAGTTCCCCTTCTTTGAATATAACGAAGAAACAAACAACTGGGATGCTATGCATCATCCGTTCACCTCACCACTTGATGAGTGTATACCTTATCTTGAAACTGCTCCCGAAAAGGTTTATGCAAATGCGTATGACTTGGTTCTTAACGGCACCGAGCTTTCAAGTGGTTCGATACGTATAACAGACCCCGAGCTTCAGGCTCAGATGTTCAGAGCATTGGGTCTTTCAGACGAAGAAGCAGAGCAAAAGTTTGGCTTCCTTACAGGCGCTTTCCGCTATGGTGCTCCACCACACGGCGGTATGGGTATAGGACTTGACCGACTTTGTATGATAATGACAGGCAGTGACTCTCTTCGTGACGTTATCGCATTCCCCAAGGTTGCAACAAGCGCAGAGCTTATGTCAGGCGCACCCGGTCCTGTTGATGATGTACAACTTGGCGACCTTGCAATAGCAATTATAAATCAGGATAAAGAATAAAACATTAAAAGCACGGATAAATATATCCGTGCTTTTCTTTTATCTATTTAAGTTGTTATTCTGCGCCGTTAGCAATTGCTTCTTCAGCTTCTGCCTGAATATTTTCATCATAAGAAAGTATTGGTTTTACATCCTTTTTCTTAACTTTACGATCTATGTAGTTATTGGTAATTTTAACAACCAACGGTAGCATAAACAACACACCAATAAGGTTAGGTATCATCATAAGACCATTGAATGTATCCGAAATATCCCACGCAAGTGAAGACGTAAGCACTGCGCCAAATATAATCGTACAAACATGAATTATACGGAATATAATAGTTGTCTTTGCGCCAAAAAGATATTCCCACGCTTTTGAGCCATAGTGCGACCAGCCAAGTACTGTTGTAAACGCAAACAAGAACATTGCAATAGCAACAAACCGTTGACCAATATTACCCCACGGAAATACTTCATTAAATGCGCCGCCTACAAGTGTTGCATCACTAAGTCCTGCCGCTACTTCACCTGTAACCACGTTAAACACGCCGCCTTTAAGACCACCCGATGTAAGTACAACAAGCGCTGTCATTGTACAAACAATCATTGTATCGGCAAATACTTCAAATATACCCCACATACCCTGCTTTACGGGTTCTTTAACGCTTGAGTTAGAGTGTACCATTACTGACGAACCAAGACCTGCCTCGTTAGAAAATACGCCACGCTTAAAGCCGTTGGTCATAGCAATTATAACACCGCCGATACCACCGCCAACAAAAGCTTCAGGATTAAATGCATTTACAAAAATTGCTTTAAAAGCAGGAATAATAGCGTCATAGTTTACGCCTATAATAACAATGCTACCTACTACAAAAAGAACAACCATAAATGGCACAATCTTTTCTGCAACGTTAGCAATACGCTTTACACCACCCAAGGTAATAATTGCCGTGAGTATCATAATTACAACACCTATAATTATATTATAGAGTGAAATTCCACCCATTACCTCAATGCTTGATAGGGCCTTTACATCGAATGCAGCGGCAACATTGGCGACAATTTTATTTACCTGACCCATACTACCTATACCAAAAGATGCAAGCATAGCAAAAATACAGAAAAGTATTGCTAAAATTTTCCCCGGAATTTTAAGACTAACGCGATTGTTTTTATCCTCGTACTTATATCCGCCTAAACCATCTTGCAAATAGTACATTGCACCGCCGGACCATTCACCCTGTGAATTCTTGCGTCGGAAATAAATTCCCAATGTGTTTTCAGCATAATTGGTCATCATACCAAAAAAGGCTGCAACCCACATCCAAAAAACAGCGCCCGCGCCACCAATACAAATCGCTGCGGCAACACCTGCTATATTACCCGTACCTACCGTTGCAGCAAGTGCAGTGCACAAGGCCTGAAAGGGTGATATAGTACCTTTTTCTTTGCGGTGTTTCAAAACCTCTTTAGAAAACATATTTCCAATTGTGTTTTTCCACCAAGTGCCTAAGCGAGAAATTTGAAAGAATTTTGTACAAGCAGTAACAATAACACCCGTACCAATGAGTAGAGCAAGACCAAATATTCCCCAAACTACCCCGTTAATACTGCCGTTTATCTCGGCAATTTTGTCAAGAATCATTTTTGACATCCCCTTATATAAATGTTATATTTAAAGCAAAAAAGTCGAACTATACTTACGTATAATCCGACAAAAAAACAAAACCCAAACACCTATACAAGAGGTGAAATTAAAACTTTGTCCTTTTGCCTGAGAGATTTAACGCATATACGCCTTTGCCCCTTCGGCACCTGAATTTAATCAGGCTTCTCCAAAGTGCTATCCGCTTACAGTCCTCACCCATAGGGCACCTGAGAGTGTTACTCCTTCGGTCAGTAATATACTATTTCCTGCAAGCATCATATAGCATTATTAAATTGTAAAAACTTTATTGCTTTAAACAATAATAGTATTATACTACTATAATTTAAAAAATCAAGTACTTTTTTAAAAAAAATTATATTCATAAAAAACGGTCAACCCTTATATAAGGATTGACCGTGATTTTACTTTTTAGTAGTTAAGTGATTAATCTTGCGATTAAGCTTTTTTCTTAAGAACTACAACTGCAGCAGCAGCGATAGCCATAAGCATAGAAGCTACAACAAAGATATTAGCTACGTCATTTGTAGCAGGAGCCTTGTTGCCATCGTCAGTGTTTGGCTTGTCAGCTGGCTTATCGGTATCAGCTGGCTTCTCTTCTTCTTTTGGTTCTTCTTCGCCACATACTGAGCACTTGCCATCAGCATACTTATGACCAGTAGCCTTAATGATTACATCAGTAATAGCTTCTGCACCATCGATATCAGCGTAGGTCTCGCCACAAACTGAGCAAGCAAAGTGAGCTATGTTACCATCTTCATCGCAAGTAGCTTCTTTAGCTGCAACTTCAGCGATGTCATGACCCTTAGCGTCGATTGCTTTACCTTCTTCAAGTGTTATGCCACAAACTGAGCAAACCTTGTCACCAGTGTAACCAGCATCTTCACATGTAGCGTCTTTTGCGTTTACAACTTTCTCGGTGTGACCGGTAGCTGCAATTTCTTCACCCTTTGCGATTTCTGCATCACAAACTGAGCAAACCTTGTCGCCGGTGTAACCAGCTTCAGTACATGTAGCGTCTTTTGCGTTTACAACTTTCTCGGTGTGACCGGTTGCTGCAACTGGTGTAGAAGCAGTTACTACTTCACCACAAGCTTTACAAGATACTTCTGCAGTAGAACCAGCTTCTGTACATGTAGGAGCTACAGCTGCCTTGGTTTCTTCTGTTTCAGTATGCTTACACTTAACGGTTACAACACCATTTTTGATATCGAATACAACTGCATCCATATCCTTGTTGAAGAAATCGCCTTCAAAATCGCAGATAAGCTCAACAGCACTATCGCCAACAGCAGCGCCATCTTTAATCTTAAAGGTAAATGTTGCAAAATCAGTATCTGTGTAATTTTCTTCTGCAAGACCGTCTGACCAGTTCATTACATAAGGATTGGCAGAAAGTGTCTTACTGAATGTAGTATTAGAACCGGCATAAGCGCTACCAGCAGCTGATGCTGTTAATTCCAATACTTCTGCATCATATGCAACCTTAATTTTTGCACTGATGATACCGGGGTTGTCTACCAAAGTAACTTTAACGGTAACTGTATCACCATTAAAACCTTCAGCGTTGCTTACTGTGATTGCAGGAGTTGCATCAGCTGATACTGCAAAAACAGGAACCATAGCAACTACTAACAAAACTGTAAGACAGAGAGCGAGTAATTTTTTCATTTTTTATCACCTTTCTTCGTACAGCCTTCTACAGGTGACTGACACCAATAGACACTTGTACTATTTTGATATTCTCATTATATATTCCACCCTAATAAAAGTCAATACTTTTTTGAAAAATAATATGAATTTTACGAGGGTATTTTTAATTTAATTTATCGTTTTATTATACTCGAAAAATCTATATATCCGTTGTCCTCGCCCACCGTTACGTTCTCAAGGGTGGGTATATGTGTAATGCTTGTATATTGATATGCCACGGGAATTACCGTATAGTCCGACAGCAACTCTTGCTGCAAAGCATCGGGAGTCAATCCGTCATTGCCAGATGCAAAATTTTTGGCATATTCATTATAATATCCGCTTTTTACCATTATAGGAAACAGAGCAAACTGAAGAGTATTTTCTTTTATTTCCTGTTGCATAACTGAAAGATTATCCGAAGGCTCTATATTTATAAAAGTACTTAGATTTTGTTGCCAGTGTCCTACTATGGCAGTTGCAAGTTCTTTTACACCGTATTCATTATAATAATAAAGCGTCGACTGAGGGAATTTTTTATCGGGCATACCGGAAATCTGTGCCGACATAATCGACTTGGCTTCATTTATATTGTAAGGAGTAATTCCTGCACCCGCCGCGTCAATACCAAGCATTTCCGGATATATCGATTTTGCGGCAACAAAACCATCCGGCAAAGAGTTGCTGTATACGTCGGTGTCAAAAGCCATTGCAAATGCCCGACGTGTTTCGGACGCAAAATCCTTATTTATGGTCAATAACCAACAAATATTCTGAACGTTTTGTACGGTAAAACCAGCATCTTTTACGGCGCGCAATTCACCACCCGAAACAAATGCCATATCACTGCTGCCGTCGGTAAGTCGAAGCGTTTGGGTTTCGTCGTCAACACAGCTTATAAATACCGCCGCATTTTGTGCATCAAAGATGCCTGCATATTCCTCGTTTTTGTAAATTCTGATACCAAAATCTTCTTTATTCCATTTGGTAAGTCTGTAACTGCCGTTAGATAAAATACATTCGGCATCAAGTCCGTATTTACCAATGCTGTTTTCAAAAAACTCCTCATTGCAAGGCATACAAACAGATGTTGTAAGAGTTTTTAAAAAGTTGTTATCCTCACGGCAAAGGGTTATTGTAAGAGTTTTTTCATCAACCGCTTTTACTCCCAACGCAGATACATCCGCATTACCCGACGCGATAGCCTCGGCATTTGTTATGGCAAAAAGACGGCTTGCAAAAGGCGCCTTGATTTTGGGATTTACGGCACGGCGAAAACCGTACTCAAAATCATAGGCCGTAACCTTTTCACCGTTGCTCCAGACCGCATCGTCTCTCAAATCAAAAGTATATGTCAAATTATTATATGTACATTTTTCTGCAACACCGCTTACTATGCTACCTTCACTATCTATACGCATTAAACCCTCATAAATATTGCGCACAATAAGCAGTTCACTATCACTTTGTGCCGTCTGAGGATCGAGAGTTTTTGGCTTTTCAAGCAGCTCAAAATAAATGATGGATTCCGTATATTTTTCACCACAACCGCAAAAAACGCCAAGCACTAACACAAGGCACAAGGTTACGGATAGTATTCTCTTAAAAAAAGTCATTAAAATCACCTTTGTATATTATATAATGTATAGTTGCTTTTTTCAATATAAAAAATGTAACGAAAAAAACTTGACAGACGAGGCTTTGTGTGCTATAATCACCCTTGCTGTAAAGCAAAAAACTTTACAAGGGGTGCTCAAAATGCCAAAAGATTTATCTGTAAGTGCGCTTCTTGATTTTTACGGTCCTTTTTTAAGTGAAAAGCAACGTAATCTGTTGCACCATTATTATAATGAGGATTTATCGCTCAGTGAAATTGCCGAAAACGAGTCAATCACCCGTCAGGGTGTGCGCGACCTTATAAAGCGCGGCGAGCTGCAGTTGAAAAAATACGAGGAAGAATGTGGTTGGTGTCAGAATGTTTTAGCCCTTCAATCAATACTTGAAAGTGATAAAACCGACACCGAGAAACTTAACGTTATAAAAGATATAGCAAATAAATTTTAAAAGGCAGGTGAACACTCTTGGCATTTTCAAGTCTTTCTGACAAAATAAATGGCGTTTTTAAAAAGTTACGCAGCAAAGGTCGTCTTACGGAATCCGACGTTAAAGACGCTATGCGTGAAGTGCGTTTAGCGCTTTTGGAAGCTGACGTTAACTACAAGGTAGCCAAGCAGTTCACCACCACCGTTACCGAAAAATGCATTGGTGCAAACGTTATGGAAAGCCTTACCGCGCCGCAGATGGTTGTAAAAATCGTTAACGAAGAACTCACTGCTTTAATGGGTAGCGAACAGGCACGTCTTAAAACTGCATCCCGCATACCTACCGTTATTATGATGTGCGGTCTGCAGGGTTCCGGTAAAACAACACACAGCGCAAAATTAGCAAAACACCTTAAATCAAAAGGTCACAGACCTATGCTTGTTGCTTGTGATATATACCGTCCTGCCGCTATCGAACAGTTAAAGGTTGTAGGCCGTCAGGTTGAAACACCTGTTTTTGAAATGGGTACAGAAAAGCCCGAAAAAATAGCCTCTGAGGCTATAAAATATGCTCGTGATTACGGTCATGACTATGTTATTCTTGATACTGCCGGTCGCCTTCACGTTGATGAAGAGCTCATGGCAGAACTCAAGCGCATTACCGAGTGCGTTGAGGTAAACAACATTTTACTTGTAGTTGACTCTATGATAGGTCAGGATGCCGTAAATATTGCAAAGGCATTTAATGATATACTCGAAATTGACGGTATCGTACTCACCAAGCTTGACGGTGATACACGAGGCGGTGCTGCGCTTTCGGTAAAAGCTGTTACCGGCAAGCCTATAATGTTTGCAGGTGTTGGTGAAAAGCTCGACCAACTCGAAGAGTTCCACCCCGAGCGAATGGCAAGCCGCATTCTTGGTATGGGCGACGTGCTCTCCCTTATCGAGCGTGCTGAACAGCAGCTTGATGAAAAAAAGGCCGAAGAAGCAGCTAAAAAACTTGCTGAAAACCGCTTCGATATGAACGATTTGCTTGATCAATTCCAGCAGATTAAAAAAATGGGCAGTTTAAAAAGTGTTCTTTCTATGCTTCCCGGTATGGAAAAACAACTTCGTGACGTTGACGTAGATGACCGCCAGATGCTCAGAGTTGAGGCTATAATTCAGTCAATGACAGCTAAAGAACGTCGCAAGCCCGAAATACTTAACGCTTCACGCCGTCGTCGTATTGCCGCAGGTTGCGGACAAACGGTAGAGGACGTCAACCGCCTTATAAAGCAATATGAACAGATGAAAAAGATGTTCAAGCAGATGAACGGCAGGGGTAAAAAACGTATGATGCGCGGTTTTAACCCAAACCAATTTAATAATTTAGGTTTTTAAGAGTTTTCTCTTTTAAATAAATATAAAACTAACAATTCTTTTATGGAGGTGCAGTACAATGGCAGTAAAAATCAGACTTCGCAGAATCGGTGCTAAAAAGGCTCCTTTCTACCGTGTTGTTGTTGCAGATTCTCGTTATCCCCGTGATGGTCGTTTTATCGAAGAAATCGGTTATTACGATCCAACTAAGGAACCCGCAATCGTAAACATCGACGCTGAAGCCGCTAAGAAGTGGATCGGCAACGGCGCACAGCCAACCGACACCGTTAAGGCTTTGCTTAAAAAGAACGGCGTTCTTTAATTTTTAATCTGGAGTTATAACAATGAAAGAACTTCTTATTACCATTGCATCAGGACTTGTAGAAAATCCTGATGCGGTAAACGTAACGGTTGACGAACCCAACGAAGAAGGCGTGATTGTTTATCATCTTCACGTAGCCGAGGGCGACATGGGCAGAGTAATCGGCAAGCAGGGCAGAATTGCCAAGGCAATCCGTACAGTTATGCGTGCTGCTGCAAACCAGACCCGCGAGAAAATCGTTGTGGAAATCGACTAATCCTACGGTAGCCGCAAGGCTACCCGAAGCAAAATCAAACCCCCGCATTTCGGGGGTTTTTACATATAATATAAGGTGACAAAATGAAAAAAGAATTTTTGGAAATAGGCAAAATTGTAGGTACGCATGGTGTTCGCGGTATGGTACGAATTCAACCCTGGTCCGACGACGGTGAATTTTTAACACAGTTTAAAAAGTTTTACCTTGATAACGGAAAAACAAAAATAGAAATGAGTAAAATCACCCCTCACGGCAATGTGGTTATCGCCGCAGCAAAAGATGTTGACTCGATTGAAGATGCCGAAAAATTAAGAGGTCAGGTGCTTTTTATAAAGCGTGATGACGCCAAATTGCCCGAAGGCAGATATTTTGTAAGCGAAATTATGGGCGCTCAAGTTTTTGATGCCGATACCAATGCGCTGCTTGGTGTTTTAACCGACGTTTCTCCTACGGGTGCTAACGACGTGTGGCACATAAAAAAAGATGAAAAAGAATATCTTGTGCCTGCAATACCCGACGTTATCGTCAGCGTTAATATAAATACCGATACTATAGTAATACGACCTTTAAAGGGGATTTTTGACGATGAAGATTGATATACTTACCCTCTTCCCCGAAATGTGTGAAAATGTCTTGAATGAAAGCATCATAGGTCGCGCACGAAAGGCCGAAAAGGTACAGCTTGAGTGTCATAACATACGCAATTTTGCAAACAACAAGCACAGAAAGGTAGACGATATGCCATACGGTGGCGGTATGGGTATGATAATGGCAGCGGAACCCATATATAACTGCTATAAAAGTCTTTACACCGACGAAGAACAAAAGCCACACCTTATCTATCTTTCACCCAAAGGTACAACCCTTACACAAAGCAAGGTTGTTGAACTGTCAAGGCTTGACCGCATTGTATTGCTTTGCGGACATTACGAAGGTGTTGACGAAAGAGTGCTTGACGAAATAGTTGACGAGCAGATATCTATTGGCGACTTTGTTCTTACAGGCGGTGAACTTCCCGCTTTGTGTCTTGCTGATGCCGTATGCCGTATGTTACCCGGTGTGCTCAGTGACGATATCTGCTTTGAAGACGAAAGTCATTTTTCGGGTTTGCTTGAATATCCTCAATACACCCGCCCTGCAGAGTGGAACGGTCGTGCTGTACCCGAAGTTTTACTTTCTGGCAACCACGCCGAAATTGAAAAATGGCGACGCAGACAGTCTCTTGAAATTACCCGCGAACTGCGTCCGGAAATGTTTGAAAAAATTGAACTTGACAAGCAAGACCGCATACTGCTGGGTCTTGAACAACCAAAATCACGAAAGCGCAAATAAACTATTATCATTTTGACCAAATTTGACATTAAAAATATCCAAAAAGTTGGAAAAATATTAGAACTTTTTAACAAACGATTGACTGTTGCATTTAATGTGGTATAATAACATCATAGCAAAGCATACTTTATTTGTTATAAATTTTAAACATTTACTTTTTGAGGAGTTTTTAAAATGTGTGTTAAAGACGTAGTTATTCAGAATCAAGTTGGTCTTCATGCTCGCCCCGCTACCTTCTTCATCCAGAAGGCAAATGAGTTCAAATCATCTATCTGGGTTGAAAAGGATGAAAGAAAGGTAAATGCTAAGAGTTTGCTTGGCGTTCTTTCACTCGGAATTATCGGTGGCACAAGCATCAAAATCATTTGTGACGGTAGTGACGAGGCCGATGCTATGGCAGGTCTTGTAGCGCTTGTAGAATCAGGTTTTGCTGACTAAGATTTAATTTAAAAAACAGTTGACATTTTTGGCTGACCGTTATATAATAACTCGGTCAGCCAAACTTTCATCTAAAATTTCACACTATCCGGGTGTGGCGCAGCTGGCCGCTTGGGCAGCGGGGTTAAGCGCTTTATCACCCAAACTTTTATTAAACATTTTACACTATCCGGGTGTGGCGCAGCTGGTAGCGTGCTTGACTGGGGGTCAAGAGGCCGCAGGTTCAAGTCCTGTCACTCGGACCAATTACCGAATTAAACCGTTTGGTTTGGTTCGGTAATTTTTTGTTTTACAGGACTTGAACCTGAGAAGGTCTAACGTTAAGAAAAACAGTACAGTGTACTGTTTTTTAGTTAGAGCGCGTAGTCGGGCACCAAATGTTTATCATTTGGTCGACAAGCGGACGGTATGCATAGCAGACGATCAAGTCCTGTCACTCGGACCGAGAATCCAAATTCAACCTTTAGGTTGGGTTTGGATTTTTCTTTTGATTAGCAGTATTTAATCCCTGTGGACTCTTTTAACCCGTGAGGGTTTTTGCGTCAAGAAAATAGTACGGTGGGGGTTTTCAAAAAGCGGATTGTTGTGTACTGAGGTTCTAATTTTTAATAATTATTTCCATCATATACAATATATATTAAAAAATGAAAAAATTGTCACAAAATGTTGAAAAGCAAAAAATAATATGCTATAATGTGAACATTAATTTTGAAAGGGGTCTTTTATATGGAAAAACTTTTTCATCTGAAGGAAAACGGCACTAAAATTTCAACCGAAATTATGGCCGGTCTTACAACGTTTTTTGCGATGTCGTACATCATTGTTGTTAACCCGGGCATTCTTTCACAATCGGGTATGGAATGGGGCGCTGTATTTCTTGCAACCATCATTTCTGCTATTGTAGGAACTCTTGTAATGGGTCTTGTTGCAAACGTTCCTTACGCACAAGCCCCAGGTATGGGTCTTAACGCTTTCTTTGTTTACACAGTATGCTTTACGTTGAAATTTACGTGGCAACAGGCACTTTCTATGGTGTTTATCTGCGGTGTTCTTAACATCTTAATTACCGTAACAAAAATCCGTAAATACATAATAAAAGCGATTCCTTTAAGCCTTCAGCACGCTATTGGCGGCGGTATTGGTATTTTTGTTGCTTACATAGGTTTCCTTAACGTAGGTATGGTAGATTTCAGCGCAGGTGTTCCTGCACTTCCTACTTTAAATCAGCCTTCTTTCTGGGTATTCCTTATAGGTCTGGCACTTGTTGTTGTTCTTCTTGTACTTAAAGTTAAGGGCGCAATTTTAATAGCAATTGCCGCTACAACAATTATAGGTATTCCATTTGGTGTGACAGCACTTGGCGACACCATAAGCTTTACAGACTCCTGCTCACAGCTTCCCTCAACCTTCCTTGCAATATTTAAAGAGGGTGGAATTGTAAGCCTGTTCACTGACCTTAAAAAGCTTCCTTTGGTTCTTATAACAATTTTCTCATTCAGTATTTCCGATACCTTTGACACAATCGGTACATTTATTGGTACCGGTCGTAGAAGCGGTATTTTCTCTGAAGAAGACGAAAAAGCAATGGAAAGCGGCGCAGGCTTCAAGTCCAAGATGGACAAAGCTCTTTTTGCTGATGCAACCGCTACATCAATCGGTGCATTATTTGGTACGTCAAACACAACTACTTTCGTTGAAAGTGCTGCAGGTATAGGCGCCGGTGGTCGCACAGGACTTACCTCTGTTGTAGTTGCAATCTGCTTTGCTATTTCGGCATTCTTTGCAACCTTTATCAGTGCAGTTCCGTCTGCCGCAACCGCACCTGCGCTTGTAGTTGTTGGTGTTATGATGATGTCCTCGTTTAAGGATATTGACTGGAGCGATTTTGAAGAAGCTGTTCCCGCATTCTTTGCTGGTATATTTATGGCTCTTTGCTACAGCATTTCTTATGGTATAGCCGCAGGTTTCATTTTCTACGTACTTGTAAAGGTATGTAAAGGAAAAGCAAAAGAAATTAACCCAATTCTCTGGGTTTGCACCGCGCTGTTTATACTTAACTTTGTTTTATTAACATTTATCTAAAACATATTCTTTAATTTATCCCCCTTGAGGTTTACACTTCAAGGGGGATTTTTTATAGCACTTTTTACTTTTGTTTTTATTATTGACTGTGCGCATAAAAAAATGTATAATTATGATGTATAAATGTATTCAGGAGAGGTTATTATGGACATTAAAAAAATTCTTTCATACGTAGACCATACCCTACTATCTCAAAGCGCTACCTGGGATGAAATCAAAGCGCTTTTAGACGATGGTATTAAGTATGGTTGTGCTTCTTGTTGCATACCTGCTTCGTACGTAAAGCAGGCAAAGGAATATGTAGGCGACCGTTTGGCAATTTGCACCGTCATAGGTTTTCCAAACGGCTATTCAACCACGGCTACCAAGTGCTTTGAAACTGAGGATGCTGTAAACGGTGGCGCTGACGAAATTGATATGGTTATCAACATTGGTTGGCTTAAAGACAAAAAATATGACCTTTTACTTAATGAAATAAAAGCTATAAAGGAATCGTGCGGTGGAAAAATATTAAAGGTTATTATAGAAACCTGTCTTCTTACCGATGAAGAAAAAATCAAGATGTGTGAAATCGTGTCCGCTTCGGGTGCTGATTTTATTAAAACATCTACCGGTTTTTCAACCGCAGGCGCTACACGACACGATGTAGAAATCTTTGCAAACAATGTTGCCGACCATTTACAAATTAAGGCGGCAGGCGGTATATCTTCAATAGAAGATGCCGAAGACTTTATCGCTTTGGGTGCTACAAGACTTGGCACCAGTAGAATTGTAAAAATAGTAAAGGCTTTAGAAAAAGGTGAAGAAAATGACAAACAAGACTCCTCATATTGATTTAAAAAATGACATAGGCTTCGGTAAAACTATTCTTATGCCGGGCGACCCTCTTCGTGCTAAATATATTGCAGATAATTTCTTGGAAGACGCTGTACTTGTAAATGGTGTTCGCGGCGTTAACGGTTACACAGGTTATTACAAGGGCGTAAAGGTTTCGGTTATGGCAAGCGGTATGGGTATGCCATCTATCGGTATCTACTCCTATGAGCTTTATAAATTCTTTGGCGTTCAGAATATAATCCGTGTAGGTAGTGCGGGTGCTATAAACGAGAACGTAAAGGTTCGCGATATAGTTATGGGCATGGGTGCTTGCACAAACTCTAATTTTATTTCACAATACGGAATGAACGGTACAATCGCGCCTATATGCAACTTCGATATGCTTGATATTGCAAATAAAATTGCGAAGGCAAAAAATCTTAACGCTCACATAGGCAATCTTTATTCATCTGACACATTCTACGACGATACTTTCCCATCAAGTAATTGGGGTAAAATCGGCTGCCTTGCAGTAGAGATGGAGGCCGCTGCGCTTTATACCACCGCTATGCGACTTGGTATGCGCGCAATGGCTATATGCACCATTTCGGATATACTCTATCCGCCATTTACTGCACTCCCTGCAGATGATCGCGAAAAAACCTTTACACAGATGATGGAGCTTGCACTCGATTGCGCTGTTGAATATGAAAACCTACCATTATTAGAGGTTAAGGACTGATATGAAAAGGGTATTTTTAATTGTTCTTGACAGCTTTGGTATAGGCGCAATGCCTGATAGTGAAAGTTACGGCGACATAGGTGTTAACACCCTCTTATCTATATCAAAATCAGAAAATTTTAAAATTAAAAATTTACAAAAGCTTGGGTTATTTAATATTGATGGTGTAACTTGCGGCGAAAAAGCCACTAATCATACCGCCGCAATTTGCCGCCTTGCTGAATTGTCAAAGGGCAAGGACACCACTATCGGACATTGGGAAATTTCAGGCATAGTGTCCGACAAACCACTCCCCACCTACCCTGATGGTTTTCCAAAAGAGGTGTTGGACGAATTTTCTCGTCGCACAGGCAGAGCGGTTATTTGCAACAAACCATATTCGGGCACCGAGGTTATAAAGGACTATGGCGACGAACACGTTAATACGGGTGCGCTTATTGTATACACCTCGGCTGACAGCGTGTTTCAAATAGCGGCACACGAAGATGTTGTACCGCTCGAACAACTTTACGACTACTGTCGTATTGCGCGAGAAATTCTTGTAGGTGAACACGGTGTGGGCAGAGTTATCGCTCGTCCGTTTGTTGGAGATAGCGGCAATTACAAACGAACTTCAAACCGACACGACTTTTCACTTGAACCACGTTGCAAGACAATGCTTGATTTCATTAAAGAATCGGGTCTTGACACAATATCGGTGGGTAAAATCTATGATATTTTTGCAGGCAAAGGTATCAGCGAATATGTATACACCACAGGCAACCGCGATGGTATGGCAAAAACACTCGAGTTTGCCAAAAGTGACTTTACCGGTCTTTGCTTTACAAATCTTGTAGATTTTGATATGCTTTACGGTCACCGTAACGACGTAGACGGATATGCCGCAGCACTCAGCGAATTTGATAAGTGGCTCGACGAATTTTTACCACTGCTTCGTGACGAGGATATGCTTATTATTACTGCAGACCATGGTTGCGACCCTGCATATATTGTCAGCACTGACCACTCGCGTGAGTACGTTCCGTTACTTATTTACGGTAAAAATATTAAAAACGTAAATCTTGGTACAAAAGAAGGTTTTTGTACCATTGGTAAAACCGTTTGTGATTATTTATCGGTTGATGCCGATATTAAAGGTGACAGTATTTTAAAAGAAATATCAGACTAATTAAACGAGGTGGAAATATGAAACAGTATCATATCGCCCTTTCAGAAGAACATAGCGCAAAGTACGCAATTATTCCTGGTGACCCCGGCAGAGTAGAAAAAATTGCTGCTTTTTTAGATGATGCCCGTCAGGTAGGTAACAACCGCGAGTACAACTCATATTTAGGTTATCTTGACGGCGAAAAGGTACTTGTGGTATCCACTGGTATCGGCGGTCCTTCCTGCGCAATTTGTGTTGAAGAACTCGCAAAAATTGGTGTTGATACCTTTATACGTGTGGGTACATGCGGTGGTATGCAACCAGAGGTTAAACCAGGTGACGTTGTAATCTCTACGGGTGCTATACGCCAGGATGGTACAAGCCGTGAATATATGCCTATAGAGTTCCCTGCTGTTGCTGATTTTCACGTTACGAGTGCGCTTTATCAGGCGGCACAAAACTTAGGCTACGATAACCACATTGGTGTAGTGCAAGCAAAAGACAGTTTTTACGGTCAGCACTCACCCGAGAGTATGCCCACAGCCCCCGAACTACTTGCAAAATGGGACGCGTGGAAACGTGGTGGTTGCTTAGCAAGTGAAATGGAGGGTGCCACACTCTTTATAGTAAGCGCATCACGCGGACTACGTTCGGGCGGTGTGTTCCACTGCGTATGGAATCAGGAGATTTCTAAGTCCGCTATGCCTAAGGATCGCAAGGAAGATACCTCTTGCGCTATAAAAACTGCTATTGAGGCTATCAGAATTTTAATTAAGCAAGATAAGGAAAAATAATTTATGTTTGAAGCAGTACTTGACTGTATAAAAAATTACGATACTATTATAATTCATAGACATTCTCGCCCTGACGGTGACGCTATGGGTAGTCAGATTGGTATGAAGCATATTATTTTAGAAAATTTTGAGGGTAAAACCGTTTATATGGTTGGCGATACCACCAATTATTTAAGTTTTATGCCCGACAGTGTTATGGATAAAATCGACGATAGTGTGTATAGTGGTGCATTGGCAATTCTGCTGGATTTTGCCTCTCCACACCTTGCAAGTGACGACCGATATACACTTGCCTCAAAGACCGTACGACTTGACCATCATATTTACTGCGAAACCTTTACCGACGTAGAGGTAGTAGACAGTAGCTTTGAAAGCTGTTGTGGTCTGGTTACGGCTTTTGCAGTAGAATGCGGTCTTAAAATTAACGCTACAGCGGGCGAAGCGCTTTACACCGGTATGCTTACCGATTCGGGGCGTTTCAGATACGACAGCACGTCCTCGCGGACATTTAAATTAGCATCCGAACTTATTGATACAGGCTTTGATACAAACGAACTCTATCGCAATCTTTATTCCGATAATTTTGACAGCAAACTGCTTAAGGCAAGGTTTACTTTAAAAATACAGTTCACAAAAAACAACGTTGCATATATATACACTACCAAAGACGAAATAAAAGAACTGGGCGCCAGCGAATTTTCTATCTCTCGCGGTATGGTTGCCACTATGGCAGATATTAAAGGCGTAGATATATGGGTAAACTTTACCGAAAGTGACGAGGGTGTTTTGTGTGAACTGCGCTCAAGCCGCTTTAACATAAACCCCGTTGCAGTGAAATACGGTGGCGGCGGTCACCAGAAGGCAAGCGGCGCGTGTGTTCCTGACCGTGATACCGCTATGTTAATGCTTGAAGATCTCGACGAATGCCAAGGAGAATATAATGAACGAATCGGTTAAGAAACAGATACTCCAAAAAATAAAAGAATACGACAAAATATTTTTGTTTCGTCATATTCGTAATGATGGCGACTGCGTTGGTTCTACCAAGGGCTTAAAACGTATTATACAGCTTACCTGGCCCGAGAAGCAGGTTTATCTTATTGATGATGACAAGGCTGAATATCTCGAGTTTTTGGGTCCTGAAGATGAGCCGGTAGAAGACAAAGAATACACCGATGCTTTGGGTATTGTGATAGATACGGCAAGCGAAGCGCGTATTTCTAACAAAAAATATAAACTTTGCAAAGAACTTATAAAAATCGACCACCATATTCCCCTTGAAAATTACGGTGATATTATGTGGGTGGAAGAAAACCGTTCTTCTGCTTGCGAAATGATTGCCGATTTTTACGCAACCTTTCGTGATGAACTTAAAATTGACAAACAAGCCGCAACCTACATTTATACTGGTATGGTAACCGACTCTGGTCGATTTAAGTACGAAGGCGTAAGTGGTGAAACACTACGCAATGCCGCAATAATGCTCGACTGTGGCGTAGATACCGAAACGCTTTATGCACATTTGTACCTTGAAGCCTTCGGATATTTAAAATTCAAGGCAGAAATTTACCGCCGTATGCAGATTACCGAAAACGGAGTTGCATATATCTACGTTGACAAGGCTATGCAAGATGAGTTTAATCTTACCCTGGAGCAGGCAAGTGCGTGTGTCGGTACGCTTGACTCTATACGTGGCGCTATCGCGTGGATGGTGTTTATTGAAAACAACGACGCCGAAGGCTCTATCCGTGTGCGACTGCGTTCTCGCTTTGTTGCAATTAACCCCATTGCCGAAAAATACAACGGCGGAGGTCACGCTATGGCAAGCGGCGCTACCGTATACAGTTGGGAAGAGGCTGAACATCTGCTTAGTGATGCCGACGCACATATTAAAGAATACAAAGAAACTCACGAGGGTTGGCTATGAAAATTTTAATTACAAACGACGATAGCATATCTGCCGAGCAGTTAATGCCTTTGGCAAGATATTGCCGTAAGCTTGGTGAAGTAACGGTAGCCGTACCCAAGTATGAACAAAGCGCCAAAAGTCACGGCATTAACATTCATCACCCGTTTGAAGTAACCAAACACACCGATGATGGTATAACAGTTTACACTGTTGACTCTACTCCTGCTGATTGTGTGCGTTTTGCCGTGTTAGGTCTTGAACTTAAATTTGACCTGATTATCTCGGGCATAAACCGTGGTTTTAATATGGGTACCGATATGCTTTATTCGGGAACAGTTTCGGCTGTACGAGAAGCAGGCATTTTAGGTATTCCCGCAATCGCGTTATCTACCAGTCCCGAATATTATGACAAGGCGATAAATCATCTTGATACTGTATTTGATTATATATCTCAAAATAAACTGCTTGAAACGCATAGCCTATACAATATCAATATTCCACCAAAGTCAAGTGAGATAAAAATAACCTGTCAAGGTGGACCGTATTTTTCAGACAGTTTTGAAAATATTGACGGAGATATGTACCGTGCGTGCGGTAAATGTGTTTATCAGAAAACCGACGATTTAAGCATAGATACCAACGCTGTAATGTCGGGCTACATTTCAATTTCCCCAATAACCATAAATATGACCGATAGGGATATATTTGAAAAGCTTAAATAAATTTTATAAAAACAAAAAACAGACCCCGTAGGGTCTGTTTTTATTATTTTTCGCTTTAATTAGCGTTTTTTGCTTGCTACAAGAACTGCAGCTGCAGCTACTGCCATAGCAACAATAGCGCCAACATTGTCACCGGTAGATGGTGATGTTGTGCTGTTGTCGGTATTAGCATTGCCGCCTGTTGTACCGCCAGTTGTATTGTCGCCTGTAGTTGTGTCATCATTGTCGTCATCAGTAACAGGTGCTGTTGTGAACACGCCGTTTTTCATCTGAGGAGTACCATTGTACTGACCAATTACGCCGTAAACAGTAATGGTGTCGCCAACTGCAGGCTTGTTTTCCATAGCATCAAAACGAATTTCGTCTAATACTTCCCAAGTACCGTAAAGGGTAAGAATATTACCTGCATCATCAGTGATTTTCATGTTACCATATTCTTCATTGTAGATTTCGGTAATAACGCCTGTTACATAGTACTTATTGGTTGTGAATTCGTTGCTTCTCTTGGTCAAACCAAGCTCAATAGCCTCTTCAATTGTAAGAACACTGTCAGCTTCAGGCTCGGTTGGTGCTTCTACATCAAGCTCACCTGCGGTAAATTCAATAATCCAAGCATTTTTAAGCTGTGGTGTGCCTTTGAAGTTACCAACAACACCATAAACTGTAACTGTATCGCCCTCATCTGGTTTAGAAGCTAAAGCGTCATAACGATCCTTGCCGTCTGCACCGTATGTACCGTAAACAAGAATTTCGTTGCCGTCTTCGTCAGCAATGTATATATTACCGTATTGTGTATTTGAAACAGCGGTAATCTTACCGGTTACATAATATTTGTCTGCGGTGTAAACACCGGTATCCTGAGCTGCGCCAAGTGCGATAGCGTCTTTAATTGAAAGAGTGTTTGTAGCGTCTGGTGCAGGAAGTTCTACAGGAGTATCTTCCTCTTTGTCTTCACCATCGCCTGCAGGAGGAGTTACGTCGCCGCCATCAGTAGCACCTACAGTATAGAAACGAGCAAAAAAATTGTCAGGATATTTTACCACATCGCTGGTACCAATTGTCTTATAGTTGTCGTAGGTGCCGAACGCATATGTTGAATTGTTGATTTCAGTGACAACTGTCTTTAAAGTAGCATCGTAGGTAAATACGCTTTCTGCAGTATCGCCGTAAACAGCATTTACATAGGTACCGTTTACTACCATATTGAGATATTTCTTAGCGCCGCCTACCATTGCACAAAGGTTGTAGCCGCCGCTTACTTCTTCAAGATACACATCAATAGCAGATGCAGGATCAGTAACGGTTGCCATATAGTGGCTGCTCATTTCACCGTTAGCAAATAAAAGCTGACCAACATTTGTCTGGTCCATAGCAAACTTGTATGCAGTGCCTGCAACAGGTGCATCAACCAATGTTACGGCTGAAGTGGTTGTATCGTCTTTATCATCCTCATCTGTAGCAGGAGGTGTTGGTGCTGAACCACCGGTGTAAACGGTAATTGTATTAGCACGTGACTGCGCTGACATTTTAGCAAATGTAAAAGAATCTACCGGTTCAGAAAATGTAATTGTTGTAACACTATCTGCAACAACAGCAGTAGCATTGCTGTCGGTAAAAGACGAATCCCATGCAATGTATTTTGACTCAATGTTTGTAGAGTCAATTACTATCGCAGTCATATCGGGATATTCAATAATAACCTCGGTATCCTTGTAAAAACGACCGTTATAGTCACCAACCTTAGAGTACGCGCCATTTCTATTGTTAGTAACGGTGATGCCGTTTTGTTCCCACACTTGTATCTCATCGTTAAATTGTGTGCGGTTCGCTTTGTCTGCGAATGAAATAGTTGCGCTAGCTGCGGATGCGGTGAATACCATTGCTGATAAAAGCACGCATACGCAAACAAGAATTGAAATAATTTTTTTCATTGCGATTTACTCCTTTATATTTTATTTTTTCGAGGATACATCCCCCATAATCGCTTTAATAATTATACCCTTTATTTTGTGGAGTGTCAATAGCAAAAGCAGATATTTTTACCATATATTGATACTTTATAACAAACTTCAACAATATATATATTATTATGTAAACCAAAGCAAAAAAGACTCCCGAAGGAGTCTTTTTTAGAATTGCTTATTTCTTCACAAAAGTACAACCTGCATCAAACTCTAATTCGCTGTCGCCTGATGAATGCACGTGATGCTTAGCAACACCTGTAACCGTAATGGTGTCGCCTTCCTTTAAGTTCTCGGCACCGTCGCCTTTCATACGATAGCACTTGAGTTCTTTCATACCGCTGGTACCTTCAACCTCAATAATAACAGTGAGATTCTTGTAACTGGGATCATATGCGGTAGCAATCTTAGTGATTTTACCGGTAAGAGTTGCAACATATGGCAAATATTCTTCTTTTCCTAAAGCAAATATTTCATCAACAATTTGTTTTGTATCGGTCGGAACAGTTTTGCCGCCCCATGTTCTCTTGCGCATTGTACAACCCTGATCAAACTCAATAGTGCCATTATAATTTTTGATCATACCTGTTACGGTAATGGTATCGCCGCCAATAAGTTCTTCAACATTATTACCTACCAAGCGATAGCAAAGAAGCTCTTTGCCGGCAACGGTCATCATTACACTTATATTCTTATATTGTGGATCGTATGGAGTATCAACGTATTTTACCTTGCCTTCAAGAGTTACTTCATAACCAAGATTCGCACCTGATTTAAGGGCATAAGCCGCTTCCATAATCTTTGCAGGATCGGTTTCCTTTGTAACACCGCCGCCCGAGATACGCTTGGTCATTTTGCAACCGAATTCAAACTCAACGGTTTTGTTATACTTTTTAATTGTACCTGTTACGGTAATGGTATCGTTCTTCTGGATTTTTTCAACACCAGTACCTGTAAGGCGATAGCATTTAACAGGTGTACTATAGCCGCTTATTTCCATTGTAACGGTAATGTTACCATATTCAGCATTATAAGCTTCATCAACGGCTATGACCTTACCTGTAAGAACAGATGTGTAAGGAAGAGTTGCATCGTGTGCAAGAGCCTCTGCATCCTTCATAATCTTTGCAACGTCGGTAACGGTTTGTGTGGTTGTTGAGCCGCCACCTGAACCCGAGCCACTGCCAGAGCCTGAACCGCTACCTGAACCGCTGCCTGAACCGCTGCCTGAACCTGAACCAGAATCGTCAGGAGTTTCAGTAGCATCATCACCCTTAACAACCTCTTTGATTACACAACCTGCATCAAATTCAACGGTTCCCTGATAATTAACAATGGTACCATTTACTGTGATGTAGTCTCCAACAGCGATTGTAGCTGCATCGTCGCCTGTAAGACGATAGCATACGATGGGTTTATCTTCAAAACCATCTACAGTAATAGTAACAGTAACGTTTTTGTACTGCTCGCTGTAAGGAGTATCAATCTTTGTGATTTTACCGGTAAGGGTAACTGCCTCTTCCATCTTTTTGCCCTCTTCAAGAGCATAAGCCTGAGTTAAGATTTCTTCAAAAGAAAGGGTGTTTTCGCCCATACCTGTGCCGGTAACCTTGTAGCTAAAGTTTACAGATTCAGTGTTGTCCTTCTTGTCCTTTACAGTAGCTGTAGCTGTAAAGAGAACATCGTTTTCCGGAGCGTCAGGAACGTCAATAAGAACGCAATTTTCTTTTTCTGATTCGCCAATTTTAACCGCATCAGATGCACCTTCAGTAACGGTGATAGACCATTCTACCTCGTAAGTTACATCGTCGACAACAACGGTTGATACAACGTCGGTGTCATTGAGCATTTCCATTACTTCGTCCTTGTCACCTTTTTGATACATATTCTCAAGATATGTAACTGCATTTGCAAGATCTTCATTGGTTTTACCTTTACAACCAACAAAGCATGTAAAGATCATTAGCACCGCAAGTGCTAAAGCAATAATTTTTTTCATTATACTTTCCTCTTTCTTTTTTAATGTACGGTTATGTCGTCTGTCTTAAACACCTTAATTTGATGTGAGCCACTAAAGTAGTCTACAATACCTTTGACATCGATTGTTTTGCCGCTAAAATCCTCAGCAGTAAGCATGTTTCCCTCAGCATCATAGAGAACAATTGTACGCACGTCGATAATACTGTCACCTGCCATACAGGTAAGTGTCATAGCGCCATCGCTATCTCCGCCGTTATGTGTGGTGTAAATATCTATAACCTGAAGGTTTTTCATGCTAACAGTTGTACTCATAATAAGGTCTGCATACTTAAAGCTTTTTACTTCAGTTTCTTCACTATCAAGAGAAACTTGTGTTTCTACATCCATATAACCGCTTGCAAATATTGCGGGATCGGTATCGCGATTAGCAGGTGTATTGCCTTCGCTAATTTTGATTGTATTGCCCGGATCTTCGGGTTTAAACTCGCGGTAGCTAACGTCTGATACCTGCCATGTGCCGCCGGCTTCATAATATTGAACCGAGCCGACTACGCGAACGCGATTACCAACCTTTATCATATTCAGCAATTCACCGGTTTCAAAACCATAGTAAACCGAAATACCATAATACATATCGGTCTCAGCATCATATTCTTCAACATAAACCGAGTTGTTATTATTGTATGTAACTACGCCCTCAAAAGCAACCTTTTTGTTGTTGTAAAGCTCTATGTTGGTGCGAAGGAATTTAAGATCTAATTCATACGCATCGCCATAGTAAAAATCGGGGTCTTGTTCACCCGAGAACACGTTAAGTTTTTGAGCCTTTGCCTGTTGAAAAGCCTTGGACATTGCCTCGCCGTAACGGTCAGCAGTAGTACCGCAAGCAATTGACAAGCCGTTTTGCACAAGCTCAAGATTAAGACAACGGTAGTCATTTTCTCCGGTTGGTTTATACCAAACCCAAACCAAGTGTCTGCCTCCTGTGGAGTCAACGTTCCAATTGTTATTATCCGATTCTATGTATATAGCTTCTGCAGACGCCAATTTATCTTTTGTAAAGTTAGATGCCTTTTTGCCCCATTCCTCTATTTTACCGGTAGATTCGGGAGTGTTGACGCCCATATAACGAGCCTTTAGAACTCCATCCGCGCTAACGTCGCTAGGTACTATAAAGTGTGTGGTATCACCGTCGATATAGCTTTTAACAGTAACCTCTTGCTTTTTGGTATCCGAGTCCATCTGGAGCTTGGTTTCTGCAACGTAATCGACAGTCTTACCAGCATCTGTAGAGGTGCCTTTGTCCTTGCAGCCTGTAAAACAGGCCACAGTAAGACAAAACGCTAAAAGTAGAGATAAAATTCTTTTAATATTATTCATAATCATTAATATTCACACTCGTCGAGAGCTTCCTGGAATGCGTCGTTGATAACTTTATCAAGCGCTGCATCATCTGCTGCTTCAGCGGTTAAACACTTAAGCATCAATGCGCCTGCCTGCTCACGAGCCTTAGAAGAACCGTTAAATGCAGGAGAAACAAAGTAATCCTTTGCATTGTCAAGGCCAACCTTTACGCACATAGGAATTAAATATTCTTTGCCATTAGCCTTGTCGAGCCAAGCCTTATAATTTGCGTTTTCTCTAACAGAGTTAATAACCGGCATATAACCTGAAGCCATTGAGAATTCAGCCTGAAAATCAATGTTTGTGCAAAGGAATTTTACAAACAACCAAGAAGCAAGAACCTGCTGGTCGGTGGTGCTTGCGCCCTTTAAGATACAAAGGCTTGGACCCTGTGAAATAACCTTGCGGTGCTCCTGATTGTACTGTGGAATTGCAGCAACGCCAACTTCAAATGCAAAGCTACCGTCATCGGTGTCATTGTTGGACATCTGGTAGGATGCACCACCCGAAGAGCCTACGCACATATAGCAGCGTGTATCGGTCTGCTCTACAAAGAGGTTAGAGGTATAAGAGCCGTAAAGCTCCTGTGTGGTGAAGTAGCCCTTCTTGTAATTTTCACGAAGCTCTTTTACAAATGCCTTGTTTTCGTCATTGTTAAAGAGATATTCACCGCCGTTTTCTGCACTTGTGAAGTCGGTTTCCATCTGCTCGCAAAGAGTGATGAACCAGTTATCTTCAGCATCATAGCCCAAAGGATAGCAGGTAGGATCGATTTCCTTTATCTTTGCGCAAACATCCCACATTTCTTTCCAAGATGTAGGAACCTTGAGACCGTGTTCATCAAAGAAAGTTTTGTTGTAGTAAAGAACCTCGGTAGACTTGTTAAGAGGCATGGTGTACATCTGGTTATCACCGTAAACCAAGCCTTCGTTGTAATAGCTTTCAATAAAGTCAGCCTTCTGTGCATCGGTAAGACCGATGATTTCTTCACTGTCGCCGATTTTGATATTGCTTGCAATGAGGTTGTCAAGTGTTACAACCGATTTTGCAATATTGTACATAGCAACGTGGTCGGGATAGCAGTAAGCAATGTTTGGCTGTGTGCCGCCGGCAATTTCGGTGTTTATCTGACCGTTGATATCGCCCCAACCGCCTGCTGACTGATGAGTAATGTTGATGTTTGGATAAATTTTGTTAAACTCTGCGATGTAGGTGTCGAGTACACCCTGAAGTTTAGCACCCATTGTGTGAGTGAAGGTGATGTCAACTGTTTCTTCCGTGTTAAAACCGCCACTCGGTACAACAAAAGCACTGTTAGCATTGTTGTTGCCGCAGCCTGCAAGCGCGAACATACCAAGAGCCATAATAACAGTTAACAAAATGGCTATGATTTTCTTAAACATAGTCTTTTTTCAATCCTTTCTTTACTTTAAAATATATAACAAACACTATCGTGCTTATTAACCCTTAATGCCGCTTCGGCTTACACCCTGCATAATATATTTACGCAAGAATAAGAATACCAAGAACAACGGCGCCGAAACAATAGCAACTGCCGCCATTTGTACAGGATAGTTTGCCTGACCTGTAGTATCGGTAAATGCGTTACGCAAGCCGTTTGTAATCATCTGGTGAGCGGCGTCGTTTGCAACAAGCTTTGGCCAGATGTATGAGTTCCACGCGCCCATCATTTTAAGAATTGTGATAGAGATGAGTGTTGGAAGAGCAAGCGGTATCATAACCTTCCAAAGATATTTTAAATCGCTTGTACCGTCAACCTTTGCTGCCAAATACAATTCATTAGGTATCTGCATAAAGTTTTGACGGAGAAGATAGATATAAAACACACTTACAAGGAAAGGTACAATAAGTGCTGTAAAGGTGTGCATCCAGTTAAGTTGATTAACCGTGATGTAGTTAGTAATGGTGAAAAGCTCGCCCGGAATCATCATTGTGGCAAGCAATGCGCCAAACAATGTTTCTTTACCCTTGAATTCAAGACGCGCAAAGGCAAATGCCGAAAGCACGGTAATGACAAGGCTGATTAATGTAGAAACAACACCTACATAAAGGGTGTTCATAAACAAGTTGCCAAGATTGGCTGTCTTGAACGCCTCGGAATAGTTGCCCCACATTATTTCGCGAGGCCAAAAGGTAGGTATTGCCTGACGGTATTCTGCCAACGTTTTAAGAGAAGAAATAATCATCCAATAAAACGGGAACAAAATGATTAACGCCATTATAAGCAGAAAAGCATAGGTACCGGTCTTACCCAAAACCTTAAATAAATTTTGCACGAAGGTTCTTTTCTTTACGTCTCTTTCCTGCATAATCTGAGTTTTTGTAGACATATCTCGGCACCCCCTTAATAATGAACGTGTTTCTTAATAACTCTATTGTTAAATATAGTTACAAGAAGAATGATAACGAACAATATCAAAGCGCCTGCGCTCGCGAGGCCCTGACGGTCTTTTTCGAGCGCATCGTAAACGAAACCAACCATTGTGTTGAGTCGACCTGCGTCGTCGGGTGGTCCCATCTTTTCGCCAAAAATACCGATAATGCTTGAGTATTCTTTAAATCCGCCGATAAAGCCCGTAATAATTACGTATGCGAGCATTGGAGAAAGCAGCGGAATGGTAATACGTGTAAGCACGCGGGCCTTTGGTGTGCCGTCAACCTTAGCAGCGTCATAGTACTGCTTGTTTATGCTTTGCAAGCCGCCCAAGAGTATCAAAATCTTGAACGGTAATGCGTTCCAGACAATGTATACTATCATAACCGCAATGTTTGCAGTATAGCTTGAGCCTTGGTTAATCCAGCTTATAGGCTGACCGCCAAAGAATTCTATAACATTGTTTATGATACCCCAGGTATCAGCAATTCCTTCGGCAGGATTGTAGCCTACTATGTTAAACATTGTAGCAAATACCATACCGATTGCGATAGAGTTGGTAACATAAGGCAGGAAGAATATTGTCTGCAAGGTTTTTTGCAGTGGCTTAATTGAGTTGAGCGCTACTGCGATAAGAAGCGCCAACATAGTAGATAGCGGAACTGTCGCAACGCAAAGAATAGCGGTTGTTTTAAGACAGTCTAAAAATTTCTTGTATTCAATTACCTTGAGGAAGTTATCGATACCAAACTGAAACGTCGCGCCACCCATAGCCGCCATATTACCGTAGCCGTTTAAAAACGCCATACGTAAGGTGTTAAAGATAGGCCATACGGTAAATACAAGCAACAACAAAATGGCAGGTGACAAATAAAGCCAGGCTTTCCATTGATGTTTACTGTCAACCATATTACTTCACCTCAAAATACAATCTCTGCTCGGTCTCCTTGTTAAACAGGAAGAACTTATGAGGCTTGATATTAAACTTAACAGTAGCGGAAGAGGTATCGACCTTGATATCCGAACTGATAATAGCGCGAACAACCGGATTTACAGAGCTTGGGTGTGTAGATACAACACTTGCGTCACGACCCATAACCTCAATATTGTTGAGTTTACAGGTAAGTACACCGTCACTTGCCGGCTCAATGCCTTCGGGACGAATACCTATGTATACTTCTTGGTCGTCAACACCGTCTACGTTCATAACAGCCTCATCGCCAATATAAACAGTGCCTGCTTTAACCTTACCCTCAAGCACGTTGATAGGTGGGGTGCCAAGGAAGGTTGCAACAAACAGATTCTTTGGATCATCATATACTTCCTGTGGTTTACCGATTTGCTGAACAACACCTAACTTCATTACTACGATAATGTCGGAAATAGACATTGCTTCTTCCTGGTCGTGAGTAACGAAAATTGTGGTGATACCTGTTTCCTTCTGGATACGACGTATTTCTTCACGTGTCTGCAAACGAAGACGTGCGTCAAGGTTTGAAAGCGGTTCGTCAAGAAGTAATACTCTTGGCATTTTTACAAGCGCGCGCGCAATAGCAACACGCTGCTGCTGACCACCCGAAAGCTCGCTTGGTTTACGGTCCATAAGCTCGTCAATCTGAACGAGTTTTGCCGCTTCAAGCGCACGGTCAAGCATATCCTGCTTTGAAAGCTTGTCTTTTCCTGTAAGATTCTGCAGCGGGAACAAAATGTTCTGCTGAACAGTCATATGCGGATAAAGTGCATAGTTCTGGAAAACAAGACCAATACCACGGTTTTCGGTAGAAAGCTCGGTTACGTCATCGTCACCAAAAAAGATTTTACCGCTTGTGGGCTTTTGCAGACCACTTATCATATACAAAGTGGTGCTCTTTCCGCAGCCGGAAGGTCCGAGCAGGCCAACGAGTTTGCCATCGGGGATTTCAAAATTGAAATCGTTAACGGCAACAACCTCTTTGCCAGACTTTTTGTCACGGCTTGGGAAAATTTTTGTAAGATTTTGTAATACAACTTTCATATTGATTCCCTTTCATTATGAAGTAAAATATATTAAATATGCAATTTAATAAACAAATCAATAACTTGACTTTTCCGCTTTTTCAGCGTGAATTTTCTTAGTGTATTCTATAAGCGCCTCACGGCTGTCAAAAATTCTCTGACTTGCCATATCAACGGCAATGGTTCCTGCCATTACGTCGTGAAGCAACGAATTGGTGCGGGTAGCAACAAGGCAAATAACCTGTATTGCCACAAGCAGTACCAAAATCGCGCCGCTTATAATACCTATAGAATTAAAGTAAATCATCATAATTATATATATAGGTATCATAAGTTCGATAGCAAATTTACCCAACACTGCGCGGGTAAAGAGTTGCAGATTACCAACCTTAATACCTTCCTTATGCATAAGTGCTATACCAAAAATCTTTTTGCCAAGGGTCTGTCCGTTGCCAAAAAGCAACGGAACTACGAACTCAACCATAACAACGCCTGTTAAAACACCGAACGTAATAATAAGTAAAGAAAGATTTATGAACATATTATACGCATAAACTGCATCCTTATCGTCAGCGAATGCTTTTTCCGCCTCTTCTGCCCTTTTGGCGTAATCGTTTTTCTGCTCTTCGGTCAATTCGTTATATTCTTCGAGTGTTAAATTTACGTTATACTCAGTTGAATATTTGTTATATGCTTCTTGATAGACCGCAAGGTGCTCGTCGGTTTTAGATACTCCCGATAAGAGCGCTATAAGACCGACTGCTAAAATACTTATAAGTATACCGTCGAAAATAGCGGCGATTATTCTTTTGCCAAAACTTGCTTTTTGCAAACTTACCATAGTATAAACCTCCGCCGTCAGATATGCAGCTTATCGCAAATTTCTTTAACGGCCTGCTCAGCTTTTTCAAACTTGACAGTGTAATCGCAAACCTGCGCATTTCGGGTTTCGACCGATATTGCAAGAAGGCGATTTGCCTTGTCCTCGGTGCTGCAATCCTTTTCCAGTATAGAGGTAATAAGTTCTTTTCTGTCTCGCTTAACGTAAACTGTTATTACGTGCGGAAACAGGGTTTTAAGTGCCATCGCGCCGCATATATCCATAACGGTAAGAACGTTTTTACCCGAATTTAATATTTTTTCCACATCATCCTTGCAGCAACCGTAAAAATGCCCGGCATAGGTGGTTGACTCACACAACTGACCACCATCTGACATCTTTTGGAAATCCTGCTCAGAAATATATTTATACCAGCCGTCGGGATCATTTACAGAATTCGGGTTGGTGCTGTAACTTATAAGTTTTTCAAAACTGTCGGTACCACTTAACAATTCACGGGCAATATCGTTTTTACCGCTTCCCGAAGGTCCTACCAGAACAACAATGCTGGGGTTTTCAAGCGTTATCTGCTCGGGAGCCGTGCTGTAACTATTGGCAATAATCTCGACGAATTTTAAAAATTCATCATAGTTGTTTACCGCCATAATTCCCGTTGCCGACTGATTCCATGGGCGGCGCATAAGTATTGGATATGCCGCGCTTGAATTTAAAATATTATGAAGTCCGTCATCAAACAATATATCTACGTCGATTTTATCCTTGCGTGAGCCAATAAGTATATGGTCACGAGGGATTTCAGGAAAAACCTCTAAAATTCTTTGATAACGCTGGCTCATATATTCAGGCCATACTGCTGTAGAGATAAAAATCTCGGTCATTTGGGAAAGCTTTCTGACAAACTCCTGCGCGCCCTTGATTGGTGGCTGAGAAGAAATAAAATCCGGGTTGTCCATAAACTCAAATATAACGTCAGCGCGTGTACCCGTGCGTCCCCAACGGTCTACCTCGTGTATGGTAAGCGGTGGTTGGAACTTATACTTTTCATTTGCCAGACGAATAGCGTATGGCACACATTCAAGCAGAAGATCATCTACGTCAAGTGCTGTAGAAAGACGAAAACTTCTGTTCATATATTAATCACTCTCAACTTTTATGTTCGCATAGTAATTTGATTTTATATTACAAGTTATATAATACCATACCTATATAACATAACGCAAGTTAAATTTTAAAAAATCGTGTAAAAAATTGTCGATTTTCTACAAACCCCTTGTTATTATCCGACATAAGTTGTATACTTGTTTACATAATGTTATTTTTGTCAATTTTCAGCAAGGGGATACGCATGAAAAAAGTTATAAAATTATTTTTTGTATTTCTATTGATATTATCAATCCTACTCGGCACTTGTAGTTGTGCAAATTCAGGTTGTAAGCATAAAGACGATGATAACAACGGTGTTTGTGACAAATGTTACCAATCGGTATTTGTTTACTTTGACTTTTACTCTGTTGGTAATTTAGCAAACAAATCGTCCGACAACGAAAAACTTACAAACTATTTTAAATATGCAAAACAAAATGATCAGAACGCCGTTATTTTATCGGTTGGTAATATGCACAGCACAGTAAGCTCCGACATTACCGATTGGATGAACGATGTAACCTTTGATGCCGCACTGTTAGGCGACAATGATTTTACACTTGGTAGAGATTTTGTTGAAAACACTACCAAAAAAGCGGATTTTCCGTTTCTTGCAATCAACGTTTACAATCGTGACAGCAACAAGCCTGCTGATTTTTGCGCTCCGTCTGTTATGGTGGAGGGCGACGGATTTGAAGTAGGAATAATAGGCGCTGTGGCTGATTTTTACTCAAGTCTTTCTGATGAGTACAATGATATATACTTTAAATCTGGTGAGGAGTTAAACAACCTTGTAAAAGACGAATCAGATCGTTTGCGAAAAAAAGGTGCCGATTTTATTATATATATGCTTCACGTTGGTGCTGAAGGTAAATATCCTTATTACAGTCAGACGCTTTCGGAAGGATACGTAGATTTAGTTTTTGAAAACACCGTCGACAAGAATCGCTCATCCAAAGAAAAGGATACCCACGGCATATATCACCTTGAAAACAACGGATCGTCATCGGTAGGTATTTGTCACGCAGAGGTTTCGTTTAATACCGTAACCGACGAGAGTTCTGTACGCAGCGTAGAACTTGTCTCACAGGAAGTATACTCATCGGATAAATATATTTCGCAAGAAGAACCCGATGAAGGCACCCCCGATAGCGACACCAACGACAAGACTACAAACAATACCAATAAAAACGAAAACGATTCAAAACCAAATTCAAACAACAGTTGCAAAAAGCACAAGGACAAAGACAACAACGAAATCTGTGATATTTGTAAACAATCGGTTATAGTTTATTTTGACTTTTACAACATAAACGATTTGCACGGCAAGCTTGACGATGCCGACAGCCATATAGGTGTGGACGAACTTTCTACATATCTTAAAAACGAACGCAAAGAAAACCCAAATTCAATCTTTTTATCATCTGGCGATATGTGGCAGGGTCAATCCGAATCAAATATGACCAAGGGTCTTATAATGACCGATTGGATGAACGAGCTTGATTTTGCCGCTATGGCAATAGGCAACCACGAATACGATTGGGGCGGCGAATACATAGAGGACAATGAGGAGCTTGCCGAATTTCCCTTCCTTGCAATCAATATTTACGACCGCGCAACAAACAAGCGTGCCGAGTATTGCGATGCATCTGTTGTTGTTGAGGCCGACGGCTTACAAATTGGTATTATAGGCGCTATCGGCGACTGCTACTCATCTATTGCCGTAGATAAATGCGATGACGTTTATTTTAAGGTAGGTCGAGAGCTTACAACCCTTGTCAAAGACGAAGCCGACCGCCTGCGTAAAGACGGCGTTGATTTCATTGTATATATTCTGCATGACGGCTACGGACAAACAAACTTAGGCGCGGTTCAGCAAATAAGTTCATCACAGATTTCTTCCTATTACGACGTTTCCCTTTCAGACGGATATATTGACCTTGTGTTTGAAGGACATACCCATCAGGGCTATATGCTAAAAGACCAGTACGGTGTATATCACCTGCAAAACCGCGGTGATAACAAGGGTGGCATTTCTCACGCTGAGGTTGCAATAAACTCGGTTACCGAAAAGGTAAGCGTAACCGAAGCAGAGCTTATTGCCACCTATGAATATCAGGACCTTGAGGACGACCCCATAGTAGACCAACTTTTAGAAAAATATGCCGATGATATTTCTCCTGCAAAACAGATTTTAGGTTACAACGGCCGCTACCGCGACAGTGATGAATTGCAACAAACAATTGCTCAGTTGTATTACGAAACAGGCGTAAAAGAATGGGGCGATAAATACAAAATTGTACTCGGCGGCGGATTTATGTCGATAAGAAGTCCGTATCATCTTTCTTCGGGTGACGTTACCTATGCCGATTTACAGTCAATGTTCCCGTTTGACAATCAGCTAACGCTTTGTTCAGTAAAAGGTCGCGATTTAACCTCTAAATTTTTAAGTGGACGTGACAGATATTACATACACTGCGGCGATTATGGTCAGAGTATAAAGGATAGCATTGACCCTACAGCCACGTATTATATTGTGGTTGACACTTATACCGCCGATTACCGATATAACAACTTAACAATAGTCGAAAGGTACGACCCCGATATTTTTGCCCGTGATTTATTGGCAGATTACATTAAAGACGGTGGGTATTCATAACAGAATAAAGAAACGGTGGATAGGCACTTGCCTATTCACCGTTTTAATTTTTAACTATTTATCAACACAAGGAACCGTCGCTTTCCTTCGTGCTTTGCTATTATTCTAATGGAATGTTAGTAATACTTTCATATTCATTGCCATATGTGCAATAAATGCAAACCTTTCCCTTATAATTACAAACGTAGTCACCTTTAATTTTGGCAATGCCTTTTTGAGTGGCAAATTCTTGTATTTTTGTATCTATATATTTTTCATCAACAAAGACAGCAAAGACAGGGGACGGTTAGCGTGAAACCATGATATAATTAGCGTTGTGGGAAAGCTCGAGGGACGGTATGTTGAGAAAATCACGCCTTTAGAACAAGAGCAAGGTTATTCCGGAGCACACAGAACTGTCACTTGATGACGAACGCTAAATTTCTTAAAAATCGAATAGCCACACCCACGATAAAATTATAAGGGAGTGTGTTATGCAACCAATTTTAGAATGTTGTTGCGGTGTTGATGTTCACAAGGATATGATAGAAGCTTGTATTGTAAAAGGGGTAGATAATCCTGAGTTTATTAGAATGCAGTTTTCTACATTTCCAAATTCTTTAAAAGAGTTTGTCGAGTGGTTGTACAAAAATGATTGTTACCACATAGCAATGGAGAGCACAGGTGTGTACTGGCGTCCTGTGTATGAGGCTATTGAATCACACAGTCCATACTACGAAAACATTATTGTAGCCAATGCGCACAATATGCGAAATCTTCCCGGTAGAAAAACCGATGTCAAGGATGCAGAATGGATTGCTACTTTATTACAACACGGTTTGCTTGAGCCATCTTTTGTTCCAGATAGGATGATAAGAGATTTGCGGGAATTTTCCCGTACATACAAAAATGCAGTTAGCGATAAATCTCGGTGTTTAAACCGTTTGGAAAAGTTTCTTCAAACTCACGGTTTTAAACTTTCAAGCGTTTTAAGCGATATTAATAGCGTGAGCGGTATGAATATATTGTCTCTGCTTGCTCAAAAAGGAAGTCTTACTGTAGAAGAAACAATATCTGCATTAAGGGGCAGACATAAGTATACCGCAGAAGACATCCAAAAAGCCATCTGCGGTACACTAAACACAAACGAATGTTTCTTACTTCAAGATTTTATTGACGAAGTTAAGCACATCCAAGAGCATATTAACAAAATTCTTGATAAAATGCAAGAAATTGCTGAGCCTTATTCGGAAATTCTTGAAAAACTTGATTCTATTCCTGGAATAGATATTACCGCTGCTTTACTTATTCTTGCCGAGATTGGTGATTGCCCTAATAAATCTTTTAAAACCTCAAAACATCTTTGTTCGTGGGCTGGACTTTCACCGAGAAACGATGAAAGTGCAGGAAAGATTAAATCTAAAAAGATTATGCCTGGTAATCCTTATGTAAAATCTATTCTTTGCCAAGTAGCCTGGGTTGCGGTTAAAAATCGCAAAAATCCGTTAGGCAATTGGTTTTGGTCGCATCAAGCAAAACTAGGTAAAAAGAAAGCTATTATTGCTATATCTCGAAAAATTCTAACTCTTTCCTATGCTTTAATCTCTAACAACACCTTTTACGACAACGATTATCTTTCACCTTGTTTAAACGAGTAAGTTGTTTTTTTAATACAATACTGTATTTTAGGTCGAGATAACTCTCGGCTTGGTTTAGTGTGTCCTTTTTGCTCTTTTTCTGCTTTTTGGTTTCACGCTAACCGTCCCCTGTCTCCTTGTGTATAAATTGCAAGAAATATAGTTCGAAAGAAAATTATAAATCAAGTGATTAGCAGGCAAAAAATTATCTATAATAGATACAAATCCTGCATTATAACCATCATTAAAACCGTCTTCGCATTTCCCAAAGTAAAACATCTCTTGGTATGTTTGATTCTTTTCGTATTCAGAAATCATACGATCCAATGTTATTCTATCTGTTTTTATTTCAATATAATAGTTCCAAGATCCCATATTTCACCTCCTTAGTTTCCGGTCCAGTAAAGAATCTCATTAGATACTTGGTTCCATGTATAACCTAACATACCGACAGCGGCTTCTTTATAAATACCTAACTTGGGATTTAAAGTACTTATTCCATTGATTTGATTATTCATCTTGTTCGCCGTATTTATCGTATGATAGTATGCCATAGCGGCTTGTTCTACTGCTCTAGCCTGAAGATAATTGAGGTTAGGCTGAATAACTTCTAGTTTTAATCCTGCCCTTGCCGGATTTGCTTCATGAGCTTTTGCTCGCTTAGCCACATCTGTAGTTCGCCCCACATATTGCACTGTTCCGGTGTCATCTTTTAAAACATATACTGAGTTATTTTGTTTTGCTGTTTTCTCTACCGCTTTTTCAGCAACAGCTGACGTTACCGCTGCTGCTGTTGAAACACCTGCGACAATCATTGCGCCCGTTGCTACGCTTGCTGCGGTAGCGGCTGCTCCAGCTGATATTCCTCCAATTATGCCACCACCTGCAACTGCTAAAGCAGGGGCAGCTGCTCCGCAGGTCGCTACAGTTACCGCTACAGCAGCCACAGCAACTGCCGCTACCGCAACTACTGTGAAAATTGTGCTTAACTTAGGCCAATTACCAGTTGGATCAGACATATTCACTGGGTTGTTAAAACAATAAGCGAACATATTTGTGCCTTGAACATTTCCGATTTGTCCAATGGCAGCATCCGCATTGATGAATCTGCAGACCTCCGGATCATAGTATCTGCTCTGCAGGTAATACAAGCCCGACTCACTGTCATAGCAGTAGCCACGATAGCGCAAAGGATTGACCGCGCCAAGAGAGTCTGCCATCGTTCC
>JAZNWJ010000021.1:0-4750 GCA_045593245.1 Acutalibacteraceae bacterium | reverse complement strand
CATCAAAAAGTGTTTTGTGTCTTCAGTACGCTTTTCAACAATCTCGCCTACTATATACGGCTCACTTACGGCTTCAATATTGTTTTCATCACTAATGTTTGGTGTTATATCATCAACAGTACCCTGCGCTGCAACAACCGGTGTTACACTAATAACTAACGCAACACAAAGCAATACCGATATTATTTTTCTTGTCATATGCTTTTTCTCCTCTTGTGTTTAATGAACAATGGTGTGTTTCATCAAAACTGCACATCGGTATCACTTCCTTTAATGGTTATGGATAGCAAAAAGCGACCTGTAAAAACAGATCGCTTCTAAAACTTAAACCATATTTATCTCAACAGACCGCGATCTGTTACTATTTTTTATTTAATTCTAATATAACAATTTTATAATGTTTTGTCAATTTATTATATCATTTCATATACTCGGCTACCGCTTTTCTTACTACCGATAAAAACCAGCAGTAAAGGGCTTCGCCAAGCTCCTGAAAAATCGGGTCGCCGTCGTGTGAGCAAAGCATTGCAAAGGTTTGTCCTATGCGACGCTCTACCTCGCTACCTCTGCGGAATGCAAGATAATAAAACGAAAACGCGCCTGTATCGCTTGACGTTTTATAAAGCTCTGCGCTATGTTTGTTAAGAACATCAAGAAAGCTCTTTTGCGCAATACCGTCAAGAGTGTCATCACCTATATATTGTTCAAAACCCGCCGTTGCAGTAAAGGAAAGCAGCAAACGTCTTTGAACAATCATATCATAATCGCGAAATTCGGGATCAACCTCAGTTTCGGCATCAGCGATAAAGCTTTGCGCTACGGCCTTGCCTATCTCTTTTGCGGCCTTTTTTTGCTCGGAAGTTACAGACGTGTTCTGAACCGACGCACTTTTGTTGCGACGAATGTCAACCGATGGCTTATCGCCCGCAATTTTTACATCTAAATCATCTGTTAGCACTTTAAATCACCTGTCTTTACTGTCCGTTTTTATAGGTCTTAAGAGCCAATGCTAATTGCGCCGGACAGGATGTATTTTTAAATCCGCAAGTTATGTTTTCGAGTTTGTTGATAACTTCATCAACACTCATCCCTTTAACAAGTTCGGCAATACCTTTCAGATTACCGTTACAACCGCCAAAAAACGATACACCTGTTACGATGTTATCCTCTACCTCAATATCAATGCTGCGTGAACAAACCCCACTGGTTTTATATGTGAATTTCATATTTAATATTCCTTATTTATCTTTAAATTTATTGCTTCTTACAGGGTGACGAAGTTTTCGAAGCGCCTTTGCCTCTATCTGACGGATGCGCTCACGGGTTACGTTAAATTCGGTACCAACCTCTTCAAGAGTATGACATCTGCCGTCTTTAAGACCGAAACGCAAACGGATTACAGCCTCTTCACGGGGTGAGAGTGTGTGAAGAACTGCGTCAATATCTTCATTGGTGATGGTCTTAAGCGCTGCATCGTCGGGTGCCAAAGCATCTTCATCGCGAATAAAGTCCATAAGACGTGAGTCTTCCTCGGGACCTATTGGTGTTTCCATAGAAACGGGTTCCTGAGCTACACGCATAATCTCGCGCACACGCTCAACTGACAATTCCATTTTTTCGGCAATAAGTTCCTCAGTAGGTTCGTAACCGTTTTCGTGAAGCAACTGGCTTTGTACCTTTTTAAGTCGGTTAATGGTTTCTACCATATGAACGGGAATACGGATGGTTCTTGCCTGGTCTGCTATAGCACGGGTGATTGCCTGACGAATCCACCACGTAGCATAGGTTGAGAATTTAAAGCCCTTTGTATGGTCAAATTTATCTACCGCTTTAATCAGACCAACGTTACCTTCCTGAATAAGGTCGAGGAAATACATACCACGGCCAACGTACTTTTTAGCAATACTTACAACAAGACGAAGGTTTGCCTCGGTAAGACGCTTTTTAGCATATTCATCACCATCGGCAATTCTTACTGCAAGCGCAATCTCCTCTTTGGAAGAAAGAAGCGGTACACGTCCTATTTCACGAAGATATACTTTAACGGGGTCATCAAGCGACATACTTTCAAGCGCAGTATCGTCTTCAAGATTATCAAGGTCAACCTCTTCAAGTTTTAATTCGTCCTCGGTAGGTTCCTCGTCGTAATCACGCTCTAAAACGTCTGGATCTAAAAGATTATCTTCTTCAAGTTTAAGATCGGCTTCGGTAGGCTCTTCATCTTCGGGTGAATTATCCATTTCATCCAAAGGCTCTTTTTCTTCCGCAGCTGCCAAAAATGCGTCAGCCGCCTTTTCAAGTTCTTCTGCTGTTGGTTGTTTTGCTTTGTTTTCTGCCATTTTTATTTCCCCTTTGTCTTTGCATCAATTATTTTTTGTAAATTTTCTGCCCAATCATCAACGGACATATCTTTTGTATTACCCGCCTGTTTTTTAATGCCCTCATCTAATATTACCTTTATACTGTCTTTTAATACAATAAGGCCGTTTTTGTCCCCTTTTTCGCTATTTGCAAGGGAAGAAAGATAACCCATTTCGGCGGGAGAAAGCAATTCTCCAAAATACGTTAAGTCCGGATTTCTACCACCTTGCTCACATTCGCACAAATGCCTGTATATGCGGCGATTGAGTTCGGTTATCATATTTTCGGGTTTTAATTTTTCCACTGCGGTTTCAAAATAATCAGGATGCTGTAAAAGCACCGCAATTACCGTCTCTTCCGCCGCAGCTGCCGCAGGATATAATCGCCTTTCGGGATTTACGTCACTTCGGTCAAATTTAGGACGGACTATTTCTTCAAGCTCGCGTTTTTCGCGTTGCTTGGTTTTATTTTTTCTTATTTCGGTGACCTTTGTTTCCAATGCAGTGCGTGAAACACCGTATTTTTCAGAAAGCCTGCCTATATACAAGTCACGCGTCATAACATCGTTTGACTCGGCTATAATTGACGCCGCACGCGCAAGATACCGCAAACGACCGTCGTCGCTGTTGGTATCAATGCCCTCAACGGCAGTAAAAAGCTTGTATTCTATCTCGCTTACAGCGCCCTCAAGTAACGCCTTGAACCGTGCCGAACCATGCTTCTTTATATAATCATCAGGGTCTTTACCGTCGGGAATTACCAATACTCTGACATTAAGACCTGTACTCTGCAGAAGCTCACCCGCACGCCGCACCGCCTTTTGACCTGCGGCATCACTATCCATAGTAAGTACAACCTCTTTGGTATATCTTGAAAGTAGCTTTATTTGAGATTCAGTGACTGCAGTTCCTAAAGAACCGACCACATTTTCAAATCCCGCTTGATGCAACGAAATAACATCAAGATTTCCTTCAACCAAAATAATGCGCTCATCACAATGATTTTTTGCAAAATTTATTGCAAAAAGATTCTCACCTTTTTTAAAAACGGGTGTTTCGGTTGTATTTACATACTTTTGCCCACCCTTATCATCGGGAGGTAATGCTCTGCCATTAAATGCAACTATTTTTCCTCTTATGTTTATTATCGGAAACATAACACGCTTTCTGAAGCGATCGTAATATGTGCCTCGTTGGCTTTTGCCCACAACATTGGCTTGTATCATATCGGATATACTATACCCAAGCCCTTTTAAATGCTTTATAAGGCTATCCCAACTGTCCGGTGCGGCACCAAGACCAAAGTGCTTTATAGTCGATATTGACAGTCCACGTTCTTTTGTAAAGTAATCAAGCGCCCATTTACCCTCGGGCGACATAAGATATGTATGATAAAATCTTGCAGTTTCACGGTTTATTTCGAAAATAGTGTTTTTAAGTTTCTGCATTGAATCGTCATAGCCATCTTGCGGAAGGGTTATGCCGCTACGCTCGGCCAGCAATTTTACAGCATCGATATAATCAAGATTTTCTATCTGGCGCACAAAACTGAAAACGTCACCGCCAACACCACAGCCGAAGCAATAAAACGAACCATTTTCGGGATAAACGGTAAAAGAAGGGGTTTTTTCGTTATGAAACGGGCAAAGACCCACAAGATTTTTACCGCGACGCTTTAAGCTTATATACGGCGCCATTACCGATTCAATATCATTTTTATATTTTATCTCGTTAATAATTTCCTCAGGTATTGCCATTTCTATTCCCCTTTCCTTTAGATATGATTATATATAATTCAGTGTACTAAATTGAGTACATTATACCTTCCATTCTTTTGGTATATAAATATCAGAATACATAGCAACCGCAAAGTGGTCGGTCATACCGGATATATAATCCACAGCAGCGCGCTCAACGCCCTCGCGTTCACGTATCATTTTATATTCATCATCAAGCTTGTCTGGATTTTTAATCAGATAGTCATATATTCCGCTGACAATACCGTCAACCTTTGTTTCTTCAAACTTAACAACAGGATTAAGATAAACCGTGTCATACATAAAATTATGTAGGTCCTCATAAGCCTTTTGTGTAAGCTCGTCCATCTTGACGTTGTCTTTTTCGGTATTTTCTACAATTGATTTTACAAGCGTATTGATACGCTCGCTTTTTCTGAAGCCTAAAGTCTGCCTGATTTCAATTGGAATAATATCCTCACTGAAAACACCCGCAGTTATGGCATCGTCAATGTCGTGATTTATATATGCGATACGGTCGCTGAAACGAACAATTTTACCCTCGTGTGTATGTGGCCACTCACCGCGTGTGTGGTTTATAATGCCATCAAGTACTTCGTGTGTAAGATTAAGTCCCTTACCTGATTTTTCGAT
>JAZNWJ010000020.1:0-25075 GCA_045593245.1 Acutalibacteraceae bacterium | reverse complement strand
AGAAAGGATCTTAATGAAATGAAAAGGATGATATCAATTGCTTTAGTTTGTTTTTTATTGTGCGGATGTACAAAAATGAATGATGATGTTAGCACTTATGTTGATAACTCCTTTATTATTGAATCAACATCAACAAATATAAGTGATCTTTCAGACATTACAAGTAACGAAGATTTAACTAATAGTGATACTTTAGTAAGTGAAAATATTATAACATCGTCAACCGTTTCTTCAAAACAAGAAAATCCAAACACCGTCATTGATGAAACTTCTTCAAATGTAGATGGTAGTAATCAAAATGAAAACGTCTATTCTGAGGTTACTTCATCGTCGGATAATACACAACAAAGTCAAATATCTACCTTCCCAATGGGAGAAGGTAATTCTTACGATAATATTGTAAATTCAAGAGGATTACTTGCACAGAGTGGAGACTGGATTTACTATTCAAATAATAGTGACGAGGGTGCGTTATATAAAATTAAGACTAACGGAACAGAAAATCAACGTATAGGGACTGATATTCGTTGTAGCAACATAAATGTAATTGATGACTGGCTTATATATAAATGCACAAAGGTTAGGGGTAGTGATTTTTTTAGCCACGAAATTATTAAAATGAAAACCGATGGAAGCGATAAAGAAGTTTTGGCATCCAATTTTAAGATTTCGTTTGTATATGTGAATAACAAAAAAATGTATTACAGCACAGGAACAAACATTGCTACGTCATTATGTATAATGGATTTAGAGACCAAAGAGAACAAAGTTTATGACGATGAAATTTATTCGTATATGCAGGCTCCTTTCATTCTAAATGATGACATTTATTTTTTAGATTCATATAACTCTGAAAATCATTGCGGAACATTACAAAAAAAGAGTTTTAATGGAAATGATAAGGTGCAAATCATTGATATACCTGTTAGAAAATTTATGATTTATGATGGTTGGATATATTATACCACTTTTCATTTTTCGTTACACAGAGCCCGATTGGATGGTACAGAAGATAAAGAGATTATTTCTGGCAAATATTTTTCTGCATTCAGTATAACTGATGAGGGTATTTTTGCTTCCGATTATAAACTATTAAAAATTAGTTTCGATGGTTCAACTCACGATAGTTTTTCTACAAATATTGCTTTAGATGATTTCTTTTTTACAGTAACAGATAACCATATATATTATCTACACAATAGCGAAGATGGTAAATATAATAAACTTTATCGTATAGGTAAAGATGGTACCGATATGCAATTATTGCCTTTCTGTGTAGATTGGTAACATAAAAATCCGCTAATTTTTTTAAAATTAGCGGATTTAAACTATTTATTAATCATTTTTTTCCAGCACGACCAGCACATACTCTTATATTTTTCATTACCGCCTATATCTACCTGTGCACCGTCTGTAACTATATTGCCATTACCGTCAAAACGCGCGTTTACAATTGCCTTTTTACCACATTCGCAAATTGATTTTACTTCGGTAATACTGTCGGCAATTTCAAAAAGACGTTTACTGCCGGGAAATAGCTTTGTTCTAAAATCAGAACGTAAGCCAAAGCAAATAACCGGAATATTTTCATTTTCGGCAATATATTTTAATTGGTCAATTTGGTCTTCAGTGAAGAATTGACATTCGTCACATATAATAACGTCAATTTTTTGCGTTTTAACAACGGTATCATTTATTACAATGTCGGCGCTTGCGGTTTTAAAAAGCTCGGTGATATCGTCTTTATCTTTAATGACGTTAGCGGGTGCTTGTAAACCTATTCTTGATTTAACAACCGTTACAATTTTTCCGCTTTCGTCAATGTAATCGTCACGGGTGTCAGTTTGTGGCTTGATAAGCCATACGCTGTGATTTTTTTCAAGATAATTAAATCTGGTCATAAGCGCATTAGCGGTTTTTGAAGAACCCATCGCACCGAATTTAAAATAGAGTTTTGACATTTTTACAGCCCCTTTTAAATCTTAACACGTCAATTATACAATAAAATTATCTTTAAAACAAGATAAAAATAAAGACCTTCGATTTCTTCGAAGGTCTTAAAAAAACTATAACATCATTTTTCTGATTTCTTCATTTGAAAGAGGGGATAGATCAGCGGGCGCAATATCAAATACGGTTTTACAACCATAATCACCACGATTATATAACTTATTAATCGCTCTTGCATATGCCACAAGCACGCTTGCTGTAAATTCGGGATTAGAGTCAAGCTTTAAACTATACTCTATGATATGACGATTTTCGTTATTTACACCGGTTTTACCCGTTCTTATAACAATGCCGCCGTGGGGAAGAGAAGCATGGTCACGACTAAGCTCTTCTTCACTGATAAAATGAACTATCGTGTCATAATCTGCAAAGTAGTTGGGCATTGTTTTTATCTCTTTTTCAATGCGGTTTTTATCAGCGCCATCTTCTGCTACTACAAAGCATTCGCGAAGATGCTTTTCACGGGTGGTAAGTTCAGGATTGTTGCCACTTCTTACCGCATCCAGCGCTGATTCTATAGGCACGGTGTACTGACGTGCATCTTTAACACCTTCTATACGACGTATAGCATCAGAGTGACCCTGACTTACGCCCTTGCCCCAGAAGGTATAATCTTTTCCATTTGGTAGTATGGCCGAAGCATAAAGACGATTTATCGAAAACATTCCTGGATCCCAACCAGATGATATGAGTGCTGTATGGCTGCTTAATTTTGCTGCTGTATCGACACTTGCAAAATGTTCGGGGATTTTAGCATGTGTATCAAAACTATCGACAACGTTAAAATTTTCAGCAAGTGAAGGTGTCATTTTCGGCAGGTCAGTAGCAGAACCACCGCAGATGATTACCACATCGATATCATTTTTATACTTTAAAATATCATCCGCCTGATAAACTTTAGCACCACTTAACGTTTTTACTGTTTCGGGAGCACGTCGGGTGAATATGCCGAACAACTCGGCATCGTGTGCGGCATTGACAGCGCACTCAACACCCTTTCCTAAATTGCCATAACCATAGATTGCAATTTTCATATATGGACCTTCTTTAATCAAAATTTAATACCAGCTTCATTCATATCACGAAGTAATCTTTGCTCGTTTGTATTTTCCATCGGGGTAAGGGGAAGGCGAAGGTAATTGTTACAGTAACCCATAGCTGCCATAGCGGCCTTTACAGGTATTGGGTTAACCTCACAGAAGAGCGAGTCAATAAGTGGCAGATATTTAAGCTGCATCTCGCGAGCTGTCTCGATGTCACCCGTAAGATATGCGTGACACATTTTGGATGTTTCGCGTGGTAGGAGGTTAGAAAGTACAGAAATAACACCCTTACCACCAAGTGACATAACAGGTACAATCTGATCATCGTTGCCAGAATAAATATCAAGTTCATCACCACAAAGACGAGAAATGGCAGCAACCTGTGAAATATCGCCACTTGCTTCTTTGATAGCTACTATGTTTGGGTGTTTAGCAAGAACAGCGCAGGTTTCGGGTTTAAGATTACAACCTGTTCTGCTTGGCACGTTATATAAAATACAGGGCTTTGTACTTGCATCGGCAACAGCTGTAAATGACTTTATGAGACCGTTTTGTGTTGCTTTATTGTAGTATGGAGTTACCAAAAGCATTGCGTCGGCACCTACCTCGCAAGCATATTTTGTAAGGCTTATGGCATAGGCAATGTCGTTAGAACCTGTTCCGGCAATTACAGGAACACGTCCTGCTACTGTGTCTACGCAGAATTTAATAGCGGTCTTATGTTCTTCGTCATTAAGAGTAGATCCTTCGCCTGTAGTACCTGCAACAACGATTGCATCAATACCTTCAGCAATCTGCCACTCAATAAGTTTGGCAAAAGCATCAAAATCTATACCTTTTTCGTTCAGAGGTGTAACAATTGCTGTTGCTGCACCTAAAAATATTGTGTTTTTCATTTCAAGACCTCCAAAAAATTAAGATAGCAGCAAATAAAATGCAGCTATCTTCTGAAAATAAAATACAATATATACCTATGTTCAGAATGAATAGCACTCCGCATTTTATGCGACAGCAAAACAGATATTATCTGAGTTGCCAGCCAAGGTGCTCGCCACAACACCTGCTTCGGCATCAGCCCCTTTTTCGTACGGTTTTTGGCAACCTTCAATGCACGATACTTTTGACATAATGCACCTCTATCATTTACGGCAAAAGTATATCACAATCCCAACTTTTTGTCAACCGCTAAATTATTAAATGCATATATTCATAAATAATGAATATTTTTTCGCTTTTCAACTTGAAATAGTGGGTACATTGTAGTATAATATATTAAAATTTTTATGGACATTTTTAAAGGTTGGTGTAATATGAATCGTAAGCAAGCGCGTGAAGAAGCATTTATTTTAATTTTTGAAAAAGAATTTAATTCCGATAATTTAGATGATATACTTTCTCTTGCAATGGAAGTTCGAGATATTGAACCCGATGATTATATCAATAAGGTGTTTTTCGGTGTTTTTGAAAATTTAGAAAAAATCGATGAAGTCATATCTGAGAATGCGGTTGGCTGGACTATCAAGCGTATTACAAAAACAGCTCTTGCAATTCTTCGTTTAGCTATTTTTGAAATTAACTATTTCGACGAAATACCTGTTTCTGTTTCGATAAATGAAGCTGTAGAACTTGCAAAAAAATACGCAACAAAAGAAGACGCTTCTTTTATAAACGGTATACTTTCAACTGTTGCTAAGAATAATGCTTAATACAATAACCGTTTCTCAACTTAATATCTATGTCAAGTCTCTTATAGAAAATGACCCCCGACTGACTTTTATAAGTGTTAGTGGAGAAATTTCTAACTTTAAAAATCACTTTTCAAGTGGACATTGGTATTTTACACTTAAAGATCAAAATGCATCTGTTCGTTGCGTTATGTTTCGTAATGCTGCCTCAAAGGTAAAATTTGAGGTTGTCGATGGTCTTGCAGTTGTTCTTAAGGGTAGAGTATCCCTCTATGAAAAGGATGGTCAGTACCAGTTTTACGCTGAGGAAATGCATCCTGTTGGTGAGGGGGATCTGGCACTTGCTTTCAAACAGGTGAAGGAAAAGCTTGAAAAAGAAGGACTTTTTGATGCGTCAAGCAAACGTTCGCTTGTTAAATATCCTAAACGTATAGCTGTAGTAACCTCCGATACTGGTGCCGCTGTTCGTGATATATTAAATATCACATCGACCAGATATCCTGTTTGCGAAATTGTGATGTGTCCGGTGCTTGTTCAGGGAGATATGGCAGCGAGAGATATGATAAAAACTCTTGAACAAATTTATCAATTGAATGATATTGATACAATAATTATCGGTCGCGGCGGCGGAAGTGCTGAAGACCTTCATTGTTTTAATGACGAGGCGCTCGCCCGTAAAGTGTATGAGTCTCCTTTTCCTGTTATATCGGCAGTTGGTCACGAAACCGATTTTACAATATGTGATTTTGTTGCCGACGTACGTGCGTCAACGCCGTCGCACGCAGCAGAGCTCGCTGTGCCTGATAAACATGAATTACTGTTAAGACTCGATGATGTTTCAAAGCTGTTAAAAGGTAAGGTTTCACACAAATTTAATTTATGCAATTCTCAATTTAATATTTTGAAAAATACATTCAACTCCCGTAATATTGAACGTATCTTTGAAAAAAAACAGCTTGAACTTGATAAAATTACTGACAAATTTTCGATTCGTATAACATCAATATTGCAAAACAATAAAATCAAAGCGGCGTCTTTAGCAACTCGTATAGATGCTCTTAGTCCATTAAAAATAATGGCCAGAGGTTTTTCTGTGGCTTTAAAAAATGATAAATGTGTAACAAGTGTCAACACATTGAGTGTTGGCGATAGTATTACCGTAAAACTAATTGACGGCAGCGTTGATTGTAGTATTAACGATATCAAGGATAAACAGGAGTAAAATTATGCTTCCAAAGGATTTTGATTTTGAAAAATCAATTAAAGAATTAGAAAAAATTGCAGACAGCCTTGAAAATGAACAGATCTCACTTGATGAGTCAATCGCTTTATTTGAAAAGGGTGTAAAACTTTCTAAGTATTGTTCACAGTATTTAGAGAATTCAAAGCAAAAAATTGTCTCGCTTACCGAGGCATATGAGGAGTGCGACAATAATGGTTGATTCATTGCTTAAGGATTATCAGGCAAGACTTGATTCGCGTTTTGATATACTTTTATCAGAAAACGGTCAGTTATATGATGAAGTGATAAGTGCTTGCAGATATGCGACCCTTAATGGTGGCAAACGCATCAGACCTGTATTGCTTCTTGAATTTTATAAATTATGTGGTAAGGAAGACGACTGTGCTTATAATTTTGCTTGTGCGCTTGAGATGATTCATTCTTATTCTCTTGTACACGACGATCTTCCATGTATGGATAATGATGATCTACGTCGCGGAAAGCCTTCTTGTCATAAAGCATTTGGGGAAAGTACAGCGTTACTTTGTGGTGATGCTTTGCTTACCGAAGCGTTTCTTGTAGCATCAAAAACTTTAAGCATTCCTGCAGATAGAGTTGTTAAGGCATTATCGCATCTTGCTGCATCAGCAGGTATAAACGGTATGATTGGCGGTCAGGTAATCGATATGGCGGATAATACCGAATCTGACGATGACGTTTTATTTGAAATGTATCGTCTTAAAACAGGCGCGCTATTAAAAACTGCTTGTGCAATTGGATGTATACTTGCAGGTGCCGATGACGAACTTGTTTTAGTTGCCGAAAAATTTGGCGAAAAGGTTGGTATTGCTTTTCAGATTATTGACGATATATTAGACGGCGTCAGTGATACAAAAACACTTGGGAAAACCGCAGGCAGTGATGAAAAAAATAACAAAGACACGATTCTTGTGCGTTTGGGTGTTGAATATTGTCGTGAGCTTGCAAGAAAATATACTGATGAAGCTTATGAGTGTTTAGAAAGTTTTGATGGAAACACCGATAATCTTAGGGCGTTGGCAGCATATTTGTTAGAACGCAATTATTAAAGGATGTATCAGTTTGGAATACAAAATTTTAAATAATATAAATTCACCTGCAGATGTAAAAAAACTTAATAATGATGAAATCACGTTGTTGTGTGATGAAATACGTTTTGAAATTATAGACGTTGTTTCAAAAAACGGTGGTCATTTGGCTTCCAGCCTTGGTGCAGTTGAACTTACAATTGCGTTGCATAGAGTTTTTTCTTCGCCACGTGATGCCATAATTTTTGATGTTGGTCACCAGTCATATGCGCACAAATTACTTACAGGTCGAAAGGATTCTTTTTCTACTCTTCGTCAAGAAGGGGGAATATCTGGTTTTATGCGTCCTGATGAGAGCGAACACGATCCTTTTGTAACAGGGCACAGCAGTAATTCAATTTCTGCGGCATACGGTATCTATAAAGCAAAATCCATGCTTGAAGGCGGAACGGCAATTGCTGTTATTGGTGATGGCGCTATGACAGGCGGTATGGCATACGAAGCTCTTAACAATGCAGGTGCAAAAAAAGGAAATTTTATTGTTGTTCTTAATGATAATAAAATGTCAATTTCGCGTAATGTTGGGGCAATGCCTCGCGCTTTTACCAAAATGCGTAACCGTAAGGGATACCATAAAATGAAATTTGCCATAAGCACGTTTTTACTAAAAATACCCTTTATTGGTAAACCAATTTATAATTTTATTTTTTCTATCAAGGAGTCTTTCAAAAGTCTTATATACAGAAATAATATATTTACAAGTCTTGGGTTTAATTATCTTGGTCCGGTAGATGGTCACGATATAGAGGCATTGGAAAGGCTTTTTACCATTGCAAAAAGTTATAACAGACCTACACTTGTTCATGTTGTAACAACAAAGGGTAAAGGATATTCTTATGCAGAAAATAGGCCCAAAGATTATCATGGAGTATCATCTTTTGATGTTGATAAAGGAAAATCTGTATCAAGCAATAAAACCTATTCAGATGTTGCAGGTGAGACGTTGTGTGATTTGGCTGCTGTAAACAAAAAAGTATGTGCTATAACAGCTGCAATGACAGAAGGTACCGGTCTTCAGAACTTTGCAACAAGGTATAAGTCGAGATTTTTTGACGTTGGTATAGCCGAGCAACACGCTGTAACTTTCGCAGCGGGACTTGCCACGGGGGGTATGATTCCTTTTTTTGCAGTGTATTCAACATTCTTGCAAAGAGGTTATGATCAGGTGTTACATGATGCTGCTATTGCAAATGTACCAATAAAACTTCTTGTTGACCGTGCGGGTATTGTTGGTGATGATGGCGAAAGTCATCAAGGAGTTTTTGATGTTGCTTATTTATCAACTATACCAAATGTTAACATATATTCTCCGTGCTATTATGATGAGCTGAAAAATTTGATTTTTGATACAGCTGATAAAAATGAACTTAGCGTTATCAGATATCCTCGTGGTGTAGAAAATAATAATTTTGATGGTGAAATCAATGGCGATTATACCGTTTTATCTCAAAAAGGTGAAAAGGTAATAGTTACTTACGGAAGAATTTTTTCTAATGCTGTTGATGCGCAGAAATCACTCGATAATACAGATATAATTAAATTAAACCGCATATATCCTATCAGCGATGAAGTAGTTGATTTACTTTTAAAGTATAAAGAAGTTTACTTCTTCGAGGAGGGTATTTTGTCGGGTGGTATTGCTGAGCATATTTCATATTGTTTACTTAAAAAAGGTTATGATGGAAAGTATATCGTTAATGCAATACCGAATGAATTTGTTGGTGCCGGAACTATACAATCGTCACTGAAAAAATATAAACTTGACCGTGAGTCAATGGTAGAAATTGTGGGTAAATAATGGGAAAAGAAAGATTGGATTGCGCGCTTGTGTCTCTCGGTTTTGCCGAAAGTCGTGAAAAAGCCAAAGCGATAATAATGTCAGGCATTGTTTATGTCAATAATCAAAAGTGTGATAAAGCAGGCGATACTGTAAAACCTGATGATAATATTGAAGTACGTGGCGAAACACTTAAATATGTAAGTCGTGGCGGATTAAAGCTTGAAAAAGCTATAAAAAGTTTCGAAATTTCACTTGACGGATATGTATGTGCTGATATTGGCGCATCTACAGGCGGCTTTACTGATTGTATGCTTCAAAACGGCGCAAAAAAAGTATATTCAATCGACGTCGGATATGGACAACTTGCGTGGAAGCTTCGTACTGATGAACGTGTGGTAAATCTTGAGCGAACCAATTTCCGTTATGTTACAAGCGAGCAGGTGACTGACGAGCTTGATTTTGCTTCTGTAGATGTATCTTTTATTTCCTTATCACTTATAATTCCTGTGATGAGAACGTTATTAAAAGAAGGTGGCAGGGCTGTTTGCCTTATAAAGCCACAGTTTGAGGCGGGTAAAGAAAACGTTGGTAAAAAAGGTGTTGTACGTGACAAATCAGTGCATATTGCAGTTATTGAAAAAATTATAAACATTATTAAGGAAAATAAATTTTCGCTTTTGGGACTTGATTTTTCTCCAATAAAAGGTCCCGAAGGTAATATTGAGTATTTGTGTTATATTCAAAAAGATGACCAACCATCTGTCGCTGATTATAGCGCATCAGAAGTTGTCGAAGCATCTTATAAAGCTTTGAAGGAGGGTGTGTAATGATTGTTGCGGTAATACCTAATCTTGACAAACGTGGTTCTTCTGAAACTGTAGAAAAAATGGCCACATTCTTTAAAGAATGTGGGATAACCGCATATTTACCTGATGATATTTGTTGCGCAGGATATGAGCACGCTCCAACAGACGAACTATATAAAATTGCAGATATTATTATTACTATTGGCGGTGATGGAACTATCATTCGTTTTGCAAAACGCGCAGCTCAGGATGGTAAGGCTGTACTTGGTATTAATGCGGGTAGAGTTGGATATCTTGCTAATATTGAGCAAAATGAATATAATTTGCTTTCTAAGTTGAGTACCGGAGAATATACAATCGAAGAACGTATGATGCTTAATATTACCGTTAAAGAAAATGGTAACGTCATTGGTGAATATGAAGCGCTTAACGATGCAGTAATTAGCAGTGGCTATTTGTCACGTATTATTGATGTAACTGCATCAGTTGACGGTGGCGATGTTATTACTTACCATGCTGATGGTCTTATTGCAGCAACTCCAACCGGTTCCACAGCATACTCTATGTCTGCTGGAGGACCGGTTATAGACCCATCAATGAAGTGTTTTTGTTTGACACCGATTTGCTCACATTCTTTGGCTGCAAAACCAATTTTAATTGGTGGCGATAAACAGATAAAGCTTAAATCGTATTCCAAAAAGCGCACAGATATATATCTTACGGTAGACGGAAGAAAGGTCAATGCAATTAAGCCTTATACTGAAATTTACATTACTCAGTCAAAAAACGTTGTTAAACTTGTGCGTATCAATGAACGTTCTTTTTATAAAACGTTATCACTTAAATTCCGCGATGCAAGGAGCAGTAAATAATGAAGAGGAAAAGACAACAGAAAATTCTTGAAATAATAGCCAATAATATTGTACTTACACAGGATGATTTGCAAAATTTGTTACTTGCAGAGGGCTTTACGGTTACTCAATCTACCGTTTCACGTGACATAAAAGAACTTCGACTTATAAAAGGTCACGATGCCGCAGGGAATTACCGTTATATAAGTAATGAACTTCGCGATACAAATAATCAGGCGTTTTCACATTATCGTGAAATTTTTTCTCGATATACTACGAACGTTGATTTTGCACTTAATGATATTGTAATCAAGTGTGTTGCTGGTATGGCTTCAAGCGTATGCGTTGCAATTGACGCAATGTATAACGATATGATGCTTGGTACTATTGCGGGTGATGATACTGTTTTTATTGTAACCCGCAGTGAATCACAAGCTTTGCAGCTTACAAACGAACTTAAAAAGATGATGTAAGGTATTTTTTATGATTAAATCTTTGCATATAGAAAATATTGCAGTAATTGAAAAAACAGATATAGATTTTGAAAATGGTTTTAACGTGCTAACAGGTGAAACAGGTGCCGGTAAGTCTATTATTATTGATGCAATCAATGCTGTTTTAGGTGAACGTACTTCAAAAGATTTAATAAGAGCCGGTTGTGATAAGGCGATTGTTTCTGCATTGTTTACTGATTTGTCAGCGGATGCTAAATCAGTACTTTCTGATAATGGATTTGACACTGATGATGACGGAAATCTTCTTATTGCACGCACTCTTTCTTTAAGTGGTGGCTCTATTAAAATAAACGGACGACCTGCAACTGCTACCGTACTTAAAGAGATTTCAAAAAATCTTATAAATATTCACGGACAACACGATAACCAAAGGCTTCTTGATCCTGATAATTACTATATATATCTTGATATGATTGCTGAAAATCAGGTGGAATTACAACAGTATTATAATGAATTCAGACATTTTAATGCAGTTCGTCGCGAGCTTAATGCACAGGAAACTGATGAAGGTGAGAAACTTCGCCGAACTGAAATTTTGCAGTATCAGATAAAAGAACTCGAGGATGCCGATATTTCTATTGGCGAGCTTGATGATATTAAGCGAAAACTTACTGTAGCTGAAAATTATGAAAAAACTATTTCTGCCTTAAATGATGCAAGCTTTTGTCTTGCAGGTGGTGAAAATTACGATGGTGCGATATCGCTTGTGCGTAACGCTCAAAAGTATGTTGAAAGCATAAAAAATAATGATTTTTCTCGCGTTTCTGAGCGTCTTTCAGAAATACTTGCGAGTATTGAAGATATTTCATCAGAAATTCGTTTATTTACCGATAATGATCATTATCGTGAGCTTGATGTTGATAAATTACGAGAAAGGCTTGACACTCTGCACCGCCTTATGTTAAAATACGGCAGCGATGAGCAAAAGATGTTGGATTTTCTTGAAAATGCAAGAGCAGAACTTGAAAAGATAGTTTGCTCTGATAAGCGCATAGCCGAACTTGGTGCTGAACTTGATGCATCTACCGAACGGCTTGTTGCTTTGGGCGAAAAACTTACCGCAACACGTGTGAAAGCAGCAGCACAGTTTTCAAAACAGGTAAGTGAAGTATTGTGTCAGCTTGATATGCCGGGTGTTCAATTTAAAATCAATGTAAACCGTGATAGATACAACCGTAACGGCTGTGATGTGGTAGAATTTTTGATAAGTGCTAACGCGGGTGAGAGTGTAAAGCCGCTACATAAAATCGCTTCGGGCGGTGAACTTTCACGTATAATGCTCAGCATAAAGAGTGTGCTTGCTGATAAAGATGACGTTGATACACTTATATTTGATGAAATTGACACAGGTATCAGCGGTCGCGCCGCTGGCAAGGTTGGTTTGCAGCTCGGGAGGGTGGCAGGCAGCCGTCAGGTTATTTGCGTAACACACTTAGCGCAGATTGCGGCGTATGCTAAAAATCATCTACTTATTGAAAAAAGCGTATCAAATAATCGTACCTACACAAGTGTAACTTCAATTGAAGATGAGCAACGTATTGTTGAAATTGCACGTATTATGTCGGGTACAGAAATGACTGAAAATTTATACAATTCTGCAAAGGAATTGCTTGATAGGAGTAAATAATAAAATGGGTATTTATGAAGAACTTGTAGCCCGCGGACTTATAGCGCAGGTTACTGACGAAAAAGAAATCAGAGAAATGGTAAACAATGGTAAGGCTACATTCTATATTGGCTTTGACCCTACTGCTGACAGCCTTCATGTTGGTCACTTTATGGCTCTTTGCCTTATGAAGCGTTTACAGATGGCAGGTAACAAACCTGTTGTTCTTATAGGCGGCGGTACAGCATATATTGGTGACCCTTCGGGTAGAACCGATATGCGTAGTATGATGACAGCTGAAACCATTCAGCATAACTGTGATTGTTTTAAAAAGCAAATGGAACGTTTTATTGAATTTGGTGACGATAAAGCTATTATGGTTAATAATGCTGATTGGCTTTTGGGTCTTAACTATATCGATATGCTTCGTGAAGTTGGTGCACATTTCTCGGTAAACAATATGCTTCGTGCGCGTTGCTATGAGCAACGTATGGAAAAGGGCCTTTCTTTCCTTGAATTTAACTATATGATTATGCAGTCTTACGACTTCTATCATCTGTTTAACGAATACGGCTGTAATATGCAGTTTGGTGGAGACGACCAGTGGTCTAATATGCTTGGCGGCACCGAACTTATCCGTAAAAAACTTGGTAAAGACGCCCACGCAATGACCATCACTTTGCTTCTTAACTCAGAAGGCAAGAAGATGGGAAAAACTGTTGGTGGCGCTGTATGGCTTGATCCTAATAAAACTTCACCATACGACTTCTATCAGTACTGGCGTAACGTTGGCGATGCAGATGTTCTCAAATGTATTCGTATGCTTACGTTCTTACCACTCGAGCAAATTGATGAAATGGACGCTTGGGAAGGAAGTCAGCTTAATACTGCTAAAGAAATCTTGGCTTACGAGCTTACAAAACTCGTTCACGGTGAAGACGAGGCAAACAAGGCTCAGGAAACCGCCCGCGCTGTGTTTGCAGGTGCAGGTTCTCACGAAAATATGCCAACAGTTACTCTTACTGCCGATGACTTCACCGATGGTAAAATCGGTCTTTTGTCTGTAATGGTTAAAGGCGGTATGGCAGCATCCAACGGTGAAGCTCGTCGTCTTGTAACACAGGGTGGTGTATCGGTTGGCGACGAAAAGGCAACAAATCCATCACAGTCTTTCATATCCGATGATTTTGCTGATGGCATTATCGTTAAAAAAGGTAAGAAAGTAATCATTAAATTTGTGGTTGAATAATGGGGCTTTTTAAGAAAAAGAACAAAAACGAATCTTTGCTTAAAACCTTTGACGGCAGAGAGGTTAAATACGTAACAAAAAGAAACTCACACGAAGACGGTACTGTCACATATGATATTATCGGTAAGGCGGGTAGAATTGCCGTTGTTGGTGAGAATATACGTGTTATATGCGGTGAGATAGATGTTTTTACATGTCCTGTTTCCGAATCAAAGTATTATTTGCTTATGAGTGGTGATGGTGTAACGGTTGAAGGGCAAAATCGAGTAAGTGGCGATTATGACACCGTTACAGCATACTATACTTACTACAGAAAATAAATTTTTAATTAAAAAAGAACACTTGGAGTTCCAAGTGTTCTTTTTTATATAATTTATAGTTTTGCAACGTCAGCATCGGTAATAAGGTGGAAGCCTGCATTTTCAAGCGCTGCTTCTGCTGCGGCATTATCAGCTACACGAAGAACAACATAAGCATGTTTTTCTGTACGTGACATAAACGCGTAAAGATATTCCATATTAATACCATTTTCATCAAGCACGTTAAGTGCGGTCGAAAGTTTACCGGGTGCATCACCGATTTTAACACCAACAACATCGGTTGTTTTGATAAGGTAACCTTCATCAGCAAGTGTTTTAAGTGCTGTTTCATTATCGTTAACGATAAGACGAAGAATACCAAAATCCTGTGTATCAGCGATTGAAAGCGCACGGATGTTTACATTATGTTTTGCGAGTGTATCAGTAATATCTACCAATGTACCTTGCTTGTTTTCTACAAATACGGTTAATTGTTTTAGTGACATAAATTTATGCTCCTTTCATTAATCGTGTAGTTTGCGTTTATCAACAACGCGAACTGCTTTACCTTCGCTTCGTGTAATGCTCTTGGGAGCTACAAGATGAACGGTTGGGTTAATACCAAGCATTGTCTTCATAGCATTTGCAAGTGATTTTTCGAGAGCTGTAATACCACCAACAGTATCTGTAAACTGATCAGGGTTAAGTTCAACGTTAACTTCAAATGTATCGGTGTTGTTAACACGGTCAAGAACGATCTGATAGTTAGGTTGATAACCTTCGTTAAGAAGAACAGTTTCAATCTGGCTTGGGAATACGTTAACACCGCGGATAATCATCATATCGTCGCTTCTGCCCATTGGCTTGCTCATCTTTATATGAGTTCTGCCGCAAGAACAGGGTTTACGAGTAAGTACACAAATATCACGAGTACGATAACGGAGAAGAGGGAAGGCTTCTTTATCGAGGGATGTAAATACAAGCTCACCCTTACTGCCTTCAGGTAAAACTTCGCCTGTATCAGGGTCGATAATTTCAGCTAAGAAGTGGTCCTCGTTAATGTGCATACCGGTCTGTTCTTCACATTCAAAGGATACTCCGGGACCGCTTGTTTCGGTAAGACCGTAAATATCATATGCTTTTATACCAAGGGTTTTTTCAATACCACGACGCATTTCTTCGGTCCAGGGTTCTGCTCCAAAGATACCAGCTTTTAGAGAAATAGTATCGGGTGTATAGCCTTTTTCTACCAAAGATTCACCTAAATATGCCGCATAAGACGGTGTGCAGCAAAGAATTGTAGCATTAAGGTCGGTCATAAACTGAAGCTGACGCTCGGTGTTACCGGATGACATTGGCAGTGTAAGACAGCCTACCTTATGTGAGCCACCATTAAGACCGGGGCCGCCTGTGAACAAACCGTAACCGTAGGCTACCTGACAAACGTCTTCGTTAGTGCCGCCTGCGGCAACGATAGCACGTGCGCAACAATCTTCCCAAAGGTCGATGTCGTGTTGAGTGTAGAACGCTACTACGCGCCGACCCGTAGTACCTGATGTTGACTGTATACGAACACATTCACTGAGTGGTTTTGCAAGCAAACCATAGGGGTATGCGTCGCGCAAATCTGCCTTTGTTAAGAAGGGGAGTTTGTGTAAATCTTCGATACCGTGGATATCTTCGGGTTTAACACCCTTTTTATCCATAAGGTCACGGTAGTAAGGCACGTTTTCATATACGTGCTTTACTTGTTTTACAAGCTTTTCTGATTGAAGTTTTTTGATTTCTTCGACAGGCATGGTTTCAATTTCTTTTTGATAGTAGTTTTGTGCCATTGTAATCATCCTTTCTATTTTTGTTTGGTACAAAATGTCGGAACGTAAAAGGAAAATAAAAAGCCCTCTGCATTCCGAAAAAGAATACAGAGGACGAGAAAATCGAAATCCCGTGGTACCACCTCAGTTCGCCATTATCTCACGGTAACGGCCTTGTCAGGTACGATAATACCTTAGTTCTATAACGGGAACACCCGTTGCATCCTACTTAAGCTTACACTTGTTCAGCGCACTGCTAACAGAATGAATTCAAAATAAAAATCTTCATTGTCTTGCACCAACCGACAACTCTCTCGCGATTCTTTTTATTTTTACTTGTTTCTGCTCAACGCATTTGACCACGTAAATTTAATTACGATGATTTATTTTAACACGGTAAAGCGAAAAAGTCAATGATTTATTAGAATATAATTATGAATTATAGCCTAAATCAAAGGCTTTTTTGTTCATTTCGACAAACTTAGGAGCAACCGTATTTTCAATGGCTCTAATCCATTTGTCGTAAGATATACCGAACTGTTTTGCAACCTTGCCCATAAGTACAATGTTAACTGCCTTTGATGAACCTGCCTGTTCAGCGAGGGTAAGAGCATCAAGTGATTCTACCTTTAAACTTTTTGCAGTAAGTTCGTCTAAAACATCTACAGGATATTCTGCTGCACCGATAATAACGGGCATAGGGTCAATCTGTTGTGTGTTTACAACAATTAGACCATCACGGTTTAGATATTTCGCATAGCGTGCTGCCTCTAATTTTTCAAAAGAGATTATGTAATCTGCTTCACCTTCGGTAATGATAGGTGAATAAACTTTATCACCAAAGCGAACGTAGGTTACAACACTGCCGCCGCGCTGTCTCATACCGTGAACTTCGCTAACCTTTACATCATAACCTTCATCAATAAGTAATCTGCCAAGTAATTTTGAGGCAAGCAGACTACCTTGACCGCCAACGCCGACAATCATAACATTTGTAGTTTTCATATATGCTTTACCTCCTTTAATTAATAGCATCAAATGCGCAAAGTTGCTTACAAACGCCGCAACCAACGCATAATGTGTTATCTATAACTGCTTTTCCATCTTTCATACTGATTGCTGGGCAACCAAGTCCCATACAACGCTTGCAGGATTTGCATTTATCAGCATCAACATTAAGTGACGGTAAAAGTTTTACTGATTTTAGCAATACGCATGGACGACGTGAAATAATTACGGATGGCTCTGCAATTGCAAGCTCTTCTTTAATAGCAGTTTCACATTCTTTTAGGTTATATGGGTCAACAACACGCACACGATTTATCCCCAAAGCCTTACAAAGTGCTTCAAGATTTACCTTTGCGGCAACCTCGCCCTTAATGTTATAGCCTGTAGTGGGATTTTGCTGGTGACCTGTCATACCTGTAATTGAGTTATCAAGTATAATAACAGTCGAATTTGTAGCGTTATATGCAACGTTTACAAGACTTGTCATACCTGAATGCATAAAGGTCGAATCACCAATAACTGCAACACTCTTGCCCTCGGTATCACTACCACGAGCTGCATTAAATCCGTGAAGGCCAGAGATTGATGCACCCATACAAAGTGTGGTATCAAGAGCGCTAAGAGGTGGAACTGCACCCAAAGTATAGCAACCAATATCACCGTGAACAGTAATCTTGTTTTTAGCAAGTGTATAGAACATACCACGGTGTGGGCAACCTGCGCACATCATAGGTGGTCTGTTTGGAACAGGTGAGTCTGCGCTGACACTGTCTTTTGCTTCAATACCGAATGCATCAGCAATAGTCTTTTGAGAAAATTCACCTAAAATTGAGAACATTTCTTTGCCGATAACATTTATGCCAAGTGACTTAACATGTGTTTCGATAATAGGATCAAGTTCTTCAATAACGTAAAGTTTTTGAACCTTACTTGCGAAATCTTTAATTGTATTTACAGGCAGTGGATTTGGCATACCAATTTTAAGTATACTTACACTATCGCCAAATACTTCTTTAACATATTGATAAGAACAACCCGAAGTAATAATACCAATTTCATCGCTTGTGCCGTATTCAACAGTATTGTAAATGCAATTTTCAGCAAGTTTCTGAAGTTTTAAGGTGCGTTCCTCAACAACAGGATGTCTTTTAACTGCGTTACCGGGCATCATTATGTACTTAGCAGGGTTCTTTACATAATCTTTAAGTACTGCAGGGATTGCCTCAGTAGTTTCAACAACTGATTGGCTGTGTGCAATACGTGTGCACATACGCAAAACAACAGGAGTATCATATTGTTCTGAAAGTTCAAATGCACTACGAGCAAATGTGTAAGCCTCTTGTGAATCGGCAGGCTCAAGCATTGGAACCTTTGATGCTATTGCATAGTGACGTGAGTCCTGCTCATTTTGTGAAGAATGCATTGCAGGGTCGTCAGCAACGCATATAACCATACCACCGTTGACACCTGTATATGAAAGGGTAAATAGTGGGTCAGCAGCAACATTGAGACCTACGTGTTTCATAGCGCAAGCACTACGAGCACCAGCAAGTGACGCACCAAATGCCACCTCGCAAGCAACCTTTTCATTAGGAGCCCATTCGCTGTGTAAATCATCATATTTAGATAAGAATTCAGTAATTTCGGTAGATGGTGTACCAGGGTAGCTTGATACTACGCCCAAACCGCCATCGTGAAGACCGGCGGCTACCGCCTGATTACCAATAAGTAATTTTTTCATAAAGTTTAAAACCTTTCAATTAAGATTTATTTTGTGAATCTACAATTCCCTCAGCGCCATACATTTTACGAAGCTTTGGTTTTTCTATTTTACCTGTAGGATTACGGGGAACATCTGCAAAAATGATTTTGCGAGGACGTTTGTAGCGGGGAAGTGACATACAAAACTCGTTAATTTCTTCTTCTGTGCATGTCATACCTTCTTTTATCTGAATAATCGCTGTCGCGATTTCTCCAAGACGACTGTCGGGCAAACCGATAACTGCAACGTCCATGATCTTTTGATGCGCCGCAAGGAAATTTTCAATCTGAACAGGGTAGAGGTTTTCGCCACCAGTAATAATAACGTCTTTCTTGCGGTCAACAAGATAGATAAATCCGTCTTCATCCTCCATTGCCATATCACCTGTATATAGCCAACCGTCTTTTAATGTATCGGCAGTAGCTTTTTCGTCGCGATAGTAACAGGTCATAACGCCCGGTCCTTTAAGACAAAGCTCACCAACATCACCTTGATTCACGGTATTACCGTCGGGGTCAACAATTTTTAGCTCCCAACCATAGCCTGCAACACCAATTGCGCCAACCTTGTGGATATTTTCAACACCTAAGTGTACAGCACCAGGGCCGATAGACTCTGACAAACCATAGTTTGTATCATATTGATGATTGGGGAAATATTCAAGCCAGCGCTTAATTAAACTTTGTGGTACAGGTTGAGCGCCGATATGCATAAGACGCCAAGCAGAAAAGTCAAATTCATCAAGGCTGATTTCGCCATTGTCAAGTGCATTTAAAATATCTTGTGCCCACGGAACGAGTAGCCATACGATAGAGCATTTTTCTTGTGCTGCGGCACTTAAAATATTGCGAGCTTGTGTACCTTTAAGAATAACCGCCTTTGAACCTGTAATAAGGCTACCAAACCAGTGCATCTTTGCGCCTGTATGATAAAGGGGAGGAATACACAAGAAGCAGTCGTCTTTTGTTTGAGAGTGATGTGCCTGTTCTACACGGCAAGAATGAATAAGACTTTCGTGGTTATGTAATATAGCCTTTGGAAATCCTGTTGTACCAGATGAAAAATATATTGCGGCATCATCACTTTCTTCGAGTGTGCATTCGGGGAATATGGATGAACATTCGCTTGTCAAATCGTTATAATCATCAGCAAATGCAGGGCAACCCGTGCCAAAGTAAATAAGTGTGCATTTTTTAGAAATTTTATCAGCAACCGCCTCGACACGACCGATAAATTCAGTACCAAATATCAGAACATCTGCTTCTGCTAAGTCTAAACAATAGTCAATTTCATCAGAAGAATATCTGAAGTTAAGTGGTACTGCCAGTGCGCCTGTTTTGAGTATACCAAAATAAATAGGCAACCAGTCGATGCAGTTCATAAGAAGTATTGCAACCTTTTTACCTTTACCAATACCGTTTTGTTTAAGCATATTTGCAAGGCGGTTTGCTTTTTCATTGAATACTGCCCATGATATTTCACGTCGATAATAATCAACGCGATGAGTAGGCTCAACCAACTCAAACTCATGCCATGTGCGGCGACGGGTTTCTGGTTGGTCAGGGTTTATTTCGACAAGCGCAACGTCATTTGCATATTTTTTTGCGTTGTCTTCAAGCAAGTGAACAATTGTCATAAACGTATTCCTCTATAATAAAAATATATGAACATTTTATCACTTTAAAGTGGTAATGTCAATACAAATATTATCCGATTTGCAAACAAAACATTGCAAAAAGAATAAATTTGTATTATAATGTAAAAAAATTATATAAGGGAAGATGATACTATGTCACTATATCAAAAAATAGTTAACGGTGAAGAAAAAATTTCACTTGTAGGTCTTGGTTACGTTGGTATGCCTATCGCTGTATCGTTTGCAAAAAAGGTAAAAGTAGTAGGTTTTGACCTTAACGCTAAAAAGATTGAACTTTATAAATCAGGCATTGACCCCACAAATGAAGTGGGCGATGAGGTTATAAAAAATACAACGGTTGAATTTACTGCCGACGAAACCAAACTTCGTGAAGCAAAGTTTCATATTGTTGCAGTGCCAACACCTGTTAATGAAGACCACACCCCCGACCTGACACCCGTTGAAGGTGCATCATCAATTGTTGGCCGCAATCTTACCGAAGGCTCTATAGTTGTATATGAATCAACCGTATATCCCGGTGTGACAGAAGATATTTGTATTCCAATTCTTGAAAAAGAGTCTGGTCTAAAATGTGGTGTTGACTTTAAAGTAGGTTATAGTCCCGAAAGAATAAATCCTGGTGATAAAGTTCACCGACTAGAAACTATTGTTAAAATTGTAAGCGGTATGGACGAAGAATCTCTTGAAGAAATAGCAAACATTTACGAACTTGTTGTTGAAGCTGGTGTTCACAGGGCAGAAAATATTAAAGTTGCCGAGGCTGCAAAGGTGATTGAAAATAGTCAACGCGATATAAATATTGCTTTTATGAACGAGCTTTCTATCATCTTTAATAAAATGGGAATTGATACTCAATCGGTACTTAAAGCAGCTGGAACAAAATGGAACTTCTTGAAATTTTATCCGGGTCTTGTTGGAGGTCATTGTATAGGTGTTGACCCATACTATCTAACATATAAAGCAGAGCAACTTGGCTATCATAGTCAAATAATTCTTTCTGGTCGACGTATAAATGACGATATGGGAAAATACGTTGCTGAAAATGTTGTTAAAAATCTTATTAAGGCTGATTTACCAATTAAAAATGCCAATGTTGCAATTTTAGGTTTTACCTTTAAAGAAAATTGTCCAGATACACGTAATACTAAGATTATTGATATTTATAATGAACTCAAAGAATACGGCATCACTGCTACAGTTGCCGACCCTACCGCTGATGCAGATGAGGCAGAACACCTATATGGTATGCGTTTTGTTGATATTAACACCATTAAGGGATGCGATGCAGTTATTTTGGCTGTTGCTCACGAGGAGTTTAAAACATTTACCAAGACTGATTTTGACCAGATGTTCAAATCAGTTGATAACAGCAAAAAAGTTCTTATAGATATTAAGGGATTACTCGATCGAAAAGAATACGAAAACGCAGGTTATAATTATTGGAGATTATAATTTTAATCAAACACATTTTGTATAAATGTTAGGATAATGATAATATCATTTGATCTAAATAAAATGTTTGTCTATCCTATAGACCGTGAGCCTTATGTAGCAGAAAATGAATATGTTTCTCAAAACGAGTTTAAAAGACTATTCCGTGTACCGTCGCTATCAGCCGACCATCCTGATTATTACGATCGTGGGGATTACTGACGCGGCAGCGTATGGGCACCTACAAATTATATGGTACTTAAAGCACTTGATAAGTACGGATATAATGATTTGGCTTATGATATTGCAAGCAATTATTTAGATAATGTAGTGTCCGTTTTTAATCGGGATGGTACTATTTACGAAAATTATGCCCCCGAGTACATAGAACGCGGTAGTCATTCACAACCGAAATTTGTCGGATGGACAGGACTATCCCCTATAAACATAGTGTTTGAATACGTTTTCGGCATAAGACCCGATGCACAAAACAAAAAAATAGTCTGGCATATAAATCGTCTTGAAAGGCATGGAATTAAAAATTATCCTTTAGGGGATAGTTTCATAGATCTTATCTGCGAAGACCGAAAGTCGATAGATGAAATACCAAAAATCATTGTTAATAATCATTCGGATTCAAAAATAACAATAGAATTTGTGTGCGGTAATAATGTTTGGAAAGAGAAATTTTAATATTTTTAAAGAAAAAACGGCAGAAATTTACTTTTTTGTCGTTTTTCTCTTGACAAACACGCTTTAAAGTGTTAAAGTCAAATTTATTTGTAGGAGGTAATAATATGACAACACCACAATTATACACAATAATTGCTCTTGGCATTTATGCTTTAGCTATGGCACTTATTGGATGCATCAGCTATGGTAAATCAAAAACATTGGATGGATTTCTTATTGGCGGTAGAAATATCGGCGCATGGGTAACAGCATTTGCTTACGGAACTACATATTTTTCTGCAGTAGTTTTTGTAGGTTATGCCGGACAACACGGCTGGAATATAGGAATCGGTGCAATATGGATTGGTATTGGCAACGCAGTTTTAGGTTGCTTACTTTCTTGGATACTTTTTGCAAATCGCACAAGAAAAATGACCAAAAAACTTGACGCTAAAACTATGCCTGAATATTTCGAAAAGAGATATGCTTCTAAAGGTATGAAAATTCTTGCTGCAGTTATCATTTTTGTCTTCTTAGTTCCTTATTCTGCAGCTGTTTACAAGGGCCTCGGATCATTGTTCAGCGCAGTATTCCCAAGCGTTGAAACATGGGTTTGGATGCTTATAATTGCTTGTCTTACTGCGGTTTATCTTGTAGCAGGTGGATATGTTGCAACTGCCTATACTGATCTTGTTCAAGGCATTATTATGATTGCCGGTGTAATTTGTCTTATTGTTGCAGTGCTCGGTCACGAAAACGTTGGTGGTATTTCAGGATTGATGAATAATCTTGCTGAATATCAGGCAGCAAATAGCGAAGAACTTGCAAAATCAGGTATTGAGCTTACCGATATTTTTGGTGGTTCATCATTTAAATTTTTGTGCTTTAACATTATGCTTACAAGCTTTGGTACATGGGGTCTACCACAAATGATTGGCAAATTCTATGCAATTAAAGATACGGCAGCTATTAAACGAGGCACAATTATTTCAACTGCTTTCTGTGCAATAATTGGTTGTGGTGCGTATCTTATTGGTAGCACATCAAGACTTATTCTTGGCGGACAATTGCCCGAAGGTGGCATTGACTCTATCATTCCTTCAGTTCTGATGGAAGTTTTGGGTGGAGGTACACTTGGTATCATACTTTTAGCCATTATTATGATACTTTTACTTTCGGCATCTATGTCAACTCTTGAAGCTGTTGTTCTTACATCTGCTTCTGCAGTAGCTGTTGATCTTATTCCTGCTATCAGAAAAAAGGAAACAAAGCCCGAAACACAGATGCTTCTTACAAGAATCCTTTGCCTTGTGTTTGTTGCTTGCTCATTTATATTTGCAACTCAGAACATCCCGATTATAGTAAGTCTTATGTCTTTCTCATGGGGTGTTGTTTCTGGATGCTTTATCGGTCCTTACATCTGGGGTCTTTTCTCAAAGAAGATTACAAAAATCGGTGCATACGCAGGTATATTGTCAGGTTTGCTTACCGTTGGTGGCGCAACTTTGGTGATTACACTTACTTCAAACTTCTCAAATGCTGCGGCTCATTCACCCGAAATGGGTGTTGCCGCTATGGCAGTTTCTATGATTGTCGTTCCCATTGTAAGTTTACTTACCAAGAATAAGAACAAGGAAAGAGAAGACAAAATTTTCGAATGCTATAACGAAGTATAGTTTTAAAAACCACTGATTTAATCAGTGGTTTTTTATATTGACTTTAATTTATATTTGTATTATACTGACCGTGTTATTTAATTAGAAAAGAGCTGATTTATGTGAATGAAAAATCAACAGCCAAAAATGCATTTTCTCTTGGTATTATATGTGCTTTTTCATATCTTGCAGTTTACATTTCAAGAAATGTTTTAAGCGCTGTTTCACCACAAATGATTTCTGATGGGATTGCAAGTGAAAAACTTATTGGAACAATGTCATCGGTTTTCTTCTTTTCATATGCGATTGGTCAGCTTGTTAATGGTATAATAGGCGATGTAATTAAGTCAAAATATATGATTACTATCGGCTTGGTTTTAGCCGGTATTTCAAGTTTAGTTATTCCGCTTGTTCTTGATAGTTTAATATTCCTATGCTTGTTATATGGTTTGATTGGTTTTTCACTTTCGATGATATATGGTCCTATGACAAAAACAATCGCTGAGAATACAGAACCACATCACGCTATAAACTGTAATCTTGCATTAAATTTTTCAGCCTATTTTGGCGCGCCGACAGCAGGTCTTCTCGCTTTGTTTTTTACATGGGATAATACTTTTAAATCAAGCGGTGTAATTTTGATTTTTATAGCCGTTGTTTGTTTTATAATATTTACTTTTTTTGAGGCAAAAAATATTATTGTTTATTCAAAGAATAAATATAGCAAAAAAGACAATTTTATTTCTTCTATTGAAATTTTATTAAAAAGAAGTATTGTTAAATTCACTTTTGTATCAATACTCACAGGTGTTATAAGAACAACAGTATTGTTTTGGTTACCTACATATCTTATGCAACACCTAAACTTCAGTGAAAAAAGTTC
>JAZNWJ010000019.1:0-15631 GCA_045593245.1 Acutalibacteraceae bacterium | reverse complement strand
AAACAAAAATAATATATAAAACTAAATGTTTCTCTCCCTCAGTTTCGCTAACGCTCAACAGCTCCCTCGTCAGAGGGAGCCAAGGACTTAATTGACCAGTTTACTGGTAACTAGTAATCGTTGCATGGCTGACAGGCCAACTCCAAAAACGCACTTGTGCACCGCCAGTATCGGTTAGGGCTATGCCCGAAAATGAAATACCACCCGCTATGCGGGTGGATATTTATTATTGCAAAAATTTATAATTATGTTAAAATGGTCTTGGGTGATAGTTTATGAAAAGAATTAAAAATTTCTGTGCTTACTTATTTGTAGTTTTAGCTGCTATATTACTTGCGTTTACCTATCATTTGTTTATTGTTAAAAACAATTTTGCACCTGCTGGTATTAACGGTATAGCCACTATGATACAGTACAAAACCGGTTTTAGCATCGGTTATATGTCGCTTATTATAAACGTTCCTTTATGTTTGCTTGCTTATTTTTTCATAAACCGTGATTTCGCAAAAAAATCACTTCTGTTCTGCCTGGTTTACTCGTTTGTATATTTAGGACTTCAGCAAATAGACTTTACAGGTTTTCAATATGACGCAGGCGGTCATGACACCATATACCCCGTAATAATAAGCGGTACTTTGGGCGGACTGGTTTACGGTATGTGTGCACGTCACAACGCATCTACAGGCGGTACTGATATTATATCAAAGTATATAAGTACAAAAAAACCGTATTTAAACTTCTTCTGGATAACACTTATTATCAACGCATTTGTTGCAATAGTTTCGTTCTTTATATACGCTAAACCCAACCAGAGCGGCAGTATGAGTTATGACTATAAACCCGTTTGCCTTTGTATTATCTATTGCTTTATATCCACTTTTTTAGGTAACATAATTATTCAAGGTTCTAAGCAGGCGTACAAATTCACCGTTATTACCACCCACGCTGACGAAATTAGCGCCGAGGTTTTACAAACACTTCATCACGGCGCAACAAGGCTTTCCGCCGTAGGCGCATACAAAAAGGAAGAAAAGGACGTCCTGATATGCGTTGTTAACAAGCATCAGATTGTAGACTTTCAAAATATTTTAGCAAAATACGACAATACCTTTTCGTTTGTAGAAAACGTTGGAAACACTTTCGGCAACTTTGCTAAGGTAAAATAATTTACATTTTGTTGTTGAATTAGCTTCAAATTTATTATATAATATTCACCCGAGAGGAAGTGAAAACTCAGTGGCTATCACCGAAGAAAACCTAAAAAAATATTTTGCAAACAATTTAAGTCATTATCGCAAGCAATTAGGCCTTACACAAACCGAGCTTGCCGAAAAACTTAATTATTCAGATAAATCTATTTCAAAATGGGAGCGTGGCGAAGGTCTTCCCGATCTTGCCGTAACGGCGCAGATTGCTGATATTTTTGGTCTTACCGTAAATGATATGATTTCTGAAAAACCACGTAAGCGTCTTATGACAACTCGTAACAAAATTATAATCACACTTTTATCAATAGGTGTAGCGTGGCTGATAGCAACGGTGTTGTTCTTCCTTTGTGAAATAATTTTCCCCGATATTAAATGGTGGTGGCATTTCTTTATATACGCTATTCCCGCAAGTGCCATCGTGGGCATTGTGTTTTCTTGTATATGGTGGAAAAAGATTCATCTTTTTGCTGCAATCTCAACCCTTATATGGTCGGCGGCACTATGTATAATGCTTACCGTTAACGTATACAAAATATCTCTTATTTTTATCGTAGCGGCGGTTTTGCAGGTGCTTACTATATTATGGTTCTTAATTAAAAAACAATAAATTAAAACACCCAAGAAATTTCTTGGGTGTTTGTGTTTTACTCTAATATATAAATTTCAACGTTACGTCTGCCAAATGCGGTACAAGCTGCCTTGCTTGTCATAAAGAGGTCAACGTTGTTAGGACGGCTTTTAATAAATCCGCCTGTATCAGCCGCAACAGCATAACCGTAAATATAACTGCCATCGCTTGACTTGATATACATTTTAGTACCGTAAGGAATTACGTTTGGGTTAACTGCAATATAACCGGGCTGAGGTGCTACACCTGTTGAGCATTTATTGCCTGTATAAGTGTATGCAGTTGCCTGAACGGTAATGTGTTTCTTAAAGTTAACGGGGTTGCCGTTTTCGTCAAGTTCAATAGTGGGGGCTGCGATTGTAGAAATAGTTTTTACACTCTCACTTGTTGTAACTGCAGCCTTTTTTGTACCAATGGTTTTGGTGCCATTCACAGCAGCGCTAAGCGTTATACGGCTGTTTACAACAGTTTCAACAGTAACACCGTTTACAACCTTAGCGGTGTAATTTACCTGCTCCTCGCCATCCTTACCCTCTGAAAGAGTGGTTGTTCCTGCATCGAGTTTAGATGAATATACGGTTTTTACTGTGCAAGGTACGGTTTCGGTATAGCTACCGGTAATATAATCAATGTTTGTATAGTCGATATAAGTAGTGTCGCTTACCACTGTGTCAAGTGAAGGCTCAACCATATCATACTGGTCAACACTAAAGCCCTCATTTTTAAGAATTTCACCTACGGTAGATTTTATTGCGTTGGTTTCTACGGTTTTGTCACCCATTGTAATATACACAGGGAAAGTATAAGCCAAAGAAATATTTGTTACATCGTCTGTAGCACTTACACTCAAAACCTTGTACTCGTCTGAGTTGAAACCTGCAACTGTAATTGCATCGTTAACATTGGTTGAAAGTGTATGAACCTTATGTGTGTTTTCGCCGTCGGTTACGGCAAATGTATTTACTGTACCAAAAAGTAAGGTTGCTGCACAGATAGAGGCAATTAAAAGTAATGCCACAAGCGGCATACGCATTTTTGTGAACTTCACAAAATCAAAACCGCTTTTGTTAAATCTAAGCATCGAACGACTCCTTTTTTAATATGTTTAACATTTTTGTTTTTGACGCTTTTGCGCCGACGGATGTTATTATACCCCCTTTTTTTAACTATGTCAAACATATAAAAGATGTCGATTTTGTATAATTTGCACAAAAAAACAGCGTTTTTAAAAAGGTTACAAAGTTGTAACCTTTTGTTTTTGGGGTTTTATGTCAAAAAATGTCAAAAAGATTGTCAAACCCTCCAAAATTGCCATTTACCTCCTTTTTTACTATGACAACTATATATGGTATACCTACGATTTTTCATACATATAATAATAGTTGTAAATAAATAAACTATAAATTTACATATAGAAAAAATACCCGCTATATTTCTATAGCGGGTATTTTTATTTATTCCGAAATCGAATTATTTTAATCGAGCGTTACGTCCCAATCAGCAAGATACTGCACAAGTCTTACATAGTCCTTGTTGTTGATAGCGTTTTTGCCATCGTCATAAACGTCTGCAGCTGCTTCATTGATTGTTACATCCCATTCAGCAAGATGCTGCTGCAAAAGTACTGCGTCTCTATTATTGACAGCGCCGTCGTCGTTAATGTCACCGGATATGTAGAGTTCGCGAACTGCGCCACAGTCATTACATTCCGCATCGTCAGCGTTATCATAGGTATGGTTGTTAGGATCAAGCTCGAGAGCTTCATTTACTCTTGAAGTCTCTTCGCCACATACTGTACAGTAGGTTACCATATCGTGTGAACCAGGTGTTGTACATGTAGAATCAATGCGACTTTCCTCTACAGCTTCACCGTCTGTATGACCTAAAGCGTCATCTGTTACAGTCTCTCTTGAAACTACAACGCCACAAACGTTACATATTACAACTTTATCGTGTGAACCATCTACTGTACAAGTAGGTTTGGTTTCGTTTTCAACCGATTCACTTGTATCTGTGTGTGCGCATTCGTTACCACAAGAGCAAACGCCCTCTACATAGGTATGTGCTTCTGCTGCGCCTGCGCCAACACCACATGAACATGCAGAACTATGTGTACCGTCGCCGTTGTCAACAGTGGTAAATTCTGCATCGTGGAATGATGCGAGTTCAGGATAGCTGTCTGTCTTAATCCAAGCAGCGCCGAGTTCTGCTGTTGCAAGGTCAGCTACAGCGATATTTTTGATTTGCTCATCGCTAAATGTCGCCTTAGTTGGCTCACCATTACTTTTGTTTGCAAATGCTACTTCGCCTGATGCAGCGTCGGTAAGTACGTTTACAAAGCACTTAGGATCATTAAAGCGTGAACCTGATTGTTGCGCAACATCATAAGGAGCTGCGCCAAAGATGATGCTATTGCGAATCATATTGTAGTAACGTGGTGTTTCTGCACCGTCGTCAACAAGTACAAGACCTTCTGGTGCAACAAAGTCATCAGCAACAATTTTGCTGTTATTACCATTGCTCCATACCGGCATAGCAACTGCTGAACCATAGGTAGCGTCGTTGCCGTAAACCAAGCAGTTGTCAATATAAACAACATCACTTGATGAACCTATAATAACACCTGAACGGTCGTGGCTATCAGACTTATTATACATATAGTTGTTAGCAACTACGCAAGAGTCAAACCAAACAGCACCAACTGTCTTAGCGCCGCGAGTATCAGCTGATGTAACCGCTGCGATACCGCCTACTTGATAGATACCAGCTTCTGATTTAAGATAAGAATTCTTAAGCGCAATGTTCTTGATAACCGCTCCAGCATCAATCGTATTAAAGAGACCTGCATTAGCACCGGATACACTATAAAGACCGTAAACGGTTACACCGTTACCATTAAAGTTACCTGCGAAAGACTGAGTCTCCCAACCGCCTTCGATCCACTCAGTGTGTGCGCCGGTTTCAAAGTATGCTTTTACAGCCGCTGCATCTTTAAGAGCAATAATTGCCTCTGCATCTGCAGGCTGAAGAACGATTTTACCGATAGACTTGTCAATTTCATAGTATTTGCCTACGCTGTTGTGTTTTCCTTCGCCATCTACGTCTGATTCACTAACAAGCCAAGCAAATTCAGCAGCAGTCTTGATGATATAAGGATCATCTTTTGTACCGGTACCGGTTGCGATACCAGTAGCTTTAGTACCATCCCAAGTAATTGTCTTGCGGGTGTCACAGGTAAGTTCTGCGCCGCAAGCACAAGTGCCATCTACGTATGTACAGTCAACAGCTATGCCGCCAAAGCCGCAAGCACAGGTAGCTGCGTGTGTACCGTTACCGTTGTTAACCAAAGTAACATTTTTGTGTGAAGAAGCAAGTTCGGGGTAACCCTCGTCGTCTGCCATCCATACAGACCAGTCAAGGTTCATATTCTCTGTAGCTGCTGCTCCCTTAAGCTGAGCGTCGGTAAGTGGGAATACTCTGCCTGTATAGTTGCGAAGACCCAATCCACCGTTACCACCAAGGTTAACATCGGTGATTGCAACGTCGCTTGTTGTGTAAATGTTAGCATAGTGAGTTTCAAGACCTGAATGCTGTACGTTATTATTAGCTGTGGCAGTGGTTGTTGAATAAGGCTTGATGCCAATTACAACGCAATCGGTAATATTACCTGCATTACCGTTTGTATAGTTAGAAACAACAAAACCTAAAACACCACCATGAGCACCGTCTGCTGCAGGGTTTTCAGCATCTTCACATGCTGAAATAAAGTTTGCTTCATTAAGGTTTACATAGCAGTTTTTAACTGTTACAGGACCGTTTCCGGCAGAGGTATAGTTTTTAGCAAAACCAACAATTGCACCGGTACCTGCACCATACGCTGCTTTCTCACTTTTGAGATAGCTATCTGTTACCGAACAGTTTTCAATGGTAAGAGCAGTTGTTCCGTCGCCGTCGTAATAACCAACGATACCGCCTGTAGCTGTAGTAGCCGCAAAGTAAGCTTTGTTAACGTTAATGTTTTTGATTGTTACGTTACCCTTTGTGCAAGAGAAAAGACCTGCGTATGTAGGGGTGTTATATTTTTGTAAATCTTCATTCCAGGTATCATTAGTCCATGCGCCGTAAACGGTAACGCCGTTACCATCAAAGTGGCCCTGGAAACCAGGTGTGCCACCTGCGTGGTTTTTACCACCAGCCTTAATCTTGTCAATATTATCTGCTAATGTACCATTATAGTCAATGTCGCCCTTTGTGAGGTCGAAGCCTGCAATACCGTCGGCAACCTTGTAGTAAAGACCTTTGGTGTCATCACCCGATGCTTTACAAAGGTAAACAAACTCTTCTGCGCTATCAATTATAATAGCATTTTCCCAGTCAGCACCGGTTTCGCCATTGTCAGCGAGCTTATTGTCCCACCATTTGCTTGCACTGCCTGCTTCAACAAGATAGTCACCAAATTCAAGCAAGTCTACTACGCCTTCGTTAGAAAGTAGTTGTGTCTCGCCTGCAGCGCTTACAACAAAACCTGTGAACATAGACATAGCAATAACTGCAAATGCGAGCATTATTGCTAATATGCGTTTTGTGTTTTTAATCATAAAAAACAAATCCTTTCTTTGTGGAGTTTCCCCCACCGAATTTAAAAACATTGTATGATAATGTGGTTACCTGTCCTATAAACTCTTTGTGACTGCCCACGAATTTAAAGGCAGTAATCCACATTGACATAATGCTGATTATATTGTATTACAAATAAACAAAATTTTCAATAGTTTTTTTAACAATTTTTATTGCTTTTTTATACAATAAATACAAAAATTTTCTTACATAATAACAAAAACCGCCTTACCCTGTCGGGTAAAGCGGTTTTAACTTGTAAACTAAATTATTTTGAGTAAACTTTCTTCACACCAAATGTGAATGCAACTACTGCAAGCATAACAACAACTGCGTAAACTGCTGTCATATCACCGGTCTGAGGAGCTGAATCAGAATCATCAGCGCTGCTTGAAGCGGCAGGATCAGTCTTAACGTTGTCGTAGTTACCGCATACGATAACTGCTGTGTTAAGCTTGATTGTCATTTCAGAACTTGTAAGGCTACCCTTAACAATTTCGTAATCGGTGCCGGCTTTAGCCTCAACCATCTTGGTTGTTGCAGCAAGAGCTTTAACAGCACTTAAAGTAACGATGCCTGAGTTTACAGGAGCAGAAACACCTTCTACAGTAGCCTCTTCCTTGTATACGCTCCAGCTGTTGAAAGTACCGTACTTTGAATTTGCTTTAACTGTGATTGTAGTACCTGCGTCAAATGTGTACTCGGTGTCAACCTTACCTGCAGGATCAACAATGTCAGCCTTTCTTACTGTTACAGTAACCTTCTCTGAAGCAGTAGGGCTTTCAGCAGCAAAAGCTGTTACAGAAAAACAGCAAATCATAACAATGCTAAGAATAAGTGCGATTATCTTTTTCATTTTTACAAACCTCCAAAAAATGTAAAATGCAACTATACGGCTATTATTATAAACCACTATATCCAAAAAGTAAAGGGTTTTTTGAAAAAATTTTTATTTTTCTTGATACTACATACATTTTGTGGTAAACTTTATGAGATACATTATATATAGGGAGTAATACTGTGGATTTAAGACAAGAAATCAACCGCCGTCGCACCTTTGCGATAATCTCGCACCCTGACGCCGGTAAAACGACTTTGACCGAAAAATTACTTTTGTACGGAGGCGCAATCCAGACTGCAGGCTCCGTAAAAGGAAAAGCCACCGCAAAACACGCTGTATCCGACTGGATGGAGCTTGAAAAGCAACGTGGTATTTCTATCACCTCTTCCGTAATGCAGTTTGAATATGATGGATACTGCATAAATATACTTGATACGCCGGGACATCAGGACTTCTCGGAAGACACCTACCGCACACTTATGGCAGCTGACAGCGTGGTTATGGTAATTGACGCGGCAAAAGGTATTGAGCCTCAGACCCGTAAGCTTTTTAAAGTAACAGCTATGAGAAACATACCTATATTTACTTTTATAAATAAGCTTGACCGCGACGCGCGCGACCCGTTTGAACTCTTGGACCAGCTCGAAAAGGAATTTGGTATAGGCACCTACCCCGTAAACTGGCCCATCGGCAGTGGTGTTGATTTTAAGGGTGTATTTGATCGTGATCGCCGTCAGATTATGACCTTTAACGAATTCCATAGAGGTCAGGATAAGTTACAGGCTATCGAGTGTGACATAACCGATATCGAAAAACTTGATGAGCTTATCGGCGAATACTCTCGTCGTGACCTTGTTGACCAGATAGAGCTTCTTGACGGCGCAAGCTTTGATTTTGATATTAACCAAGTGCGTTGTGGTAAACTTACCCCTGTTTTCTTTGGTTCGGCACTTACCAACTTTGGTGTAGAGCCCTTCCTTGAAAACTTCTTGAAAATGACAACAGCTCCACTCGCCCGTAACACAAAAGAAGGTGAAGTTATTCCCGAAAGCGAAAACTTCTCGGCCTTTGTATTTAAAATTCAGGCAAATATGAACAAGGCGCACCGTGACCGTATGACATTTATGCGCATTTGTTCGGGTAAATTCGAACGCGATAAAGAATATTATCACGTTCAGGGCAAAAAGAGTCTTCGCCTTTCGCAACCACAACAGCTTATGGCAGATAACCGCCAGATTGTAAACGAGGCTTATGCAGGTGATATTATCGGCGTGTTTGACCCGGGTATCTTTTCTATAGGCGATACCGTTTGTGACGTAAAACACAAGGTTGAGTTTGAAGGTATACCTACCTTTGCGCCCGAACATTTTGCTGTGATTGAGCACAAAGACAGTCTCAAACGCAAACAGTTTGTAAAAGGTGTAGAGCAGATAGCGCAAGAAGGTGCTATTCAGATTTTCCACGAACCGAATACAGGTATGGAGCGCGTTATTGTGGGCGTTGTTGGTGTATTGCAGTTCGAAGTACTTGAGCACCGACTTAAAAACGAATATAACGTTGACGTAATACGCAGCAATATGCCATATCAGTTTATCCGTTGGATTGGTAACGAAGATATTGACGTATCAAAACTAAATCTCACCTCTGACACAAAGTGGGTTCAGGACTTTAAGGGTAATAACCTTCTTATATTTACAAGCGAATGGAATATTAACTGGGCGCTCGAAAAGAACGAAGGTTTAATACTCGAAGATTTCAGTAAGAATTAAGGTGGCTATATTATGAATATTGCAATAATAACCGGCGCGTCGTCGGGTCTTGGATGGGAATATGCAAAAGAGGTTTATAACTCCCGCCCCGAGTTTGACGAAATCTGGGTAATTGCCCGCCGTGAAGATCGTTTAAAGGAATTGCAGTCAGAGCTTGGTTCAAGCATAATTCCCGTAGCATTCGATATTACCGACCCGCAAGCGGTTGAAAATTATGTCGAATTGTTAAAAGAAAAGAATGCTACCGTAAAACTGCTTATAAACAATGCCGGCTTTGGAAAACTTGGTAATTTCGACGAATTGTCTTTAGGGGAAAATGCCGCTATGGTTCGTCTTAATTGTGAAGCACTTACAGCAATGACAGCAGCTACACTCCCATTTATGAACGAAAAAAGCGAGATAATAAACAGTTGCTCAATAGCGTCTTTTGCGCCTAATACACGTATGGCGGTATATTCATCTACTAAAGCGTATGTTATGAGCCTTTCAAGAGCATTACGACTCGAACTTAAAAAGCGCAAGATAAACGTGCTGGCAGTATGCCCAGGTCCTATGAGCACGGAATTTTTAAATATTGCCAACATCGAAAAAGGCAGTAGCACCACCTTCGATACTTTGCCACGTGTAAATCCGCACACAATGGCGGTAAAATCGCTTAAGGCATCACGCAAAGGTAGAGCGGTTTATACAAATAGAATCTTTTATAAGTTTTATAGATTGCTTGCAAAAATATTACCACATTCAATTGTGATGAAACTGTGTGGAACATAATCAATGTATAAATTAACCCCGATTGCTTAAATTAAGCAATCGGGGTTGTTTTTATTCGATGTAAAATTTATCCTCTTTCCATCTTATAGGGTTGTTGTCTATGTAGTTCCAGATTTCTTTGTAATCGTCCTCTCCACGAATTATATGATCGTATGAACGATATTGCCAAACATTTTTACCGTATTGTTTGTTGCAAAATCTTTTAAAAGTTCCCACAAAATTTGAAATTTTAGTATTTGTAGGGACCGGCGTCCTCGACGGTCCGTTATCGGACTTTATTATTTTGATTAATAAATGTATATGGTTTGGCATTATTACATATTTGTCAATTTTTATATCATTATAAAAATCAGTCATACATTCTATTTGACGTTTTGCAATATTACCATACTTGGTAAATTTAATTTGCGGACCGTCAAGGATGCCGGTCCCTACAATATCACACAAAAGTTTTTTCTTATCTTTTGTGCATATAGTTATAAAATAGTATCCGTCTTGATTATAATCATAATTTTTTAATCTTATGGTTTTCCTTTGAGGCAAATTCATTTATATCACCAAAAATATTCTAACATATAAAAGAAGAGATAGCAAATGCTACCTCTTCTAATATTTTTATGGTATTAATATTTTTTATAAAGTGGGCCGTAAGCCTGGCAAGCGCGGTAGTCCTGACCCTCTTTATCCATACCGAATGCATTCCATGCAGCAGGACGATAGATATCATCCTCAGGTACGTTGTGCATACAAACAGGAATGCGGAGCATTGAACACATTGTAATAAGGTCAGCACCAATATGTCCGTAACTGATAGCGCCGTGGTTAGCGCCCCAGTTCATCATAACCTCATAAGCGGTCTTAAACGGTGAACCTTCTTTGCCGTCACAACGAGGAGCAAACCATGTGCAAGGCCATGTTGGGTTGGTGCGTTCCATAAGTGTGTCAGAAACTTCGTCAGGAAGTTTAACTGTCCAACCTTCAGCAATCTGAAGTACGGGACCAAGGCCTTTTACAAGATTAAGTCTTATCATTGTGCAAGGCATTTCAGCTTTTGTTGTATAGTGGCTTGAGAAACCGCCGCCACGGAAGTTATCAAAACCTGCTTCGCACCAAACGGTAGCATCGGTCATCTTCTTAATATCTTCATCGGTAACTTCCCACCATTTTTTCATAACAGCGTTGCCGTTTTCGTCAGTGCATTCACCGCAAGCGTCAAGACAAGCAGCGCCAGAGTTGAGAAGGTGAATAATACCGTTAGATTCGGCAGCCTTACCCTCAAGCTTATAGCCTGTAACGCGTTCGGTAGCCTCACCCGACCAATATGTACGAACGTCAGCAAAAATCTGTGCACGGTGTGTAAGCAGTCGCATCATAAGCATACCCATACCGTTTAAAATGTCGTTTTCGGTAGCAAGTGTATATGGCTCGCGTGCGCCGTTATAGTCAAATGTAGATGAAAGCAATGCCTCTGGGTAGTCACAGTTTGGCCAATGGTCGGTCCACTGACGCTGACCCTGGAAACCACCTGCGATAGCGTTGTGACCAACTCTTTCCTCGATGAAAGCATCGGGAAGATTTGGATTGCCTGCCATAAGGTCTTTTATGATACAGTACATCTTAACAGTGAATTCCCACTGTTTTTCTTTTTCTTCAGGAGTAAACTTAATACGGCGTTCTTCGCCTAAAAACTCAACCGACTCAGGGTTATCGTCACGACCCTCTTTGCAGTGTTCCTTGGTCCAAGCAAGAGCCTTCTGGTATTCTTCCTCGTTGTAGATGCCTTCTTCCATTCGGCGAAGAATTTCAACCTCGTCAACCGACTCAATACGCATACCAAAATATGCTTCCATCATATCCTGGTCCATAATAGAACCTGCAATACCCATACACTGTGAGCCAATCTGCAAATATGACTTACCGCGCATTGTAGCAACAGCAACAGCCGCACGGCCAAAGCGGAGAAGTTTTTCTTTTACGTCTTCGGGGATTTCAGATACTTGATCACGGTCTTGAACCTCGTGACCATAAATGCCAAATGCAGGAAGACCCTTCTGAGCGTGACCTGCAAGAACAGCAGCGAGGTATACAGCGCCCGGACGCTCGGTACCGTTAAAGCCCCAAACACCCTTAATGGTGTTTGGATCCATATCCATAGTCTCAGAACCGTAGCACCAGCAAGGTGTTACAGAAAGTGTGATGTCAACGCCTTCTTTTTTAAACTTTTCAGCGCAAGCGGCAGCCTCGGGCACACGACCGATGCTGGTATCAGCCATAACAACCTTTACGGGATCACCGTTTGAATAGAAAAGATTTTCCTCAAAAAGTTTTTTAGCCGCGTTTGCCATATCCATTACCTGTGCTTCAAGGCTTTCACGCAACTGCATTGGTCCTCTACGACCGTCAACGACAGGACGGATACCGATTACAGGGTAACCGCCTACGTATCTTGATTTGCTCATAGTGTTGCAACTCCTTTGAAATAAAATATAAAACAAAATCTGAAATACAGATTATTATTTACCTTTAAACGTATATATTTTCATTATAATAAACGTTACGGGTCCACCAACCATAGCGGCAAGAATCGTTCCCCAGAACTGCGGTAAGCCCATAGTATTTATAGTAATAAAAGTTACAAGGAAAAATATTATAAAGTTTGGTATATATGAAATAAAAAATTTAATATATCGTTCAAGGCACGGACGCCTTTTAAAAATAACCCGACTGCTTAAAAAGAATGCGATTGTAAGCGCAGTATAGTAACCGAGCACAGCAGCGACGTTATCCTGAAGCCCCATCCAGTGATAGATTGAAGAAAATATGGCATCGTTAAGGGTGTTTATAACCCCTAAAACGCAGAATTCTATAAATTTTTTACTTACAAAGGTTCTTTTAAGTTTTAGAATAAATTCACGAATGGCGGTCACCCCCATTTGTTATACGAATTTAGTATAACAAATACTCACCAAAAATGCAAGATTATGTTGACTTTGCCGTGACTTTACGATAAAATTAACAAGCAATTAAATATTCGCCCGTATAGTTCAACGGATAGAATAAGGTCCTCCTAAGACTTAGATGTGCGTTCGATTCGCGCTACGGGTGCCAAAAAAGCACTTGACTTAAATTCAGTCAAGTGCTTTTTGATTTATTTTGCGTATTTATCCGTGCTTTTAAGAATTCGGACCATCGGATATATCAATACAGAACCCAATACAAGGTTACCTACACCGTGAAGCATATCAAAATAAAGTCCCGCTGCTATCCACGCAAGAGTTCCCTTGAAATCAAGACCAAACAACAGTGCTTGCGCGGGGGCATAAAGTGTGCCGAACAAAAACCCGTGCATAGCGCACACCGCCACGTATAAGATATATTTTATGTTTTCTGGTAATCTCTGCGGTATCAGCATTACTCCGCCCCAAAGGACTGCCCATATATATAAATAGGCTATCCACCAAGGGCTGAAGCCACCCGACAAACCCTGAATTAAAACGTATACATAAATCGGTAACAGCGCATACTTACGATAAACCACGGTAGTCACCACTATAAGCACGCCCACAAAATGAATATTAGGTAGCCACTCCATCGCAAAATCGCCCACGCACATAAGCGCGGCAAGAAGTGATAAGAGGACAACGTCTTTAAGTTTAGGTTTCATTTTTATTCGGCTTTAAACGAATATGTTGCGCCGTCAGTAATTTCGGTAGCGTCTACACCGGTCATAGCGTATTCTCCATCAACGTAAAACGCCCAATACTTGCCGTCGGTATCGTAGTCGAGTGTTATACCGTTTACGGTTTTCACGTAAAGACCATACTGACTGTCTTCACCTGCGATAAGCCCCTCTTCCAAAAGAGCGTCGCCTACGATTGTTTTGTCGGTGCTGATTTCAAAGCTTGTTTCTTCGCCTTCTACGTCTACTACAACAAAGGTAAACTTTGTCTCCGACTTTGGCGTTTCGGTCACCCCTGATGATACAGGGTCGCTTGTGGTTGTGTTGTCGTTACAAGCTGTCATACATAGTGCCATAGCCGCAATAAGCACGATGCAAAGTGCTGCCGACAACAATTTTGTGAATTGTGTCTTTTTCATAATTTGCATTCTCCTAAAAAATATTTTGTTTGTTCTCCTTTTGGGTCGGCTCTCGCAACCGCTTTTTTAAAGGCGTTTGTTCAAAAAATATTCCGACTGCAGTACTATTGTTTTTCGCCTTCTCAGAAACTTTCCCAATGACTTGTCCTCCCTTTGCGGCAGAGAGTAAGAAAAACAAAATATAATGCACCTTACGGCGACGGGCTCGTACAGGATTTTCACCTGTTTCCTTTTTGAACGTACCTATTATATACCATATCAATTAAAACTTCAACATCGGATATGACAAAGATTAAAAACAGCATTTTCGTATTATTTTTCAAAAAATATTGACATTTTAAAGCAATAACACTAAAATAAACCTATGGATACATATATTTTTGACGTTAAAAAAATTGAAAAACTGATCTCGGATTTTTACATAATTTCGGGTGTTGCCGTAACCGTTTACGACCTTAATTTAAATATTATTACCAGTTCCGGTTACCATACTAAATTTTGCGATCTTATTCAAAGCAATCCCGAGATTAAATCCAGATGCATATTATCTGACATCGACCATATAAACGAAGCCAAGAGAAAAAGAAGCGTGGTGTACTACACCTGTCACGCAGGCAATATGGAAATTGTTACTCCTATTTTTTATGAGGACACTATAATTGCGTACATTCTAATAGGTCAGTTTCACGATGAAAAAGGTAAATGCACAGACGTTTTAAACCTTGATGGATTAGAAGGTTTCGACCATAACAAACTGCTCGATTTTTATAATTTGGTACCGATTGTGTCAAGCAGCAAATTGGTATCACTGCAAAATATTCTTAAAATCATCATAAAATCCTTCTGGGAAGACGGACTTATCACCCGCAAACGCAGTATGCTTTCGGTAAAAATAGAACAATATATACTTGAAAATATTAGTCGAAAAATTTATATTGATGAGCTTTGTAAACACTTTAATATTTCACGCAACGCGCTGTATGAATTGTTTTATAAAGAATTCAATGTTGCTATAAACGATTTTATAATCACAAAACGTATCAATTGCGCAAAGGATTATTTGCGTGACAGCGATAAAAGCATTGCCGAAATTTCAAATTTATGTGGATTTACCGACTATAATTACTTTATACGCATTTTTAAATCCAAGTGCAATACCACACCCTTAAAATACCGTAAATCATTTGTTGAATAAAAATTATAATTTTCTTAATAAAAATTCAATCTTTTTCGGTTTACTTTTAAGATTTTATATGTTAGAATATGGCAAAAGGATGAATCAAACATAGGTGCGGTATGAAAGAAAGTCTGAAACAAAAAATAAAATACTGGATAAAAACGGTTGTTGAATTTATTCTTAATCCCCGACTTCTACTGTGCTTTGGCTTGGCGTGGATTATTACAAATGGTTGGGCATATATCACGGCTTTTATTGGTGTGAGGTTAGGTATTGAATGGCTTACCGCTGTTGCGGGTGGATATCTTGCAGCACTATGAATACCTTTTACTCCCGAAAAAATCATTACCGTAATTATAGCTATATTTTTGCTAAAACTTCTTTTCCCCCACGACAAAAAGACACTTGAAAAACTGCACAATATGAAAGAAAAAGCAAAAGAAGAAATAAAAAATTTAAAAATTAAACACAAAGAGAAAAAAGACCATCAAGACAAATAGTCTTGATGGTCTTTGGTTTTAT
>JAZNWJ010000018.1:0-15507 GCA_045593245.1 Acutalibacteraceae bacterium | reverse complement strand
AACATATCCTGAAATTGCTAAAATGCAGACAAAAGCGGTTATCCGTGCTGCTATAAATGTACAGATAGCTCATCCAGATTGGAACCTTGTTCCTGAAATTATGATTCCTCTTACCGGTGAAGTTAAGGAAATGAAGTTTGTTAAGAACATCGTTGTTGCTACTGCTGACGCTGAAATCGCTGCTGCAGGCGCTGACCTTAAGTACGAAGTAGGTACCATGATGGAAATTCCACGTGCTTGCCTTACTGCTGATGAAATCGCAAAAGAAGCTGAATTCTTCTGCTTTGGTACAAACGACCTTACCCAAATGACATTCGGTTTCAGCCGTGATGACGCTGGTAAGTTCCTCACAGCTTACTATGACAGCAAGATTTATGAAAACGATCCATTTGCTAAGCTCGACCAGAACGGTGTAGGTAAACTTATGGATATGGCTGTTACTCTTGGTAAAAAGGTTCGTCCTACAATGCACTGCGGTATCTGCGGTGAGCACGGCGGCGACCCCGTATCTGTAGAGTTCTGCCACAAGATTGGTCTTGATTACGTATCATGTTCACCATTCCGTGTGCCGATCGCAAGACTCGCTGCAGCACAGGCTGCTATCAAAGAATCTAAGTAATTAGATTTATAAAGCAAAACTATCCCCACCGAGCAATCGGTGGGGATTTTCATATTTTATATCAGTTGATTTTAATACGAATAATTGCTATAATAAAAAATATCTAAGTACATAATTCGGTACATACCAATCTTTATAATTAAATTATACAAACAAAAGATCATAGTAAGGAAGATGTTATATGATTTATTTAAAACAATTGCATTTAGCCACTGATAAAGATGAAGCCAACGTACTACTTGGAGAAAGGCGAACCTGCTTTGGAACAATGTATCCGTTCAAAATATTCCCAGATAAGCAACTCGAATTTATAGATTTTGCGCCCGTTACAATTTTTTATGGTGGAAACGGCTCGGGAAAAACAACTTTATTAAATGTAATATCTGAAAAAATAAACGCTATACGACATTCCGAATATAACAAAAGTGCTTTTTTTGAAAAATATACATCTCTTTGTCAGATATATGGAGAAGATATTCCTCAAAACAGCCAGATTCTTTCAAGTGATGACGTTTTTGAATACGTTATGAACGTAAGATATTTAAACAACAACATAGATTTTCACAGAGAAGAATTATTCAAGGGATACGGGCTACAAATGGAAAAAGCAGGTGTCGAACCAGGATATATTCAACTTCACGGATTAGATGACTATGACCGTTGGAAAGAGGTTCACGGAGTATTGTCAAAAACACAATCACAATTTGTGAAAGAGCGTCTTGCAAAAAATGTTGATATGTTCTCTAACGGTGAAACAGCAATGCGTTATTTTACAGATCACATTGACAGGGATGCCATATACCTTTTAGACGAGCCGGAAAATAGTCTTTCAATAAAATTTCAAATTGATCTGGCGAAATACATAAGCGACTCGGCAAGATTTTTTAATTGTCAGTTTATTATCTCTACCCATTCACCAATATTACTTTCAATAGATCAGGCTAAAATATACGACCTTGATAGTGTTCCTGTTACAACAAAAAATTGGACAGAACTTGAAAATGTTAGAGCATACTATAACTTTTTCAAAGAACATGAAAATAAGTTTTGATTTCACTAAATATAAAACCTCTACCATTCAATCGGTAGAGGTTTACATTTATATATAACAAATAATTAAACAAAAAATTCTTCTATTACTTCTTTTCCATCAAAATATTCCATCAGATTAAAGGCAAGTAAATTCCAGCTTGAAAAGCCTTTGTTAAAAACACCTTCCCCTGTTTCAGGATCATAATATTCGTGAAACGCACCGTTCTTTTCATAGTCTTTATTTAAAAGGTCGAGTGTTTTTCTCGCCAACTCTTCTCCTTCAGCCTTGTATCCATATCTTAGCAGTCCTTTAATAACAAAATAATTGGATAAAATCCACACGCCGCCGTGCCAGCTTGAAGGATTACCAGTACCAACGATCCTATACATTTTTTCATATTTTGAAAGGCTTCTTACACCGTAAGGCGCCCAGAATCCTTTTTCATCTAAAAGATTATCTTTGACCATTCTCTCTGCTTGTTTCTCGGTTGGAATACCAGCCCATAGCGGTAAAAACGAACTCCAACAACCAAGGCGCTGTATAAGTGTGTTGTAATGTCTTGGAGCGCCTGAGTGCAACCATACATCTTTATCAACGGGACGAAGGTTTATATCACAACTGTAATACATACCGTCTTTTTCGTCATAAGAATGTTCATTTATGGCATTATTAAGTTCAAGCTGTCTTTTCTTATAATATTGTGAATCATCAGCATTGCCAATAAAATCAGCAAGATATGACATTGCACCAAGTTCCATATACATTAAAGTATTTATATAAATAGACGCCGAGCTGTTATCGGGACGATAAAACGTTGCAGGGTCATTATCTACACCAATAGCAAAGTCATCGAAGAAGAAAAACAATCCGCTTTCGTGTTTTGCATTGTTTTCATAGTACGAATTAAATGCTTTAAGTTTAGGAAAAATCTCATTAACCCATTCTTTATCGGGATTATATTTGTTAATAAATGCAACGTGCTGTGCAAGAACGGGTTTATGTATATTTCTATGTGGAACAAAGTTGCAAAAGTTTTTCGTTTTATCTGCAAAAATTACGATTTCAATGCTGCCGTCGTCCTTTTGCTCATTCAAAAAGTTCATTACAGAACCTTTTTCGTGTTTCAGAAGTTCACCCTGCTTGTTCTGGTGAATTGCTATCTGTCTAAGTGCAATATTATTTACCCAGTTACCCCAATCCCAAAGCTGTGAAGGATAACTGCTGTTACCTGTAACCACGATACAAGGATGCTTAAAATCACCATATGGTTTCGCCCATAAAATTTTTGATAAATCAAGTAAATATTCTTTTAAGTTTTCGTAACTCATAAAGTATCACCTCTTTTTTTGTAAGTATAACATAATTAAAGTACTATTTCAATTATATAACATTGTACTTTTTAGGTGCGTTATTGTACTTTTAAGTAGATAATAACCAACAAAACACAACCCCACCGATTATTGGTGGGGTTGTGTTTAATTCTCGTCAGTTTCAAGCACGTTATCAAGAACGTGCCTGTATATGCCCCTGTATTGTTCGTGTGCCTTTTCGACAACATCAGGCGATATTTTTCCTTCTTCAAGGAGTTTGCGAAGTCTTTTTGCTTTTTTCTCGAGTCTTGAAAACTCACGATTGATGTTACCAAGCGCTTGTGAAGCAGTTGGATCTGAATAGTAACCCATAATTTTTCCTCCTGAAATATTAAATTGTCTGTCAGGAAGGCATTAAAAAAAGCCTACCTTACAATACGGCAGAATTCCCCCTTGGAAATTCAAACCATTCGTAAAATAAGCTGTAAACTTTATGTGCTGATAATAACACAGTAATTATATCTTGTCAAGAAAAAATTTTTAACAACTCTTTAAATTTAAAAAAAATGTGTTATAATGATATAAAAATGTAAAGGAGTTTTATTATGTATACTATATACGTTAAATTTGATTGTTTAGCAGATAAACGTGAGGCATTTATTAAAAAGGTAAAAGAAATCGGCGTTTTAGATGCAATACGAAATGAAGATGGTTGTATCAGATATGACTATTACTTATCCGAAAAAGACCCAAATGAGCTTTTGCTGATAGAGCAATGGGAAAGCAAGCAACATCAACAAATCCATATAGAACAACCGCATATGGATACCCTCCGCAGTTTTAAAGGTGAATATATAACCAATACTGTTTTAGGCGAAATAGAACTTTTATAAAACAAAAATCTCCCGAAAAATCGGGAGATTTTTATATTTTAATACATAAAATCAAACATATTTGCGCTAACATTATTACGCCAGCAGTTGTAATTTATGAGTTTATCTGTTATCGGTACAATATTCTCTTTCAATTCAGGGATATCTCCAATTTTACCTTCACGATACAAAACAAGTCTATCAAGACATGACTTCATTCGACCAATTAGACCACCTAAGCGAATATCCTGAACGTCAAAACCATGAGGTTTGTTTTCAATATACCACTGATTACGGAAGGCGTTATAAAAATCACGTGTACGTTTTATCATTTTTTTATAATCTGCAATAATAACGTCTAACTGTTTCTTATCACCGCTGTAATATGCTTCGCGGGTACGGGTACAGATGTCAGCCTTTATTTCAAGAACGCGGCACAGTTTTGCGAGAGTTTCAAAAAGATATGCGTACTCCCCTGTTCTTTTGGAAGCAAGATTCAACTTACGGGCAATGGAAGCAAACTTCTCACTGTATTCTGCTTTTTCTGTATTCTGGAATATAGACATAAAGCAATCAGCATAAAGGTAATACTTTGATGGGTTTACAATCTGCTGTCTACCATTATTTTCATTTATTATAGAATCAATAAGATTAGGTGAGTCAAGCAACATAAAGTCGTCGTATTTTACTCCCACCCACTCATAAAACTTTTGCTTAATATCAGCAATTTTTGTAATGCCCTGCGAAATACAAGCAGCATAACAAAGTGTAGGTAACACAGCGTATGAAGAGCATTCGCCGCCATTGTCACCCCACATAGTCATAAATACATCTTTTATACCGCCGTCAACACACGCACGAATAGCAGGTTTTGTTGCTTTGAGTGAAAAATAGTTGTGAGGGGCAAAGCCCGACCATTTCCAAGCGCCACCACCAAAGGCAATTCTATCGCTTAATTGGTTATGACCCTTTATCATACTGTCATAGGTCTTTTTGTCAAGATTGTAGTAATCCCAGTAAACAAGTGTAAGTTTTTCAGGAATTTTTTCTTTGATAGTAGTATCAAATTTTGATTTTGTTGCGTAATAATCGCCACCGCTTGCAATTCGATAGAACATATCACTCCACATCATTGGTTCAAAACCATATTTATCGGCAATATCGCAAACACGGTTTAAGTGGTTAAGTAAAATATCAAAACGGTTTTGCAAACCATAATTGTCTAAATATCTACCGTGTCCAAGGTTATGTGCTTCGTCCATGCCGATATGTAAAAGCGGTGTGCGGAAGCATTCACGAAGTGATGCAAACATACGGTCAATAAGGTCATATACCTTTTCGTTACCCACGAGCATTATATCGTCGATATCCTTTAAATCAGTTCGCCATTTTATAAAAGCGGCCATATGAGCGAGTGTCTGAATATTTGGAACAAGTTCAACGCCGATATCATATGCAAAATCATCAAGTTCTTTAAGTTCTTCTTTTGAATATTTACCGCGAAGATAACCAAAAAATGCTTCACCGTTTACCTCATAGGTATCTTCCATATAAAGATGAACCTGATTATAACCCATTTTTGATACAACAGTTATAAATTTTTTAAGCTGATCAACCGTCATTACAGCATTTCGTGAACAGTCAACCATTACACCAAACTTATTAAAATTTTTCATTACATTACTCCTTATAAAAATTTTATAATATCATTAACGGTTTCGGCAATGTATGTTGCCCCCGCTGCTTCAAGTTCTTCCCTGTCACCATAACCAATCAGCAGACCAATTGAGTCAAGACCGTTTTGATTTGCACCCTCAATATCGTGATGACGGTCGCCTATCATTACAACCTTTGATTTATCAGTAACGTTTAGTTTCTCAAGCGTATAATTGATTACATCGGCTTTTTTTGAACGTGACTCGTCCATCGTAGCAGCACCGACAAAATCGAAATACTGTGTTAAATTAAAATGATCCAAAATGCGTACTGCATATTGTTCGGGTTTAGAAGTGGCAAGCGAAATTGTACGTCCCGACTTTTTGATTGTATTTAAAAGCTCGGGAATACCATCAAACATTGTGTTTTCAAAAATGCCGGTAACACCAAAATATTCTCGGTAATATTCAACCCCCTTCAAACCATCCTCGTAACTCATATTGTAATACTTCATAAATGAATCAATAAGTGGAGGACCTATAAAATTATAAAGTTCGGTTTTATCTTCAACTTTTATACCAAATTTATTTAATGCATACGCCACTGAATTTGTAATTCCCTCACCTGGGTCGGTAAGCGTGCCATCTAAATCAAAAAGAACTATATCATACATAAAATCACCGTTTTTATTCTATCATACTTTTCAACAAAAAACAATCAAAAAATGCCTAATACAAACCTACTGTATTAGGCATTAAATTATATTGATTTTTAAAGCAAATCGTTATCTAACTATTTTAAAAAAAGTCAATCTAATCTACAATTTGGCGGAGTATATGTCCATATTGAATATCTCTGAGGAGTAGATGATACATAAAAACCTCTTTTTTTAAATATCCATTCTCGCTTATGTAAATTCCAACCATCTCTGTTATTAAGAAAATATCCGGATTGCTGATCCCACCAATAAAACACTTTCACGGGATGCGTCAATTCTTGCTCAAACTTTTCTATAAATTTTATAAAGAATTCAGTTTCAAACGGTCTTCCTAAAAAGAATATATTATAAAAATCAAAATCATATTCAAAGGCATCACCGTTAATTATTGAAACATTATCATACTTCTTTGTCCAATTTTTTGCAAAATTTGCAACATCATCATTAAGTTCTATGCCACTTAACTTTCCCGGAAAATTATTTTTTAAAAGATATGCTATTGCACGAGCTTTTCCGCAACCAATATCCATAAAACTGTCGTTTGGTGTAAATTGCTCATCTTTAAATATTTCATCTAAAATACAATACCTTGTCGCCTGACTTCCGGTTGCACCTTTGCTTTCACGAAAAAGCGATGGAACGTATTTAACCAATGAACATCCACATATCTTTTTATCCTGTATGGCGTCAAATACATTTAGAATCTTGTTGTTAATTCTTAAAACAATCCGCATAAATAATGATCGATAAAATCTCTTATTATATTTAACGGTAGGATTAAACGGATCATTTTTTTGCTGTGCTTTCAATATATCACGTCCAATTTACAGGTAAAAATTAGAATAAACCGCTGATTTTTCCGTTTTCATCAACGTCAATTCGTTCAGCCGCAGGCGATTTTGGAAGTCCAGGCATTGTAAGAATATCACCTGTCATAACAACAATAAATCCTGCACCCGCAGAAACCTTTACATTTTTGATAGTTACAGTAAAGTTTATCGGTGCGCCCAGTTTGGTTGGATCATCTGAGAAACTATACTGTGTTTTAGCAACACAAATAGGGAGTTTGTCAAAGCCGAGTTCAGTAAGCTGAGCAATCTGCTTTTTGGCATTTGGCAGTACAGCAATACCATCGCCACCGTAAATCTTTTTAACAATTGCTTCAATCTTATCTTCAATAGTACCATCAAGTTCGTAAGTGAATGTAAAATCACCCTGTTCTTCTTCGCAAAGTCGAACAACTTCACGTGCAAGCGCTTCTCCGCCTTTACCGCCTTCAGCCCACACGGTAGAAAGAACTGTATTTACACCAAGTTCCTTGCACTTTGCAATAACAAAATTAATTTCATCATCGGTATCAGTCGGGAAGCGGTTTACAGCAACTACACAAGGAAGTTTGTAAACGTTTTTGATATTAGAAACGTGATGCAAAAGATTTGGTATACCTTTTTCAAGTGCAATTAAATCTTCAGTATCAAGTTGTTTTTTATCAAGACCGCCGTGCATTTTAAGGGCACGAACCGTAGCAACAACCACAACCGCATCAGGAGTAAGACCTGCCATGCGGCACTTGATATCAAGGAACTTTTCTGCACCAAGGTCAGCACCAAAACCTGCTTCGGTAATTGCATAGTCACCCATCTTAAGAGCAAGTTTTGTAGCCATAACAGAGTTACAACCGTGTGCAATATTTGCAAAAGGACCACCGTGAACAAACGCGGGTGTACCTTCAAGTGTTTGAACAAGGTTTGGCTTGATTGCATCTTTAAGTAGTGCAGTCATAGCTCCAACTGCTTTTAAATCGCCCGCTGTTACCGGTTTGTCGTCATAGGTATATCCAACTATTATACGAGAAAGACGCTCTTTAAGGTCGGTTATAGAGCTCGCCAGACAGAATACTGCCATAATCTCACTTGCAACGGTTATATCAAAACCGTCTTCACGTGGAACACCGTTTGCCTTACCGCCCATACCATCAACAACAAAACGAAGCTGACGGTCGTTCATATCAACGCAACGCTTCCAAGTGATTTTTCGTACGTCAATACCTAAAGCATTACCCTGTTGAATATGATTATCAAGCATAGCAGCAAGAAGATTGTTTGCAGCACCAATGGCGTGAAAATCTCCTGTAAAGTGAAGATTAATGTCTTCCATAGGCACAACCTGCGCATAGCCGCCACCTGCAGCGCCACCTTTAACACCAAAGACAGGACCTAATGAAGGTTCGCGAAGTGCTACAGTAACATCCTTACCTATACGGGCAAGACCGTCGGCAAGACCAATGGTAGTTGTGGTCTTGCCTTCACCTGCAGGTGTAGGAGTTATAGCTGTTACAAGCACTAATTTACCGTCTTTACGGTCAGTATCATTAAGTAATGACAAATCAATTTTTGCTTTATACTTACCGTACTGTTCAATATATTTTTCATCTACTTTTGCCTTTTTGGCAATTTCGGTTATGGGTTGCATCTCACACTGTTGTGCAATTTCAATATCAGATAAATAAGCCATTTTATTCAACTCCGATAATATTATTTAAAATACTTAACTGCCGCTTCAAACATACGGATATCATATTCGCCAAGAACATTTTTGTAAAGGCCTTCGCCTATACGTTCGCTATGACCCATTTTACCAAATACACGACCATCGGGTGAAGTAATACCCTCAATTGCGTACATAGAGTTATTAGGATTAAAGCGAACATCGCTTGTCGCATTACCGCTAAGGTCAACGTACTGTGTAGCTATTTGACCGTTTTCAGATAATTTTTTGATAAGTTCATCACTTGCCAAAAATCTACCTTCACCGTGAGAAATTGGCACATTGTAGATATCACCAACATTTGTAAGCGAAAGCCAAGGCGACTTGTTAGAAGCAACACGTGTGCGAACAATACGTGATTGGTGACGTGAAATTGTATTAAATGTAAGTGTTGGACAGTTTTCATCGGTATCAATAATTTTACCATACGGTACTAATCCGAGCTTGATAAGCGCCTGGAAGCCATTACAAATACCGCACATTAAACCATCACGATTATCGAGCAAATCAGTTACACCGTCTTTAATAGCGGCATTGCGGAAGAATGCGGTAATAAACTTACCACTACCATCAGGCTCATCACCGCCCGAGAAACCACCCGGAATAAATATCATCTGAGCATCTTTAAGTTTTGTAGCAAACTCTTCAATACTTGACTGAATACCAGCAGCAGTGAGATTTTTAATAACAATAATTTCGGGATCGGCACCTGCATCGCGCATAGCCTTTGCACTGTCAAATTCGCAGTTTGTACCAGGAAATGCAGGAATAAGAACCTTTGGTTTTGCTACCTTGATTGCGGGTGCAGGATACTCGCTTGCCTTAAACTCAAAATTCTGCATTGGAGTTTTAGCGTCAGCTATATTGCAGCTATAAACCGACTCTAACTTATCTTCATAGATACCAAGAAGCTCGTTAATATCAACACTCTCACTACCCAATGTAATCTTGTTGTCATCAGTAACATTACCAATAAGAATACCTTCATCAATATCTTCAGTTACTTCAAGCAAGAATGCACCGTAAGAATAGTCAAATAATTTTGCAACGCTTAAATAGTCTTCATACTTAAAGCCGAGACCATTACCAAAACTCATCTTCATAACAGCCTCTGCTATGCCACCAATACTGGGCGTATAAGCAGATACTACCTTACCAGAACGCATAAGCTCGGTAACCTTATTAAAGGTATTGATGAGAGATTTGGTATTTGGAAGATTTGTATCTTCGTCATAAATAGGACTAAGTAAATAAAGTTTATTACCCGCCTTCTTAAATTCAGGGGATACAATATCCTTTATCTTTTCGGTAGTAACAGCAAAGGAAACAAGTGTTGGTGGAACATCTAAATTTTCAAACGAACCACTCATTGAGTCTTTACCGCCTATTGAACCGATTTGGAGTTCTTTTTGCGCTTTAAATGCGCCAAGAAGTGCGGCAAGTGGTTTGCCCCAACGCTTACCGTCAGTACCGGGTTTTTCAAAATACTCTTGGAAAGTAAGATAAACATCCTCGAATTTAGCACCTGTTGCAATAAGTTTTGAAACTGACTCAACAACCGCTAAATAAGCACCGTGATATGGGCTTTGTTCGGTAATGAAAGGGTTATAACCCCAGGACATAAGTGAGCAATCATCGGTGTGCTTTTTCTCAACAGAAATCTTTTGTACCATTGCCTGAATTGGGGTAAGCTGATACTTACCGCCAAAAGGCATAAGAACTGTACCTGCGCCAATTGTAGAGTCAAAACGCTCTGAAAGACCACGTTTTGAGCACATATTAAGGTCATCAGCAATTTTTTTATAGTTTTCAGCAAAACCACCGTCAACAGGACCACCAAATGCTTTTGGTGCTTCGGGCGTAATCACAATATGTTTATCAGCACCGTTTGAATTCAAGAATTCACGACTGATATCAACAATTTTCTGACCATTCCAGTTCATAACAAGGCGGGGTTCTGCTTTTACTACTGCAACGGGACAAGCCTGAAGGTTCTCTTCAGCAGCGAGACTTAAGAATGCATCAACGTTGTGTGGTTCAATAACCACTGCCATACGTTCTTGTGATTCGCTGATAGCAATTTCGGTGCCATCAAGACCTTCATATTTCTTAGGAACAGCATTAAGATTTATTTCAAGACCGTCAGCAAGTTCACCAATGGCAACAGACACACCGCCTGCGCCAAAGTCGTTACAACGCTTAATCATTTGTGTAGCAGTTTTGTTACGGAATAGTCTTTGAAGCTTACGCTCTTCGGGAGCATTACCCTTCTGTACTTCAGCACCGCAGGTTTCAACCGATTGTGCTGTGTGAGCTTTTGATGAACCTGTAGCACCGCCTATGCCGTCACGACCTGTGCTACCGCCTAAAAGTATAACGATGTCACCGGGAGATGGTACTTCACGACGAACGTTTTCAGCAGGAGCTGCCGCAATAACAGCACCTATCTCCATACGTTTTGCAGCATAACCGGGGTGATAAATTTCATCTACAATACCTGTTGCAAGACCAATCTGGTTGCCATAAGAAGAATAACCTGCAGCCGCAGTTGTAACTATTTTACGCTGTGGTAATTTACCGGGAATTGTTTCACTTACAGGAACTGTTGGGTCAGCCGCACCTGTAACACGCATAGCGCCATAAACATATGCACGACCTGAAAGCGGGTCACGGATAGCGCCGCCAATACAAGTAGCCGCACCACCAAAAGGCTCAATTTCGGTTGGATGATTATGTGTTTCGTTTTTGAAAAGTAAGAGCCACGGTTCGCTTACGCCATCAACATCAACATTGATTTTAATGGTACAAGCATTGATTTCTTCTGATTCATCAAGTTTTTCAAGTTTACCGTTCTCTTTCAGATATTTTACTGCAACTGTAGCGATATCCATAAGACAAATCGGCTTTGTACGACCAAGTTCTTTACGCACTGCAATGTATTCATCGTAAGCACTTTGTAAAAGCTCATCTTCAAACTTAACATCATCAATAACGGTTAAAAATGTTGTATGACGACAGTGGTCAGACCAATATGTGTCTATCATACGGATTTCAGTAATAGTTGGCTCTCGACCTTCAGTCTTAAAGTAGTTTTGACAAAACGCAATATCATCGGCATCCATTGCAAGACCCATATCTTTTACAAATTGCTCAAGACCTGCACGGTCAAGTGATAAAAATCCATCAAGTGTTTTTACGCTTGTAGGAATATCAAATTTTGTAACCAATGTTTCGGGAAGAGCAAGGTCTGCTTCACGTGCTTCAACAGGGTTTATAACGTACTTTTTAATTTCAGCTATTTCACTATCGGTAAGTGAACCATAAAGAGCATAAACCTTTGCCGAACGAATAAGTGGACGTTCACCTTGAGAAATAATCTGGATACACTGAGCCGCTGAGTCAGCGCGTTGATCAAACTGACCGGGTAAAAACTCTACCGCAAAAACAACAGCACCTTCAGTATCAATGTCAGATGTCGCAATATCAAGCTGTGGTTCTGAAAAGACTGTACCTATCGCATAATTGAAAAGCTCTTCAGTAATATTTTCAGCGTCGTAGCGATTAAATACTCTAACGTCCGTAAGATTGGATATACCAAGCAGGTTGTTGGCTTCATTAAGCAAGCCGTTTGCTTCGTGAGCTAATTCTTTTTTCTTTTCGACATATACTCTATATACCATTAGTTTTCCTCCCCTGCTTTTAAAGCTTTTGCACCAATATCGTTACGATAATAACGATTATCGAACTTAATATTTTCTACTTTTTCATATGATGCAATAATTGCATCTTTAAGTGTGTTTTCAACAGAAGTTACACCAAGCACTCGACCACCGCTTGTAAGTAGTTTACCATCTTTAAGTGTAGCGCCTGCAACATATGTGACATCAAGCAAATCAGCAGGAATTGTAATTTCGTATCCTTTTTTATAAGAAGACGGATAACCTTTTGAAGCCATAATTACACAACAAGCGTGTTTATTGCTGAATTTAACCTCTGTATCAGCAAGTGTTTCATTAGTAACTGCCTGCATAACAGTAAGCAAATCACTTTCAAGTAATGGTAAAACAACCTGTGTTTCGGGGTCACCAAAACGACAGTTGTATTCAATAACCTTAGGTCCATTTGGTGTGAGCATAAGGCCAAAATAAAGACAACCTTTAAAGGTTCTGCCTTCTGCTTTCATAGCACGGATTGTGGGCAAAAAGATTTTTTGCATGCATTCTTCGGCTATATCGTCAGTATAATATGGATTTGGTGCTACTGTACCCATACCACCGGTATTAAGACCTATATCGTTATCCCCAGCGCGCTTGTGGTCCATTGATGAAATCATAGGTACTACAACATGACCATCAGTAAATGAAAGAACAGATACTTCAGGGCCAGTCAAAAACTCTTCAATAACTATATTATCTCCACTTTTACCAAACTGCTTATCCTGCATAATTGAAATAACAGCATCACGTGCTTCATCACGTGTCTGAGCGATAATAACCCCTTTACCAAGTGCTAAGCCATCAGCTTTTATAACAGTTGGTATAGGTGCAGTTTCAAGATATGAAAGTGCCTTTTCAGCATCATCAAACACTTCATATTCTGCGGTTGGAATACCGTATTTTTTCATAAGATTTTTAGAAAAAACCTTACTGCCTTCTATAATAGCGGCAGCCTTGTTAGGGCCAAAGCATGGTATTCCCTTTGCATTTAATGCATCAACACAACCAAGCACTAACGGATCATCGGGTGCTACAACAACATAATCAATTTTATTCTGAGTAGCAAACTCAACAACAGCGTCTATGTTTGTAGCGGAAATATCAACACAAACAGCATCGGTTGCTATACCACCGTTTCCTGGTAACGCATATATCTGTTCTACTGATTTATTTTCTTTAATTTTTTTGATAATGGCGTGCTCACGGCCACCGCCACCTACAACTAAAATATTCATATATACACCTTAAAAGTTATTATTAATGATGGAATAAACGCATACCTGTAAATGCCATTGCAATACCATACTTGTTGCAGCAGTCTATTACAACATCATCACGGATTGAACCACCGGGTTCTGCAATATATTTAACACCGCTGCGTTTAGCACGTTCAATGTTATCATCAAACGGGAAGAACGCATCAGAACCAAGTGCAACACCATCGATAGTAGCGAGATATGCCTTTTGTTCTTCTAATGTAAATGGCTCAGGCTGGACAGTAAAGTATTTCTGCCAATTTCCGTCTGCACAAACATCTTCTTCGTTCTGATTAATATAACCATCAATAACATTATCACGATCAGGACGACCGAGTGTATCTTTAAATGGAAGATTTAAAACCTTATCATGCTGACGCAAGAACCAAGTATCTGCCTTTGTACCTGCAAGACGAGTACAGTGAATACGTGATTGCTGACCTGCTCCTACACCAATAGCCTGTCCATCTACTGCATAGCAAACAGAATTAGACTGAGTATATTTAAGTGTAATGAGCGCAATTATGAGGTCGCGAACTGCACTTTCGGGCAATTCTTTATTGTCAGTAACAATATTAGAAAGCAACTCACGGTTGATTTCGAAGTTGTTTCTACCCTGCTCAAATGTAATGCCAAATACCTGCTTGGTTTCCTGAACTTCGGGTACGTAATCAGGGTCAATTTTAACAATATTATAATTACCGTTTCTCTTTGATTTAAGGATTTCAAGTGCTTCTGGTTCATAGCCTGGTGCGATAACGCCATCAGAAACCTCGCGCTTAATCATTTTAGCAGTAGTAACGTCACATACATCTGAAAGAGCTACCCAGTCGCCAAAAGAACACATACGGTCGGTACCACGTGCACGCGCATAAGCACAAGCAAGCGGAGATTCATCAAGGCCTTCAATATCATCAACAAAACAAGCCTTTTTGAGTTTATCGCTAAGGGGTACACCAACCGCTGCAGATGTAGGACTTACGTGCTTAAAAGAAGTAACTGCCGGAAGACCCAATGCCTCTTTGAGTTCTTTTACAAGCTGCCATGAGTTAAATGCATCAAGAAAATTAATGTAACCAGGTCTGCCACATAAAATTTCAATTGGCAATTCACCGCCATCCTTCATATAAATTTTTGAAGGCTTCTGGTTTGGGTTACAGCCATATTTAAGTTCAAATTCTTTCATGGTGATTCTCCTTATACGTTCTTGTTAACAATTCTTGATTCGTACTTACCTGTCGCTAAATCAATATATCTTACAAATAATGAAACCTTGTTATCTTCATTAAGATTTGTCCATATAATATCTGTCAATGTATCTATATCAACATCCGGAAGTTCTAATGTTTTGGGTTCTCCCTCAAAACTTGGAAGAGGATTACCGTCACACTTATATGTATGAATAAACTTCGCTTTACCAGCAAGAGGATTCGAGTATGCAAAAGTATATCGCTGACAAGAACTTCCATCACCATCGGCAGACTTGAGTATTGACATAGCATAGTTCATATCACCGTTTTCAAGACGGATAATACCTGAAATACGGGGTGTGAAATTTGGAGCATCGTCCTCAAATTCACGGGTACGAAGAGCCTGTTCAAAGGTCATCTGCTTGTCCATTAATTCGTAGATTGTGTCTGTCTGGTCGCCGTTTGTAACGATTGTTTTATTGCCTAAAACTCTTACGGGAGCATAGATAATAAGGTGGGGGTCAACCATTTTTGACTCATCAAAAGCCTGAGTTCTGATGCCTTCGCCATCTTCAACGAAAACTCTGTTT
>JAZNWJ010000017.1:0-75216 GCA_045593245.1 Acutalibacteraceae bacterium | reverse complement strand
TCACAGAACGACATGGCTACGATCCGACTTTTATAATATCTTTTACGCCCAAGACCATCGGACTTGATGCAATAAGAATATTAAAGTTACAAGAAAAGCTGTCTTGAAGCGGTGTCATTTTGAAAAGCTTTTTCATAAGTTTTTCGGGGTCAACACCACGTTTTAAATCTATTGTAATCTGAAGACCGCCCAAGTCGGTTTCATCACGAATATCGTTAATTTCGGTAATCTTTTTAAGCTTTACCAAATCAATTACCTTTTCGATTATCGCTTCGGTTGTTGTGGTAGGCGGAATAGATTTTATATCGATACAGTTGTTTGACTTGTCATACTCATAGGTGCCGCGCACCTTAAAACTGCCACGACCTGTTTCGTAAATTTTTTCCATTTCGGCGCGGTTATATAAAAGCTCGCCACCTATTGGAAAATCTGGGGCTAAAAGCGTGTCGGCCACGTTTATATCATTATCTTTAATATAAGCAATGGTCGTTTCACACACTTCGCGCAAGTTAAAGGGGCAAATATTACTTGCCATACCTGCCGCGATACCCATATTTGCATTCACAAGTATCGACGGGAATGTTACCGGAAAGAGCACCGGCTCTTTCATTGTAGCATCATAGTTATCTACAAAATCAACCGTATCCTTATCTATATCAACAAATAATTCTTCAGATATAGGGGCAAGTTTCGCCTCGGTATAACGTGATGCAGCGCACTGCATATCACGCGAATAGGCTTTACCAAACGAACCCTTAGATTTAACGTAAGGATGCAATAGCGCCTCGTTACCTTCACTAAGTCGCACCATTGTTTCATAGATAGCAGCATCACCGTGAGGGTTGAGCTGCATAGTACGACCTACAATATTAGCCGATTTTATTGTAGAACCTTTAAGCAGTCCCATATTATACATAGTATAAAGCAGTTTGCGATGCGATGGTTTAAAGCCGTCAATTTCAGGAATCGCACGAGAGATAATTACACTCATAGCATAAGGCATAAAGTTTGATTTGAGTGTCTCGGTAACCAGACTTTCAACCACTGTACCGGCGCCTGCTATATATGCATTGCTTTGTGGCTTTTTAGATTTTTGTTCTGTTTCTTTTTTCTTTCTTGGAGCCAATTTTTTATATCTCCTTCATTTATCTATGTTTAACTGATATCGGCATCTTCCATATAAAGATAGCCATATTCCGAAATATAGTCTTTTCTGCCTGTAAGATTATCACCAAGCAATAAATCAAACATTTCGCTTGTATACTCTGCATCTTCGGGCAGAATCTTTATAAGACGTCTGGTTTCTGGGTTCATAGTCGTCAGGTTCATCATATCGGGTTGGTTTTCACCAAGACCTTTCGAACGCTGCAACGTGTATTTTTCATCGCCGATTTCATTGAGTATATCCGTCTTTTCGTTTTCGTCGTACGCAAAATAGGTTTTTGCCTTGGTGTTTATTTCATAAAGCGGAGTCTCGGCTATAAATACCTTACCTTCGCTTATAAGTGTTGGCATAAGACGGTAAATCATTGTAAGTATAAGCGTGCGGATGTGGAAACCATCGACGTCGGCATCGGTACAGATAATAATCTTGTTCCAACGCAGATTTGCCATATCAAAGTTAGAAAGGTTTTTATTAGCCTTTGATTTAACCTCAACGCCGCAACCTAACACTTTAAGCAAATCGGTAATAATTTCACTTTTAAATATCTTGTCGTACTCTGCCTTTAAGCAGTTAAGTATTTTACCGCGCACAGGCATAATAGCCTGAAAAGCCGCATCACGAGCCAACTTACAAGAACCCAAAGCCGAGTCACCCTCAACTATATAGAGCTCGCGCTCATTTACGTCTTTACTACGGCAGTCAACAAACTTCTGAACTTTGTCTGCAATCGAGTTACCGGTAGCAAGCGTCTTTTTAAGGTTTATTCTTTCCTTTTCGCTTTTTTCACGACTGCGCTTGTTTATAAGCACCTGTTCGGCAATTTTTTCGGCCTCAGCTTTATTTTCTATAAAATAGATTTCAAGCTGATGACGGAAAAACTCGGTCATAGCATCGCCGATAAATTTGTTGGTGATGCTCTTTTTGGTCTGGTTTTCATAAGACACCAGACCACCCGGTGAAAACGAAGATACAACAAGCACCAGGCACTCTTCAATATCAGAGAAGGTTATCTTGCTTTCATTGCTTTTATATTTATTATTTTGTTTAAGGTAAGCATCTATCTGATAAACAAATGCGTTTCTTACAGCGCGTTCAGGTGCGCCGCCGTATTCAAGCCAGCTTGAGTTATGGTAATACTCTTTTTTGGTGTGACGGTTAGAGAAAGTCAGCGCTGCGTTTATCTTCACCTTATACTCGGGTTTATCATCACGGTCACGACCCTTTCGCTCAGCGCTCCAGAACTGTACTGAGGTAAGTTTTTCTTCGCCTACTGTTTCATTAACGTAGTCGGTAATACCGTTTTCATAAATTATATCTTGTGTTATATAACGAGCACCCTGTTGCTCACGGAATTCAAAGAGCAATCCATCGTTGACTATGGCTTGTCTTTTTAAGGTATCAATAAAATAATCTCGCGGAATATTTATATCGGTAAAAACTTCAATATCGGGTTTCCAACGGATTTTGGTTCCTGTTTCGCGACCTGTATATTCTTCACGCTTAAGACCGCCTTTGTTAAATCCCTTTTCAAAGTGAAGATTATATTTAAAGCCGTCGCGACGAACCTCAACGTCCATCCACTCTGCAGCATATTGAGTCGCACAAAGACCAAGACCGTTAAGACCGATTGACGTGCTGTAGTTGGAACTCTCATCGGTGCCGTACTTACCGCCCGCATACATCTCGCAAAAAACCATTTCCCAGTTTTCGCAATCGTATTTGGAGTTGTAGTCAACGGGACAGCCGCGACCAAAGTCCTGTACCTCTATTGAATTATCGCTATGATAGGTTATAACAATCTTTTTACCGTAGCCCTCACGCGCTTCGTCGATAGAGTTGGATATAATTTCAAAAACCGAATGTTCGCATCCGTCAAGACCGTCAGAACCAAATATAACGCCCGGGCGCTTTCGTACTCGGTCGGGGCCTTCAAGTTTTTGTATACTTGTATTGTCGTATTGTGGTTTTGCCTTAGCCAAAATTACACTTCCTTGCATACTTTCGCATATTATCATACATTTTACATTATACACTAAATATTGTGGTTTAGTCAAGTTTAAAAACACAAATCAGTATACAAAAAATCCCGACGTTTGTCGGGATTTTAAAATTTTATTAATCCAGATTTATATACGGTGCGGGATCCATATTTCTGCCATTTACAATAACCTCAAAATGCAAATGGTTACCGGTTGACTGACCTGTAGTACCTACAAGCGCGATTACCTCGCCCTGCGATACGGAATCACCCACGCTACAGCAAAGTTGTTTTGCATGCGCATAAAGGGTACGCATACCGCCCTCGTGCTCAATGATTACGCAATAACCGTAATTTCCGTTCCAACCGGACTTTACTACCGTACCGTCAGCCACAGCGTAAATGGAAGTACCGCTTTTAGCGCATATATCCACGCCTTTGTGGTTTCTGCCGTCACCGTAATAAGAGCTTACACGCCAGCTACCTGCGGGAAGCGGGAATATAAAACCTGCTGCATGCGCTGCCTGCTTTTGTTTTGCAGAAGCCAGTGTTTTTGCTGTACCTTTTACAATAACCTCATTTACGGGAGCTACAACAACCTGTGTTTCAACATCTACGCAAGACTGCTGCTCGCCGTTTACCATAACTATATCCTGTGTTACACGGTTAACACCCGATACACCCTTAACGGTTACCGCGCTATAGCCAACAATCTGCTCGTTTGTCTTTTGAGTAACACTGCTGTAAGGCACCATAACGTCAACTGTCTGATGTACTTCGGTAACTACGGCAAGTGAATTTACTACACCCTCTACCGCTGATTCACCATCAAGATCGCTTGTCATAAAATAACCGTCTTCACGGGTAACATTTTTTACAAAATGGCTTGTACACTCAGCGTTTTCAACATTAAAGCTGTTAAGACGCGCATTTATAATGTCGTCAAGCATATTTTTCTCAACCCTTGCAACAACGCTGCCGTCTACCATTAAAACGGATGCCTCAACTATTGCATCGGTGTTATCGATTATTGCATTGGCAACCTCGTCAACATTGTTGATAGAATCACCTAAAACTATTGCAGTATTAAAGGTTGGTTCTTCAACAAAAGCTTCAACGTCTTTACCATCTACCATATTGGTTACAAGAGTTACCGCATCGTTAAACTGTTTTTTGCTGCTGACGGTAGCTATTGTGTGACCGCTGTAGTTTACCTTATATGCTATACGGGTACCTGTAAATGAAAGGCTTGCAAGTATTGCGATTATTGCAACTCCTGCAAACATACCCTGTTTTGCTCTGCTTGAACTATTTTTAATTGTCGATGCTGCGCTTTTTATACAGTTTAGTATCAGCGGAATTACATCACCCAAAATAATTCTCCTCTCGAAATTGTTACAATTTTGTAACCTTTTATATCCTTATTATACCAAAAGGTTACAAAATTGCAACCTTTTTCTTGTTAAAAGTTAAAATTTTTTAACTTTTTGTATAAATGTTCAGTAGTTAGCAAGTCTTGAGTGATGTTTTAATATAAAAAGCACAAAAAATGTCCTGCACAAGGCAGGACATTTTTTAAAATTTAAAACAATGACATCTGGTTTGTATCAGGCAGGTCATCCATAGCGCCAAGGTCGGCGAGGTTTTGGATAATTGTTTTTGAAACACCTGCTTCAACAGCAAAGTCCTCACGGGATACAAAGTCACCCTTTTGTGCCGCGTCATATATTGAGTACGCTGCCTTTTCACCAACACCTGAAAGCGCACCAAAAGGCAGACGCATTTTGCCGTCTTCAGGCAAGAATTTCATTGCGTGTGAGTGCTTGATGTCGATAGGTAATATCTCTATACCGCGAGCCATCATTTCGTTGATTATAAGCAAAACGTCATAGGTATCAAGCTCTTTTTTGGTAGCCTCCTTACCCTTTGCCTTAATTTCATTCATTTTGGCAAGCACGGCTCCCCTACCCCTTATAACTGTTGGCACGTCAACGTCTTCGGGACGGGCGGTAAAGTATGCGCAATAAAATTCAAGCGGACGGTAAACCTTGTACCAGCCGAGTTTTATGGCCGAGATAACGTATGCTGCCGCGTGAGCTTTAGGGAACATGTACTTAATCTTATAGCAAGAGCCTATGTACCACTCGGGCACACCAACTGCGCGCATATCGTCTTCCATTTGTCCCCATTCTTCTTTAGATACCTTACCCTTAGCAACAAGGCCTTTACGCACCGTTTCGGTAATCTTGAAGGCTCGGCCCTCGTCCATGCCCTGATGTATGAGGTAAACCATTATGTTATCACGGGTACCTATAACCTCTGAAATGGTACAGGTACCATTATCAATAAGGTCTTTTGCGTTACCAAGGTAAACGTCGGTACCGTGTGAAAGACCTGATATCTGCAACAGGTCGGAGAAGTTTTTCGGTTTACAGTCAACAAGCATTCCTCGTACAAACGACGTACCAAATTCAGGCAAACAGAATGTACCTGTGTTTGACTCTATCTCTTCCGCCGATACGCCTAAAGCTTCAGTTGAAGTAAACAAACTATAAACCTTTGGGTCACTCATTGAAACAGAGTTAACGTCAATACCCGAATATTCGGTAAGATACTTATATGTAGTAGGAACAACGTGACCAAGCTCGTCCAATTTCAGAATAGTATCGTGAATAGAATGGAAATCAAAGTGCGTTGTAATAATATCACTGCTTGTATCGTCGGCAGGGTGCTGAACAGGACAAAAGTCGTAAATTGTCATACCCTGCGGCACAATAATCATACCCGCGGGGTGCTGACCCGTTGTGGTCTTAACCTTTGAGCCCTCTACAATACTTGCCAGACGGTTAAGTTCTGCCTGAGAAAGTGTAATATTCATCTTTTCGGCATAAGCCTTGGCAAAACCAAAGGCAGTTTTTTCGGCTATGGTAGAAATTGTACCCGCCTTATAAACGTTTTCAGCGCCAAAAAGAGTTTTTGTATATTCCTGAATCGTGTTCTGCACTTCATCAGAGAAGTTAAGGTCAATATCAGGCACCTTATCACCCTTGAATCCCAAGAAGGTTTCAAACGGTATATCGTGACCGTTGCGATTAAGTGGTGTATTACAATGAGGACAGTTCTTTTCAGGCAGGTCAAAGCCCGAACCTACTGAACCATCGGTAAAAAATTCGCTGTACTGACAGGTTGGGCACACATAATGTGGAGCCAATGGGTTAACCTCGGATATACCCGCCATAGTCGCAACAAAGGACGAACCTACCGAACCACGCGAACCAACATAGTAACCCAGTTCCTCACTTTTGGCCACCAGTTTTTGCGCCGAAATATACATTATAGAAAATCCGTTATTGATAATAGAATTAAGTTCTTTGTTAAGACGCTTTTCAACTATCTCGGGCACGGGGTCGCCGTACATCGCCTTGGCATTACGCCAACAAATCTCACGAAGCAGGTCATCAGACCCCTCAATAACTGGCGGATAGTTACCCTTTGGTACAGGGATAACGTCACCCGATACCATGTCTGCAATCTTGTTAGGATTCTCGACAACAAATTCGTATGCTCTATCGCCAAAGTATGAAAAGTCCTCAAGCATTTCGGTAGTGGACTTAAAGTAAAGCGGAGCCTGATTTTCAATATCGTCAAAGCCTTGTCCCGCCATAACTATCTGACGGATAATTCCGTCTTCCTTTTTAAGAAAATGCACGTCACCAGTAGCTACTACAGGTTTGCCTAATTTGTCAGCAATTTCTACAACCTTACGGTTAAAGTCTTTTACAACCTCTATGCTCGTAACATTTTTAAATCTATTTGGTGTAACGTTACCCTTTTTGTCAACCTTATCGGGATTTACGCTGTCCCGCACCATAAATTCATTGTTGCCAAGGGGTTGTATTTCAAGATAATCGTAATAATCGGCAATCTCTAAAAGTGTTTTTTCATCCTTGCCGTCAATTACTGCGCGATAAAGTTCGCCCTGCTCACAAGCAGAGCCAACGATAAGACCCTCGCGGTGAGCGTCTAACATCGAGCGCAAAATTATAGGTCTGCCGTAAAAGTTGTTAAGATGTGACTGGGATACCAACTCATACAAATTTTTAAGACCTACTAAATTCTTTACCAAAATAATTTGGTGGTTACGTAGTTTTGCGATTTCTTTATTTGTAAGGTTTGAAATATCATATCTTGTATCGTCGATAAAATAGTTTTCTACACCATATATGGCTTTGAACTCGCCGCCGCCTTTACGTATCTTACCAACCGCCTCAGCAATAGCAGGATACGCCTGCACAACACCGTGGTCGGTAATGGCAACCGCCTTGTGTCCCCATTTGTAAGCGCGGTTTATAATATCGCCCGCACTCGCCACGGCGTCTTTTGCCGACATATTTGTATGACAGTGAAGTTCTACTCTCTTTTCACCGTCAAAATCATCTGTTTCTTCATATTTTTTGATACTTGCCAGCGCCCTTACGTCAAGAACAAAATCACGACTCCAACTATCATAGGAATAGTCACCATTAACAATCACACAAGCGCCGTTTTTAAGTTGTGACACAGAGTTTAAAAAATCACTTGCGGCTTCATCTAAATTCTTAGTGTATTTTGAATCAAAAAACTTTGTAAGCGAAGCGCTGAACGAATTGGTGGTATCGCTGAAATAAAACTTTATCTTAACCATTTTGCCGCCGCGCTTGGTGTCAAGCACTTTGCTTTCAACGCCAAAAACTTCGCCCCAAGCACTTACGTAAACACTTTCACCGTCGTTTTGCGGCAACATAACGTCCTTAAGTTTTTTAACACAAGTATCTATTTTTCTACCAAAGAACAAGTTTGCGCTTTCAAGATAAACAGGCAGTCCGTCTTTGGGTTTATAATCGTATTTTTTCTCTTCCCTTTGTGGTTCTGATTTTTGCACGGGCTTTGACTTTTCAGGCTGTGTTTGTACAACAACTTCGGGTTCCGGCAAAATCATAGGCACGTCGTCCAGTACACCATCAAAAGAAATATTTATATCCTTGTCAAAACGATTTTTAACAATATTCTTAAAAATCTTTTCAAAATTACCTTCACCGATTTTACTGTAACCGCCGTATTTTAATGTAATCCTTAAATCGTTTCCCTGCAAATCATACTGAGCTTCATTAAAAAAACCGTTAAAGATTACATTTTTAGTACGGATTTCAGAAACAATATCCTCGATAGCTTCGACACAAAAAGAATCGCTTGCAAATGTATTTTCTATGGTAATATTTTCAAGCCTTAATGCGTGCTTAATTTCCTCACGTAATGTATTTACCTTTGCGCAAGATATGTATATATCGCTGTGTAGCCTTAAATAAAGGTCTCTGTTTTCGCTGTTCAATATACACTCATCAATATCTACACCACTAAATAATTCAAGTATTTCTGCGCTTAAATACGTATCAAACAACTCTGCAAAAGAGTACATTCAAATTCCTCACATTTTTTCAATTTCTTGTTCCAATAAATCTAAGAGTTTATCCTCGGGCACCTTGTTATAAAGAATTTTTCCGCCCTTAAATATAACCCCACAATCCTTTCCGCCTGCAATTCCTATGTCGGCAGCAGACGCTTCACCTGGGCCGTTTACAATACAACCCATAATTGCAACGGTTATATCCTTATCTATGTTCGCAAAACGCTCTTCAGCCTGCTTTGCAAGACCTATCAGGTCAATTTCGGTTCTGCCGCAGGTCGGACACGATACAAACTTGATACCGCCGTTTCGTATCCCTAAGGCTTTAAGAAGTTTTTTTGCAGCCTCTACTTCCTTAACAGGCTCATCGGTAAGCGATATACGTATTGTATCACCTATGCCGCGAAGTAACAGTCCGCCTATACCCGCCGAAGATTTTATAACGCCCATATTTTCAGTTCCTGCTTCGGTAACACCAAGATGCAAAGGATATGGGCATTTTTCGCTTGCTAAAACGTATGCATCGTACATACGCTTTACGTTTGATGATTTGAGAGACAAAACAATGTTATCAAAATCCGCCTTTTCTAAAAGCGATATATGATAAAGTCCGCTTTCAACCATAGCCTCGGGTGTAGCGGCACCGTAACGCGCAAGAATTTCTTTTTCCAAAGAGCCTGAGTTTACACCGATTCTTATAGGAATATTTTTATTGCGACAAACACGCGCTACCTCACACACGCGGGATTCGTCACCTATATTACCCGGATTTATACGCACCTTATCAACACCTGCGGCAACACTTTCAATTGCCAGTCGCCAATCAAAGTGAATGTCAGCCACAAGCGGAATGGTAATATTTTGCTTTAACGCTTCAACTGTTTTTATGGTCTCGATATCGGGTACTGATACGCGCACTATATCACAGCCTGCATCTTGTAACGCTAACGCCTGTCGCACGTTTCCCTCTATATCATGCGCATGGGCGCAAAGCATAGACTGAATACTCACCGGCGCGCCGCCACCTATAGCAACGCCCCCTGCATATACCCTTTTAGTTGTAGCATTTGTATACATAAAATCACCCTGTAATCAACATCCAGATATCTTTAAAAGAAACCACTACCATCAGTAACAGCAGCAACGCCAGACCAACCGCGTGAACTATCGACTCATACTTTTGCGGTACGGGTTTGCGAAATATCATTTCAAACAAAATAAACACAATTCTTCCGCCGTCAAGCGCGGGAAGCGGTAATAAGTTAAATAAACCTAAGTTGATGGTAATGAGCGCCATTATAGGTATAATGTCAAACAAATTTTGTTTTGCCACACTACCAATTGCCGCAGTAACACCAACAGGACCCGACATAGCACTAATACCGTATCTGCCTGTAATTAAATCAACAAGAGAGCGGTATACTACCGCGCAATTTGAAATTGCAGTGTCAAAAGTATTGGTTATAAAACTTGTGAAGGTTTTTTCTCTTCCCACAACAAAGAAATCGACCGTAAGATAGTTGATTCCATCTATTTTTTCGCTGGCAAACTTAACGTCTTTAAGTTCAACCTTTTTACCGTCTCGTTTTACGGTTATATCAATAGCGCTATCATCTACGTTACTGAATGCATAGCTCAAATCATAGGTAGTAAAAATTTTGCGACCATCTACTCCGATTATCTTATCCCCTTCTTGCAAACCATACTCTACGCTTACGGCATTTTCTCTAAAAACATCGACCGTGGTAGTTGTAAAACGCTCTTGAGGTATTAAGGTAATTGCTACCAGAATCAAACCCAGTATAAGATTAAACACTGCGCCCATCATAACAATCAGAAGTCGTCGCCATGGCTTTTTATTGCAAAAAGCGCGATCGTCACTACTTGACTCATCCTCGCCCTCCATAGCGCAATAACCACCAAGCGGCACTAAGTTTATAGCGTACTTTGTTTCGCCTTTGCCCCATTTAAAAAGCTTGGGACCAAAACCCACTGCGAATTCATTTACGCGTACGCCCAACAGTTTTGCTGCTATAAAATGACCGAATTCGTGTATAACAATAAGTATCAGAAACAAAATTATTGCTATTACATAAGGCCATATATTATTTAAAACGTTCAAAAAAGCAGAAATGGTAATCACAACCTAAATTAAAGTATTTTTTTAACCTCACTAAAAATCCTGTCGGCTATTGTTTTCATACCAAGGTCGCCCGGGTGATTTGCAACACCATAGTGTTCAAAAAGGCCAAGCGCCTTCATTTCATCAAGTTCGCCCAAATCATTAAGAACAACAAGCGGCCAACCATTTTCTTCTGCTACCTCGGCAACCACCGGATCTGCCGTATGTTCCCAGAAGGAAGTGGTAAGTATAACTTTAGCATTACCGCTTTTGTTTAAAAAGTTTATGAAATCTACGTATTCTTTTTTGAAAACTTGCGGATCAAAATCTTTGCGCGGGCAGTTTTCTATAAAGCGTACAACAATAATATCTGCGTTAAAATTCCTTGCATCCTCATAAATAGGATATGCGTCTTTACCGTTGGCAAAATCACGTTCCCATTTATATGCCTGACAAATGCAAAATGTTGCGTCAGGCTTTACACCCTGAATATGACGCTTAAGCACGTGAACGTAATCCTTTTCCTTTGCCGATGCCGCCATTCCCCACTGATTGTTCCAACCGATTGTTGGGCTCGGCTCGTGCAAAGTGATCGAATTACCTGCCATCATTACACGCACGCCGTTATTTTCTTCACATTCAAAGGTTACGTCATGCTTATCTCTTAACTGATTTTCAGCTTTTACTGTATTTTTATCTATCTGTTTCATTTATATCGCCTCTCGTACAACTCGTCTTGCCGCTTGGTCGGCAGCAAAAATATCATCAACTGTAAAGTCGTGCTTGTTTTCACATAGATTCATAGCCTTTTCGTTAAGCTCGGCTATCTGAAGAAACTTGATTTTACCCTCTAAGAATAGTTTAACCGACTCTTCGTTAGCACCGTTTATCGCGGTTGGATAAAGTCCTCCACGGTTTATTGCCTCTATACATAATGGTAACAATCTGAATGTGTCATAATCGGGACGTTCAAAAGTAAGCGCACCAATTTTAAATAAATCGAGACTTTCGAAACATATGTCGCGTTGCGGGTAGGTCAGCGCATACTGTATCGGTAATTTCATATCCGGGGTGCCAAGCTGCGCAATAACCGCTCCGTCGGAAAGTTCCACCGCCGAATGAAGTATACTTTGTCTGTGAACAAGCACCTCAATCTGTGAAGCAGGCACGCCAAATAAATGCACCGCTTCAATAACCTCAAGTCCTTTATTCATAAGACTTGCACTGTCAATGGTGATTTTGGCTCCCATAGACCAGTTAGGGTGATTAAGTGCATCCTTTACGGTAACGTTTTGTAATTCGTCTTTTGTTTTTCCAAAGAACGGACCACCCGACGCTGTAAGCAATATCTTTTTCAGACTACCGGTGGGCGCCCCCTGAAGCGATTGAAAAATCGCCGAATGCTCGCTGTCAACAGGAAGAAGCGATACACCCTTTTCTGCAAGTCGACGGTTTACTATTTCGCCGCCTGTAACAAGGGTTTCTTTGTTGGCAAGTGCAATCCCGCGCCCTGCGTCAATCGCTGAAAGCGTGGGACGAAGTCCCGCAATACCTACAATTGCGTTAAGCACCATATCGCCGTCACTTGCCGCTAATTGGCAAACGCCGTCGGAACCCGACAGCACCTTTATATCAGTATCGGCAAGACGGATTTTTAAGTCTTCCGCCGCCGACTCATCAAAAAGCGCTACGAGTTGCGGTTTGAATTCACGCGCCTGTTTTTCAAGCAACCGAGCATTGCTACCCGCTGCAAGCGCAGTAACAACATATTTATCAGGGTTCTGGCGCACTATATCAAGCGCCTGTGTACCAATCGACCCTGTCGAACCTAAAATAATCAGTCTTTTCATTAAAGTATACCTACTAACATAAGACAGTAAACAAGCGGTGAAATAAACAGCACGCTGTCTACACGGTCAAGTATTCCACCATGACCGGGAATAAGATTACCATAATCTTTTATTCCTACCTTACGTTTGATAACCGATGCAAACAAATCACCTGTCATACCAACCACACAAAGCGGAATTGTAAGCAATAACGCGGGCAGAATTTTATCAAAATATCCATAACAAAGTGTAATAACAAGTGTTACAACCACACTTGATACTATGCCGCCAAGTGCTCCCTCAACTGTCTTTTTAGGGCTTATTTCGGGACAAAGTTTTGTTTTACCCATACTAACGCCAACAAAATACGCGCCCATATCGCAAACACAGGCAAAGTTAAGCACCAACAATAAATAGTATATTCCGCCTGTGGCAATTATAATGCTTGCTATAGTAGAAAAACCAAATGCGTAAAGTATTGGCATACCGCAAACCACTGCAATTTTTGCAAGATCAAAATCCGCCTGCTTTACAAGAATCAAAATTGCGGTTGCTATAACGTATAATACCGATACAATTATTGCGCCTATAAACGCACCCATTTCAAAATATTCATAATTTGTAAGATTAAGTCTGAAAAGATTTTCGTTTATATCGCAGAACAAAAACACCATTATCACCGTATAGAGAGAAGGAAGTATACGGAATATAATATTCTCTATTTTAGCGGCGTTGCCTACAAGTTCAAACACGCCAAGCGCAGCAACAATCGCTAAAAAGGTGGTTAAAATAACGTTATTGATAGTCAATCCCAAAATCAGAACAACCGCTACTACGCCACCCATTATAACGCCTGATATAATACGTTGTTTCATAAAATAATCCTCCTATACACCGCCAAAACGACGATTTCTTTTATTAAAATCATCTATAGCGCGGTCTAAATCCTTCGGTTTAAAGTCAGGCCACAATATATCCGAAAACCAATATTCAGCATACGCCGACTGCCAGATAAGATAATTTGAAAGTCGGTACTCACCGCTGGGTCTTATAATAAAATCGGGATCGGGTTGACCCGCCGTATAAAGACTATCGGATATAAGCTGTTCGGTTATATCATTTGCACCCACACCACTGTCTACTATATTTTTTACAGCGTGAACAATTTCATCACGACCACCATAGTTTATAGCAATATTAAGGTGAAGACCCGTAGCGTCACGCGACGCATCCTCCGACTCTTTCATAAGACGTTGTATATCGGCATCCAGCACACTGCGGTCGCCGATAAACTGAACCCGAATGTTTTCATCTTTAAAATTCTTGGCGTCTTCCAGATACTCTTTAAAGATTTTCATTATGTTATCCACTTCATCTTTTGGACGCTTCCAGTTTTCGGTAGAAAAGGCATAAACCGTAAGATATTTTAGACCGATTTTATTGCAATAGCGCGCAATATCTTTAAAGTTTTTACTACCTGCAGCGTGACCTGCCGTGCGTGGCAATGAACGTTTCTTTGCCCAACGACCGTTACCGTCCATAATGATGGCAATATGGTCGGGAAGTATACGCTCTGCAACATTTTTCTTTTTAAAGATAGCCATAAAAAACCTCTTTTTTATCGACAATGAAAGCGGATTTTAAAATCCGCTTTCAAGTAGTTATATTTCCATTATCTCTTTTTCTTTTACATTTGCAAGTTCATCAATTTCCTTGCAGAACTTGTCGGTAAGATTCTGAATTTTTTTCTCTCCGTTTGCTTCATCATCTTCGGTTATTGCATTATTTTTCTTGAGTGCTTTTAATTTATCAAGAGCATCTCTACGCTGATTGCGAACTGCAACCTTTGCGTCTTCACCTTTTTTGCGGATATCCTTAACTATGTCCTTACGACGCTCCTCGGTAAGAGGTGGGAAGTTAAGACGTATGCAGGTACCATCATTCTGAGGATTGATACCAATTTCAGAAGTAAGAATTGCTTTTTCAATATCCTTGAGTGTTGATTTATCCCAAGGGGTGATAAGAAGTGTACGTGGCTCCGGAACAGAGATTGCCGCCATCTGCTGAACGGGTGTAGGAACACCATAGTAATCAACGTTAACACGGTCAAGCACCGCTGCATTAGCGCGGCCTGCTCTTATAGATTTATATTCACGATCAAGCGCATCAATAGATTTGCCCATTCTATCTTCGGTATTTTTAATTAGTTCGTTCATAAGTTTCTCCTTTAAAAAATTATTTTACGAGTGTGCCGATTGCTTTTCCGCATACGGCTTCAACAATGTTATGTGGGTCGTTAAGATTAAATACAAGTATATCAATACCGTTATCCATACAAAGTGAAGCGGCAGTAGAGTCCATAACGTGAAGCTCCTGTGCCAAAACGTCGTGGTGGGTAAGTGTATCATACTTTTTAGCGTTTGGATTGGTCTTGGGGTCAGAGTCATAAACACCGTCAACGTTGGTTGCTTTAAAGATTACATCTGCGCCAATCTCGGCTCCACGCAAAGCCGCCGCCGTATCGGTAGAAAAGAACGGGTTGCCTGTACCGCAACCAAAGATTACTACCCTGCCTTTTTCAAGGTGACGAACTGCTTTATTGCGGATGTAAGGTTCTGCAACCTGACGCATCTCAATTGCGGTCTGAACGCGTGTTGTAACTCCCAACTGCTCAAGTGTATCACAGAGAGCTAATGAATTTATTGTAGTAGCAAGCATACCCATATGGTCGGCTCTCGTACGGTCCATTTTGCCGCTTGATCTGCCGCGCCAGAAGTTACCGCCTCCTACAACAATGGCAATCTCAACGCCAAGGTCAACACATTCTTTTATGCTTTGACACACCTCTTCAACCTTTGAAAAGTCAATACCTGTGCCCTTTTCGCCGGCCAGTACCTCACCGCTGAGTTTAAGCAAAATGCGCTTATAAACGGGTTTCATACATAACTCCCCTAACAATATATATTATATTTAATATTATTTTACATTATCGGGGTATTAAAGTCAATCTAAAAAGAAAAAAATTACAAAATTGTAAGGGTGACCATAGGTCACCCTTACAATTTAAATTTATATTTTCTTTTCATAACAAGCAAGCACTAAACCTGGTTCTGACTCCATTCTTTTGCCTGTATCACAGAAACCTGCTGCCTCATAGCATTTTTGATTTTTTATTAAATCCTCAGGAAAATCAACATAAAAGGCAGTAGCGTCGCTGAATTCTTTTTCACACAGCAAAATCGCTTTTTGCGCTATTTTGTTGCACTGTCTTTCGGGTCTTATATAAATTCGTTGTAGATAATACTCACCATCTTTAAGACCCGATATAAACGGTGTTTTACCCTTACATTTATAAAGCACTCCACCCACAATTTTATCATCTTCAAAAATTGTAAAATAACGAAAAAACTCTGAATTTAATCTGTTTGCGACATCTTCGACACCGCGAAGACAGGGATTACCTTCATCATGATATTTTTCGTATAGTGGCAAGAACGCTAACTTTTGTATCTCAGCTAAAATAGGTGCTTCTTTATCTGTTGTCACACTTATTTTTATCATAAATATTTTCCCTTCAAATCATAAACATAGTTTGAAAGAAAATTGTTCACAGTGCCGTTTTGCCGTGAGTGGTGCTGTATGCGATACCGCGACTTACCAAAAAACGGTGCTATGGGCGATTTTATTCAAACTTATCTTATTTTTTGTAAATTGTCTTATAAACAAACAACCCTATCGCCGTAATCGGCACGCCGACTGCAAAGCCGCAAAGAACAAGACCTATATGCCATACAAATTTGAGCACAACAAGTCCAATACCTATGGCGTAAGTTAAAAACTTCGCGCCAAAAAACAGCAATATTTTTTTGCCTTCTCTTTTGTTAAAAGCATAAATAAGTTGCTCCGTCAAAAACACCTGACCGCAACCAAAAAGCAGTGCTATTAAAAACGCTAACATTTTATCACTCCAGAGTGTCTGCAATTTTGTAGATAAGGTTTTCGGTCTTTTCCCAACCAAGACACGGGTCGGTAATTGATTTGCCGTATACGTGCTCGCCAATCTTTTGCGCGCCGTCCTCGATATAGCTTTCAATCATAAGTCCTTTTACAAGATGCTTTATATTGTCGTTGTGATTACGGCTGTAAATAACGTCTTTTGAAATACGGATTTGTTCGAGATATTTTTTAGAAGAGTTTGCGTGGTTTGCATCAATAATAACCGACGGATTTTTAAGCCCATATTCATTGTAAAGCTCGCAAAGATGAGCAATATCCTCATAATGATAGTTAGATATATTTCTGCCTGCAAAATCCATATAACCGCGAAGTATTGCGTGAGCAGTATCATTGCCCGAGCTTGTAACCTCCCAACCACGATACAGATAGGTATGAGATGTCTGAGCCGCCTTGATGGAATTCATCATAACACTAAGGTCACCGCTTGTTGGATTTTTCATACCAACGGGTATTGATATGCCGCTGGCAACAAGTCGATGTTGCTGGTTTTCTACCGAGCGTGCGCCAATTGCAACATAACCCAAAATATCCGAAAGATAACGATAATTTTCAGGGTAGAGCATTTCGTCAGCACAGGTGAAACCATAATCCGAGAGCGCTCTCATATGCAAATCACGAATTGCGATAATACCTTTAAGCATATCTGGTTGCTCTTCGGGGTTTGGTTGATGAAGCATACCCTTATATCCCTCACCCGTGGTACGTGGCTTGTTGGTGTAAACACGTGGGATAATCAGAATTTTATCTTGCACCTCGTCTGCCACCTTTTTAAGTCTGCCCATATAATCAAGAACAGCCTCTTCGTTGTCAGCAGAGCAGGGTCCGATTATAAGTAAAAACTTATCTGATTCACCCGTAAATACAGCCTTTATGTCAGCATCGCGCTGAGCCTTGATTTCAGCCAGTTTCTCAGTTACTGGGTATTGCTCTTTTATCTCCTTTGGAATTGGTAATTTACGTTTAAAATCCATACTCATATCAGTTTTTCTCCTTCATTAAAGGTCTTTCTGCGGGCGCTGGAGAGTTTCATCATATCTCGCATAGCATCGCGGTCACCGTTTTTAATTGTATCGTAAAGTCTGTTGAATGCGTCGCGGTAGCCATCCATTTCCTGAAGTAGCGCCTCGCGATTAGCAAGAAACAGTTCGCTCCACATTTCGTCATTTATGTTTGCAATTCGGGTAAGGTCGCGGAACGAGTCACCTGTGTAGCGCACAAGATTCGGGTCACCATTTGCGCACATAAGCGATATTGCAATACCATGGGTAAGCTGTGACAAAAACGCTATCATTTCGTCATGCTGACGAACGGTAAGACTTGAAATATCGTTAAACCCAAGCACACGCCCTAAATCACAACAAAGTCTTATTCCGTCGGGTGTGTTACGGTTGGTAGGTACCACAATGTAGTTAGCCTTTTTAAATATACTATCATCCGCGCTGCGTACGCCACAGGTTTCCTTACCTGCCATAGGATGAGCCGAAATAAACTCGACTCCACTTGGTAACATATCCTGCACACGTTCTACAATACAACCCTTAACACCCGTAACGTCGGTTATAACGGTACCGGGCTTTATAAGGTTGCCGTAAGCTTCTATCCACTCAATAAATGTATGCGGATAAAGGGCAAATATTATAAGTTGAGACTCAGCTATAAGCTCGGGGTCAACCTGCGTTGTACCACCCGATATAAAGCCTTCGCCAACAGCATAATCAATATCGTCCTGATTTAGCGTTATAACCTTTACATCAAAGCCATTTCTGGTCAGCGCTTTGGCATAGCTACCGCCCAAAAGGCCAAGACCCACGATAAGTACGTTTTTTACATCATCTAACTTCATTTTCTATCACTATTCCAAGAGATTTTATTTTTTCAAAATAGTCGGGGTAGCTTTTGGCTACCGACTCGGCCTCACTTATACTACCGCCCGTAATGGAGCAAAGTAGCGATAAAGCCATAACAATTCGGTGGTCGTTATGACCGCAAAGTGTTTCACTGGGTGCTTTTAATTCGCCACCGTAAACCGTGACGTCGTTTTCAGCAACATCAACTTTTATGCCGAATTTTTGGAGTTCCTGCGCCATTGCAGCAGCACGGTCACTTTCTTTTATTTTAAGGCGTTTTGTACCTGTAAAATGCGCGCCGCCATAAACTGCAGATAGCGCAAACATAACGGGAGCCAAGTCGGGACACTGTGACAGGTCAAACTGCTTTTCGCCGTTTTTAAGTCCCTCATACATCTGTTTATATATCTTGTCACCTTGCAAAGAACTGGAGTCAAGTCCTGTTACGGTAACTTCACCGCCCAAGAGGTTAAACCCATCTAAAAATGCCGCGTTAGAATAATCACCCTCTACGGTCATATTCTGTGCAACATATTTTTGACCGCCTTTGATTTTATATGTGCGGTCTTGCTTTTCTATCACAACACCAAAGTCACCAAGTGATTTTAAGGTGAGGTCAATGTAAGGCTCGCTTTCATACTCGCCCGTAATTTCTAAAGTGCTGTCGCCTTTCAGTAAAGGCAAGGCAAAAAGCAAGCCTGATATAAACTGGCTTGATATATTACCTGCTACCTTATAATCCCCCGATTTTAAATTGCCGCAAACGGTAAGACTATCACTGCCTTTTTCAAATAATATGCCGTTTTGTTTTGCAATTCCCTCATAGATTGTAAGATTGCGAGCAAAAAGACGTTCGCTACCTTTAAGGGTTATTTTATTACCCGACAGCATACATAACGGTATCATAAATCGCAGTGTACTACCACTTTCACGACAATCAAGTGTCGCTTCTTTTGAAATGAATGGGTTAAGACAACCAAGTTGTATGGTGTTACCGCTTTTTTCTACTGTAGCACCAAGTGCCGAAAGACAATCAAGCGTTGCAAGTATATCGTTTGAATATTCAATATTTTCTATTTTACTGCCGCCGGAGAGTGCGCCGCAAATAAGCGCACGGTGCGCCATTGATTTTGATGGTGGCGCGGCTATAGTGCCTTTTGCCACCGATTTTTTTATGGTTACTATCATAATTACTTTCCGTTTTCAATAAGTGTATCAATAGCCCTGAGGTATCCATCAAAACCAAGACCTGTAATGGTCTTTATACAAGCCTGACGGATGTAGCTTACCTGACGAAAATCCTCACGCGTTTCTACCGCCGAAATATGAACCTCAACCGTAGGTAACCCTACCGATTTTACGGCATCCAAAATTGCTACACTTGTATGTGTATATGCCGCGGGATTTATAACAATGCCGTCAAAATTATGATATGCTGCTTGAATTTTATCTACCAGATCACCCTCGTGATTAGATTGATAAAGTTCCACTTCTACACCTTGTTTTCCGGCGTAATCAGTAATAAGTACGCACAAATCGTTATATGTGCTTTTGCCGTAAATATCGGGCTCACGAATACCAAGCATATTAAGGTTCGGACCATTTATTACAAGTATTTTCATTTTAAAAAATCTTCCTTTATAACATCAACAACCTTTTGTAAGGAGTCGTCGTTTATAATTTTTTTATCTGCGACACTACAGTAAATATCATAGCGTTCGTTATATCTTTTTATAAGGTCATCACGATTGCTTGAAAGTGGTCGGTCATCGGTTGTAATAAGCATATCGAGTGGTCGGTCGATAAAGTATATTATACCGTTACCGCGAAGCGCTGTTACGTTTAGATTGCGCAAAATTGCGCCGCCACCTGTAGCGATTACCTGAGCTTGCTTTGCAGAAACAGATGTTATAACCTGCGATTCAATATCGCGAAAACCGCTTTCGCCCGACTCTGCAAAAATCTCGGGTATGGTTTTGCCCGATACATTTTCAATTTCTTTATCGGTATCAACAAACTGCATATTAAGCTCTTGTGCCAACTGTTTGCCAATAGTTGTTTTACCGCTTGAAGGCATACCGACAAGCACAATGTTCTGCTTTTGCTTTTGTGTAGCGCGATATACCGCGTCAACCTTTTCGGTGGGTACCTTTGTATCAATAAACAGTTCTGCCGCGTGCGCTGCTTGCGCCACTAACATATAAAGACCGCCAATAGCGTTTATGCCTTTTTTCTTTGCTTTAACAACAAGATTCGAGCAAAGTGGGTTATAAATAGCATCCACAACCGCTTCTATTTTGGTAAAGCGGTCAATATCAATAGGTTCACCTATGATATTAGGGTACATGCCGCAAGGCGTGGTATTGATTATAACCTCTGCACCAGTGAAGCGTGCATACATATCATCATAAGTAATGCAATCTTCTTTTGCGGTACGTGATACACGAACCACCTGATGCGCACCAAGGCTGTTTGCCACCGCTACTGCCGTTTTAGAGGTGCCGCCGCTACCCAAAACCAAAACGATTTTATCTTTTATTTCTATACCCTGTCTTTTGATAAGCGCTGTCATACCACCAAAATCGGTGTTGTAACCATATAACTTACCGTCACGATTAACTATGGTATTTACCGCGCCTATGTCACGTGCGGTATCGCTTATAAAGTCAAGATAAGGTATTACATCCTGCTTATATGGTATGGTTACGTTTATTGCCTTAAAATCCTTACGGGTCATAAAGTCGTGAAGTTCGCCCTTGGGAATTTCTTGTATTTTGTAATCGTAATCAAACAGCAGGTTGTGTATCTCTTTAGAAAAACTGTGTGTCAGTTTTTCACCAATACAGCCGTATTCCATTATTTTGCCAACCAATCCGTTCCATACTTAGAGGTGAGCATATCTGCTATTACCAAGGCAGTCACACTCTCAACTACAACTACAGCGCGATGAACAATGCACGGGTCGTGACGACCGCGAGCCGCAAGCGTTGTGTCGGTCATAGTATTTATATCAACCGTTTTTTGCTCTTTTCCTATTGTGGGCGTAGGTTTAATAACTGCGCGGAAAACTATAGGCATACCGTTTGTAATGCCGCCAAGCACGCCGCCATTGTTATTTGTATAGCATTTAACAGTGTCACCATCTACATACATCTGGTCATTAACTTCACTGCCTGTTTTATCAGCAAAGTCAAAGCCTAAACCAAATTCTATACCCTTTACTGCAGGAATAGAGAAAATAGCGTGTGAGAGCATACCCTCTACAGTATCAAACCAAGGTTCACCCACACCAGCAGGAACACCTGTTACTACTGTTTCAAGCACACCGCCTACACTATCGCCGTCAGCCTTTGCAGAAAGAATTTTTTCGTTTCTTTTTTCCTCTGTGGTTTCACCGGCAATACTTAAAATATTAGTGTTTATATGAATTCCTTTTTTATTAAGCGCGGGCAAAACAAGCGCACCTGCCGCAACAAGTGCCGCAGTTATTCTACCGCTGAAGTGTCCGCCGCCGCGATAGTCCTGAAAACCGTTATATCTGCAATTAGCGGTAAAATCCGCATGAGAAGGACGCATTTTGTACTGCATCTCACCGTAATCTGATGAATGAGTATCGGCATTTGGAATTGTAATACAAATCGGTGTGCCTGTGGTGTATCCTTCAAAAACACCACTTAAAATACTGAATTCATCCTTTTCCTGACGGGGAGTAGATAAAGCGTCCTTTGGTCTGCGACGAGTAAGTTGCGATGCAATATACTCTTCATCCACTTCAATTCCCGATGCAATACCATCTATAACCGCACCGATTGCCTTGCCGTGACTTTCACCAAAAAGAGTTATGGTTAAAGAATTTCCTATGGTGTTTTTCATTTGTTATACACCGCCTTTATCTCGTCTGCAAAATCTGCAAACGAAAGTTTTGTTATATCAAAAGTACCAACTTTTTCTACACGTATTACCGAAATCATATCTCCTGCCATTTTTTTGTCGTGGCTCATAGTGTCAATAATTTTCTCGGTATCGCAATCGATTGCGGTAGGAAGATTTAATCTTTCAAGCACAGGGATAAGTCTGGCCCTTACCTTGTCGCTACACATAGGCAGCATACCAAGCGCAACACACTCGCCGTGATAAAGCGCGGGGGTGTTACTTTCAATAGCGTGACCTACTGTATGTCCGAAATTAAGAACCTTTCTAAGTCCCGATTCTTTTTCGTCGGCCTCAACAACCGAGCGTTTAATCTTTATTGAACGCTCAATTACAGTATCTATATCACAACCGTCGTTTTCAAGCATTTCAAACAATTCTCTGTCGTGTGTCAATGCCATTTTTACCGATTCGGCAAGACCGTTTGAAATCTGACGCTCGGGCAAAGTTTTAAGAGTATCGGGGTCAATTATTACACCCTTCGGCTGATGAAATGCACCGACAATATTTTTAAGCCCACCAAAATCTATGGCTGTCTTGCCACCTACCGATGAGTCAACCTGCGAAAGCACAGTTGTAGGAATGTTATAAAAATCTATGCCGCGCATAAAGGTTGCCGCAGCAAAGCCTGCCATATCGCCTACTACTCCGCCACCTACTGCTACAACACAGTCGGTACGGGTAAAATCTCCCTGAACCAGTGCTTCAAGTATGCATTTGTAGGTGTCAAAGTTTTTAGACGCTTCACCCTGTGGAAACTGGACAATCACCGCCTCTTTTGCCTGTGCGGCTACGGTTTCGGCGTATTCCCGCGGAACACCGTCGTCGGTAACAACCAGCACGTTGCGGTCAAGATTAAAATATTCTTTGGCACGATTTAAAGCGCCTCGTTCAAGATAAATATTGTAACCGCCGTTTTCTGTTTTTACAGGTATTATCATACCTTTATCTCCTTTTCAAAACTGCCGAGAATCTTGAGGTTTGAACAACATTTAGAAAGTTCTGTGAGCATTTTTTGTCCCTGCTCACTGCCTATATTACCTTCTCCTTCGGCGTAGAAGTAATAATCCCACACAAGTTCTTTTGTAGGGCGGCTTTTAAGCGCTTTAAGGTTAAAGCCGTGTTCACCAATCACTGATACTGCTTTACCCAAAGAGCCTGCCGCATTATTTACGGTAAAGAGCATTATAAAGTGGTTATCTGTAGGTAGATGCGCCTTTTCACTGCGAGAGAACACTGCAAAACGAGTTGAATTCTGATTGCTTTCATTTATGTGTGACTCAAGTTTTGTAAGTCCGAATTTTTCTGCCGCTTCCTCGCTGCCTATTGCCGCAATTGATTTATCGCCGTTTTCTGCCACGGTTTTTGCCGCAACAGCAGTGTTTACCGCCTCAACGGTTTTAAATCCGTGTTTATCAATATAGGTTGCGCATTGACCGAGTGCCTGTGAATGACTTATAACAGTTTTAATATCGTCTATTTTAGCACCCCTTACAGCAAGTAAGTTTTGCACGATTTCCGCCTCATAAAGTCCATTGACAAAAAGTGAACCAAAAAAGCTTAAGTCCATCACCTTGCCAACATCACCGTTAAAACTGTTTTCTATCGGCAATACGGCACAGTCACATTCGCCATTTACGACAGCGTTGTATGCCGCTTTAAAGTCGCTATAACCTACACAGTTGGCATCGGGGAAAATGCGTTCTGCCACAATGTTGGCAAACGCCCCCTCAACACCACTGTATGCCACACGCATACCCTCAAGCAAACGATGCTGTAAAAGCTTTGAAAGATTGATGGTTTCTTTCAAAAAATTCACATAATAAGATTTGTAATCTTCGTCTTTTATAAGCGACGTATTCTTTGCAATAATCTGCTCTTCACGGGCAAAATCATCTATTTTAAGTCCGTTTTCTTTTTTGTATGCGGCAACAACTCTTGCCGCGTCCATTCTTTGCTCAAACAAATCTGCCATTTGCTTGTCAACGTCGTTAATAATTTGTCTTGCCTTTTCAAGTTCAGTCATAATAACCTATCCTAATTATTTATTGTTATACTCATCATAGAGTGCTTTAAAAGCAGGAATTGAATTTTTGATTGTGTCGTACGCTACGCAGTATGAAATACGTACGTAACCCTTTGCGCCGAAACTGTCGGCGGGAACAAGTAAAAGCTCGTGCTTTTTAGCCTTTTCGCAAAATGCATTGGCATCATCCTCGAGCGCTTTCATAAAGAGGTAAAATGCGCCCTGCGGTTTTACTGCTTGGTAGCCAATTTCGCTGAGCGAGTTATAAAGCAACTCACGGTTCTTGTTGTAAAGTGATACGTCAGCTGTCATACCGTCACATTTTGCAATGACCCTCTGCATAAGGCTTGGAGCGCAAACGTAACCCATACTACGAGCCGCGCCACAAACCGCCGCAAACAAATCAGCCGCATCATCACAATGGGGTGATACAAACACGTAACCGATACGCTCACCGGGGAGTGACAACGACTTGCTGTATGAATAGCAAACAACTGTATTATTGTAAAAATTCGGGATGTATGGAACGTCATCACCATAGGTCAGTTCACGATATGGTTCGTCAGCAATTATGTATATTACGCGGCCTGTTTCCTGACTTTTCTTGTTGAGTAAAGAAGCAAGCTTAATAATATCGCTTTCGGAAATTATGGCACCTGTAGGATTGTTTGGCGAATTGACAATAATTGCCGCAGTATTTTTGTTTATTGCTTTATCAAGTGCGTCAAAATCAAGTGAAAAATTGTCGCCACAGCCGAGCACTGCAACAGTTTTTGCACCCGCATTTGCACAAAAAACATTATATTCGGGGAAGAATGGCGCTAACAGTATAACTTCATCACCATCATTTACAACCGCCTTTAATGTGGAGGTAAGCGAAGCCGCCGCACCGCAGGTAATGTAAATATTTTTAGCACTTGCATCACATCCAAAACGTTTCTTTATATTTGCGGCTATTTGTTCGCGCACAGGCATAGCACCTTGAGCCGAGGTATAACCGTGAAGCGCTACACTGTCGCCCGACTCTACCAATTCTTTTATGGTATCATCAACTATCTTGGGCGCGGGTATACTTGGATTGCCAAGGCTGAAATCATATACGTTTTCGGCTCCGATTTCTGCCTTTCGTTTAAGTGAGTACTCAAAAATTTCTCTTATCACCGAGGGTTGATTGCCAAGGTCTGCCATCTTTTTGTTAATCATAAATTACATCTCCTAATTAAAGCAAAAAATCCGCCAACACGTAAGGTGCATTTTATATACACAAACGGTTGCGGACTGTCTTTTTTCTATTAAGGTGCGATTATATCGCTTTCTTAAAAGAGGTAAGACAGTCCTGCTTAAAGTAATAAAAATAATAATTACGGCTTATACACATAGTAATCTGTCTCCTCTCTAAAGTATATGAACGATTTTACTCCCTTTTTTAGTATTTGTCAAGGAAAAATCGGTATTTTATGCGAAACGCATAAAATACCGTATAGTTTAAATTTTTATAATACCCTCTATCTCCTGCGGCTCTGCATCAAAAATAAAAGCCAGCTCGTTATAGAGTAATAATTCTGCTTTTCTGAGTGTCTGTTCATCACTTATGTTAAGTTTTTTGTTACTCTCACGCCGTGACTCTTTCTCGGCGTGGATTGTTTTGATAAGAGATATCAACTCTTCACGATTACCGCTTGCGAGTATTGACTTATATTGTTCGCGCTTGTGATTTTCATCAGAATATTTCAAAATGCCTATTTGTGGCGCAATACTTATCAGTTCATTCGCCTGTTCTTGGGTTAAAATATTCTTCATTTTTCCTACAAGCAATTCATTTTGCAACGGAACAAAAACCGATGTATTATCGTTATAAATTGGTTTTAAAACATAGTAATCTGCCGTTTGTTTCCCTATCTGCTTTGTCTGGATACAATCAATTTTACAAATACCCTGAGCACCGTAAACGACAACATCTCCCACTTTAAACAATCTGTTCACCCCTTTTACGTTTAAATTATACCATATTTAAACAAAAAATGTTATAGGGCAACTTTCACAAAACTTTTACCTTTTTCTTTTGTAATATTTTACCCAAAAGCCTATTTAATTGACTTTTTTACACAGAGATGATATATTATAATAAAAAACAATAACAATGGTGAGGTACATCTATGAAAATTGCAAAAAGGCTTTTTAGTTTACTTTTATGCGCAATAATTTGTCTAACTCTAAGTATTACATCATTTGCGGCTGAAACAGCATCAATTAAGGTTTCAAGCGAAACTGTTATGCCGGGTGATTCGGTTACAATAAACGTGGATATTTCCAACAATCCCGGTATTATGGCAATGGCTTTTTGTATTACCTATGACAGTGATGCTCTTGTTTATAAAAGTTATTCTAAAGGGTATCTTTCAAGTTATACGGTCAAAGACCACAGTGATAAAGGACACGTATCATTTGTCAATGTTGAAAACAAGGATATTTCCACCAATGGCACGATAATTTCTGTTATATTTGAAGTAAAGGCCGATGCTAAGCCCGGTAACCATCCGATTACCCTTGCCAACAGCAACCGTGATAAACATGGCACCAAGCTACACAACAGTTTTTCAACCTCACAGCAAAAATTCATAGTACCTTTGGTTGTTTCGGGCGGAGTTACCGTACAGGAAACCTGTGAAAACGCAGGACACAAATACAGCCAATGGAATTTAGTGCGTGAAGCCACCTGCACCTCAACGGGTCTTAAAGAAAGTTCTTGCGCCCGCTGTGGAAACGTAGCAGAAGAAATAATTCCCATCACACACGATTTTGAATTGGAATGGACCGTTGATAAAGCAGCCACACCCGATGAAGACGGTATAATGTCCCGTCACTGCACAAAATGTGATGAAGTCACCGACAAAATCACCTTCAGTTATGAAGAAATCGATGGCGATAAAGACGATACTTCGAGCGATGATACCACAAACGATAATACATCCGACAGCGGAGATAACTCAAGTGAAAACACTCCGGGCACCGAAGATGGTACGCAAGAAGACGGTTCACAAGAGGATGGTACACAAGAAGACAATTCTTCGGAAAATATTTCACAAGACGGATCTTTAGACACTTCCAGCGAAAACACCACCAATAAAAAACCCGTTATAAACAACACCGTCGGTGAAAAAGTTCCGCTTGAAGAAGTTGAAAAACTTGAAGACTATCAACAAAACATAAAGCCCAACCTTAACAATAGTGATACATCAAGCGATGATGTATCAGACAAAGAAACATCGTCAGATGCCACGTCTGATGATTCCAATACAACAAACGTCGATGTACAAAACAACACGTCTGACACGCCCGATAAGGAACCATCGTTTTTTAATACAGCAGGCGGTATAATTACAATTGTGATCTGCTCGCTTCTTAGTGTTGGTATAATAGCACTTGGCATATTGCTTATTATACGAAACAAAAAATCTGGTGAATAAGAAAAAAACTCCTCCGCACATTTTCCGTGATGTTCTTAACGGAGAATTGATGGGTGGTATGTAACCGGAAGGTGTAAAAACCTTCCGGTTATTACTTTCTATGCGGTTTTTGCTGTGGATTGTGCGAGAACTTCGACTGCGGGGATTCCGTCTTGTTCGGGAAGTCGAAAAGCATAGCGGATAATGATGGGATTGCCCGCCGTTCAGGAGTATTTCACGGTTTCCATTGTTTTCGGTTTTACCCAGAGGGGAAATTTGATTTTATTGTTGGTTGCCATAGTGAATTCTCCTTTTCTGTTGCGGCACCTATTAAAGTGCCTATGATTTTCCTTGTTTTACGGCACTTTTGGCAGTTCACACCGCCTAAATTGGCTCCTTTTCCTCGAAAGTGGTACCACTTCGGAAAAAGAGCAAAAATGCCGAAAACCCTTGTGCGGTCGGCGTTGCCGTCCGCTGTGAACCGAGTCGAGGGGCGTTTACGACCCCACCTCTTTCTCCTGCTTGATTTTCGACCCATCGAAAGGCCTTAAAAAGTTTCCACAAACCATCCGTTTTCGCCTTTGCAAGCCTGTCCTCAAATCGCCCCAAACGGGCGGTTTCTTTTTGGTCGGGTGTTTCTGCTTTCATCGGCACACAGGCGGTCTGTGGGCGACACAGGGGGGGTGATCTGTGGGTGTAGTTACGACAGAGAAATATCTTTCTTTTCTGCTGTTACAAACGCCTTGCTTTTCTTGGGGAAGGACTATACTGCAATCATCTTCATTCCACCTTTCGCTTGGTTATGTACTCAAGGCGAGTGCAAAGCAAAAAGACTCGCACTTACGTCGAGACGGAAACACAAATGAGCGAACTGTATCGGTTCGCTTAAAAATGATCCGTGCCGATGTATGTACGAGTCTATAACTCTTAAAAAATGGGTGTCACATATATTCAATTTTCAGCCGACCTCTCGGTGGATTTATTATACCATACGCAGGAAACTTTTGTCAAGGTGGGGGAATAAGACTAAGAAAAGGCGGAATAATACAACATTTGCAAAAGTCATTACTTTTGTAAATATAATTATAACAATAAATACCTTGACTATTATAATGACTTATGCTATAATATAAACCAATAGAATTTCTCGGAGGTCAGCATGGCAAAACATAAAACTTCTAATATCCTTGTCCCCGAATATGAAGGAATCACATCCTTTCAAAAAGGGCAAGCAGCCAGACTGTTCAAAAGAGTGGTAGATGAAGACCAAGTCCTTATCGTCAATAAGCAAAACAAGCCTCAAAATGTCATTATTTCCTATGAAAGATATCTTCGATTGAAAAGCCAGGGCATAGATTTATGTTATGCTACAGGAGGTGATGAAGAGTGATGCCATTGAATGGTTATGGTGTTGTGTATACACCTCAAATGCTGGCAAATTTTACGGCCAAGTTATTGCTAAGTGAAACAGATATGGAAAACTTGAATTCCGATAAACCTATAACAGTTTGGGATCCAGCTTGTGGCGAAGGGATACTATTAAAAGAATTCTTTCGTGAGTTTAACCTTTATCACAAGCAGACTATTTGTTGCATGGGAACAGATATTGAAAGAAAAGTAGTCGAACAAAACAAAAAAGCATTCACTAATACAGCATATCAATTCATGTGTAAGAATGCAATTATTCCTTCAGAGAAAATAACTGCAACAAATTATTGGTGTCACCAATTACAAAATCTCTCCTTTGTAATCGCTAACCCTCCATGGAGTTCTGAGAAAGTTTTCTCTAAAGCTGATCTTTTCCAAGCTGGATATGAATTCTACACAGGGCAATACGATAGCTATGTATTATTCATTGAGTTGTGTTTAAAACTAACCAACAAAGGTGGGCTGTTAGCATTTATCATACCCGATTCTCTTTTTTCTGGAGAAAACAAGAAACTTAGAGAGCACTTAGTGAAAAACACTCAGATTAGAGTTATTGCCCGTTTAGGAGAAAAGCTATTCCCAGACGTTAACAGAGCGACGAGTATTATCATTTTAAAAAACAGTGCACCTACACCAAATAGCACGACCAAATGTTATAGACTGGATACAGCCGATAGAAAGAGTTTTTTGTTAGGTTCTCTCGATCTCTTTGAGTCGTATATGCAAAAAAAGCACTGTGTGTTGCAGAAAAGGTTTGAAGATAATCAAAACTTCATTTTCGATATAGATGCTCGCGAGGAAGAAGAGTTTTTATTGGAAAAAATCGCCAGCAATCATATTGATTGGAAATCGTTATTCCATTTTGGTAGGGGGGTAGAAATTTCTAAATCTGGAGTCGTAGTCAAGTGTCAACACTGCGGATCAGCTCAAGGCTACTCTAAAAAGCACTTGGAGACAGGGTATAAAACATGCCAGTTTTGTGGCAAAACCACAGTAGTAGATCAATCGAATATCTTCGAGATTATTTCTACGATCAACAAACCTGGATGCCTTCCAATGTATGTTGGTGAGAATTTACATCGCTATAGTTTTGACGGTATTAGATACATACGACCAAATGTCGATGGCATCAATTATAAAAGTGCAGAGCTGTATTATCCACCCAAAGTGCTGATAAGAAAAACTGGGTTGGGAATATATGCTTGTATTGATTATGAAAGCACCTACATAAGCCAAACAATCTATTCGTGTAACTACATTCAAAAGGAAAATCTTGTACCTCTTGAATACTATTTGGGTGTTTTAAATTCGCGGGTTATGTACTATTACTATCTCAAAAAGTATGGTGAAAACGAATGGAAATCACATCCGTATTTAACCAAGGATATCATCTTTTCGCTCCCTATTAAGAAGGTAGATGATTCGAATATGGAAGTGTGCCAAAGAATCGCACAATTAGTACAAAGAATCCAAAACAACTATTCTCGCCAACTAGATTTGGAAATAGAGAAACTGGTTTTGAAATTGTATGATATAAGCCAAGAAGAATTAGGCCTTATCACGAATGAGCTTAATAATCTTCCTGACTTGAATGCTGTTAATCAAATGAAAATAGCAATTGGAGAACTGTATGTATAGGTATATAGGAAACAAAACTAAACTGTTGCCAGTTTTGATGGATGTTTTTGCAGAGGAAGCTCCTTTAAATGCAACTGTGGTTGATTTAATGTCCGGTACAGGAAGCGTAGCTGTTGCTTTGAGAAAACAAGGATATCGTGTGATTGCTTCCGATATGATGACTTACTCGAAGCATCACTTGGTGACACAGCTGTTGTTGGATGCACCTCCTTCTTTTCAAAGGATCATTGCGCACTTAAACATCGGAAATATCGAACTATCTGGATACGAGACAGTATTAAAACACTTAAATTCGTTGCCTGAAATAGAAAGCTATTTCTTTAACGAATTCTCTCCGGGCGGAACCCCTAGTAATGGTTCCCCAAGCAGAAAATACTTTACATCCCAGAACGCCAAAAAAATTGATGCCATCAGAGAACAAATCAACATATGGATTGAAAATGATTTAATCACAACAGAAGAAGAATCAGTTCTAAAGCACACCTTGATCATGGCTGTTAATGACGTGGCAAACATTTCTGGAACATATGGATACTTTCTCTCCAAGTTCAACTCAAGCTCATTAGAAACAATTTTATTGAAACCTATCCAATTTGTTAGTGAAGGCAGCATACAAAATACAGTCATTCAAGGGTTTGCAGAGAATATCGCTTCTACCATAACCGCAGATGTGTGTTATATCGATCCGCCATATATGAAGCGTCAATACGCCGCTAATTATCACATCTTAGAAACGATTGCGCGAGGAGATTTCCCTGAAACGATAGGAAAAAGCGGGTTGCGTGATTGGTGGGATCAGCACTCCAAATTTTGCACGAAAACAAAGATTCGAGAGTCTTTTTCCAAAGTAATTACTGAGATGAATTGTAACAAATTCATCATCAGTTATAGTGAAGATGGATTGCTCTCGTTAGATGAATTGATTGATCTGTTTTCTTCATTTGGGGATGTCACATACAGAACGATTGAATACTCTAGATTTAGAAGCAACAATAGCAATCTTTCAAAGAAATTCAATGAATACATTATTATTCTAACAAAAAGAGAAAGCGTGGGGTGACCCACGCTTTCTCTTATCCTTTGTAGTAAGCTTTAAAAGCAGTTGCTTCCAAAGTAAAATTTTCTTTAATAGAACCACGACAATCATAATATCGTACCTCTTTTGCTGTACTGCTTAGGCCGTAAAATCTGTAAACAGAGTATTGTTGTCCTTTTTCTTCGGATACCTCAACTTCATTGTCACTAATATCAAAAAGCTTATTTTTGCCGCCGGTTGTTGATTTAACCTCAATATACTTTTCGCAATAATCAGTTCCAACTTGCTCAAACGACAAAATATCGAAACCTAACCCATCGCCAATTGTACGTGCAACATGTTCTATTCGATCTGCCAAGTCGGGTCTGCCTGCAGCAATAAGCCTTCTTTTCTCCACTTCAATAGCCAAAAGTTCGCCAAGGTCACCAATCTTCTTGAGGTTTTTGTGACGTCTTGTGTAGTTAACATCCTTGGTCACCGTTCTTTTTTCCGAACGTGGTTTCTTTTTCTTTAATTGAGGAGCTTCTACCTTGGTGATTGCTATGTTGGAAACATCCACAGTAAACGAGATTTCCTTGGTAGCATACTCAACAGCATCATCGGAAGTTTCGTTGAAATCAGTAGGCAAAACAACATTTCCTATTTCGATATCGGCAGCAGAACCGATAGCAAATGGCGCATTTTTGTCATTGACAAAACGCAAATATTGTTCCTCGTAGAAGATAATACCCTGACGTTTGCCCTTAGAAAAAATATCTTCCAATCCAACACCCGAAGGCCAAGTCACAGGAAGGTTTTCGGAATCTACATAAGTAGCATAAAACCGTACGGTATCATCTTCGCAAATGGTTTTTATAATAAGAACAAAAAGATTGTCGATTATATGAGGGTAATTCTTTTCGTAAATATACTCACCGATATTATTTCGATTAGGCTCAGGGAATCCATTACTTGTTTGCCATGCAGGGTGACGATATTTTAAGTTCTGCCTTGATATGCGATAATCTTTTCTTCCAGTTCTCGGGGCGAGTTCAATGTCAGCGGCAGTTGTACTACCAACAACAGTTGCTTGGAATGTATATCTTTTTCTTGGATAAATAGAATCTCCATCCCAAAACTCAGGTGTGTTAAAAACGTCATGCGCATCAGAAAACATTTTATCAAGTTCTTCGCGAGTGTATCCTGCTGCTTGTATATAAGTCTGACCACCACCGCTTGCAGGTTTTTTAATTCCATACATGTTAGTGAAGTCCGAGTCTTGAATTTTGTTATATAAAATAGCTACAATATGTTCTGTCATTTTTTCTCCTCCATAAATTCGAAAATTTTGTCGTACGATATATGCAATGCTTCTTTGAATGCCCAAAGCTGCTCAGGTGATACATTGTGTTTCCCAGCTTCAATTTTCACCCAACACTCTCGGGTGGTATCACAACCCAATAATTGCATATACCTAGTAAGTTCGGCTACCCCAGGCCCAGCCTCTAAGCGAAGCATTTTCAGGTGATATCCCAAACTTTTTGATCCTTTGATTTTCTGCATAGCTCTCACCTCCGAACCTAAAACGACTCGTTCGATTAAATTGTACTACAGAAATTATTATAAACCGAACCAAATACGGTTCGGTTTATAATAATTTCTAACAAAGTTGCAAAAAACGGACGGTAATGTAGTCGTTGCTACATTACCGTCCTACCTATCCTATTCGGTTTTTGGTTTTCTCCGTTAAGGACATCTTGCCATAAGCGGAGGAGTTTTTATATGCGTTAATTTTTTCCGCGGCGAAGTTCAAACTTCACGTCAGCCAAAGCCGCCACTTCGGGCGAATGTGTAACAATAATTACGCATTTGCCCTCGTCTGCTAAGCGACGGAAAATTTTCATAATTTCATCCTGTGTTTCGCCATCCAGATTACCCGTAGGCTCATCCGCTAAAATTATTTGCGGATTGTAAGACAGTGCTCTCGCAATCGCCACGCGTTGCTGTTGTCCACCCGAAAGTTTTAACACACGACGGTCAAATTCTTCAGAATCTATATCAACCTTAGCAAGTAATTCATGTGCTATACGGGTCTTGTTCTTATCCTTCATACCCGCAATATTCATTGATAAAACAACGTTTTCTGTAGCAGTAAGCTGTGGTAATAGATTAAAACTCTGGAAAATCACACCTACGTATTTACTGCGGTATTCATATTTATCAATTTTTGAAATATCATTACCTTCATATATTATTTTTCCGCTCGTCGGTTTTGCGAGTCCTGACAGCAACGATAAAAGCGTGGTTTTACCTGCGCCCGATTTACCAACAATGGCATAAATTTTTCCGCTTTCAAAACTGAGATTAACGTTGTTTAGCACGTTTGCGGATGATTTTTCATATTTGTAGCTCAGATTTTCAAGTTGTAAAGTACTCATAATAATTCCGCCTTTCCGTTAGTCTCGATTACTCAAAATTTTAAGTGGTTCGTAACGCATTATAAACAGCGCTGCCGCAAGGCTGGATACAAGTGTAAGCAGTATACCTACGCCTATAAGTTGCAATATAACGGTAAAATTGGTTGCATACGAAACCTCTGAAATATAGTTGGCGGTATTATCTCTTATGTTACCCATAAATCCACCAAAACCACCTGCATTCTCAGGGGTTTCCCCTGTGTTACCACCGGGCATTGTAGGTATATCGGTCATACCTTCAAAATCGGTCATTGTATCTCGTCCAAAGCCCTGTGTCATATTTTCCTTGGTTTGCTGATTGGAACTGATTTGTGCTTCAAGCAACGTATTTGTAACAGGTACCGACACTGCAGCGCCTATACCTGCGCCTATAATTATAGCCGCAAGAGTTACAACAAAAAGCTCGGTTACAAATTGAGACGCCACCTTCCACTTCTTCATACCTATAGCTGTCAAAACACCTATTTCATACTTTCGCTCACGTATATTGAACATATTGATTACTATAAGAATAACAGCGCCTATAATAAATACAACAAGCAAAAAGTAACCTGCTGTTTTGCTTAAATTTTCAAGTGGAACAAGACTGCTTTCAAACTCGTTTATATCGGTTGATGAAACGGTATAATCCTCTGACAGTCCAAGTTCCGAAGCTTCATCTGCAAATGCCTCGTAAGACTCAACATCAGCAAAAACGTACGTATAATTCAGTCTGCCCTGAACCGCGGTAGACGTAGTCATACCGCTGTCCTCATCGGTAACTTCTTCTGCTGATTCGCTTGAAGTTTTACATATAGCATTTAGTGCTTCATAGCTTGTGAGTATCTGATTGGCGGAATCGGTTGCGGTAGAAAAGCCCCCCATAAATCCACTGTTGCTTGCAGACTCACCTGTGTAAATACCAACTACTTTAAAAGTAAACGTTTCTTCGGTGTTGTTAGGATTTGCAAGAGTAATCTCGCTTCCAACTTCAAGATTGTTATAGGTTGCGAGTTCGTCTGAAATAATACAATTGTTATCGCGTGTGTTTTGTTCAAAAACAACGCCTTCGGTTATACTGCTGTTGCCCGATACAAAATCGGTCATAGCATCGTCACTGCTGTAACCAACAACAGTAAAGTCACCTTGTGTTCCCATTTTGCCGCCGAAATCACGACCACCCTTGCCACCACTAAAACCACCTGGCATTTCGGGCGTTTGTGAGTTTTCGCCGCTATCCGACGCAAACGTACCCATAGTATCAATCGGTTCTAAATCACCTGTGGCATCAAGTGTTGCCGACAGACTGTAATAACTGTTTTTTACACTATCTGCTTTTGCATAGGTTTCATACTCGTCGATTGACAGTTCGCTTCCACCCTGCAGCATTTCCTTCATAGCGTCACGGTCAAAAGATGGCGCTTCACCGTTTTCTCCGCGCTCGCCCATAGCGCCCTGCATCACAGAACCTCGGTCGCGAGAAATTTGCGCCGTAATATTCATAAGCCCAAGTGTATCCTCTCTTGCCTTTTGCGCTGATTCCTTGATGGATAACGCCACACAGGCCGATACAGCAATAGCCAGAGCTATAATACCGATAAGAATATTACGTCCTTTGGCGCGGGATATGCTTCTTAAAGCATTTTTAATAACGTACATAAAACGCCTTCTTTCTTTTTTTATGCAGTTATGTTAAAAAATTATTTTTAAAAAAATTTGGTGATTTTGTAAAAAAATTGTAAATGCAAAAAGGTCACATCAATTAAGATGTGACCTTTGATATTTCTCCGGCTATTTTTTCGGCATACTCTACGCATTTGGTTTCACTTTCACATTCCACCATCACTCTTATCACAGGTTCAGTACCGCTCTCACGCAAAAGAACTCTGCCATTACCGCCGATTTTTTGCTCTACATCCTTTACCGCCTGTAAAACCGCTTCATTTGACATTAGCGCTTTTTTATCCTCTACCCTTGTGTTTTTAGTAAACTGCGGATATAAAAATACCGGTTCGGCAAGTTTTGAAAGTGTGGTTTTTCGGTCGCAAAGCTCCTCGGTTATCATAATTGCCGTCAACAATCCATCACCCGTTGTGGCATATTTTTTCAGGATTATATGCCCCGATTGTTCACCACCAAGGTCGTAGTCGTTTTGCTGCATATGCTCATACACAAAGCGATCTCCCACCTTTGTAAGTTCACAGTTTATTCCCGTTTTTTTAAGTGAGTTTACAAAACCGCTGTTTGACATTATGGTAGCAACAACCGTATCTCCCGACAACATTCCACGCGACTTTAAGCGTTGAGCTAAAATATACATCATTTTATCCCCGTCAACTTCGTTACCCTTTTCATCAACAGCAATACATCTGTCTCCGTCGCCGTCAAAAGCAAATCCTATATCAAGATGTTGCTCGCGTACAAGGCGGCGCAAATTTTCTATATGTGTAGAACCACAGTCCCTGTTGATATTTACTCCATTTGGCGTGTCACCTACTATATAGGTCTGAGCACCCAGCGCATCAAACACCGCACGGGCAATGCTCCAACAAGCGCCATTTGCACTGTCGATACCTATTTTCAAAGGTTTGTATGAGTGTGATGCAAGCGATATAAGATAAGCTACGTATCGGTTTCTACCCGATACAAAATCTACAATAGCACCGATTTTTTCACGATGAGCAAGCGGCAAATCATTGCCTTCGATACCTATGCTTTTCAAATCCCCGTCTATATATTTTTCTATCAGATCGGTAGCGTTATCGTCAAACTTTTCACCATATCGGTTTATCAACTTGATTCCGTTATCATAAAACGGGTTGTGTGACGCAGTAATCATAATACCGCAGTCAAAGCCTTCGGTACGCACAACGTAGGAAACACTCGGTGTTGTGGTAACGTGCAATATATATGCGTCCCCGCCCGATGCAATAATACCCGAACACAGCGCATATTCAAGCATATAGCTTGAGCGTCTTGTATCCTTACCGATAACTATTCGCGGCTTGTCTTTTGCCTTGTCGGTTTTGGATAAAGGTGACAAAAAATACCATCCTAAAAATCTGCCGATTTTATATGCGTGTTCGGCTGTCAGATTAACATTTACTTCACCGCGGAAACCGTCGGTACCAAAATATTTGTTTTTCATAAAATTAAACCCTCTTTCGCATAATAGTATGCGAAAAAAGGGCAAATAAATACAATTATATTCTTATAATGCTTGGTAAAATGCCGTTGTCGCGTATATCGATTGCCGCATAACTGTTACCACCGTCGCGTGAACGAGCACACGAACCGGGATTCACAATATACAAGCCGTCTTCATACTTTATATTGGAAACGTGCGTATGACCGTACAATGCTATTTTACAATTCGATTGTCTTGCGGCAGCGGCCAGAGCAGCCGTCCCGCCCTTTACGCCAAGCGTGTGTCCGTGAGTTATAAAAACGTTTACATCGCCAATTTGCGCCACCGTTGTATATGGGAAATTGGAAAACACATCACAATTACCGCTTACTATATAAAACTTTTTATCACTATATTCGTAGGTGAAATCTTCTATGTCGCCCGTGACATCACCTAAAAAGATAATAATGTCGGCTTCACGCTCACGACGGATAATTCTATCCACTATACTACCGTGACCGTGTGAATCCGAAATCACCGCAATTCGCATAAAAGACTCCACCTTTGTCATAAATTATATAAATACATAATACTTTATTTCGGGAGGAAATGCAATGAATAATAATTTCAACAAGATAGATAAAGCCACCCTTGATGCTGCACGCCGTGGCGATACTGACGCTGTTTTCAAAAACGTAAGTGCATCGGACAGACAAAAAATTGAGCAGGTGCTTGCCGATAAGAATAAATTAAACCAGATTTTAAGCAGTGATGCCGCAAAACAACTTATAAAATTTTTAAACGGAGATAAAAGAAATGGATGACATAAGCGAAAAACTCGCCGAACTGCTTAATGATCCTGACAGTCTTAACCGTGTGCGTGAGATGGCCGAAAACATTTTAGGCGGCAGTAACCAAAAAAACGAAAGTCCACCGCCAGCCTCGGACCCGGGTTCGCTTTTTGGCGGTGACATAGATCCAGTGCAATTGGGCAAGATTATGTCGGTTATGTCACGTCTTAAAACAAACCGCGACGATAACCGTGAAAGACTTTTACTTGCGCTGAAACCACATCTCAGCGCACCAAGGCGTGAAAAGGTTGATACAGCAATAAAACTTTTAAAACTTATCGACCTGCTCCCTATGCTGAGGGAAAGCGGTATGTTTGAATTCTGATATTTTAAGGAGGGTAAGTTTTATGGGTGAAACGCATAATTATCATATAGATAAACAACAAGCGATAAAAGAAATGCTTGATATGAGTAAACGCGCAACACAAAAAAATTACACGCAGAAAAAACCATCTCCCTCACTGCAGCGTGAAATACTGCCTTCCCTGCGATTGCCACTTGATGCCGATACAATTTTCATATTAGCCATTATTTTAATTTTATACAACGACAACACCGATATTTTACTCATTTTTGCTCTTGCATATATATTGCTCTGAGTTTTGAAACCATAAGCCTAAACGCGTACAAAAATCAAGTTACAAAATAGTTACAATTTTTATGGAAAAAACTGCATTTTTAAGCATTATGTAAACTGATACAACCTTAAAAGTTTTCCACATTATCCACCAAGTATTCCACAAAGACAGGGGCATTTTTATGGATTTATGCCCTTTTTCGACATTTTTTCGGTGGATAACTCGGTTGATAAGTAGAGAAACTCACTATGCATACATAAAATGAATAAAAAAATTATGTAAAACAAATTTAAAAAAATTTTCCTTTATTTTTACAAATTTTTGTGGGCGCTTTGTTAAAATTTCAGTGCTTTTCACACCCTTTTTTTCTAAAATTCCGACATATTTTTTAATATTCTCTTGAACACGATAAAATATGATGTTATAATTATGTAAAATGCAGTGAATATGCATGATAGGAGGTTAAAGATTTTATGTATCCGTTACTACTTAAAGCCCCATTAAAAGATTATTTATGGGGTGGCAGACGCCTTATAGACGAGTTCAATTTTGAAAGCGATAAGGATATTGCCGCAGAAGGTTGGATGCTTTCTTGCCATAAAGACGGTAACAGCATTGTTAAAAACGGAAAGTTTGCTGGAATGACATTACAGCAGGTAATTGAACAATGGGGAAACGCAGCTCTTGGCAGCAAGGCAGAGCATTTCACCTATTTTCCTATTCTGATAAAGCTTATCGATGCAAAGGACAGGCTTTCGGTTCAGGTACACCCTGACGATGAATATGCACTTTTTCACGAAGGTGAATACGGTAAAACCGAAATGTGGTACGTTGTCGACTGCGAGGAAGGCGCTCAGCTTATATACGGCTTTAATCAAAACATTTCTCAGGGCGAGTTTTTAGAGCGCATCAACAACAATAACCTCTCTCCCGTATGTAATTACGTTCCTGTTAAAAAGGGCGACGTATTCTTTATAGAAGCAGGCACAATGCACGCTATAGGTAAAGGAATACTTATTGCCGAGGTTCAGCAAAATTCCAACACCACCTATCGTGTATCCGACTACGGAAGACTCGGTGCCGACGGCAAACCACGTCAACTTCATATAAAGCAGGCTGTTGAGGTTACAAAAACCAAAAAACCCACCCGCGCCTATGGAAACGTCGGTGACGTTACACTTTATCCTTTCGGCACAGTACGCGAGCTTGCCTCGTGCGAATATTTTACTACCGAACTGATAAACCTTGATGGAAACGTAGGCATTTACGATAATGAAAGTTTCATATCACTTCTTATTTTGGATGGCGAAGTATCGCTTTCATATACAGGTGGTATGATGCGTCTTAAAAAGGGTGACAGTGTATTTATACCCGCAGGGCTTAAAATCAGTCTTTGTGGTGGAGCAGAGATACTTTACACACATATGTAACGTAACTGTAAGCGGCACCATGTGGGTTCCGCTTTATTTTAATAAACGGGAGTACTTTTTATGAGTAAATATGATATAGCGGCTTATATCTGGCCTGCATACACAGGTGATGAGCCAAGAACAAAAATCTTTTGGGACGAAGGCATCGGCGAATGGCAAACCGTAAGAGATTGCTGTGGTGAAGTTAAGGAAAACGGTTACGTATGGGAACGCAAGCCGCTTTTAGGCTTTCAGAATGAAGCCGACCCCGCTGTTATGGAACAACAAATCGCTCTTGCACTCTCACACGGCGTAAACGTATTTATTTACGACTGGTATTGGTATGACGACCGCCCATTCCTTGAAAACTGCCTCAATGACGGTTTTTTGAAAGCGTCAAACTGCAAGGATATGAGGTTTTACATTATGTGGGCAAACCACGATGCAAACTACACCTGGGACCGCAGGAATGCAGGCAAGTTGTGGGATACTATATGGCGCGGTGACGTAACCCTTGATCAGTTTTATAAAATAGGTCGCAGATGGATAGACCAATATTTCAAATGTGAAAATTATTACAAAATAGATAACAAACCTGTTATCAGCATATATGCACTTAAAAATTTTGTAAAAGGCTTTGGCAGCATTGAAAACACCAAAAAAGCTATGCAGTGGCTTGATGACGAATGCAAAAAAGCAGGTCTTGACGGCGTGCATTTCCAGTTTGTGCGTTGGAACGGCAAGAGCGAGAATATATCGGGTGTTGACGGCGGAACTATCGAAACTACCAATGAACTTATATCACAACTTGGTTTTTCTTCGCTTACACACTATCAGTTTGTTCACTTTACGTACATTGACCGTGACTACCTTGAACTTTTACCCGACGTAAAAAAAGAATGGGAAACAGTCGCCGACATATACGACGTTCCCTACTTCCCCCACGTTTCTATTGGGTGGGATAATAATCCCCGTTTTAAAGATTATAGTCACGGTGTTTGCAAAAACAACACTCCTGAAAACTTTGAAAAAGCATTGCGCGAAGCCAAAAACTTTGCCGATAAAACGGGGGTCTCACTCATAACCGTCAACAGTTGGAACGAGTGGACCGAAACAAGTTACCTGCTACCCGACAACGTTAACGGTTATGGATATTTAGAAGCAATTAAAAAAGTTTTTAAAGATGAAAAATAACAAAAAAGGTATCAACTGCTTGGTTGATACCTTTTGCTTTATAAATATTCCTGCATTTGTGAACGCAATTTTTCTTCAAGTTTTATAAGGCGTTTGCATATATCTTTTGATTTTTCATCCGCCGCTTCGTACTGGTTAAGATATCGGTTAAGTGATTTTATACCCATATCACAGCCGTCAGTCATAAGGTCGGCGATAGTATTATCAGAATTGTCCATACCAAGCTTTATATTTGTTTTCATCCATGACATACCCTTGGCAACCGGGTTTGGATTTTTACCCTCATCATGATACTTACCTAACAATTCTTGTAATTCTTTATCAAGCTCATCGTGCTCATCCTTGCTCGCATTAAGTATGTCACGTAACTTTTGAGAACTAATATGCTCATAAACGTCGTGAATTGAGGTCACACCCATTTTAACACCCGCGTCACACTCGCGAAGTAATTTTATTGTATCTTGCTCCACCATAAAAACACATCCTTTCAGGATTAGTGTTACCCGAAAGGATGTGTTTTATTTTAATTTAAAACATTTAATTAGCCTGTGTTAAGATTTTCTGAATAAAATTGTAAAAAAGTCAATCAAAACACCAAAACCAAACAATCCAAGTGTTAACAAATATAAAATACCCGTTCCAATCTTCTTTTCATAAAAGCGATGAACACCAAACACACCAAAGAAAAAACAGAGCAACAGCGCAACCCATTTGTTCTTTTGCCCCGGCTCTTTTTCGCCAATATCTAAAACGTCCACCATTGTGATATATTCTTCTGCCTCTGTAGCGGAAACGAGTTTGTTATATAACTTACTCTTCATACCCTCCTGTTTGACCTGAATTAAAAGCACGTCATTTAAATTAAAATCAAGTTTGCCATTAAGTGATGTATTTGTACTATTGGTCATTGACGTTGACAGTGTGTCAAGAAATCCACCATCGCCAAAACCTGCTGTTGCCCTTTCAAGTTTTGACACCGTGGTAACCGAAATGCTGTGAGTTCCTGATGAAACCGAAATACTGCGCGGATATTTGCCGCTGATTGTAAGTTCTTTTCCTCCGTCAACCTTTACGTAACACGGACAAATATCAATGTCACCGTAAATCACTATTTTTGCCATAAATTATACCTACCTTTATTTTATTTGTCGAACGTTGTCGCAAAAATATTATATCTGTATTACAGATATTGCATAATAATTTTGAGGTGATTATTATGCAATTTAAGAATTTACGGGGTATAAGAGAAGACCGCGACATCAGACAAAAAGATATAGCCGCATATTTAAACGTATCTCAAAACACATATTCACAATACGAAACCGGTGTGATATCACTGACCGCCGATGTATTGATTAAATTAAGTGATTATTATGGCGTAAGCATTGATTATTTACTTGACAGAACCAATAACCCACACATACAAAAATAAGCCGTGATTTTTCACGGCTTATTTTTGTATTATAACTTTATTCTTTTGTAATCTTTCCGTAAAGAGGAATATCAGTATCCCGCTTTGGCTCGCGTGTGGGAGCACTTGCTACAGTGTTTGACGGCTTGCGACCGCGATCATTTCTACGACGACCACCATCACGCTCACGACGTGGCATATTGGGTGTACCACCTTCGGGGAAGATAACTACACGACGATTCTTACCTTCACCAATGGATGCTGAGCATACGCCCTCGATTTCCTGAACTGCAGTGTGAATAATGCGGCGCTCGTAAGCGCTCATTGGTTCAAGCGCACGATTGCGCGAATTGCGTTTAACCTGCTCTGCCACACGGCCTGCAAGCGACACAAGTGTTTGCTCACGTTTTTCGCGGTAGTCACCTATGTTAAGTGTTACCTTAAAGTATCCGCCTGAATTATTTGCGGCAAGCGATACAAGGTGTTGAAGAGCATCAAGTGTTTCGCCACGATGACCGATTACCACACCAAGACCTTCACCATCAAGGATAATAAGCGCACCGTTTTCACGAACTGCAGCCTTAACCTCAACATTTTCGCAACCAAGGTTTTTAAGAATTGCATTAAGGTATGCAATCGCCTTGCCCGTAGGTGAATCTGCAGGGATTTGTGACTGGTCAACAGCCTCGATTTCAGGCTTTTCTACCTTTGGTTCAACCTTTTTAGGCTCTTGTTTCTGCGCCTTTTCTTTCTTTTCGGGTTTTGCCTGTGTTTCTGCTTTTTTAGCGGGTTTGTTATTCTTTTTGGCGGGCTTGTCGGGGCGTTCTACGTAAGCCTTAACCTCTGCCTGTGTGCCGCCAAACAAACCTAAAACCTTCTTTTTAGGTAAAGAAATTATTTCAATCTGTACGTCTTCTTCTAATTTAGCGCCAAGTTTTAAAATGGCGTCTTCTTTTGCTTCGTCAACCGTAGCGCCGAAGCCGATTGCCTCTTTAATCAAGGGAATATCCTCCTTAAATCAGTCCTTTATAATAGACTCTGAATCATCTGTGTTATTAAATTTGTTAAGTTGCTTTGCCTCAAAATCGCATTGTGTTGCGAGCTCTTTAGCGCGCTCACGCGCAAGCATTTTGTGTGGACCGTACCAAAGCTGTACGCCCGACTGAATAAGACCACCTATAAGCGATGAGCATATCCAATAGAAACCAACACCTGCGGGTAAACCAAAACCGATAAACAACGAAATGAGTGGCATAGTAAGCATCATACCCATCATTGAGGGTGCTTCGGGATTGTTGATTTTGTTTACGCGCATTGAGATAAGGCTTGTAAGAATCTGTGCCAAAAATGCACCAATTGGTATAAGCCATAAAAGCTGTGCTTCTTTAAAGATATTGAATGAGAAGGTTGGTGTCTTGGTAAGGTTGAGTTGCTCGTTACCAAAAAGAAGATAGTTAATACCGGTTTCCTTATCTTTTTCGATAATGGTATTAAGTTCATCCTCAATATCTTTATATTTTTCTTCTGATAAAATTTCTTTAAGAACTTCCGGATTACTCCTTATGATGTTTGTTATCATAAGGTCGGCATTATTGCTTTTTGCAGACCAACCAGCCTCGCTTAACTTTTTAGAAAATTCCTCATATTTTTGTTGAGCTGCTTCCTTCTCAGCTTCATCCGCTTTTTTATCATCTGCAATTTTTTTATATTCGTTCATTGTTTCGGTTATTGCTGTATTAACAGTCGTAACGTCAGCCTTATCAACCTTCGCAATATAGGTAAGCGGTGATAAAATAAGCCAATAAATGCTCATCATAATCGCAAGACGAATAATCATCGGCAGACAACCGTTTGACAAAGAAACATTTTCGTCCTGATAAAGTTTTTGCTGAGCCTCGGCCATTTTTTGTCTGTCGTCACCGTAACGTTTGCGCAATTCGTCCATTTTGGGCTTAATACGCATCTGTGCAACCGATGATTTCTGACTCTTTATGCTGAGTGGTATCATTATAACATTGATTAAAAGCGTAAAAACTGCAACCGCAGCGGCGAAATCGTTGCCTAATATATCAGCAAAAAATCGCAAAACATAACCAAGAGGTATGTTTATTATGTTAAAAAGTCCTTGAAACATACTTTTAAACCTTCCTATTTAATGTGTTTGTCTTTACGCTCGGGAACAGGGTCATACCCGCCCTTGCATAACGGATTACACCTCAAAACCCTCTTAATACTCAAAAATAATCCCTTCAAAGCGCCGTGTACGGTAATGGCTTCTACCGCATAAGCCGAACAACTGGGTGTAAAACGGCAACAAGGAATTTTGTGAGGTGAAATGTGTTTCTGATAAATTTTTATAAGCCATATAAAAAAACGGCTTATGGGATTATTTACTCTACCCATAGATTTGCTTTTTTTAGATGCCGCTCAATATTTACGGCAACTGTATTACTCTTTGTGTCTAAAATTCTTGTGCGGGCAACAACTACACAATCATACCCCGCGGGAATATGCGGCGCGCACGCATCAAACGCCGCAGTTATAACGCGCTTTGCACGGTTACGACTTACCGCCGTGCCTATCTTTTTTCCAGCGGTAATACCCAGACGTAACGCACCTTTTTTACCTTTTGCTACGTAAAGAACAAACTCGGGTGCCACAAACGACACTCCGCGATTATATGCGCGGTGAAATTCCCAATTTTGTTTTAGTTTTGTGTAAGCTCTCATATTCTCACCAAATAAAAGTAAAAGCCACATGGAAGTGGCTTTTCTTTAGTAAGATAACTGCTTTCTTCCTTTTGCTCTGCGGCGTGACAAAACCTTACGACCGTTGGCTGTAGCCATTCTCTTAAGGAAACCATGCTCTTTTTTGCGATGTAATTTCTTAGGCTGATAAGTTCTTTTTCCGATCATTATTACTAACCTCCTTGTCCGAGACATAAATATACATAAATTTTGTTGGGGCAAAATACCCCTTGTAATTTAGGATTATAACCCAACCACGCCAAAAAGTCAATAAAAAAGTAAGTGTTTTAGCAAATTTTTATTGTACTCTTGATTTTCAAACACTTATATGCTACTATAATAACACAAACACCTCTTCACTATTACCTCTTACCTATTATTTCATATTCGGGGGCGTAGCTCAGCTGGGAGAGCGCTTGAATGGCATTCAAGAGGTCATGGGTTCGATCCCCACCGTCTCCACCAGAAAAAAACGACTTGTGTAACACAAGTCGTTTTTTCAGTTATATTCGCCTTACGTCGAGTTATATTGCTTTGCAGTTATATTTGGACTAAAGTCCAAGTGATATTCGCTTCGCGAGTTTTAAAAAGCGAATATAATATCACTGAAACCACAGGTTTCAATATCACATTTTTCACAAGCATAGAATATCACTAACGCCAATCAGAGAGCTGACCCCCTGATTTATTCTTCCACGAAAACGTTTAGATTAATTATCCATTGTTTTATTCTATTGAAACAATTTCCGCATCACTTTCCCATAAACTATAGAAATAATAATGATCATAGCCATCATAAACAGCATCGGGGTCAAAAGGAATTTCTATTTCTTTAGTTTCATTTGCAGGAATATCCTCAACCGTTATAGTTCTGCTTCCATCACCGTATTCATTTTTAGAATATGATGATGCCGTTACAAACAACAAGGTAAAATCATAATCTATCGTACAAGTAGACAAGGGTAATTTGTTTTTATTTGTAATTGTAGCAATTATCTTGTCAGAACTTGTATTTATTGTAACATTAACCCTAACATCATCTATACTCGGTTGCATTCCTTGATACAATTCGTAATATTTAGCTAAAATATTATCGTTTTGCCAATCTGCATCGATTCTATAACCAGCAGATTTTATATCACTTACAATATCTTCATCCAAGGATTCGTTTGAATTATAGGCGTTATAACAAACAACAATATCCTCAATAGTATTATAGTTTTCTTTTATTTTTTCATAATTTTCATAATCATCCCATGATATGAATTTTTTAGTCAACAAAAGATTATCGGATTTACTAACAGAAGCCGTAAAATCATCCCACTGCACCTGCGTAGCATTGTGACCAACCTTGGCAAAGGCTGTCCATTGTTCTATATTTTTATTAATATATGACGCTGTTACCACACCCGAAACAATAAGACCGCTAAGAATAAAAACAAATGCTGTCGCTATTGAAATTATGCTTGTTATAGTTCCTCTTTTGAAAACTGTTTTAAAAGATGTTTTTTCCCCACTTTCATTTTCAAATGTCTTAGTTTTAGACATGCTTAATGAAAAAAGAATTATAAATAATAATCTGGCGAAATAATTAACATATCCAAAAATGCTGCTGAGTGAAAAACTTGAATTTAAAACCATATCTAAAATATTCATTATAAAAACAAACACAGTTATTCCTATAACAATTCCCTTGCTTGTTTTATGTGAAAATAGATATCTTGTTATTAAAAATAAAATTATTAAAATCGGAATATAATATGAAGATAATACCTCTAAGCTCCAATTTAAAATTGTTTCCGGCAATGTAGCTTTATTTAATAAATAATTTAATTTTACACTATTTATTGATAAATTAATCCAATGAAAACTACTAAACGCTCCCGCAGGCAACCAGTGTATTAGCATCAAAGAGGCTGGAATTAAAATATTTTTAGGACGATTCTTAAATAAAAATATCACCATTGATAATACCAATAGTACTTCGACAATATAAGTTATCAACGTGGGTTGTAAAAACCATTTTTGAATTAAATAGTCTTCTGATAAAACGGTAAAAACAATCTTTACAATAGCAAAATTTCCACAAAATATTGCCAATATACTTGAACGCTTTTTACAAAAATTATCTCGCAGTTTTTTTAGAAACGGCAAAAATATCACAAGTGAAAAAACAGCAAAAAAGGCAGCGGTAAATATCAGCTGTAATATATTAGAAAAAAGTGAAAATTTAACCGCAAAATCGTAATAAGTATTCGAATAGGTAAATAACATCCATTCTAAAGAGTCACCTAATTCAAGCGACAGCAAAATTATCATCGCAAATTTAAAAGTTTTAGAAGAATAATCAACATTTATACGCGGCAAGCGGAATTTTTTAATCTTTTGAAAAACACCTTTTGCCTTGTCTAAAACTTGGACTTGCTTTTTTGGTGTGGACGGTTGATTGCTTGCAACAGGTTGATTAACACTCACTCCACCTACTTTTTGCCCGCATTCATGGCAAAAGGCGGCGCCTTCGTTTATTTGTTTTCCACAATTAGAACAAAACATATTTATCCCCCTTTGGTTTATTAATTTGCATTTTGTTGCTGTGCGTTAAAACTGTTTTCAATATCATTAAACACACCAACATTTGTCATAACATAATTCCTTACAGTAAGGTCATAAATACTGCCTGCCACGCCGATCACCCCGCCAAAAATCAAATTGTAAATTAGAGTTATTATGTACGATGTAATAGGCTGATACTGTGCAACTATACCTACGGGTTGATATGTTATTTCCTTGCTGTATTTATAATCTTTATATGCAGCAAAAGCGTTTAAAGCAGCAATTCCCCATAAAATCAATCCGCTTGAGGTGTCAAATAAAACCGTAAAATTAATAAATCCAATTGTAATTTGCAAGCCTGCAATTACCGACCATATAATTGCGCTTATCTTGATTTTTTCACTTAAAATCTCAATGGGATTTTTGGGCCCATAATTTTGTTGTGTATATTGTGATTGCTGTGGCGCTGCATTTGATTGATTATTAAGTCGGCATCCGCAACCCGAGCAAAAATTGCCACCGTCAGATTTTTTACCGCAATTAGAACAAAAGGACATTTATAACACCTCTTAATTATCCCAAATAAGATCTTGCATTAGAAAAAGCATTTTTATATGATGCTTTAGCGTTATCCAAAGCCTCAGTAAACGAGTTGCAAGAATAACTTGAATCTCCTATTACCAAATCAGCCATATCAGAATAAGCAACATAAAGCTCACGCAGTGCCTGATATTCATCTTTAAACTTTGATGGTGGATCTTTAAGTTCTGACATTAAAGTGTTTATGGTCGATGTCTTTGTACTTACTATGGAGTAGGTTGAGTATTCACCTAGATAAAAATCGCTTAATGCATCATTGAAATCGTCATAAAACCTACCGTATTCATCTTGCGTATACTCATCGGTTTCAGTACTCTCATTTTCGTTAATGCTGTTACGCCATACCTTCGATTCTAACGATGCATAATCCTCGGCATATTCTGCGGCAGCCTGAATTTCGGTATAGGCTTCTTCAAGTTTTCCTTTGTAAGAAGCCGAACTGATAGAAGTAATAACAACTGTAATTATTACCACCAACGCAACTAAAACAGCTCCTCCTATTGCAAGCACTTTGGTTTTCCCGATTTTATTAATTTTGTCTTGTACCGTTTCTTTTTGTTCTTGAAAAGGCGCTTGATATACAGGTGGTGCGTTTTCGGTTATAACACTAGCCTCGGTAGCAACTGGCTCTTCCTGAATTGGTGCCTCTTGGGTTTGCAGTTCAGTATTTTGCTTTCCCAAAACCTCTTCTTGCTGTGTAGCGTTCACATTAGCAGCGCCACATGATGAACAAAACTTACTTTCATTCGCGATTTCTTGACCGCATTTTTCACAAAACATTTTTCTTCCTCCTGAAATTTTAAAAATTTTATAATTAAACACTATATGTGTTTATTATCGGTTAATACTTTTTTTCTCCTTAACTATACGCCTGATTGTATGCTCGCTGTAGTTGTATTTTTTTGCGAGTTGCTTTATATTTTTTCCGTCATATTCGGATACAATTTGGCTATATATATACTCTTTTTTGTAAAATTCGACAGGAAAAGTTATTTGCTGACCATGGTACTCCTCAAAAAGTATTTTTGCGTTTTCAATACCAACTAATTCCGATATTTTTGCATAAACACTATTTATGTATTCGACATTATTTTTCAATTTCAAACCAAATCGCACCCCATACTACAACCTTTCTTTATATATTAAAACATTTTCACAAACATTGCTAACTACCAATATAAAAAATCATTGTCATTGTAAAATGTCCATAATTCTTTACAACTACTCATTACATATTTAAAGACACACCAAACACAAAAAATTATGGCATTTAAAAAAATTTTCATTTTTTTATAAAAAGAAAAGCCTTCCTTATGTAAAGGAAGACTTTAAGTACAAATATTTTTAATATGTTTTTAGGTCGGTACCATCGGGTTTTATACAATAAAGTGTTGTTAAACTGCTATCAAAGAAATAAGCATACCCGTCATTAACGTTGTAAATACCCGCATCAGCATTTATATTCTCTATTTTTTCACACAAAGCATTGCCTTGTAAATCAAAAAACGTATAATTGTCCTCTGAATTTGCTCTTTTTGCAAAAAAGGTTCCACCATCGTAATCAAAACAATTGCAAATCTCATCAAACCCATAGTATATATCTTGTATAGCATTCGGCACATCTAAATCAATTTTGTACGTTACATGCATATATTCACTATCACTACTATACTGCTGAATGTATATGCTGTTGTCTGTATCTGTAAATATATTATTTATTCCAAAATCAATACTTGAAGGCTCGTCTTGTATATATGATGAAATATCAAACAAAAGTTCCTCGTTATCATTATTTAAATCGTGAGAATAAACCGCATCACCATTAACATAAATAAGTTTGTCACCAATCACCGTTTTAAGCCCTAGTCCACTACCGTTCTCAACAAATGTTTTTATTTCTCCGTTTGTAAAATCAATTTGATATAAAGAATACTGTTCATTGATTGGGATTTGAGTTGTAGAACCTTTTAAAACGACGTACCAACCGACGTTTTCACGAACCAAAAGATTGCGTGCCGCTCTATTTGTATACTGTTGGCGATTTGTGCCATCAGATTTTATGCTCCAAACACCGTTATTTGTATAATAAAGCGTATCGTCTATTATATTTAGTCCGCTTACAACCGACCACTTATCTTCATAAAGCAACTGCGATTGCGAACCATCGCTTTTTATTTTCATAATTTTTCCGCGACCCGAAACATAATATATCCACTCACCATGCCTTGCTACCCTACCGGTAACTCCCAATATTGACTTAGTTACATTATTAGGGTTATTACCAAATACATTAACCATCTCTTCATTACTTGGCACATCATCAGGGATAGATGGGTTGCTGTCTGGAGCGTTTGGTTTGGGTGATTCCAATGATAAATTATTACTTTCATTTGTTAAAGAACTATCGCTTTTGGAATTGTTATTTTCTATGTCTATCACCGTATTATTTGAGTTTTCGACAGAACTGTTATCACTGTTATTACCATCAGACGCGTTTAAAGAAACTGTTTCGTCCGTGTAGAACGAATTGTTTCCGTCAGACTCGGTTTCATAACGGCTGTTTACCGTTTTATCAAAATTATTATTGTTTGTTTTCGAAGATTTTTTATTTGTAATTGTAAATGCGGTTACCATCGAGGTTATTACAGATATTGCAACTATGCACGATGCAATTTTTAAAACATTTCTTTTTTGTTGCTGACTTATAACTTTTGCAACAGCAATTTCCTTTTTACCCTTATCGCTTACGATGCTATTCAATATTTGCTGTGCAATAGCAACGCTGAGCAATGCCGTACCAATTATGTTGCGAATTGCAGTTGCAATCATTGCAACAAAATTGCCACTGTAAACCGACTTATCAATACCGTGCACTGCAAGTTGTGATTTGAGATTGCGTTTTGCTCTGTTTAACTGAGTATAAACAGTCGCAGCAGGCACACCGCGTATTTTAGCAATTTGAGTAACGCGCATACCATCATAGTACACCAAAGATAGCAATTCTGCATCCTGCGGTTGCAATTCCTTAAGCACGGTCTCAATATCCAGTTCAACATCCTTTTGTGTTTGATCCTGCTTTAAAAAAACAGAATAATCCTCATCCTCAGTAATAGAACTTTCGGAATGTTTGGATCGCAAAAAATTTTTTGCGGTATTTTTTGCAATTGTGGTAAGCCAACTATAATATGCATTGGGCGAACGCAGACTCGATATACCCTTAAACACCTTGATGAAGGTTTCTTGAATCACATCATATGTAGTTTCGTCGTCTGGAATATACTGTCTCGCCACAAAAAACACATAACGGTAGCTTTGCATATAAAGCATTTCAAATGCTTTCTTATCGCCGTCAATCGCTTTTTGTATTAAGTCAGTGTTGTCAGGCAGAGTGTTTTTAGCATCTTCGACTGTTATTAAATTACCTTTTATATCATATAATTCGGAACTGTTTTCCAGTTCGGTTATTATATCATCCTCGCTGTCAAAATTTTCTATAATATTATCTTTTTTATTCACGCCGTTCACCGCCTTTTTGTGATATATAATAAATTATACTATTTATTGAAGACCATTTCAACAATGAAATACATCCTTGTAAATGTCCAAATGCTCCAAAACTTGACTTTTTTTGCGTTTTGATATAAAATCTAAACGCCCATTACTTATATTTATAAGGAGCTAGAGATTTTATGAAATCAAAACTAACTGCAGCCTTTTATACTGTAGTAACATTTATTGCCTCGCACAAGATAACTACAGCCATTGTTTTGGCTGTTGTTGCAGCTTTAACTGCCACAGCAATAATTGTATCAAGCATACTTTCTACTCCTGCAGACGTTTTGTCTTCGGGTGGGGGAAAAATAAGCGATACCTCGAGCAATACCGTAACTTCAGAAACCGAGAACGTTATCTCAGAGCCTGAGGAAATCGTATCAAGTGAGGAAACACCTGTATCCAGTGAAGCACCTACCGTATCAAGCACACCGCAACCGGTTACCCCACCACCATCAACAAACACACAGTACAACTATAACTCTAATATGAGTTATGATAACAATGTATTTCTTGATGCGCTTAAGTACACCGGTTATAAAACCGACCCTGCTATGTGGGGTTCGTATGGCAACTATGTTTTGTGCTCACAAAAGCGTGGCCGCGGATGGCTTTCGGAAATCACCTATGACGATTACGGTTCCGCCAGCGGTTATGAGGTAAACGCACAGGGTCTGCCCGATATTCATTACTTCACCTATCGTTCAAATGGTTCAAAACGAGGTCTTGTTTGCGCAAGCTACGTTGCATACGTTTACTTTAACTATCTGCCAAACGTTGCGGGTATTGACACTTCTATGCTTCCAAAAGCAGGTGACCCTGTTCTTGCCAATGAATGGTATATTGCCGCACAAAAATGGGTAGATTTAGGTTATTCACGCTATATTAACTACACCGCAAATGATGGCGGCAGTATTTATCAGGACCTGAAAATTGTTCCGGAAGAAGAAATTCCGATAGGTTCACTCATATTCCTTTGTGACTGGTACAACCGTACCAACTGGTCAACCCACGTAAGCATTTACGCCGGTAAGGTTAACGGCTACCACTGGGTAACACACGTTGGTAACGAAAACGGTCCCGAGCTTTGCGCTATTGAGCGTATGAACCGCTTGCCACACCCACAGTGGATGTTAGCCATAATTACTCCACCATCTAATATTCGCTTTTCTCCCGCTATTGAGGTAACCGTTAAGGATGAAAACGGTAAACCTATGAAAGACGTTGAGATAAGTGTTAAGCGCAAATCAAACGGTGTGGTTACAAGCCTTGGAAAGACCGACGAGAGCGGCAAGGTAAGTGATGAAGGTTTTTCGTACGGCGAGTATGAAATTTTACAAAAAACACCTAACGGCTACAGTTGTGCTCACGAAAGCCAGACCGTTACCCTGAACACAAAAAACAACAGCCTTAACACCATAAACTTCACCAATAAAAAAGAAACAAAAAAAGAAGATAAAAAGCCTGCTGCAAGTTCAAAAGAAGAAATTTCCGACAGCAGTGATTTATCCAAATAAAAAATAATCCCGACAGTTTTTTTCTGTCGGGATTTTATTTTATTTACCAAGCTCTTTATTTCTCTTGTATGCCGCTTTGATGCAATCAATAACTATGTTTTCAAATTCACTGTTTTTAAGTACAGTTACGCCCTCTATTGTGCTGCCGCCTTTTGAACAAACCGCCTGCGTCAACTGGTCGGGAGTTTTACCCGATATGAGCAACATTTCAGCAGCTCCCGCCATTGTTGCGGCGGCAAACTCTATTGCTTGGGCTTTACTAAGACCACATTCTTCGCCGCCCTTTGCAATAGCCGAAGCAAAGGTGTACATAAACGCAGGTCCACAGCCCGAAACCGAGCAACCCGCATCCATAAGACTTTCATCTATTGGATAAAGTTTTCCGCAATATTGCATATCGCTTACAAAATCGTCTATAATGCTTTGCTCTACACCATTTGCGCAGTAAAGCACAACACCCTTGCCAACACTGACGGGTGTGTTTGGCATAATGCGAATAGTCGGCATATCGCCTGCAAGTTCTTTTATTTTATCGGTAGAAAGTCCTGCTGCCATAGAAATAAGAATTGGCTTTTTATCGACTAAAATATCTTTTATTTCGGCGATCATTTCTGCCATCATTTGTGGCTTTACACCAAGGAAAATTCTATCGCACTCTGCAGCAATAACATAATTAGTGCCAGTTTTTACACCTAACTCGTTTGCAAAAGAATCGGCTTTTTCTGTATCAAAATCCGAAACAAGTATATCTTTTGTGGTTTTGGCTACTGCTCGTGCAAGAGCGCCGCCCATATTTCCGCAACCTATGAATCCGTATTTCATTCTATCACCTAATATGACCATTACCTTTAATAATGTATTTATATGTGGTTAGTTCTTCGAGTCCCATAGGACCACGGGCGTGAAGTTTCTGGGTAGATATTCCCATTTCACACCCCAAGCCAAACTCGCCGCCATCGGTAAAACGTGTTGAGGCGTTAACATATACCGCCGCGCTGTCAACTCCGCTTGTAAATTTAGCAATTGCAGTATCATCCCTTGAAATTATTGCCTCACTGTGTCCTGTTGAGTGTGCCGATATATGCTCTACCGCCTCATTAACGCCGCTTACACATTTAACAGCAAGTATATAATCCAGAAACTCAGTATCGAAATCATTGTCACCTACGGGGGTACCTTTAATAACACTTTGTGCTTTGCTATCAAGACGAAGTTCTACGGGTACTTGTCCGTTTTGCTTTCTTTCAGCAACCAGCTTTTCATAAATGCGTGGTAGTATTTTTTCTTTTATCGCTTCATCAACAAGCAAAACCTCTGCCGCATTGCAAACGCTTGGTCGACTTGTTTTTGCATTATTTATAATGTTTATTGCCATTTGGGCATCTGCAGTTTTTTCTACATATATATGACATATACCTGTACCCGTTTGAATACAAGGAACGGTTGCGTTATTGATACACGCGTTTATAAGACCTGCACCACCACGAGGAATAAGCATATCAACATAACCGTTTGCCTTCATAAGCTGTGTTGCGCTTTCACGTGTTGTGTCGGTTACAAGATTTATCGCATCCTCGCACACGCCAGCCTCACGCAGTCCTTCACGCAAGGCATTCACTATTGCCTGTGCCGAATTAAATGCCTCTTTACCGCCGCGAAGTACACATACGTTGCCGCTTTTAAGTGCTAATGCCGCCGCATCGCTTGTAACGTTTGGACGACTTTCGTATATAATGGCAATAACACCAACAGGCACCGAAACGCGTGTTATTTTAAGTCCATCTTCACGCATATATTCTTTAAGCGTATGACCTATTGGGTCTGGTAACTTTGCAACGTCACGTATTCCGTCTGCCATTGCCTTAATACGTGCTTCGTTAAGCATAAGACGGTCAATCATAACGTCGCTTATAACGCCCTTTGATTTTTGAACGTCAATCGCGTTTGCATCAAGAATTTTTTGCATATTTTTCTCGAGCGCGTCCGCCATTTTAAGTAGTGCGTTATTCTTTTGCTCGATTGTAAGAGCGGCAACACTCGCCTTTGCGGCACGTGCCGCAGTTAACATCTTTATCATTTTATTACTTCTTCCTTGAAAATTTAGTGCCCACGGATTTACCTTCTGCAATATCATATAGATTTGTCGGAACGGCACCGTTTGTAATTATCATATCGCAACCGCATGCCATACAAATTTTTGCTGCCTCAATTTTTGTAACCATACCGCCGGTGCCCAGAGCCGAGCCCTTACCACCTGCAAGAGCAATAATATCATCATCAATCTTATCAACAAATTCTATAAGTTTTGCGTCCTCGCATTTATGTGGGTCAGCAGTATATAGACCGTCAATGTCAGAAAACAATACAAGTATATCAGCGCCAACGCTTTCGGCAACTATTGCTGCAAGCGTATCATTATCACCGATAACTATTTCTTCGGTAGCGACGGTGTCATTTTCATTTATAATCGGTATTGCACCCAGTTCTAAAAGGCGGTTTAACGTATTGCTGAAATTCTGATGCCTTTCTTCGTTTTTAAGGTCGGCACCCGTCATAAGTAGTTGCGCTACGGTGTGATTGTATTCAGAAAACAATTTATCATATGTATACATAAGTTCACATTGCCCTACAGCGGCCGCCGCCTGTTTGGTTGGAATATCGGTTGGTTTACTCTTTAGTGACAACTTACCAACGCCCATGCCAATAGCGCCCGAAGATACCATAATAATCTCGTCGCCTGCATTTTTAATATCACTTATCACCTTGCATATTTCTTCAACACGACGGATATTAAGATGCCCTGTCGCGTGAGCTAAAGTGCTGGTGCCTAATTTTACGACTATACGCATAGCATACGCCCCCTAAAAGTACGGTAAATGTAATTTAATGTATATTATACATATATATGCGGCAAAAATAAAGTATTTTTTTAAAACCGAGTTTTTTATTGCACAAAATAGATTAATGTGGTAGAATAAAATTTGCCAAACAAAATTTCATATTTTTTGCCACAAGCGTGAGTGTTTTTATCTTTTGGTAAAAACACACATGCTCTATTTTCTACATATACTTATACGTACTATGCGGATTTTGTTTGGCGACAGTAAGAGCTATGTGTTTTTAGGTGCGTGGTTTTTGCTGCGCACTTTTTTGTTTTTAGGAGATGTTTGTAAGATGAGGAAAATTTTTGCACTACTTTTAACGTTGGTACTAATTATTTCGGCAGTGCCGCTAGGCGTGTTTGACTTTAATGTAAGCGCGGCAACCGATGGTTATTATACCTATACCGTATCAAATGGCGAGGCTACAATAACCAAGGTTGATAGTTCAATTAGCGGCGAAATAACCCTTCCTGACACGTTAGGTACATATTGCGTTACAAGTATTGGATACGGTGCATTCAGAAATAACACGTGTCTTACAAGTATAGACATTCCTAATAGTGTTGTAAACATTGGTAATTATGTATTTAGCGGTTGCTCTCAACTTGAAAGCATTAATTTTGGAAACGGTGTAAAAACCATTGGTATGGGAGTTTTTTCTAATTGTATAAACCTAAAAAATGTAACTATACCAAAAAGTGTTGTAAGTATTGCTGATAACGCTTTTGTCAATTGTTTTGGACTTGAAGAAATAGAAGTTGATATCGACAATGATTATTATCACTCTGTAGACGGTGTCTTGTTTGATAAAAATGTCACCAATTTGATAAAATATCCTGCGAAAAAGAAGGATGTCTCGTATACAATTTTGGACACGGTAGAACGAATAGGTGCCCAAGCATTTTATGAGTGCGAGTTTCTTGAGAATATAACAATTTCAAAAAGCGTTGTTCAAATAGAAAGTAGTGCTTTAACTATACGAAGCTTAAAGCAAATCAATGTAGTTGATGGCAACAGTGGTTTTTGTGATATAAATGGTGTGCTTTTTGATAAAAATGCAACAACATTATTAAAATATCCGGCTGGAAACAGCATCTCGTTATATGAAGTTCCGAATAGCGTTAAAAATATTGGACCATATGCATTTGAATGGTGTACCAGTCTAACTAGTATAGTAATACCAAATAGTGTTACAACTGTATCTGAAGGTGCTTTTTATGTATGCAAAGGGCTTACAAGTATAATAATCCCAGACAGCGTTATAAACATTGGTGATTCTGCGTTTAGTAATTGCAGTAGTCTTACGAGTATTTCCGTGCCGAGTAGTGTTACTTATCTTGGTGATAGAGCATTTAACTATACCGCATACTATGACGATAACTCCAATTGGGAAGGAAATGCACTATACATTGGAAAACACTTGATAAAAGTACAAAGCACTATGTCCTACGATTTTATAATAAAAGATGGTACTATATCTATAAGCAGTAATGCTTTTAGTGATTGTACTCAGTTAAAAAATGTAACAATACCAAATTCTATTACACGCATTGGCTCTTCTGCGTTTAGTAATTGCTGTAGTCTTGAAAGCATAACTATTCCGGAAGGTGTTACAAGCATTGAATACGGTACATTTATGGATTGCAATAGTCTTACAAGCGTAACCATTCCAAAAAGCGTTACAAGTATTGGCTCTTCTGCGTTTTCATATTGTAGTAGCCTTGAGAGTATAACTATTCCAGAAAGCGTTTTAGAAATTGGTAATAGTGCTTTTTCATATTGTCCTAATCTGCAAAACATAAATATACCTAAAAATATTACAAGCATTGGTACACAAGTATTTATGCATTGCAGTAGCCTTGAAAGTATAACTATTCCAGAAAGCGTTTTGGAAATTGGTATGAACGCTTTTGCACATTGTACTAATCTACAAAACATAAACATACCTAAAAATGTTACAAGCATTGGTATACAAGCATTTATGTATTGCAGTAGCCTTGAAAGTATAATAATTCCTTATGGTGTTTCACAAATTGGCTACAGTACTTTTTCCAGCTGCACTAGTCTAAAAAATATAAATATTCCCAAAAGTGTCACGAGCATTGGAGACTACGCGTTTTCTAGTTGTAATAACCTTACTAATGTCTATTATGCAGGGGATGAAAATGATGCAGAATTAATTAACATCGGCACAGTCAATAAGAATTTAACTAATGCTACTTGGCATTATGATAGTTGTTTCAATTCTACGTCTCATACATATAGCAACGATTGGATAGTTGTGACATATCCTACTTGTATTAGTGATGGCTCTAAATGCATAAAATGTAGTATTTGTGGAGATATGATTGTTGAAAGTATATCTAAAACAAACACACACAATTGGAGTAAATGGACTGAAGAATTAAACGGTAATTATTTACGCGAATGCAATGATTGTGATGCTTTTGAAACAATCACAATCAAAGAAGATAAGCCTATAAACACAACCCCAACCGATAATGCTTCTAATACAATCCTTGACAACAATAATATCGAATTGATAGAAAAGGTTTTAACCGACGAAGAACAAAGTGAAGTCGCAAACGGTGCTGAAGTAAGCGTTTATCTAGTGGTAACCGACATATCCGAAAATGTATCAGAAGATGATAAAACTCAAATTGAAACAACGACACCTGATGGTACAGTCGGTATGTACTTGGACATTGATTTATTTAAAAAAATCAATACTACAGAAACACAAGTAACCGAAACCAATAGCACTGTCACGGTCTCAATAGTGATACCCAACGAATTAATAAACACTGACAGTTCAATTAAACGAACATACAATATAGTACGTATACACAACGGCGTGTCAGAAATTATAGAAGGTATTTTTAATTTTGAAGACAATACCTTTACGTTCGAAACTGATAAATTCTCTACCTATGCTCTGATATATACAGATGAACAAATATCGCTTCTTGGTGACACAAACAGCGATGGTCTTGTGAACAACCGAGATTTAGTGCTTTTGATGCGTCATATAAACGGTTGGGACATACAAGTAAACATTGATGCTGCTGACATAAACCATGATGGTAAAATTAACAATAAAGACTATGTATATCTTATGAGAAAAATTAATGGTTGGGAAAATTACTAAAAATTTTTAAAAAAGCACTTGACATCAACACTTTACTGTGTTAAAATGTGAAAAAATTTAAAAAGGCTATGACGAAGACGGCTTAAAATTTGCGTTTTCAGAGAACTGTCGGTTGGTGCAAGACAGTAACAAGAATTTTAAAACGCCCATCACTTCCGAGCCGAAGGCCCGAAAAGCATCTGCTTAGTAGATACCTTCCGTGATTGCTGCGTAAAGGCATAGGAATTGTTAGATTCCGAGAGTGGTAGCCGCAAGGCTGCAATTTGAGTGGTACCGCGAGTGTTTATTATCACCCGTCTCAAAGTTTTGAGACGGGTGTTTTTTATTTTAATTTTGTGCTAAATGCACGCAGAAAAGGAGTAGATTTTATGCAAACCAACACCGCAAAACAACAACTTATGGAGATTGCCGCGCGAATTAAGGAGATGCGCGAAATTATGGGTTGGTCTATTGCCGAGATGGCAACAAAAACCGAAGTAAGCGAGCAAGAATATATAGAATATGAAAGCGCAACCGTGGATTTTCCGTTTACATTTATACACAAATGTGCCCTTGCCTTTGACGTAGAAATGACACAGTTGCTTGAAGGTCACTCTGCAAAACTTTCAAGCTATACTGTAACACGTAAAGGCGGCGGTCAGAAAACCGCTAAGGAAGATGGTATCGACATCACAAACTTAGCACCAAAATTTAAAGATAAAATTGCTGAGCCATATTACGTAAGATATGAATATTCAGCTTCTCAGCAAAACAAACCTATTCATCTTACCAAGCACTCGGGTCAGGAATTCGACTTTATATTAAGCGGCTCACTCAAGGTGCAAATCGGTGAACATACCGAGGTTCTGCACGAGGGCGACAGCATCTATTATAACAGCTCTACCCCGCACGGTATGATTGCTATTGACGGTAAAGACTGCGTGTTCTGCGCGGTGGTTCTACCTGGTGAGGACACACAAGAAGAGGTTGTAAGAAAGAGCATTGCTTCGGCTAAAAAGAGTGAACAACTCGTTTGTGAAAAGTTTGTTGAAACGGTTGAAGACGAAGACGGTTCACTCAAAGATATTAAATTTAAAAACACCGATAGCTTCAACTTTGGTTTTGACATCGTTGACGGCATTGCCGATAAATACCCTGAAAAGCTTGCAATGCTTCATCTTGACAAGAATAAGACCGAACGTCGTTTTACCTTTAAGGATATGAAACGTGCTTCCAATCAGGTGGCAAATTACTTTACATCTTTGGGCATCAAGCGCGGTGACAAGGTAATGCTCGTTCTTAAACGTCATTATCAGTTCTGGTTCTGTATGACAGCGCTTCACAAGCTTGGTGCTGTGGCAATTCCAGCTACCAATCAGCTTAAAGACCACGACTTTGAATATCGTTATAAAGCCGCAGGCGTAAAGGCGCTTGTATGTACAGCCGATGGCGACACAGCAGAAATCGCCGAAAGAGCCGCTAAAAACTGTGACTGCGTAGAGCAACTTATTATGGTTGGTGGCGCACGTGAAGGCTGGCACGATTTTGATAGCGAGTACAAACTCTTCTCTGGTAAATTTGACCGTCCCGAAGATGCATCAGCTGGTGATGAAGCAGCGCTTATGTTCTTTACCTCGGGTACTACAGGCAATCCAAAGATGGCAGCCCACGCTCATACTTATGCCCTCGGTCACTTTGTAACCGCTAAATACTGGCACTGTTGTGAACGCGACGGTTTGCATCTTACAATCTCTGACACAGGTTGGGGTAAATCGCTCTGGGGTAAACTTTATGGTCAGTGGCTTTGCGAAGGTGCAGTATTCGTTTACGACTTTGACCGTTTTGATGCGTCGGATATTTTACCAATGTTTGCAGATTATGGTATAACCACCTTCTGCGCACCACCTACAATGCTTCGTATGCTTATAAAAGAAGATCTATCAAAATATGACCTTTCTTCTATCCGCCATATTACAACAGCAGGTGAAGCGCTTAACCCCGAAGTGTTCAAGCAGTTTGAAAAAGCAACTGGCCTTCAGATTATGGAAGGCTTTGGTCAGACCGAAACCACACTTACCATCGCAAATCTGCGTGGTACTACACCAAAAATCGGTGCTATGGGTAAGGCTTCTCCTCAGTACGATGTTGACATAGTTGACCTTGACGGTAATCCCGTTGCCGATGGTGAAGTTGGCGAAATCGTTGTTCATACAAAAGACGGTGTTCCTTGCGGTTTGTTTAAAGAATATTATCTTGACGACGAAAAGACCAATGAAGCATGGCACGACGGTATGTATCACACAGGCGATACCGCTTGGCGCGATGAAGACGGTTACTTCTGGTACGTAAGTCGTATTGATGACGTAATTAAATCATCGGGCTACCGTATAGGACCGTTCGAGATTGAAAGCGTTATTATGGAACTCCCCTACGTTCTTGAATGTGGCGTTTCAGCCGCACCTGACGAAGTAAGAGGTCAGATAGTTAAGGCAAGTATCGTTCTTACCAAGGGCACCGAACCCACCGAAGAACTTAAGAAAGAGATTCAGCAGTATGTTAAAACACATACTGCGCCTTACAAATACCCACGTCTTGTAGTATTCCGTGATGAATTACCTAAGACCATAAGCGGAAAAATCCAGCGAAACAAACTTTGATCCTTCAATTTATTTATTGACAAAATATTTAAGTTATGATATACTATCATAAATTTTTAAAGACTTTGACGAAGAGGGCATTGCCACTCGTCCTTTTAAGAGAGATAACGGTTGGTGAAAGTTATCAAGGGCAGGCATATGTTTGTAGCTTCCGAGTCGGGAGAAAGAAAGTCGCATTGTGACAAGTAGAATCTTCCCGTGATTGCTGCGTAAAGGCATAGAAATTGTCAGATTTCGAGAGTGGTAACCGAAAGGTTGCAATTTGAGTGGTACCGCGGGTGACTTGATTTTCAGGCACTCGTCTCAAAGTCATAACTTTGGGACGAGTGCTTTTTAAGTCCCGAAAGGAAGGATTTGTAAATTATGGAACAAATTACCGCATTAGATTACAAAATTCAGGAAATGGCAAGCCGTATTAAAGATCTTCGTGAGCTCGAAGGTCTTACCACGGCTCAGATGGCTGTTAAAACCGACGTCAGCGAGGCCGAATACATAGAATGTGAATCGGGTAAAAGTGACTTAAACTTTGCTTTTATCTATCGTTGCGCACTGGCGCTAAACGTTAACGTTACCGATATTATTGAGGGTTACAGCCCTAAGCTTGCAAGCTACACAGTAACCCGTGCAGGTAGCGGTCAAAAGGTGTCTCAGGCACACGGTATGACATACTATAACTTGGCGTATGCTTTCCGTGATAGAATTGCCGAACCGCTTTTTGTAAACAGCGTTTACGACGAAAATGCGCAGGCAAAGGATATTGAGCTTACCACCCACGCAGGTCAGGAATGTGACATTGTAATCGAGGGTAACCTTATGGTTCAGGTTGGTGAACACCGCGAGGTATTAGGTCCCGGTGACAGCATATACTTTGATAGTGATACACCACACGGTATGATTGCCGTAAACGGCAAAGACTGTAAGTTCTACGCTATCGTTCTTAACCCCACAGGTGAAGAAATCCCCGAGCTTACCACACCTACCAAGATTGAAGACCGCCGTGTTTCTGCACGCGATAAAAAGAATCGTATTTATCGTAACTATATTGACGTGGTTGAAAACGAAAACGGTACACCTACTTCTATTACATTTAAAAATACCGATAAATTTAACTTTGCATTTGACTTGGTTGACGCTCTCGCTGAAAAAGAGCCAGACAAGCTTGCAATGTTGCACATTTCAAAAGACAAAACCGAACGCCGCATTACCTTTAAGGATATGAAAAAGGCATCTAACCAGGTTGCCAACTATTTCAAATCTATGGGTATTAAAAAGGGCGACCGCGTAATGCTCGTTCTCAAGCGTCATTACCAGTTCTGGTTCTGTATGTTAGCACTTAACAAGCTTGGCGCTATTGCAATTCCTGCTCCAAATCAGTTGCTTGTTCACGACTTTGAATACCGCTTTAATGCTGCAGGCATATCGGCCATTGTTTGCACCGCTGACGGCGATACCGCAGAACAGGTAGATATTGCAGCGCAAAATTCCGACACACTTAAGCACAAACTTATTGTAAACGGTGCTCGTGACGGTTGGCGTAATTTTGATGAAGAATACACCCTCTTCAGTTCAAAGTTCGAGCGCACCGAAGACTCACCTTGTGGCGACGATTTGTTGCTTATGTTCTTTACATCGGGCACTACAGGCTATCCAAAGATTGCCGCCCACAATCACAAATATCCACTTGGTCACTTCCATACAGCAAAATACTGGCACAACGTTGACCCCGACGGACTTCACTTTACCATATCTGAAACAGGTTGGGCAAAATCTATGTGGGGCAAGCTTTACGGTCAGTGGTTATGCGAAGCTGCGACCTTTGTTTACGACTTTGACCGCTTTGATGCGGCCGACATACTTCCTATGTTTGCTAAGCACAAGATTACAACCTTCTGCGCACCGCCTACAATGCTTCGTATGATGATTAAGCAGGATATTTCAAAATACGATTTCTCGTCCGTTCAGCATATGACTACTGCTGGTGAAGCGCTTTACCCCGAGGTTTACCGCCAGTTTGAAAAGGCTACAGGACTTCAGATAATCGAAGGCTTCGGTCAGACCGAAAGCACTATGATTATCGGTAATATGGTTGGTGCTTCACACAAAATCGGTTCTATGGGTAAACCTGCTCCTATTTACGACGTACACATTGTTGACCCCGAAGGTCGCGACGTACCCGACGGCGAAACCGGTGAGATTGTTGTAAATGTACGCGATGGCGCGCCTTGCGGTCTGTTTACAGGTTACTACCGTGACGAAGAAAAAACCCGAGAGGTTTGGCACGACGGTTATTACCACACAGGCGATACCGCTTGGCGTGATGAGGACGGCTTTTATTGGTACGTTGGTCGTGTGGATGACGTTATCAAGTCATCAGGCTACCGCATTGGACCCTTTGAAATTGAAAACGTTATTATGGAGCTACCTTACGTTCTTGAATGCGGCGTTTCGGCCGCACCCGATGAAGTTCGCGGTCAGGTTGTAAAGGCAAGCATTGTGCTGGTTGACGGTACCGAAGGCACCGAAGAGCTTAAAAAGGAAATTCAAGAATACGTTAAAAAGCATACAGCACCTTACAAATATCCTCGTATTGTTGTATTCCGCGACAGCCTTCCAAAAACTGTTAGTGGCAAAATACAGCGAAATAAATTATAATTAGTGATACATAATGAATAAATTTAAGCGATTAACATTACTTTGCGGGCATTACGGCAGCGGCAAAACAAATGTTGCCGTAAACCTTGCATTTTACTTAAAAGAGCAGTATAATAACGTGGTTGTAGCCGACCTTGATATTGTAAACCCTTATTTTCGTACCAAAGACAGTCTCGAAGACTTTAAAAAGCGCGGTATAGAACTTATCTGCTCGGAGTACGCCAACACAAACGTTGACATACCCGCGCTCCCCGCTAATATGTACCGCCTTACAGCCGATAAAGATATTACCGCGGTAATTGACGTCGGCGGTGATGATCGAGGCGCTTATGCGCTGGGCCGACTTGTTCCCGAAATAAAAGCCGAAAATAATTTTGATATGTTAATGGTTATTAACGGCTACCGCCCACTTACCCCCGACGCAGAATCTACCATTGAGGTTATGCGCGAGATAGAAGAGGCTTGTAAACTTAAATTTACGGGACTTGTAAACAATTCAAACATCGGCGAAGAAACACGCGCCGAAGATATAATTAAATCCATAGGCTATGCAAATGAAGTGTCACGAGCATCAGGATTACCTATTGTTATGACCAGTATAAAGGCAGAACTTTATGACGAACTCAAGAACAAAATAGATAACCTTTTGCCAATGACACTGCAAGCAAAGCCTGTATAAAAGGGAGTAATGAATATGGCAAAATTAACCTTTAAAACCGACAAGTGTAAAGGCTGCGGACTTTGCGTTGACGCATGCCCCAAAGGTCTTATTAAACTTGCCAATGACAAAATCAACCAAAAGGGCTATCACCCTGCAGAAATTACCGACGAATCAGCTTGCGTTGGTTGTGCTGCTTGCGCTATGATGTGCCCCGACTGCATTATCAAGGTAGAAAGGTGAGTGAACACTAATGGCAGATAAAATTTTGATGAAGGGTAACGAAGCTATTGCCGAAGCCGCTATCAAGGCCGGCTGTATGCACTACTTTGGCTATCCTATCACACCTCAGACCGAGGTTGCAGCATATATGGCAAAAAGAATGCCAAAAATCGGCGGTTGCTTTTTGCAGGCAGAAAGCGAAATTGCCGCTATCAATATGGTTTACGGCGTTGCTTCTACCGGTAAACGCGTAATGACATCATCATCAAGTCCAGGTATATCACTTAAAAGTGAAGGTCTTTCTTACCTTGCAGGTTCTGACCTTCCCGCGCTTATTGTAAACGTACAGCGTGGTGGTCCGGGTCTTGGCGGTATTCAGCCAAGTCAGGCAGACTACTTCCAGGCAACAAAGGGCGGCGGTCACGGTGACTTTAAGATGATCGTTCTTGCCCCCTCTTCCGTTCAGGAAATGGCTGACCTTACAGTAAAGGGCTTTGACCTTGCCGATAAATACCGTATGCCTACTATGCTTTTGGCTGACGGTACAATGGGTCAGATGATGGAACCTGTTTCTCTTGAGTATGAAGTAAAAGAGACCGTAGATAAGCCATGGGCTACTACAGGTACAAAAATGAAACGTGACCATAACATTATCACTTCACTCTTCCTCAATCCCGATGAGCTCGAAGACCTTGTTGTTGAACGTTATGACCGCTATAAGATTGTTGAAGAGAACGAAGTAATGTATGAAGAATATATGATGGACGATGCCGAGATTTGTATTGCCGCTTTCGGTATTGCTGCTCGTGTTGCTAAAAATGCAATTAACGAGGCAAGAAAGAACGGTATCAAGGTTGGTCTTATCCGCCCCATCACACTCTGGCCTTTCCCTGTAGCTCCTTTCAAAAAGGCAGCAAGTCAGGTAAAAGAAATCATTTCTGTAGAGCTTTCTATGGGTCAGATGATTGAAGACGTAAAACTCGCTTGTGAATGCAAGGTGCCTGTAACACTCTGCAGCCGCACAGGCGGTATGATTACTTCACCCGAGCAGGTGCTCACAGCTATAAATAAAGCAAACGGAGGTGCAAAATAATGGCAGTAGTATTTGATAAACCACACGCTCTTACCGATGCTCCTATGCACTATTGCCCAGGTTGCACCCACGGTATAGTACATCGTCTTGTAGCCGAAGTTATTGATGAACTCGGTATCGAAGGCAAAACCATTGGTATTGCACCTGTTGGTTGTTCTGTATTTGCATATAACTATTTTAACTGCGATATGATTGAGGCGGCTCATGGTCGTGCTCCCGCAGTTGCAACAGGTGTTAAACGTTCAGACCCTGAAAACCACGTTGTATTTACATATCAGGGTGACGGTGACCTCGCTTCTATCGGTATGGCTGAAACCGTACACGCAGCAGCAAGAAATGAGAACATCACAATCATCTTTATTAACAACGCAATCTACGGTATGACAGGCGGCCAGATGGCGCCTACTTCACTTCCGGGTCAGGTTACACAGACTTCACCCTACGGTCGTGATACCAAGCACTGCGGTTTCCCAATTAAAGTTTGCGAAATGCTTTCAGAGCTTGAAGGTCCTGAGTATCTTGAGCGTGTAACAGTTAGCAACGTTAAAAACATCCGCAATGCTAAAAAGGCTATTAAAAAGGCTTTCCAGAACCAGATTGACGGCAAGGGCTTCTCACTTGTAGAGGTTGTATCTACCTGCCCTACCAACTGGGGTATGACACCACAAAACGCACTCAAGTGGCTTGAGGAAAATATGCTTCCTTACTACCCACTTGGTGTTTATAAAGACAGATCTGCAAAGGAGGAAACAAAATAATGACTACACAAATTTTGCTTTCCGGCTTTGGCGGACAGGGTATTTTGTTTACAGGTAAGTTTTTGGCTTACAAGGGCCTTCTCGCTGACAAAAACGTTAGTTGGCTTCCCTCTTACGGCCCCGAAATGCGTGGCGGTACAGCAAGCTGCAGCGTAATTATAAGCGACGAAGAGGTAGGCTCACCTATCATTTCACAGCCTGATGTGCTTATTGCAATGAACCTACCATCATTTGAAAAATTTGAGCCTACTGTTAAGGCGGGCGGTATAATAATTGCTGACTCAAGTCTTATTGAGGCAAAGTCAACCCGCACCGACATTGACGTTTACTACATTCCTGCAACTGCGCTTGCAAGTGATATGGGCAAACAGTCACTCGCTAATATGATAATCCTTGGCAAATTGCTTAAGGTAATGAACGACTTTAATGAGGATGAAATTAAGACCGTTCTCGGCAAAGTTATTCCACCTAAAAAAGCTGATATGCTTGATATTAACCTAAAGGCTATGCAGTTAGGTTCTGAAAACTAATTTAAGGAGGAAACAAAAATGGATATTAAATTTGTAAAAACTGACGTTTTAAAAGAAAAACCAGACAGTTCCACCTTAGGTTTCGGTAAAATTTTTACCGACTATATGTTTATGATGGACTATTCTCGCGAAGAGGGCTGGCATGATGCGCGCATCGTTCCGTTTGCACCCATCGCTTTACACCCTGCTTCTACCGTTTTACACTACGGCTCTGAAATTTTTGAGGGTCTTAAAGCTTATCGCCGCAAAGATGGCACAGTACAGCTTTTTAGACCTATGGAAAACATCCGCCGTATGAACACATCGGCCGAGCGACTTTGCCTTCCTCAAATTCCTGAGGATTTGGCTTTACAAGTTCTTACCGAATTTGTAAAAACCGAGCAAGACTGGACACCATCGGCTGACGGCACTTCACTTTACCTTCGTCCTTTTATGTTTGGTAACGACGAAACCCTCGGTGTTCACGCAGTTCATAACGCAACATTCGTTATAATCGCGTCACCCGTTGGCAGCTATTATAAAGAGGGTATCAACCCCGTTAAAATTATGATTGAAGACGAGGATGTTCGCGCAGTACGTGGCGGCACAGGTTATGCTAAATGCGGCGGTAACTACGCTGCAAGTAACCGCGCCGGCGAACGCGCAGAGCGCAAGGGCTATTCACAGGTTCTTTGGCTTGACGGTGTTGAAAGAAAGTACATCGAAGAAGTTGGCGCTATGAACGTTATGTTTAAAATTGGTGACGAGATTGTAACACCAATGCTTTCAGGCTCAATTCTTCCGGGTATTACACGTAAATCCTGTCTCGAGGTTTTACGCAGTAAGGGCTATAAAGTAAGCGAGCGTTTACTTAGCATTGACGAATTAGCCGAGGCTATGGCAAACGGCACACTCAAAGAAGCTTGGGGTTGCGGCACAGCAGCAGTTATTTCTCCAATTGGTGAGCTTTGCTACAAAGACGTTAAATACGCTGTAAACAACGGCGAAATCGGTGAAGTAACACAAATGCTTTACGACACCTTAACCGGTATTCAATGGGGAAAAATTGAAGACGAGTTTAACTGGACTTATAAACTATAAAAAATTAAGCAGTCGACTTTTGTCGGCTGCAATTTTTTATAGTTTATAAGTGAAGCGCACCTTACGGTGCTATGAAGAATGAAGTCGCCTGCGGCTTATGAAGCGTGCCTTCGGCACATTGGAAGACGAAATTGCGCTTCGCTTCATGCGCGCAAAGCGCGTGCTTCATATTGGCTGTTGCCAATGCTTCATTTTTCATTGAAAAGATAAAAATGTTATGCTATACTTAATTTAGAAAGTAGGTGCTTTTATGCGCGATGATAAATTGTCGGTTCAATCTATGGACTTTGCCGTTTCTATTCTAAATCTTGTAAAGTTTTTAAAAGAAAACAAAGAGCATATTGTATCTAATCAAATCGGTCGTAGCGGTACAAGTATCGGCGCTAACATACGTGAAGCCCAGTATGCGCATAGCAAAGCGGATTTTATCTCTAAAATGCAAATAGCATTAAAGGAGGCTAACGAAACAGGTTATTGGTTAGAATTACTTTTAAAGACAAATTACATAACCGATAAGCAATACAAAGAATTAGATACCGTTTGCACTGGCCTCCGCGCTATGCTCGTAGCATCTATAAATACTGCTAAAGATAATATTAAAAAGTAATTTCCTCAAAAGTCACACCCGACACGGAACTTCGTGTCGGGTGTGTTTTTAGTTAAATGTTTTTAGAAAAATCTTGTAAAGCGGTTCCGAGAATTTCTGTTAATGCACTCTTGCATTCATTTGGTGTCATACCTTCACCTAACGTTTGCACAAGAGTGGATAAAACTGCAATTCTTTCTGTATCCACTGGCTTACTGGGTTTCAAATCATCATACATTTTCTCATAAAGAGCAATCAGTTTTTGATTTGTAGTTTCTCTGCATTTTACAACTGTTGCGATAGAGTCTGCCCGTTCCGAAGTATCAGGTCCATCTACCGATATGACCAAATTACCCAAAGTCGCTATAGACATACATATATGTTCAGTTTGATTTTGTATTTTCTCAATCTGTTCTAACACATAATTAATTGTAAGTTTCTGTGGTTCAACAGACACATCTGTAATTTCTTCTACATTTTCATTAACATTTATATTTTCTGACATTTTATTGTCCTCCATTTCAATTTCTGGCGGACACAGCAAACATATTTTGTTTTGTGTTATGAAGCGTGCCCTGCCATTTTTAACAAGACCCTTTGCCCTTTTAGGGTAGGTAGCCTCATATTCATTTCCTTGCTCATCTACAACAATAACGTTTTTTTCGATGGGTGTCATCCCCTTTGATGTAAATACACTATTTTGTAAAACCGTTTTTTGTTATGGGTGCCGTCCCCGTTTACATTTTAAGTATAACATAATAATTTTAGTTTTTCAACAATTTATAATCTGTGTGCTCCCAATTCAAAATTCGTCAATAGATAACCGAAACCTTTTGCAAGTGTCATCCTATTTATGCGTATATTTGTAATTCTTATAACAAAAATCAAAAATTTCTTTTTTGACCGCTCCAAAGCTCTTATCCTTATGATATACAAGATAAGAATTTCGAGTAAATTCGTAATCCAAAACCGTAATTTTGCGAAGTCCTCCATTATTAAGCTGTCGTGTAAGCAATGCTTCCGGCATAATGGTAACGCCAAGATTTTGTACAGCGGCAGAAATCAGCGCTTGGTTACTTATAGATTCCATAACGGGTGTTACAACAATATTTTCAAGAGCAAAAATATTATCTAAAAATTCACGCGACACACTTTCATCCTCGCGTAGCAACAGGTCGTAACGGCACAATTCTTTAAGGGTTACAGTATCGGGCATATCGTATTTTTTGCCGCAAACTGCTATAAGGGTATTACTGTCAACAAGACGTGATTTTATGCTTGGGTTTGAGGGCTTTCCTTGAATAAAGGCAAAGTCAAGTGTGCCGTTTAAAATTTTGCTTTCTATTATAGACGTTTGGTTAATCGAAACCTGAAAATCTATCTCTTTAAAATTTTCCTTAAGATTACGCAAAAGCCAAGGTAATTTTTGCTTGCCTATTGTAAGAGATGAACCAATTTTCAAAAGCGGCTTTTTTGAAGAATTTAGCGCAATCTCCTCAAACTCGTTAAACGCGGTCAAAACCTCTTGTGCCTTTATAAGTAAAACCTTACCCTCATCGGTTAAAAGCAACTTTTTATTTATTCTATCAAATAACTTTACTTTATAATTTTTCTCTATTTCGGCAATAGTATTACTAACAGCAGGTTGTGCTATAAACAGTTCTTCCGCGGCTTTTGTCATACTTTGGTGCTTGCACACGCATAAAAATACTTTTAAATGCCGTATTGTCATACCGTTTTCCCTCCGATAAACATAACCAAATTTATATAACTTTTATAAAATTATACTATTTTACTTATTTAAAGTCAACTGTTATAATGACCATTGTAAGTAAAAAAGACAAACAAAGAGAAGGAGAAAAACATATGATATCTTCAGAAAATATTATGCCGTTGATTCAAAGCCTTATTTGGCTACTTGCCGGCGTAGGTGTGTTCATTGTTGGAATGAACTTTTTAAGTGAAGCGTTAGAAAAAAGTGCCGGCAACGGTATGAAACGATTACTTGAAAAAATCAGCAATAATCGTTTTTCGGGTGTTGGTATTGGTGCCGGTGTAACCGCTATTATTCAAAGCTCTTCTGCAACGTCGGTAATGGTTATCGGTCTTGTAAATGCGGGCGTTATGACGCTAACGCAAGCAACCCCCATTATTATGGGCGCAAATATTGGTACCACCATTACCGGTGTGCTTGTGGCATTAAAGAATGATTTTTTCGATATGGCAATGTATATTTTAGCATTTGCCGGCGTTATGATGGGATTTGCCAAAAAAGAAAAAGTCAAGCTTGCGGGCAGTCTTTGTTGCGGTCTTGGTTTAATATTCGTCGGTCTTGAGGTTATGAGCAGCGAACAAGCATTTGGAAATCCGTTTGTTGAGGAAATGTTTATCGGTATATTTGAAAGAGTTAATTTTCCTTTACTGCTTATCTTAATAGGTGTTATATTTACAGCCCTTATTCAAAGCTCGTCTGCGGCTACGGGTGTTGTTATAACAATGGTGGGCACCGGTGTGCTTCCGTTGGACCTTGCGTTATTCATTATTTTGGGTGCTAATATTGGCACGTGCGTTACCGCCCTTCTTGCCGCTATGGGTGCAAACGCCAATTCAAAGCGTGTAGCGCTAATTCACTTTACGTTTAATCTTATTGGCACTGTTGTATTCGCGGCAATTATCTGGATTTTTAAGGATCAAGTCGTAGACATATTGACCTCTGCGTTCCCCGCAACCGACAAAATGTCACTACAAATGAGAGTATCCTTGTTCCACGTTATATTTAACGTAACAACCACCGTTTTACTATTACCGTTCGTTAAACATCTTGTTAAATACTCTTGCACGGTTATTAAAGATAAAACAGATTCGGCCGAAAGCTTTAGTTTTAAATTTGTTGATGACAGACTTCTCTCCACTCCGCCCGTTGCGCTTATGCAGGTCAAAAAAGAAATTGATTATATGGTATCTTTGGTAGAAGAAAATATTAAACTTTCCTTTATTTCAATGGATAATTGTTCTAACGAGCACGGCGAAAAAATTGCTAAAAACGAGGCAATCATAGATTTTACCAACAGTGAGCTTACCAAATACCTTATTAAGTTGTCTGCTAATGTCGAGGCAAGTGACGAAAAACAAATAGGCTCCTATTTTCACGTGTTAAACGACCTTGAGCGTATCGGCGACCATGCTGAAAACTTCTACGAAATTGGTGTAGAAATGTCAAATAAAAACATCTCTTTCAGCGACTTGGCACAAACAGACATAAACAATATGCGTGACGCGGTAATTATGATGTTTGATATTTCTAAAGATGCTTTTGAAAATTCACACAAGGAAAAACTGGCTAGTCTTACCGAGCTGGAACAAAACGTTGATAATATGAAAAAGGACCTGATTGTAAACCACTTTAACAGACTTGCAGAAGGTAATTGCAGCGCAGATGTAAGTCCATATTATTCATCTATTATATCAGGACTCGAACGTGTTGCCGACCACCTTGTAAACGTAGGCTATAGTATAGTTGACCCAACAGGTTCTCAAAGAGTTGACGCATAAAAAACACAAAAGCAGGCGACAAAATCGTCTGCTTTTTTATTGAAAAGATTAAATTGTTGTGATATACTGAACTTAGAAAATATCACACTTATAAAGTCAGGTGTTTTATATGAGTAAAATAATAGGCGTTGTGCCAAAATCTCTCACAGTAAAAGAGAATAACAGTTGTATGCAAGATTATTACCAACTTGGCAATAACTACATAAAACGTGTAACCGAGGCAGGCGGTATGCCTGTGGGTCTTTGTCCCGTAGATAACTGGCTAAGTGAAGAACAGCTCCAGATGTGTGACGCTTTTCTTGTGCAAGGTGGTGCTGAATTTTACGACTATCATTTTCAGGTTATTCACCACGCCGTGACAACCGGCAAACGTTACCTTGGTATATGCCTCGGTCAGCAGCTAATCTACGTGTATTTTGAACTAAGACGCAGAGTCGAAAGCCAAGGCTACGAAGGCGACCTTGTAAAAGCGATATGCCAATATAGAAGAACTCTTCCCCGTTCGCTACAAGAAAAAATTCCAAACCACCGTCGGGATTACCCGACACGTGGTAATGAAGACACCGCCAAGCACGACGTAGATATAGTAAGCGGTTCACTTTTACATAAGGTTTTGGGACGCGATAAGATGCGTCTATGCTCTTTCCACAGTCTAAACACGCCACCAACGCAAACAACGGTTACTATAAATGCTTGGTCGGCGCTCGGCGACGGAGTAGTTGAGGGCACCGAATATGGCGACAATATTTTAGGAGTACAAGGCCACCCCGAAGCCGACTCCCTACTACCCGAATTATTTAATTTTCTTACAAAAGATTAATACTTAAAACAGCAGTCAACCAAAGTTGACTGCTATTTTTATCTCCTACTCTTTCTATACTCAGTTGGTCGGCAACCGCATTTCTTTTGGAAGAGGTTTGAAAAATAATGTATGTCAGTATAGCCTAACCTTTCAGCGATTTCCCCTATTGATAAATTTGTGCTTGTAAGCAGTGATTTTGCAGTTTGCATTTTGCGCTCAAGCTGATAGGCATAAGGTGTGATACCAAACTCACGGCTGAATAACTTCTGGCAATAATCTTGTGAGCGAAAGATTGTTTTGGATAGTTCTTTCACCGACACAAGTCGCGATATGTTTGAATCAAGATAGTTTTTTAGTTTCCTTGCTTCGTCGCTGTGCTTGTTTTCTGCTACTGCCACCGACAATTTTGAAATTATCTCTACAAAAATTCCCTGCAATACTGTTTGCATTTCGCTATCGGGCATTTTTGAACTGATAACATCAACTATTTTTTCAAATGTTGGTTTTAAACCGTTACCGTCAAAAAAATGTTTTCCCGAAAGTCCGTAGGCTAAAAGTAATTGCCCACAAAATTCGCCTGAAATATTTAAAAAGATTTTTTGGAAAGGATTTTCACTATCGGCATAATAATCGTGTTTTTCGCCTGCCATCAAAAGATAAACCGTATCTTTATCGACATAGTTCATTTTGCCATCGGCAAAAACATACCCTGCTCCGTCCGTTACATACTCTATAACA
>JAZNWJ010000016.1:0-4767 GCA_045593245.1 Acutalibacteraceae bacterium | reverse complement strand
TAATCCCCATGGTGATGCTGCCATATATGAAACGATGGTGCGACTCTCCGAGGGTCATGCGGCACTCTTACACCCGTTTGTAGCATCAAAGGGTTCGTTCGGTAAGGCTTATTCGCGTGATATGCAGTGTGCGGCATCGCGTTATACCGAGGCGAAATTGGCACCCATATCGGCAGAACTTTTTGCCGATATAGATAAGGAAACGGTGGAATTCGTAGATAACTACGATGCCACTATGAAGGAACCTACCCTTTTCCCCGTAACCTTCCCTTCGGTGCTCGTAAATGCAAATATGGGTATCGCCGCAGGTATGGCAAGCAATATTTGCCCCTTTAACCTGAGAGAAGTGTGTGAAACCACAATCGCTTACATTAAAGATAACGATATAAACGTTGCTGATACACTTTTAGCACCCGATTTTCCGATAGGTGGCGAGCTTTTATATAACCGCGCCGAGATGGAAAAGATTTATGAAACGGGACGCGGCGGTTTTAAGGTGCGCGGTACTTATGAATATGACAAATCAAACAACTGTATTGATATAAAATCAATACCGCCTACCACCACAACAGAGGCTATTATTGAAAAGGTGATTGACCTTGTAAAGACAAAAAAGATTACCGAAATCAATGATATTCGTGATGAAACCGACCTTAAAGGTTTGCAGATTACCATCGACCTGAAGCGTGGTGTTGATCCCGAGAAACTTATGAAAAAGCTTTTCAAGATGACACCGCTGCAAGACAGTTTTTCTTGTAATTTCAATATTCTTATTGCGTCAAGTCCTATGGTACTGGGCGTTAAAGATATTATAAGCGAATGGGTGGCATTCCGTAGTGAGTGTATACGACGCAGAGTTTACTTTAAACTTGAAAAAGCCAAAAGTAAACTTCACCTGCTTAAAGGTATGGAGAAGATACTTCTCGATATTGACAAGGCTATAAAAATTGTCCGTGACACACGCGAAGAAAAAGAGGTTATTCCAAACCTTATGATAGGCTTTGGTATCGACGAAATTCAGGCGGAGTACGTGGCAGAAATCAAGTTGCGCCACTTAAACCGTGAATATATCTTAAAACGCCTTGATGAAATTGAAAATCTCCAAAAAGAAATTGAAGAAATGCAGTCAATCCTTGATTCAAAGGCAAAGATAAAGAAGATAATTGTAAAAGAACTTGAAGATGTTATTAAAAAGTACGGACAGGACCGAAAAACACAAATTATATCGGCCGAAACCGAAGACGTTACAAATGAGCCTGAAGTGCTTGATGAGTCACCTGTAACCTTGTTCTTTACAAAAGACGGCTATTTTAAAAAGATTACTCCACTCTCACTTCGTATGAGCGGCGAACAAAAGCTTAAAGAGGGCGACGAAATAACACAGGTTATCGAGTCTACAAACGCCCACGATTTGTTGTTCTTTACTACTAATGCACAGGTTTATAAAAGCCGTGTTTTTGATTTTGCCGACGGTAAAGCAAGTGCTCTTGGTGATTTTGTGGCAAGTAAACTTGGGTATGATGAGGGTGAATCAAGTCTTTATATGGTACACACGCGTGATTACTCGGGCTTTATGATTTTTGTTTTTGACAACGGTCGTATAGCTAAAGTTCCACTTAAATCGTACGAGACCAAGACCAACCGTAAAAAACTTATCAAGGCGTACTGTGAAAAGCACAAGATTCATACTATTCTTTACTTTAAAGAAGATTGTGATATTTTGCTTAAGTCAACAAACAACCGTATGTTGCTTGTCAATACTGCGCTTATCCCTGCAAAAACAACAAAGGATAACGGCGGTATCGCGGTTATGACTCAGAAAAAGGGTCAGCGTATTTTTACAGCAGAGCCTTATGTAAAGGATACTCTTGAAAATCCACATCGCTATCGAACCAAGAATTTGCCTGCTGCGGGCGCATTGCCGCAAAAAGGTCAGGCAACACAAACCGCACTTGACATATAGCGGTTTTAGCGGTAAAATAAAAAACCGTCCGAAAAGCCACATACTTTGAATATTTTCAAAGTAAAAATTTGCATCTCGGGCGGTATGTCCGCCACGAAATGCAAACGCCGTTCTTGTGGCTGACAATTTTAATATTTGCAATTTGAACTTAATTATACTTATTTGGAGTTGGTAAATTTATGAATAAAGAACTCGCAAAGCAGTATGACCCAAAGGACGTTGAAGACCGTATTTATAAAATGTGGCTTGACGGAAAATACTTTCACGCAAAATGTGAAGAGGGTAAAGATACCTACACTATAGTTATTCCGCCACCAAACATTACGGGTCAGCTGCATATGGGTCATGCTCTTGACAATACCTTACAGGATATTCTTATCCGTTTTAAGCGTATGCAAGGGTATGATACACTCTGGCTTCCAGGCACCGACCACGCGTCAATTGCTACCGAAGCTAAGATTGTTGAAGCAATGAAAAAAGAAGGTATCACAAAAGAAGATATCGGTCGTGATGGATTTTTAGAGCGTGCTTGGGAATGGAAACGTCAATACGGCGGCAGAATTATCGAGCAGCTTAAAAAGTTGGGTTCCTCATGTGACTGGGACCGCGAGCGTTTTACACTTGACGAGGGTTGTAACAAGGCAGTTCGTGAAGTGTTTGTAAACCTCTATGAAAAAGGTCTTATCTATCGCGGTGAGCGTATCATTAACTGGTGTCCGCACTGTAAGACTTCTATCTCGGATGCCGAGGTTGAGTACGAGGAGCAGGCAGGTCATTTTTGGCATTTGCGTTATCCTTTTGTTGACGGCAGCGGCTATCTTGAACTTGCAACCACACGTCCTGAAACCTTGCTTGGTGATACTGCGGTTGCTGTAAACCCAAGTGATGAAAGATATAAGGATTTAATCGGTAAAGAACTTGATTTGCCAATCGTTCACCGTAAGATACCGGTTGTTGCCGACGACTATGTTGAAATGGACTTTGGTACAGGTGTTGTTAAAATTACACCTGCGCACGACCCCAATGACTTCGAAGTAGGTCTTCGTCATAATTTGCCTGTTATTTGCGTAATGACTGATGATGCAAAGATTACCGCCGATTATCCAAAGTACGCGGGGTTAGACCGCTACGAAGCACGTAAGGCAATTGTTGCCGATTTAGAGGCAGAAGGCGCTCTCGTTAAGGTAGAAGACTACACCCACAACGTTGGTACCTGTTATCGTTGCGGCACTACCGTTGAACCTGCTGTTTCAAAGCAGTGGTTTGTAAAGATGAAGCCTTTAGCTACACCTGCTATTGACGCTGTTAAAAACGGAGATACAAAATTTGTTCCTCAGCGTTTTGAAAAAGTATATTTCCACTGGCTTGAGAATATTCGTGACTGGTGTATTTCGCGTCAGCTTTGGTGGGGTCATCGTATTCCTGCATGGTACTGTGAGGAATGTGGAGAAATAACCGTTTCACGCGATGACGCAACAAAATGTGCTCATTGTGGTAGCGAAAAGATTGTTCAGGATCCCGATACACTTGATACATGGTTTTCGTCAGCACTCTGGCCGTTCTCTACACTCGGTTGGCCGGATGAAACAAATGATTTAAAACATTACTATCCTACAAATACTCTCGTTACCGGTTATGACATTATTCCTTTCTGGGTAATGCGTATGATGTTCTCGGGACTTGAGCAGACAGGTCAGGTGCCCTTTGACACTGTTCTTATTCACGGTCTTGTGCGCGACCCACAGGGTAGAAAAATGTCAAAATCTTTGGGTAACGGTGTAGACCCGCTTGAAGTTATTGACAACTATGGTGCCGATGCACTCAGATTTTCACTTGCCACAGGCAACAGCCCAGGCAACGATATGCGCTATATACCAGAGAGAGTAGAAGCAAGCCGTAACTTTGCAAACAAAATCTGGAACGCGGCAAGATTTATATTGATGAATCTTGACAGTGATAAGGTGTTGCCTGTTAATACTGCTGATTTTGCGCTTGAAGATAAGTGGATAATTTCAAAATACAACACCCTTGTTCGTGATGTTACTGAAAATCTTGAACGTTTTGAGCTTGGTATGGCGGTGCAAAAACTTTACGACTTTATCTGGGACGTATTCTGCGATTGGTATATTGAAATTTGCAAATCACGCTTAAATGGTGAAAATGAATCGGCTAAGAATACTGCACGCAGCGTGCTTGTATATGTGTTTACAAACACATTAGCACTCCTTCATCCGTTTATGCCGTTTATCACTGAAGAAATCTGGCAGAGCTTGCCACATTGCGGCGAAGCGCTTATGGTGACTGATTGGCCAGAGTTCCGTGAAGAATTCAACTTTGCAGCAGATGAAGCTGAGTTTGAAAAGATTATGCTTGTAATCAAGGCTATCAGAAATCGCAGAGCCGAAATGAACGTTCCACCTTCTAAAAAGGCTAAGGTTTGTATACAGACAAACTTTGCCGATACCTTCAGCACAGGTACTTCATATATCTGTCGATTAGCTTCGGCTTCCGAAGTAGAGATTGGTGATAACTTTGACGCCGAGGGTGCAGTTCGCGTAGTTACCGATGCGGCTACCGTTTATATGCCAATGAAGGAACTTGTGGACATCGACGCAGAAATCGCAAGACTTAACAAAGACTTGGCAAAAGCAGTTGTTGACAAAGAGTTCTTTGAAAAGAAACTATGCAACGCAGGCTTTGTTGCAAAAGCGCCTGCTGCCGTTATTGAACAGCAGCGTCAGGGTCTTGCCAAGGCACTTGACAAAATAAAGATGATTGAAGACAGCATCGCTGACCTCAAGGCT
>JAZNWJ010000015.1:0-41140 GCA_045593245.1 Acutalibacteraceae bacterium | reverse complement strand
GGGTCAGTTGCAATCTTAAATGCAAGAGCTGCAAATGGCTCTGTATCAGAAGAAATTCTCTGTTCTTCTTCATCTGTATCAGGATTTACACCCTTAATAGCTTCTACGTCGGTAGGAGCAGGCATATAATCAACGATAGCGTCAAGAAGTGGCTGAACACCCTTGTTACGATAAGAAGTACCACAGCAAATCGGAACCATCTCGTTAGCGATAGTAGCCTTACGGATGATCTTCTTCATCTGTTCTTCTGTTGGTTCTTCACCTTCAAAGTATTTTTCCATCAATTCTTCGTCCATTTCAACAATAGACTCAATAAGAGCAGTACGATACTTTTCAGCGATTTCTTTCATATCTTCGGGGATGGGCTCACGGCGAACATCCTTACCGAGATCGTCATAATAAACTTCGGCCTCGTTACGAACAAGGTCGATGATACCCTTAAAGGTATCTTCACTACCGATAGGAAGCTGAATCGGAACTGCGTTGCAGTTGAAACGCTCTTTAACCATATCGAGTACGTGATAGAAGTCAGCACCCATAATGTCCATCTTGTTAACATAGATCATACGGGGTACTTTGTATTCGTCAGCCTGATGCCAAACGGTTTCAGACTGAGGCTCAACACCGCCCTTAGCGCAAAGTACGGTTACAGAACCGTCAAGTACGCGGAGTGAACGCTGAACTTCAACTGTAAAGTCAACGTGTCCGGGAGTGTCGATGATATTGATACGATGGTCATTCCAGAAACATGTGGTAGCAGCAGAAGTAATGGTAATACCACGCTCCTGCTCCTGTGCCATCCAGTCCATGGTTGCGCCGCCATCATGAGTTTCACCCATCTTACGGTTTACACCTGTGTAAAAAAGGATACGCTCGGTGGTGGTTGTTTTACCGGCGTCGATATGAGCCATGATACCAATATTTCTTGTCATTTCAAGAGATACTTTTCTTGGCATTTTTAACCTCCATCCGCGTGTCTCACGCGGTCATCAACAAATTACCATCTGTAGTGAGCAAAAGCCTTGTTTGCTTCTGCTGTTCTGTGCATTTCTTCACGTCTTTTAACAGCATTACCCAAGCCATTAGTAGCATCGATAATTTCGTTTGCAAGACGCTCTTTCATTGTGCGCTCTGAACGCTGACGGCTAAACATTGTAAGCCAACGCAGCGCCAAAGTCTGCTTTCTTTCAGGACGAACCTCAAACGGAACCTGATATGTGGCACCGCCCTTACGTACTGCTTTACATTCGAGCTGTGGCATAATGTTTTCCATAGCAGCATCAAATACTTCAAGCGGTTCTTTACCTGTTTTTTCACTGATGATGTCAAAAGCTCCGTAAACTATCTTCTGAGCTACACCCTTCTTACCGTCAAGCATAATGTTGTTGATAAGGCGGGTAACCTTCTTTGAATTGTAGATAGGATCGGGCAACACATCACGTTTTGCAATAAAGCCTCTTCTTGGCATTGTACTTCCCTCCTTCATAGGAATGATATCATAGGTACTCGAGTTGACAAATTCCCGTTAACACCAAACAAGGCTTTTGTTATTATATAAAGCCTGCCGGTTTATCAGCAGAGATTGTCTATTCTCTAAAAAAATTATTTCGCACCTGCTTTAGGACGCTTTGCGCCATACTTGGAACGACTTTGCATTCTGTTAGCTACACCCTGTGTATCAAGTGTACCTCTGATGATGTGATAACGTACACCAGGAAGGTCCTTAACACGTCCGCCACGGATAAGAACAACAGAGTGTTCCTGCAAGTTGTGGCCGATACCGGGAATGTAAGCTGAAACTTCGATGCCGTTTGAAAGACGTACTCTGGCAATTTTACGAAGAGCAGAGTTAGGCTTCTTAGGTGTAGAAGTTTTAACAGCAGTGCATACGCCGCGTTTCTGCGGTGAATCGTTGTCGGTAAGGTTGCGCTTCATAGAGTTGTAACCCTTTAAAAGTGCAGGAGCCTTAGCTTTCTTTTCAACGGTTTCACGACCGCTACGAACTAATTGGTTAAAGGTAGGCACTATTCACTATCTCCTTTCTTTAAAAAATAGACAGCACGAAACTACGCACAGTTTCGCACGCTATCATATAATAACACCAACACCCCTATTTGTCAACAATTTTTTTAAACAAATAAGGGTGTTTTTTTATTTTGATTTTTTATGTCTTTTTATATTTTCTATTGTAATGGTTATTCCCCAGATTATACACGCGCCTGCCGCTATTGCAAGAGCATACTGCAGCGTAACGGTAGCGTAAGATTTTGTAAGTGACCAATCCTGAAGAACCGCACTGCTACAGGTATAATATAACGCTCTACCCGGTATTAGTGGAATAACTGAGGTAATAAAAAACAATGTAGCCGGTGCCTTCAATACACGCGCCATAACCTCGCTGTAAAGTGCGGAAGCCGCAGAGGCTAAAAGTCCGGCAAAAAATATCACGTTCCACCAATGCATTCCAAGCAGATAAAGTCCCCAGTTAAGCAACCCACCGAGTGCCGCGCTTACAAGATAGCGTTTCTTTAGTCCAAACAACAATGCAAAGCCAAGTGAACCTAACATACCGGTTACAAGCTGTATAATAATTTCTTTCATATTGCAATACCTCCTACCAGAAGAATTGCAAGCATAAAGCCAACGGCAAGACCTGCTGCCCAAAGTAAGCTTTCGATAAGACGCATTATACCCGATATGGTATCTCCTACCAATATGTCACGAACCGAATTTGTAAATGCAATACCGGGTATCAGCAACATTATAACACCTACCATAACCATATCAGCGCTTATAAAAGGTAAGAGTTTTGAAGTCAGCGAAATAAGTACACCCACCACAAAAGAACATACTAAATTAAAAATTATATTGTTAGGGAAAATGTTTGATAGTTTGCGCTGAAAAAGACATACAATCAAGGCAAAAATTGCTGCGGCAATACCATCGAAAATATCGCCGCCAAAAAATACGGCAAACGCACCGGCGGCAAGCGCAGAGCCAAAGCAGAACTTGAGCAGATTCATAGGCTCTTTGCAGTTTTTAATTTCGCATTCAAGCTGTTCAATACTTAGCGGTTCTTCACAACATTTGCGGCTTAGGGAGTTGAGACGTTCAAGACGCCACAGTCGGTTGCCTCCTGCATTTTCAATTCGACGGGTTTCTGTAACAAGATTTCCGTCAGCGAATTTCATAGTAACAATAATGCTTGCGGTAATAACCATAACGTTTGTCTCAACTGCGCCGTACGCCTTACCCATAAGCGCTATTGTATTCTCAACACGTCTTACCTCGCCGCCGGAGCAGAGCATCATCTCGCCCATATCAAGCAGTAAATGCAAAAGCTTATATTCTTCTGCTTTTGTCAGCGTCATAATCTCACCTACTTTACGCTCAAATAATTTAACATATATGATTGCCTTTTTCAAGATTAAATTTTATCGTAATTTATTCTGTATAAAATTTATCTTCTTTCCATTTTGCAGGATTTTTGTCTATGTATTGCCATATTTCCTTATAATCCTCTTCCCCGCGAATTATATGGTCGTGGAATGAGTCTTGCCATAATTTTGCGGAAGGCATAAATGCCTTCCCTACATTTCGTGTGACAGATGCCTTGAATTTACCAACAACATTCGGAATATCATATTTTATCGTAGGGAACGCATTAATGCGTTCCGTTATTCTTATGATTAAATGAATATGATTTGGCATAATCACAAATTTATCTATTTTTATATTTTTATAATGACTTTCAATATTTAAAATTTCATCATTCACAATTTTGCCAACACTTGACAATATTATTTTGGGTGCACTAAAAATATCACCGCCAACAATATTACCAAACAAACTTTTTCTGTTATGGGTACACACCGTCACAAAATATGCACCGGGTGTACTGTAATCATAATCTTTTAATCTTGTCGGTTTTCTTTTGGATAATTCCATGCGATTAAATCACTCCGCTTTCAAGTATTGAAAAGGTCAAATTATCAATATCAAGTTCTGCTAAAGCGTTATAAGGCAAAACGCAAATTGGTGAAGTGTGTCCAAAATTCAATCCATACATAATAGGCAAATCATATAAACCGTATTTATGCGATACTATGCTTCGTATCGCATCAGCGAGAGGTTCAAAATTATTTTTCGACCGCATCTTTCCAATAATTATACCACTCAACACTTGTAGATATCCCGTATTTCCAAGTTTATCAAAAAACCATTTTATATATTCAACATTAAAAAATTCAGGTATGTCTTCAAAAAACAATATTTTATTTTCGAAATTCGATTTATTAAGTTGAGTTCCACATTCAAACATTCCACCGTGTCCACCAAACAACCTGCCACGAACTACACCTTGTCCTTGAACTTTTATATAACCATCATTCTTTATGTATTCCTTTATATGTCTCGAGTCGGTATAACTATTTGGCTCAAACGACCAATCATATGATGGTTCTATCTTTCCTATCACAGTGTTGTTAAGTAACACCTTCTCAAACCAATACTTGCTATAAGGATGCCACATTTTAGTTTCGGCAATATTAGTCAGCAAGTTGTCACCATAAAATGTAGATAAACCCAATCGATAACAATAAAGATGCAAAGCCATAATGTCTGAATAACCGCAAAATATTTTTGGATTTTCACTTATCGATGTTTTGTTAATAAAAGGTAAAATCTTATTACAATCATTACCGCCAATATTTGCAATTATCGCTTTAACCGATTTGTTTTCAAATGCCCACATTAAATCTTCTGCCCTTGCTTCAGGTGAATTTTTTAAAAATGTACTACCTTTAAGCGAATTTGGTGCGGTTACGACATTTAATCCTAATTCTTTTAACCGTTGAACGCCAAATTGATATTTCCAGTTGGTCTCACTATCTCCAGCACATCCCCACGACGGACTTATCGTTGCGATTGTATCGCCTACCTGTAATTTTTTAGGTTTAATCATATAGGCACCGCCTTATATATGTTCTTATTTGTATTATGAATAATATTTTAACACAAAGAAAGAGAGATAGCAAACACTATCTCTCTTAAATTTATTCTGTATAACTTTTAATACATTCCACCTTGTGCTGCGGCAGCGGCGGCTGCTGCATTTGCTGCGGCTACGTCTTCTGGTTTATCGGCAACAAGACTTTCTGTTGTGAGCACCATTGCGGCAACTGAAGCTGCATTTTCAAGCGCTGAACGTGTAACCTTTGTAGGATCAACAATACCGGCATCAAGCATATCGGTATAGGTTTCACTATAAGCGTCAAAGCCGTAATTAACCTTACCGCTATTTAAAATCTTATCAATTATAACGGAGCCTTCAATGCCTGCGTTATAAGCAATTTGACGGATTGGTGCCTCAAGTGATTTAAGAACAATGTTAATGCCTGTCTTTTCGTCACCATCGGTTTTGTTTGCAAGCTCAGCTACTGCAGGAATAGCGTTAAGAAGCGCTACGCCACCACCTGCTACAATACCCTCTTCAACTGCGGCCTTGGTAGCAGCAAGAGCATCTTCTATGCGGAGCTTTTTGTCCTTCATTTCGATTTCGGTAGCAGCACCAACCTTGATTACTGCAACACCGCCTGCAAGCTTAGCAAGACGTTCTTGCAACTTCTCACGGTCAAACTCTGAAGTTGTAACTGCAATCTCGTTTCTGATTTGAGCAACGCGGTCTTTGATAGCGTTCTTATCGCCTGCACCGTCAACGATAACGGTGTTTTCTTTTGTAACCTTAACCTGACGTGCGCGACCAAGCTGCATAACGCTTGTATCTTTAAGGTCAAGACCCAATTCCTCGGTGATAACCTCGCCGCCTGTAAGGATAGCGATATCACGGAGCATTTCTTTGCGTCTGTCACCAAAGCCCGGAGCTTTTACTGCAACACAGGTAAAAGTTCCACGGAGTTTGTTAACGATAAGGGTTGAAAGTGCTTCACCCTCAATGTCTTCTGCAACGATAACAAGTTTTTTACCTGACTGAACAATCTGCTCAAGAAGTGGTAAAAGTTCTTGAATGTTAGAAATCTTCTTATCGGTGATAAGAATGAACGCATCGTCAATTACGGCTTCCATCTTATCGGTATCGGTTACCATATAAGGTGTGATATAACCGCGGTCAAACTGCATACCCTCTACAACCTCTGAATAGGTTTCAGCGGTCTTTGATTCTTCAACAGTGATAACACCATCGGCAGAAACCTTTTCCATAGCCTCGGCAATAAGTGAGCCTATAACAGCATCGCCTGATGATACAGTTGCAACACGTGCAATATCATCACTGCCGCTAACCTTTTTAGAGTTTTCTATAATAGAAGCGATAGCGGTATCAACTGCATTTTTTATACCTTTTTTAACTACCATTGGGTTAGCACCTGCTGCAACGTTTTTCATACCCTCGTTAATAAGTGCTTGCGCCAAAACTGTAGCGGTTGTGGTACCGTCACCTGCGGCATCGTTTGTCTTAACCGATACCTCTTTAACAAGCTGAGCGCCCATATTTTCAAAAGCGTCTTCAAGTTCTATTTCTTTAGCAATAGTTACACCGTCATTAGTAATAAGCGGTGAGCCATATTTCTTATCAAGAACTACGTTTCTGCCCTTGGGTCCTAATGTTACCTTTACAGCGTTAGCAAGCTTATCTACACCTGTTTGAAGTGATTTGCGTGCTTCTTCGCCAAAAATAATATTTTTTGCCATAGTAAAAGACCTCCTTATTCAACTATTGCAAGAATGTCTGAAAGATGAAGAACGGTATATTCTTCATTATCTACCTTTATATCAGTGCCTGAATACTTAGCGGCGATAACCTTATCGCCCGGCTTTACGGTCATTACAACCTCTTTGCCTTCTACCATACCACCGGGGCCTACTGCTACAACCTCTGCAATCTGAGGCTTTTCTTTAGAAGCGGATGTAAGAACAATGCCGCTTTTAGTTGTTTCTTCTGCTGCTGTTGCCTTTATGACAACGTTATCAGCTAAAGGTTTAATTGTCATAATATAATCTCCTTTTTACTGCCTTGCAGTTAATTGATATTACTAATTATATACAATATTTTTTAAAAGTCAAGTAAAGTCAAAAACATTTAAACTTTTGTTAACACTTTATTTGCAATACTTATTGGCAACACAAATTTAACCGCATTTTTCGCAAGTTCAAATTTCATATTAGTGGTTTCAATTATTTCGCCGTCAAGATTTACGGGTATTGGCTTTTCAGCCGTAAACTCCATACTTGTGCAATTTTTAAGTGTGCAACAATCAAGTTTCTTGTGTTCGCCTTTTTTATAGATACCTAAAAACTTAAGTATTTTAAGTTTAGATATCTTATCAACGAGTGTAAAATCAAGTTTATTATCAAATGGCACCGCCTCGGGAGCACCCTTATACCCGCCACCATAATATGGCGCATTGGCAATAACCGCAAAAAGACATTTTTTACGCTGTGGAGTTTCGCCATCAACCGATATATCTGCCGTAATACCAAGCTTGCCCAAAAAGGTTTTTACAATTGCAAGATTGTAGGCCAGCGAGCCAGACACAAGTGGCCATTTTTTAAAGATAGACATATCGCGGGCAACCACGGCATCCATACCAACCGAACAACCGTTAAGACAGTACTTATCCCCCGCCTTAATCAAATCCATTTCAACGACTTCTCCGTCTATTTGTTCGGAAATATCCAAAAAGTTATCTCGACTTTCAAAAAACTTTAAAAAGTCATTTGCCGAGCCACAAGGAATTACACCGAGTTCTACGTTACTGTGTCCTGTAATACCGTTAAGCACTTCAAAAACAGTACCCTCACCACCACAAGCAAACATACGGATGCTGTCGCCTGTTTGCGCTTCACGCTTTGCATCGGACAAAGCATCACCAACGGATTTTGTTATATGTATTTTTACGTCTTCGCTCTTATCGGCAAAATATGATTTTACAGAATTTATAATTTCTTCTTGTGCATTACCTTTACCTGCTACGGGGTTAACATAAAAAACGTATCTCATTATTTAAATTCCTTTATTTTTAAAATACATAAATAGTTGACACTTTATCATACCGTTATAAAGCTTACGGCGCTTATCAGCAGTTTCACCAAAATGCTTTTCAAACTCATCATGTGGGCTTATAACAAAATATTTTTTGCCGGGGGTGCGGTCAAAACGCTCACCCATTATTTTGTAAAGTTTTTCGGCATCACGCACGTCAAGCAAACGCTCACCATAAGGTGGATTGGTAATTACAAGCAATCTCTCATCAGGTGTTTTAAAGTCCTTGATGTCACCAACCGCCGCTTTAACATATTTTTCAACGCCTGCTTTTTTTGCATTGGCAAGTGTTAGTTCTACTGAGGTCGGGTCAATATCATAACCCTGTGCTCTGAAATCTATATTTTTAAGTATTAAATCCTGAGCGCGCATACGTTCTTGTTGCCAAGCAGTTTTTGGAATAGAGCCAAAGCGTTCAGCCGCAAAAAAGCGACGAAGACCGGGAGCTGTTTTGGTAGCCATTAAGGCCGACTCTATAAGCAACGTACCACTGCCGCAAAACGGATCGTAAAGTTTCGTATCTGGGAATATACGCGCCAAATCACACATAGCCGCGCCCAAGGTTTCTTTAAGCGGCGCATCATTAGAGTTTCGGCGATATCCACGCTTGTGCAAGCCTTCACCTGATGTATCAATAGTAACAGTTACGTTATCCTTTATTATGGTGAAACGAATTTTAAATTCAGCGCCTGTTTCACTGAACCACTTAATGCCGTATTTTGAAGAAAGTCGGTCAACTACCGCTTTTTTAATAATCGACTGACAATCGGGTATACTGAAAAGCACCGAATTGATACTTGAACCGGCAGCCACAGGAAAAGCATCGTCCTTACCGATAAACCTCTCCCACGGAAGCGACTTAACTTTGTCAAAAAGTTCGGTAAAGGTGGTAGCATGAAACTGCCCCATATTTATAAGTATGCGTTCGGCAAATCGAGAATTTATGTTTGCACGGGCAAGCATATTAAAGTCGCCCTCGAGCAATACTCTACCATTTTCGGCTTCAACATTTTCAAAACCCATACGGCGAAATTCATCAGCAGCAATACTCTCTACCCCAAAAAGACAAGGGGCTATCATTTTTATATTTTCCATTTATCGGTTTCCTTTATTTTAAATATGATAATTACAAAAGAAAGGGCGTTTCCTACCTCTGCGATAGAAGCCGCCCTAAATCTTATTTTATACCATTGCCGCGTTTGGTGCGGTTAGCGTCGGGATTTTTGCGCTTTAAGTCAGAGAATTTTTCATCGCTTGTTTGTTTAAAACGATTCATCATTTCCTCAAAACTTGCAGGCTCACTTTTTTTAGGAGTCCACGTATATGTAGAATCTATTGGTTGTTTTTCAGGCGCTTTCCTACGCTCGCGGCGAGGTGCATCCTCATTCTTCTCGGGTGGCACTGCGCGCTTTATGCTCAAAGATATTTTACCATCTTCTCCAATATTTAAAACCTTAACCTTAACAACATCGTTTACCTTAACGTGTTCTTTTATATCGCTGACATAGTTTCTTGCTACCTCAGATATGTGCACCATACCTGAATTGCCGTTTCCAACATCCACAAAAACGCCAAACGATGTTATCGTAGTAATTTTTCCCTCTACAATGTCGCCAACCTTAAGCTCCATAAATTTAAAATGTCCCCCTAATTTCCTGATATGTCAATATATATTTCTTCATCGGAATAAACAAAACCCAATCGTTCTCGCGCCGCTTTCTCAATTATGGCCGCATGCGAATCACTTTCAAGCAACGCTTTTAATTCATCATTTTCAAGTTTTAGTGCATCACGCTCGCCTATAAGTTGCGTCAAAGTTTCTTTATCTCGAGCAAACTCATTACCAAGACCGATAAAAGTTGCTACCATATATACAGAAACACCAAGAACAATAAGCCGCACTATGACGCTTTTTTTACGTTTCGGTTTTTGTTTCATCTAAAACATTCTCCACACTCGCAATATTTTTATTAGTATACAACAGTTTGCGTGCATTTTTCAAGAGTTTTTTTACTCTTTTAAGGATTTTAAGTGCGAATTTACCCGCTTGCATAGCCAAGCACTCGATTTTAGTATAAATCACAAATAAAAGCTCACATATTTTATGATTTAAGACTGCCGTTTTTACAAAAATAAATTTCAATGCACTAAAAAGAAATTTCGAAATACTTATACGGAATAAAATAAATCCTGTTAGCTCACCCAAAAGCACGTACACTCTTATCTCGCCATTGGTACGGGCAATTAAAAATATAAACGTAACAAAGGCATAAAAAATCCAAAGCAATATATCGCCTATGGTTATCGCCCAGAATGAATTAAGACACACTTTGCGCAAAGCACGTAATATATCGTATATTACACAGCACAATCCTCCAAGAATTACCGACAGTAAAAAAGTATTTACCTGATCATAATTACTTATCTCCCACATAAATCATCTGAAAAGTCGGGATATAAATCCGCCCGATACCTTTGCGTCAGACATATAAACCACTGCATGTACCTTACCCGTAGCAGTAAGGTCACCTGTGGCGGTATTGAAGCTTTCTATATGAATTCCTTCACCCTTTACCGTCATCTTACCAAGTGCTGTGTCAAGCAATACAGTTTCATCATCAAAACTTGATACGTCCTTTACACCTGAAATATTAAGCTTTTTTCGATTTTCGATTATAACGTTCTGAACAGTAGTAAAATTTTCTTCCAAAACAAAACACCTCACTAAAAATATATTTGTGAGGTGTTTTCGTTATTCTACTATTTTATACATAAGCGCAGCATCATCTTTTTTTACGGTTTCGGCAACGTTTAAAACCTGAACCTTAACGTTTTTGGACCCAAACGATACTTCTATAATATCATTTACTTTTATATCAAGCGATGCGCGTGCTACTTTGCCGTTGACCATTACTCTGCCCGCGTCACAGGCCTCATTTGCGATGGTACGGCGTTTAATTATTCTTGAAACTTTTAAATATTTATCTAATCTCATAATAATCCTTTTAAAAATTATGAGCCGCCAGGTTTGGCGGCTCAATTTTTACTAATTTAAATTAGTTGAGAGCGTCTTTAAGTGCTTTACCAGCTTTGAATGCGGGAGCCTTTGAAGCAGCAATCTTAATCTTTTCCTTAGTAAGTGGGTTGATACCATCGCGTGCAGCGCGCTCTTTAACTGAGAATGTACCAAAGCCTACAAGTGCTACGCTGTCGCCAGCCTTAAGAGTATCTGTGATAGCTTCAACTACTGCTGCTACTGCCTTTGCTGCATCTTTGTTAGAAAGACCTGCTTTCTCTGCAACTGCTGCTACTAATTCTGTTTTGTTCATTGTTAGAACCTCCTGAAATATTTTGGTTTTCCTAAAGTGTTTTACACTTGAATTGCATGCATTTAAAAAGCAATTCAAACGTCCTTAATAATTATAACTTATCTTTTGAAAAAATCAACAGATTTTAATAGATTTATTAAAAATATTCAAACTATGCTGCATATTTTTGTGCAAGTTTTACCATATTTATCTAATTATTTTAAGCTTTGTAAATAGTTTCAGGATTTTTTCGCCTTTGGGCAATGACGTTACATCATCAGCTTCAAAGGTATTAAGTATTATAAGCATTACCAAATAAACAACCGCCGCTGCCATAATTGCAAGAACGGTACCTATTTTACCTATACCCGCCAAGAAATATTGAACAGCAAACGCAGCAGTTCCACACATAAATGCCGCTATAAATGGTTTTATAACGGTTTTGTAAACATTTGGAACAACACCTGTATATTTGATAAGTGATAGGAGGTTTGCTATAGCGATAAATACAAAACAAGCTAATGTTCCTACTGCAGCACCACGTATATTAATTCGTGGTATGCCTACAAGTGCGAAGTTAACAATCACTTTAAGCACCGCACCGATAGCAACGTTTCTAAGTGAAATTTTCTCTTTTCCTATTGCTTGTAATATACTTGTCATAGGTATTGCAAGGCCTGCAAAAATTGCTGTCAAGCCATAAATGCGAAGCATTGTTCCACCAATTTCTACCGAAGCAACCGTATTATATAACAATTCCATTATGTTGCCACCTAATGATAAAAATCCAAAACCAATAGGCATTGTGATAATGGCGGTAAGTTTTATGGTTGATTCTATATTGCTCTTCACAACATCTATGTCTCTTTTTGTCCAGGCAGAAGTAATTACCGGTAAGGCACTTACACCAAGAACGGATGTAATGGATGGAACAAGATTATAAAGTGTAAAAGCCTTTCCCCTTACACCAAAAAGGAAATTAGGTATCTGTGAATCCAATAACGCTTTTTCAGCACTTGAATCGCGATCAATAATAGATGCCTGGTACATTTGCCTTATGGTGTCTGCATGGTTATCAAGCATATTGGTTAACTGACCTTTTACGAAAAATGTATCTGCCAACGAGGAGAAACTGTTGGCAAGTGACGCAAGAACAACAGGAATTGCAATAGCAATAAGTGTTTTTGCCATTTCTCTATCACTGACCGATTCAGGTGCCAAATAATATTCCTCATCCGTAATACCGTCGCCCTTGATTTTATGTCTTAAGGTAAGGAAGGTTGCAGAAGCAATTCCGCCTATCACTATACCAAGCATAGCGCCCGCAGCGGATAAATCGTATCTGCCTGTGACTTTCATTATAATATAAGCAAAACCATAACCCAATATAAGTTTTCCAAGTGCTTCTATTACATCCGAAATTGCCGTTGGATACATGTTTCGCAGTCCTTCATAATAACCGCGATATGCCGACATTATACAGCAAAAAAACAAAGCAGGTGCAATAGCAAATATGCTATATATTGATTCTCCCGACGCATCGGTAAAATGTACAAACGGGTAACTTAAAAGTAGCATAATAACAAAACCACTAAGTCCTGTTACCATAAATATTCTTTTGGCGACCTTAAGCGATGTTTTAACATCCTTATACTTACCGTTTTTTACGTTTGCGGCAACCACACGCGAAATTGCAATTGGCAGACCTGCCATTGCCAAAGTGTAGATTGGTGTGAACAACTGATACGCTGAATCAAAACAACCAAAGCCATCATCAGGCCAGAGTCTTGCGAGTGGTATTTTAAAAATCGCGCCTATTACTTTTACAAGCATTGTAGAGCAAAGCAGTATTATCGCACCATACTGAAAACTTTGCTGTTTTCTTTTGTTGTCCTGCATTATAAATTTACCTCACTGCATAAAACTTCAAGCACTTTTAAAAATACTTCCGCCAGGGTCTGACCCTCACCCGTATTCATATCATTATAGTTAGCATACGCATCATCCCCCGCGTCATCAGACACGCGGCGAATACTAAGATACGGAATATCGGCCATATCACAAACACTCGCTATTGCCGCCGTTTCCATATCACAGGTTGTAGCGCCAAAGGTGGCGCGCAAAAAATCACGGTCATCGGCACTGCAAATAAATCTATCCCCGCAAACAGCCGTACCCGACGCGCACTCACCTATTGCAGTTTTTGCAATTTGTAAAAGTGTTTTATCGACATCATAAATATATTTTTGCGATGGCTTTTCGCAAGGCTTATAGCCAATACCTGTAAGGTCGAAATCGTGCTCTAAGAATTTATCGGGCAGCACAACCTCGCCTCGTTTTACACCACTGATACCACCCGATAAACCGAAGTTCAGGATGTATGTACAACCAATATCTGCAAGGTGTGTTGCGGCGGTAGCAGCATTCACCTTACCTATACCACAGTTAATACATATAATATCCGTGTCTTTCATAGAGAACTCTACTGCCTTACGGTTAAAATATCTGTATTCTTTAGGAACAGCACTACTTACCGCATCTACAAAAGGCGTATATTCATCATAATCTGCAACAACTATGCCAATTTTAAACTTCTGCATTTTAATACTCCAAAATCAGTCGAGCTTTTTACCACAATTGTTGCAATAAGCCGAATTTTTATCAATATTTGCTTTACATGCGGGACATACACGCTTGTTTTTTATGTTTTGTATATCTGCGTTAAGACGTGCGATTTCTTCGTTTTTCTCAACTATCGCATCAACAAGATTACGGGTGTTGTCATCAAGGTCGGTATTGTCTTTAGCAAGCTCGTAATAAATGCGACCAAGGTCTGCATAATCCTTTTCAAGTTTTGATTTAAGCGAAGCAATATTGAATTTCTGCTTTTCCACAGTTACAACCTCATCGGTCTTTTTACAAGCAACATCCAACACTTCTTTGGTTTTGTTAATAGCATCATCTAAAAATCCCATTTTATAATACCTCCGAATAAAATTATAATTTCAGACCGCCAATAAATTCACGGATAAGCGAATTATCGGGGACAAGTGTTTCTTTAATACCTGCAAAACGCTCAAGTGCATTTGCGGTTTTAATAAAATAATCATAACATGGAGCGTTTTTGTTCACAGTGCCCCGCATCTTACCAAAGTGCTCACGGTAAACACCAAGTTCGTACGGATGAAACGTAACAAGCTGAATGTCAGCAGTATCTTTAAAACAATACAAATACTTGCGCTCCCCATCTATTACGTTGTTCCACAAATGCAAAGTTTCGGTAGCGGTAGCACCCCTGAAACGATCATCACGCAGCACTCGACGAATAAGTCGTATCTGACGGCTGGATAATAATTGTACACCATTATCATCTTCAACCGAGCGGTTAACGCTGATATAAATTTTAAAAATATTTTTTCGCGGAACTAAATCGGAAATAAGAGGATTCATAGCATGAAGTCCCTCGACAATCACAATTCCCTTTTGTCCTATATCAAGCGTCTTTGCATTACGTATGCTTGATTTTGTCTTGAAATCGTAATGAGGAAGACTTGTTTTACCACACTTTATTATCTGCTCGAAACACTCTTTTATAAGCACTATATCAAGCGAATTGACCGATTCTATATCGGCACTGCCGTCAGGCAAAATGGGTAATTTTTCGGCAGAAAGATAAAAATCATCAAGCGATACCACCGCAACACTCTCGTCAAGATTCTCTAAACAATCTTGCAAAATGTGCGCTGTTGTGGTCTTTCCCGATCCCGACGGACCTGCGATTGCCACTATCTTAATATCATCATCAGCTTCAATACGTTTTGCTATTCCGGCTATATTGTCTAAATATTCCCGATTGCATTCAGTGATAAATTCTTCTGGACACGATAAAGCTTTTTTATTGATCCCGTTTAAAGTATTTATCATAAAACTCACCTATTTCTGTTTTTCGCAACATAAGCTCATTAAAACCATTTATATATTCATACGGATATTTAAAATTGAAAATTCTTTTAATATTTTTATTACTGTTATCTTTAAGTTTTGTTACAGCTGAAGCACCACAGGCAAGAATTGTGTGGGTCTCATCCATTATATAAACGTTATAAAGCCCCTCAAATCCCGATTTGGCATATCCTACGTTTTCAAGATTTCCCACCGTTTTGCTTTGCCTGTACATATAGTATGGCAGAATTCCGGCTTTTTCAAGAACAGACCGCGAATAATCCACCATTTCCGATGCCTGCGCTCCAAGCTCAATCTCGGTGTGTTGACCCGTTGTGTTAAGCGTTGATGCGCGTTTCATTGAAAGCGAATGCACTGTTACACTTTCGGGGTCAAGTTTTAAAATTTCCTCAAGCGTATTTTTAAAGCTTTCAATGTTGTCGGTAGGAAGTCCTGCAATCAAGTCCATATTTATATTGTCAAATCCCGCCTGACGCGCTAAATTAAAGGCATCAATCGTATCCTGGGCTGTGTGCTTTCTACCTATACGTTCAAGCACACTATCGTTCATAGTCTGCGGATTTATACTGATACGTGTAGCACCATTTTGCTTTATTGCCAAAAGTTTTTCGGTATCAATGGTATCAGGTCTTCCCGCCTCTACGGTAAATTCCCGAATGTGCGACGTATCAAAATTTTCTCTTACAGTGCCCAAAACACGATTCAACTGCTCAGCGCTAAGAGTTGTAGGTGTGCCACCGCCAACATAGACCGTTTCAAGACGCAAATTCAATTTTTTTGTAATCTGCGCCGTTATTTCAAGCTCCTTACACAAAAGTTCTACATACTTCGGAATTATATCGTTGGCCTTTTCAACCGAATGAGATACAAAAGAGCAGTATGAACATCTTGTAGGACAAAAAGGAACCGATAAATAAAGGCTGAAAGAATTATCGCCCGATAAAGAAATAATACTTTCCTCACCCTTTACCGCTTTTTTGCACAAATCAAGCTTTTGCTCACTTACTAAAAATTTATTCTTAAAGAATTTTTCGGCATATTCGGGATTGTATTCATTACAGTAACGCAAAAAAAGTTTGGCAGGTCGAACACCTGTCAGTATACCCCAATCAGGGCGGTAGCCTGTTAGTTTTTCAAAACAATAAAACAACTGGCGACCCAGTTCGTGTTGCGTTTCTTTTTTGGTATCGGATATAGATTTATCAACTACAGCATCGGAAGTCGCCTCACCGTTTTCCAAGTTCAGTTTTACCGAAACCACTATATCATCGCCGTCTTCACAAACCTTACAAACTGCACATCTTTCGTCATATTCCTCGGTATGTAAAACCGATATTTTTTCAAAAGGAAGAAAAAGACGTATCAATTTTTCCATCTCATAGTCAAACATGTGACCTATGTTACATAATTTCATTTTTTACCTCAAGTAGGGGTTGTTTTCTCTCTCGTGACCTATTGTAGTCATTTCACCATGGCCCGAATAAACCTTTACATCATCATCAAAAAGCCACATCATTCTATCAAGTGACTCCTTCATTTCGCCTATGTTTCCGCCGGGAAGGTCTACCCTGCCTACAGTTTCATAAAAAAGCATATCTCCGCTAAAAAGACAGTCTTCAATCAGATAACACATCCCACCTACAGTATGACCAGGTGTTTCAATGGCCTTTACGGTAACGTCACCAACCACAAACTCCTCTTCATCGTCTATGGTGTAATCTGCATTAAACGCAGGAATAGGAGGTGTAAAGCGACCTGATAGATTAAACGCTCTGTCAGATAAAGCAAATTCCTCATTTTTGCCTATAGCAATCTTAACACCAGTTTCCTCTCTTAACTTAAGAGCGCCGCCTATGTGGTCATAATGCGCGTGGGTTATAAGTATAAGACGTGTTTTATCGGCGTTGTCTGCTAAAAACTGTTTTAATTCTAACGTGTATTTACCCGGATCTACAACAATTGCCGCTTTTTCGGTAAGAATACCATAACAGTTACTATATGTTGCAAGATGCCCCTCAAGTAAAAATTCAACCTTCATATTTATCCCTTTTTATTCCATATATCTGTGTCTAAAATAATTGTTACCGGTCCGTCATTTACAAGCGTTACCTGCATATCCGCACCAAATTCGCCTGTTTCTACACTTTTGACACCGTTTTCCTCCAACGCGTCGCAATACATTTTGTAATATTTTTCAGCCGTAACCGGTTCCATAGCATTTATAAACGAGGGTCGGTTACCCTTCTTGGTATCTGCCGCTAACGTAAACTGCGATATACACAAGATTTCGCCGTCTATATCAAGTATTGACTTGTTCATTTTTCCGTCTTCATCTTCAAAAATACGAAGATTGGCGGTTTTGCGGGCAAGAAGTTCTATATCACTTTCAGTATCGCCATCAACAGCGCAAAACAGTATCATATATCCGATACCGCATTTTCCTACTGTCTCGCCCTCTATCGCAACGGATGCATTTTTCACCCTTTGAATTACAGCACGCATATTACTGCACCACTCTTTCTACGCTGAATACACCTGTGATTTTTTCCATTCTGGCAATTATACTACGGAGGTGCTCAACACTCTCAGCGCTGATAGTAAGATGTATAATACTGTTACCGCCTTTTAACTGACGCGCATTTATCTGGTGAACAGCAAGACGCATATTGTATGCGGTATTCATAACGTCACCCACAAGACCTTCACGGTCAATTGCCGAAATCTGCAAGGTAGAAGTAAACGTCTCACTACGGACATTATCCCAGTGAGCGTGTACCCAGCGTCCAGGCTCGTCACATTCCGAAAGATTGCGCGGAACGTTGTTGCAATCGCACTTGTGGATAGAAACACCGTGACCACGCGTGATAAAACCAATTATATCGTCACCCGGAAGCGGAGCGCAGCATTTTGAAAGTTTTACAAGGCAGTTATCTATTCCCTCTACAACAACACCCTCAGACGACGTTTGCTTTTTAGGCGCAAGGGTCTTCAGTTCAACCGATTTTGCTGCGCTGGTACGTTTGGAATAATCCTCACGTATACGTGGCAATATCTTTGAAATAAGCACACCGCCATATCCTATTGCAGCGTAAAATTCTTCACTGTCGGCAAAACGCATACGACGCGCAAGATCGTCAATATATTCTTCATATTCTTTATCGGTCAGATTTATGTTATTGCGACGAAGTTCTCTTTCAAGGTCTTCTCTGCCCTGTTCGATGTTTTCAGCGCGTTTTTCACGCTTGAACCACGAACGGATTTTTGCCTTGGCAGAGTTTGTAACGGCAATATTCATCCAGTCGCGACTGGGTCCGTGACCCGCCTGATTGGTGGTAAGTATCTCTATAATCTCACCGGTTTTAATCTCGTGATTTATAGGTACTATTTTACCATTTGCCTTAGCACCCACCATTTTTATACCTACCGCCGAGTGAATGGCAAAAGCAAAATCCACTACAGTAGAACCAACAGGTAGATTTATAACGTCACCGCGAGGTGTAACAGCAAACACGTCTTCTTGTGACAAGTCAACCTTAATGGTACGTACAATTTCGGAAGCGTCGCCCGAAACATCGGAGGTCTCAAGCACTTGTCTTATCCACGCAAGACGGTCTTCCATATACTTGTCGGTACCTGTTATACCCTCTTTGTACTTCCAGTGCGCCGCGATACCGAATTCTGCCGTATGGTGCATTTCAAAAGTACGTATCTGTATTTCAAAAGGCACTCCCTCACGGCTGATAACAGTGGTGTGAAGCGATTGATACATATTGGGCTTTGGCGTGGAGATATAGTCCTTGAAACGATTTGGAATCGGACGGAACATATCGTGCATTATACCAAGTATATTGTAACAATCCGCCACAGTATCGGTAATTACACGGATAGCATAAACGTCATAAATTTCATCAAAATCACGATTCTGAACATACATCTTACGGTAAATACCGTGAATGGATTTCACACGTCCCTGAAAAGACATTTTTACATTCGGAAGTTCATCTTTAAGACGGGTTTCTATTCTTTTTTCAATATCCTCAAGTATCTGTATTCTTTGATTGCGCCTTACCTTTAAAAGTTCCTCAATCTCATTATATGCGATTGGGTCGAGATGCTTAATGGCAAGGTCTTCGAGTTCTTCTTTTACAGGGCGTATACCCAAGCGATGTGCGATAGGAGCATAAACTTCAAGTGTTTCAAGTGCCTTGTCGCGTTGCTTTTGCTCGGGCATTGCACCGAGTGTTCGCATATTGTGGAGCCTGTCGGCGAGTTTGATGATGATTACGCGTATATCTTTACCCATAGCAATCAACATCTTGCGTAAACTTTCGGCCTGCTCCTGCTCTTTTGACGAAATGTTAAGTCTGCCGATTTTTGTAACACCATCTACCAAGAGCGCCACATCTGCGCCAAACATTCTCTTAATCTCGTCAATCTCTACGTCGGTATCCTCTACAACGTCGTGCAGAAGCGCGGCGGCAATCGACTGACTGTCCATACCCAACGTAACTATAATTTTTGCAACGTTAAACGGGTGAATATAATATTCCTCATTGGTAAGTCGTTTCTGACCAAGGTGATGGTCTACACAGTAATTGAATGCTTTTTCTATAAGGGTAACATCATAACTTCCGCCCTGTTTTTTCATACACTCTAAAAGCGCATTATAATCCCGCATTGCTGCTTCATTCACAACCATTCACCCTCTCAAAAAGTGTTTTGTAGGTAAGAGAATTCATCAAATCACTCTTTTGTGTTACGGTATTCCCTACCAAAATACCGTTATCCAGCGAAATAAGTCCCAGCTCAAACAAAGTTTCAACCGATATCAATGTTTTTGCGTAACCGATTTTTGTGTCGATATATTTCAGCCTTTCAACTTTTACAGGACTTGCTGTTATCATTTTATAGATACTGCCAACCTCTGCTCTATCGGGGTAAATTGCAGCAAAATCGGTATCGTAACCCGATGTAAAATCATCATATTGCTGCTTGCCTTCAAAATACGAATCCTGATCTAAGTTTGCCATTTTTACAGCCTTTATCTGTACCGATAGATTATGCTGACCCTGATATAGATTTATATCAAGTGTTACGGCAAGATCCAAAGTATCGCCCACAACAAAACAAAACTGTTCAGCGGTTACCCCAAACATCAGCGCCTGAAAAGCGTTTCCGTTTTTGCGGCACAGCAATTTAAGATGCTTGCCGCCACCTATTGCCGTTATTTTTTCAAGAGTTACGCCAAATATACCAAAAACAGGTGTTGGATTTCCCATTCCAAACGGCTCAAGCGATTTTATTGCAAAAGCCATATCTACGCTCATTCCCGCAGGATTAAGACGAAAATCTATATTAAGGCTTGGAACTGCCGCGGCGTGTGATACAGCGTACTCATTGATTTTATCTCTGAAAAGCGAGAGCTTTTCGTCACTTACACTGACACCTGCCGCAAGCTCGTGACCGCCATATTTAAGCAAAACATCACTGCAGGCATTTATTGCATCGTAAAGGTGAAATCCTGCAAAACTACGTCCCGAACCATGCGCTACACCATCTTCACTTGACAGCACAAGCGCAGGCTTTCCGTAACGTTCGCAGATACGTGATGCCACTATACCAAGCACTCCGAAATGCCAGCCTTCACCACAAACAACTATAACACGATTGTATTGAAGACCATCATCTTCAATAAGTTTAACTGCGCTTTTGAAAATATCTTTTTCAATCTGCTGGCGACGAACGTTATCATCGTCAATAGGTCCTGCAAGTTTAAGAGCATCCATAGCGTTACCGGATGTGAGAAGTTCAAACGCCCTATATGCGCTACCCATACGCCCTGCTGCATTTATACGCGGTACAATACCAAAAGATATTTTACCTGCATCTATATTATTACGATCAATACCTGCCATATTAAGTATAGCGACAATACCGGTATTTGGTGAAGTTTTTATTTTTCTGATACCCGCTTTAACTATAGAACGGTTTTCGTTTACAAGCGGCATAACGTCACCTATTGTTGCCACCGCCAATATATCAGCATAGCGTTCAAGCATCTGCTCGGGTTCTTTATCGTCAAGCGCACACACAAGTTTAAACGCCACTTCAGCGCCGCAAATTTCTTTAAAACTGCTTGGACAATCCACTCGGTGCGGATCAACCACAGCCACAGCCTCGGGTAATTGTTCGGGTGGTAAATGGTGGTCGGTAACAACCGTTTTTATGCCCAAAGACTCAGCATAGGCAATTTCCTTCGCGCAGGAAATTCCGTTATCTACAGTAATAATAAGACCTATGTTTTGAGCAGCAAGCTTATCAACAGCCCCGCAGTTCATACCATACCCTTCGTCAATTCTGTCAGGAATATATGCAACAACCTCAGCACCACGGCTAACAAGATAGTCGTAAAGCAATGACGTAGCCGAAACACCATCACAATCATAATCTCCAAACACAGCAATTTTTACATTTTGCGCAATAGCATTGTTTATATAATCGGCAGCGATCTTTATGTCAGCAAGTTCCAACGGGTCACAAAGTATCGGCTCGTCGCTCATAAGCAGTTCAAGTTCGCCCTCGTTATCTATACCGCGTCCTACGGCAATAAGCGCAGCAAAGGGGTCTATATCACATTCTTCCGCCAATAACTTTGCTTTTTCGCGGTCGGGTGTACCCACCACCCATTTCTTTACAGACATAATTTCACCACCCTAATTTTAAAAAATAATTATTCAATTTATAATAACATAAGTCTGCCTGTATTTCAATATTTTTATATATAAATATATAATAGAAAAGCAAAAGCAACCGATCATTTCGGTTGCTTTTAATTATATTATTCCAATTCAAATGAACCTGTATAAAGTTGATAATACATGCCCTTCTGAGCAATCAGGTCATCGTGACTGCCGCGTTCAATAATTCTACCTTTATCAAGAACCATTATAACGTCAGAGTTCATAACAGTAGAAAGACGGTGCGCAATTACAAATACTGTTCTGCCCTCCATCAACTTATCCATACCGCGCTGAACAATCGCTTCGGTACGGGTATCAATTGAAGACGTCGCTTCATCCATTATCATAACAGGTGGGTCGGCAACAGCGGCACGCGCAATAGCTATTAACTGACGCTGACCTTGTGAAAGGTTGGAACCATTGTTTGAAAGCTCTGTATGATAGCCTTGTGGCAGTCGTGTAATAAAGTCGTCTGCACCCACAAGGCTCGCGGCTTCAATACATTCATCATCGGTAGCATCAAGTCTACCATAACGGATATTATCCATAACCGTACCTGTAAACAGGTTGGTTTCCTGAAGAACTATACCAAGACTTCGGCGTAAATCAGATTTTTTAATCTTGTTTATATTTATACCATCATACCTGATTTTGCCGTCTTCTATATCATAAAAACGGTTTATAAGGTTTGTAATAGTGGTCTTACCCGCACCGGTAGCACCAACAAATGCAACCTTTTGTCCGGGACGCGCATAAACCGACACATCGTGAAGTACGATTTTGCCCTCTTCATAACCAAAGTCAACCTCGGTCATTGTAACGTCACCTTGTAACAATTCATACGTGAGTGTGCCGTCGCTATGTGGATGCTTCCACGCCCAATGACCTGTACGTTTATCGGTTTCGGTAATATTACCATCACCATCAACCTCGCAGTTAACAAGTGTTACGTAACCTTCATCTTCTTCAGGCTGCTGGTCGATAAGTTCAAACACACGCTGAGCACCTGCCATAGCCATTACAACGGTATTTATCTGCTGAGTTACCTGATTTATATTACCTGTAAATTGACGTGACATATTAAGGAAAGGTACAACCAAATCAATTGTAAGCACACCAATACTACCCTTTACCAATGCGCCAATTGAAATGTTGGGTACTTTGGTCAGGAGCAAAAGACCGCCTATGGTTGCAATAACAACGTAAAGAATATTTCCTATGTTACCGTTAATCGGACCTAAACAGTTGGCATAGGCATGTGCGCGGAAACTATCGTTAAAGAGTTCTTCATTTACTTTATCAAAATCTTCCTGACAATCATCCTCGTGACAAAAAACCTTGATAACCTTCTGACCGCTCATCATTTCCTGAACAAAGCCTTCTGTCTTACCAATGGCTTTTTGCTGGCGCATAAAGTATTTAGCAGAACCGCCGCCTACTTTTTTGGAAACAAATGCCATAGTTATAACACCGAGCAAAACTACAAGTGTCATCCAGACACTGTAATAAAGCATAATACCAAGCACGCTTGTTACAACAACCACAGCCTGTAAAAGTGAAGGTAATGAACGTGAAATAAGTTCGCGCATTGTATCAACGTCGTTAGTGTAATGGCTCATTATATCGCCGTGCTTATTCTGGTCGAAATATTTGATTGGTAGGTTTTGCATAGCCTTAAACATATGGATACGCATCTTATTCAAAAAGCCCTGCGTTATAAATACCATTAACTGATTATAAAGTGTTATGGCAATTATTGAAACAATATAAAGGCCGACAAGAATGAATATTTTTGGTAAAATTACCTCACGTGCTGCCGACCAATCACCACTTTTTATAAATTTCTCAATATCTGCAATTACCTGCTGTTGAAAAATTGCCGGCATTGCCGCAGTTACTGCCGAAAAAAGTATACACAAAATGGTAATCGGCATCATCACGGGGTAAAATTTGAAGAGCATTTTTATAATACGACCAAAAATTTTGGGATCAAATTTTCCTCTTGGTCCACGCGGCATATTGCGTGGCATTGGTCCTCTACTCATCAAAATCACCTCCGTTTGTTTGTTGTTCGTAAACCTCGCGATAAATCTCGCTGCTTTGCATCAATTCATCATGATTACCCACGGCAGAAACCATACCGTTTTCCATTACAATTATCATATCAGCGTCCATAACAGAAGCAACACGCTGTGCAATAATAAACTTAGTAGTTTCAGGTATAAATTCTTTAAATCCTGCTCTTATAAATGCATCGGTCTTCATATCAACAGCGCTTGTAGAGTCATCAAGAATCAAAATCTTAGGCTTTTTGAGCAGCGCACGCGCAATACAAAGGCGCTGCTTCTGACCGCCTGATACATTGGTACCACCTTGCTCAATATGGGTATCGTATCCATCTGGGAAACTCTTGATAAAATCATCTGCCTGTGCAAGACGACAAGCCTCTATAAGCTCTTCATCTGTCGCGTTTTCGTTACCCCAGCGAAGATTTTCTTTTATAGTGCCCGAGAACAGTTGATTTTTTTGAAGAACCATTGCAACCGAGTCGCGAAGTGTTTTTATATCATAATCGCGCACGTCGACACCGCCGACCTTGACACTTCCTTCGCTAACGTCATAAAGCCGTGGAATGAGCTGAACAAGCGAAGATTTACCCGAGCCTGTACCGCCAAGAACGCCAACCGTCATTCCTGATTTTATGTGCAAATCAATATCCGATAGAGCGTATTTTTTTGCATCTTTAAAATATTTAAAGTTTACATTATTAAAATCAACACTGCCGTCAACTACAGTGTGAACGGGATTATCGGGGTTGTGAAGATTAGGTTCTTCATCCAAAACCTCGCAAATACGCTTCATAGATTCGGTGGACATAGTAATCATTACGTATATCATCGAAAGCATCATAAGCGACATAAGTATTTGCATACCATAAGTAAGCATTGCCGAAATCTGACCTACGTCAAGAAGTGCGCCCTGACTGGAAATAGTAAGTTTCGAACCTACGATTAACACGAAAACCATATTAAAATACATACAAATCTGCATTATAGGTCCGTTAAGCGCTACTATACGCTCCGCTTTGGTAAAATCCTTGCAAATATCTGTAGCGGCTGCAGTAAATTTTTGTGCTTCATAATTTTCACGTGAAAAGCCTTTTACAACACGCATAGCACGAACGTTTTCTTCAATAGACTCGTTAAGTTTGTCATATTTTTTAAACACTCGTCTGAATGCAGGCATTGCGGTTCGTGCCACAGTTAAAAGGCCAAAAATAAGTATCGGTACAACAACCACAAACGTCGTTGCAAGACTGCCGCCCATTATATAAGCCATAACAATAGCAAAAACAAACATAAGCGGACTGCGTATCGCAGTACGTATAATCATCATATAAGACATCTGCACGTTGGTAATATCAGTAGTAAGTCGTGTTACCAATGATGAAGTTGAAAACTTATCTATATTATGGAATGAAAACTTCTGTATGCGGGTAAATACATCGTGACGCAGATTTTTGGCAAATCCGGCAGATGCTTTGGCACAGGTGTACGCCGCAACACCACCGCAACAAAGTGATATCATAGCAAACAGTACCAATAACAGTCCTGTTTTTAAAAGAACAGAAAGTTCTACGCCTGCTTTAATCTGATTTACAAGTCGCGCCGTTATAAAGGGTATTAAACATTCTATAACAACCTCACCCACCATAAGCAGCATCGTAAGTATGCTGGGGGTTTTATATTCGCGAATACTTTTTGCTAATTTTCTAATCATTCCGTTACCTCCAGATTAGCTTTGATTTTATCAACCACGTTATAAAAGGCAATAAGTTCATCTTCTGTTATTCCCTTTTTAAGTGTGTTTTCTATCATCTCGATATTTTTAGTTGCTTTTTTGTGCATTTCAACTGCTTTTTCGGTAAGCACAATCTTTTTAAGTCGCGCATCGTAAGGTACACTTTTACGACGGATAATGCCGTTTTTTTCCATAAGCTTCAGCATATTTGTAGCTGTTGAGCGACGAATGGAAAAACGCGCCTCAAAATCACGTTGAAAAATATCTTTATCTTGATTTTCATAAAAATATCTTATTGCCCAACCATGTACTCCCGTAGACTCCTTGAATTCTTCGGGTTTTGTGCTTTGAACTAAACGTTTTACATAGTTATTAAGAACTCTGATTTCGAAGCCGAGATGTCGTTCTTTGTTCATAAAGACACCGCCTTAATAAATTGTTAGCAAACTAACATTCATTATTATAATACCTCGTTTTTCCAATGTCAACCAAATAAAAATGAATTTTTTATTAAAAATAAAAAGGTATGCTACAGCATACCTTTAAATTTAAACAATTTGAGCTAAAACGCTTTCAAAATATTCTTTTGTTACAACTGCGATCTGATCCATTTTAGCGCTTTTTACATCATAAGAATCATCGGTCTGAATAACCGATAAAATCTCAGCCTTTGCCATTTCGGTCTTGCCCAATATAAGATTCACAAGTTCTTTGTGGGCATCATTACCGCCAAGGGTTAACTTGTTACTATATTCAGCGGCCGAAACCACTATCTTACCTATTACTGTAGCGCCATATTCCATATCAGGCTTTAAACTCGCATTGGCAATAATCTTTTCCTCAAGCCTACGCATAGGCTCTGTGACAGCAGGTTGCTTTTCCTCTGCCTTAGTTTCTTCAAGCTTTGCCTTCAGAATACTGATTTCTTCCGCGTTTTTATTCAGCAATCTTTTAAGCTCTGCAAGTTCGCCCTGCGATTTTTCCAATTGCTCAAATAACGATAAATTTTGTTCAATCAATTTCTTTTTTCGCATTAAATTCACCTGATTTACGTCTTTTTGCGACCGTTATAAGAATAACAAACACAATAGCACAAATACTACCCACGGTATCAATACAGATATCCGCAAACCTGCACGCCCTACCGGGTACAAAATGCTGGTGCACCTCATCACTAAAAGCATAAAGTACACTAAATGTAGCCGCACCAAGCGGTTTTATATAAAATTTACTTTTTTCAAACGTTAATGCTGTTATCGCCGACAAAACACCTAAAATAAAATATTCCAAAAAATGCGCGGTTTTTCTTACAATAAAAGTTAGATTATGTATTATGTCCGCTTGTCTTTCGGCTGAAAAACTTTCAAAATCGGAATATATGACGTCAACTACCTCCTGCACAAATCCACTGCTTACACGTGAAGATTCATTTGCAGGTTGCGCCGACATCATAAATATTACCGTCATCCATAAAAACAGCAATAGAATCAGAATAACTCTTGCCTTTTTGTTACCTTCCATATCAGAAGAATAACGGATACGGATTTATCCAACTACCGTTTCTCAACATACCAAAATGCAAATGATAACCTGTTGACCAACCGGTAGTTCCTACATATCCAAGTATCTGCCCTTGTTTTACATATTGTCCGTTTGAAACAATAATTTTAGATGCGTGTGCATAATATGCTACGTAATTCGAGGTAGTTCCGTTAATGTTTAATGAACCGTGATTTACGGTACAATAGTTGCCGTAACCGTTGCCGCAGCAGTTACCGTATTTTTTATAGTTATGGCTACAACCGTTATGGACAAGTGTTACGTAACCGTCAGCCACAGCACGTATAGGCTGTCCTGCAATACCGCCACCTGCGATATCCATACCATTGTGCTTGCCCTTATGAACGGCATCGTTACTCTTAAAATGCGCAGAGATATTAAAGTATCCGCTTACAGGCCACTGAAGTCCTGAATTGGGGTTGATAAAGGTTGCATACTGTTTTGAAGCAATATCATCTTCCAGCTTTTTCTGCAACTTTTTAACTTCGGCATTTACAGCATCAAGATCTTTTTGTTCGGCATTTTGTTCGGCAGCAATACTGTTATATATCTTAGCTGCTTCATTTTCCTGAGATTCAAGTTCCTTTTGCTGTTCGTTAATGGTGGATTTAATGGATACCTGTTCGTTTAACAGTTTCTCATTTTCAGCATTTTTTTCGTTAAGTATTTCTATTTCTTTTTTTAGTCCATCAATAAGTTTTTTATCCCTTGCAGACATTGACGCTGTAAACTGTGAAAGACGTAAAAAGTCAGCAAAATCTTCAGCACCTAAAAGAATTTGAATATTATTGCCTGAATTACTCATATACATTGCGCTCAAACGCTTTTTGTAAGCAAGAATATCATCCTCTATCTCGGTTTCTTTTGCCTTGATCTCTGCCTTGTTAGCATCTATTGATGAATTGATAGATGCAATCTCCTGATTACAACGATCGATTTGTGCTTGCGTATTGGCAATCTTTTTTCTTATCGCTGCAAGAATAGCATCTTGATCGGCTTTTTCTGCCTTCAACTTGTTTATTTCGGCCTGAATAGAACTTGCTTGTTCCTTAAGGTTCGCAATATCGTTATTCAGTTTATCCTTTTCACTTTGTGTAAGTGCCATAACCGAAACAGAGGTTACAGCAATACATACACACATAACAAGACAAATGATTTGCCTTAAAAATCGTTTCATAAAATCCTCCAGAGTAGAAATTGGTTATATTCTCTCTTCAAATTAAATGGCAGTAAATTCACTACCCTCGCGCTTTAAGTACTTGCCTATCATAAAGGCACTACCAAGCACACCCGCAAACATACCTATGCCCACAAACACGAGCAACAGATACCATGCAACGTCGCCAAACATCACAACGCTGCCCAGCATAACCGAAATTTTTTCGGTTGCTACACGATAGCAGAAATATATAAGACCCTCTGAAATAAGCGCCGATATAATACCTATAAGTATACCTTCGATAACGAAAGGAATTCTTACAAAAGTATCGGTTGCGCCAACAGCCTTCATAATGCTGATTTCAAGTTTACGATTATACATTGTAACGCGTATTGTGTTAGACACAATTACGAGCGAAATTACAATAAGAATTGCAATGATCCAAAAACCGGCAACATAAATACCCTGTTTCATAGCGTCAAGTTTTTCCGCTAAACCATCATGGGTCTGAATCTTAAAAATAGCATCTATAGACTCAAGCTCCTTAATTGTTTCATCGAACCTGCTCATATCTTTCATTGTAATACCAATGCAGGCGGATAAAGGATTGTCTTTACCTTCAAAGGAAAAGGCACTCATAACGTCTTTATCTATATCGTCGGTCATTTGTTTCAGACCTTCTTCACCGGAAACGTATTTGGCATCAGCAACATTATGGATTTTTAAAATCTGATCGCGTATTGCCAAAGCTTCTTCTTCGTTGTGAATAAGGTAGTAAGACTCCGCTATACCATTTTCGTCTTTTTCTTCTTCCGTTTCGGGTTTTTCACCGTACAAATGCGCCCAAGCATAGTCTTTTAGATAGACCTGAACCACGTTCTGTTGTTCAAGACGTCCTATTGCCATATTGACGTTTTCGGAAATAAGAATTGCAAGACCAATTACAACCATACAGGCAACAAGCACGCCAACAGACGCCAACGACATAAGTCGGTTAGCCCATGCACCCTTAAAACCTTCTTTAATAAGATATCTGATACTGCTTAACTTCATTATTCGGCACCTCCAGCTGCATTATCAGCAACGATTCTGCCGTCATCAAGCATAATAACGCGATGCTTAAAATCGCGCACAAGATTGTGGTCGTGTGTAACCATCAGAATCGTAGTGCCGCGCTTGTTAATTTCGGTGAGCAAATTCACAATTTCATAAGACATATTGGGGTCTACGTTACCCGTAGGCTCGTCCGCAATAATAAGATCAGGTGAATTCACAAGCGCACGGGCAAGACCAACACGTTGCTGCTCACCGCCCGATAACTGCATAGGCATAGAGCGAGCCTTGTCACCAAGACCTACTTTACTAAGGGCATTTGTAACTTCGCGACGCACCTCACGACCCGATTCGCCTACAACGTGCATTGCAAACGCCACGTTATCAAAAACGTTCATTGTGGGAATAAGACGGAAATCCTGGAAAACAATACCCATAGTTCTGCGAAGAAGCGGCACCTGCTTGCGCGACATTTTTGTAAGGTTAAAGCCGTTCACGGTAATAATACCGGTGTTTGCCTTTTCTTCACGCATAATAAGTTTCATAAAGGTGCTTTTACCGGCACCCGATGAACCTACAACAAAGACAAATTCGCCTTTATTTATTCTTATATTAACATCCTCAAGCGCATGTGTTCCGCTGGGATAGGTTTTAGATACGCCCCTGAATTCTATTACGGGCTCAGCAGGAATAACAGACCCTGCAAACTGCTCGAGTAGCTCTTCAGACATAAGAAATTCACTCTTTCAATTAGTATTTAATAGGGTTGCTCTTAAGATACTTGTTAACCATCAAAGCAATTTTGAATATAATTGCATGGTCAAATTCACGCAAATCAAGACCTGTAATCTTTTTAATCTTTTCAAGACGGTAAACAAGAGTATTTCTGTGAACAAATAACCTTCTTGATGTTTCCGATACGTTAAGATTGTTTTCAAAGAAACGCTGGATTGTAAACAATGTTTCCTGATCAAGATTTTCTATAGAACCACGCTTAAACACTTCTTTCAGGAATGTTTCGCAAAGTGTTGTTGGCAACTGGTATATAAGTCTTGCAATACCAAGATTATCATAAGAAATAATTGTTTTTTCGGTATCAAATACCTTACCAACCTCAAGTGCTGTCTGCGCCTCTTTAAATGATTTTGCAAGATTTTTGAGATTGTTAACAGTAGTACCGATACCAATAACGGTATGAACGTAAAATTCGCCCGAAAGTGTATCAGCAATGGAGGACGCCAGATTTTCAATATCTTTTCTGTCAATATCAGACTTGGTTTCTTTAACGAGCGCAATATCGGTTTCGTTTATATTGATAACAAAATCCTTGTTCTTTTCAGGGAAAAGGTTTTGTAAAACCTCGTAAACAGAAACGTCGCTTGCATCAAGATTACGGATAATAATTACCGTACGCGCAACATCGCTGTCGAAATAAAGTTCACGTGCTTTGATATAAATATCACCGGGAAGTATATTGTCAAGAATAATATCCTTGATAAAGTTTCCGCGGTCGTATTTTTCATCGTAGTAGTTTTTAATATTGGCAAAGGCAACAGAAATAACAAGCGCATACTTGCCCGAAATAATATCGGTTCCCTCAACAAACACGGTATAATCGGTTCCCTGTGAGGAAACAACGGGTTTAAATGTGTATCCGCCGTCGGTAAATCCGTCTGCTACAGGAATAGTTGAAACATCCAGTTGTTCACCAATTCTGCCAAGTTCGCTGCAGGCAATTATGGTGTTGTTTGCATCCATTACACCAAAGGTTTTATCAACTGCGTCCTTCATCTGATGAATTACAGTCTGAAATAATCTATTCGCCATAAAATTACACATCCTTTTCATTTTTTTACATACACATATATTTTACAACAACTTTCACAATTTTGCAAGTAATATATTTAATATAATTACATATAGGCGTAAAGTTTACATAACAGATACATTTTTGGTACAAACAGTTAAGAAAAAGTCATCTTTTTTACAGCTTTTAAAGCAATACTTATTTGAAAACGTATCGATATCTGCTGCGTGCGACATTGACAGTCCCAACATTTTAATTGCAGCTTCTTTTTTGGTAAAAACTTCAATATAACGCTCTGACATAAGTTTTTCATTCAAGTTTACATAATCATTTTCTTCCCGAGTGAAAAAAATATATTTTTCTCTTTGTTTTACGGCTTTTATCTGCTGAATATCAACACCCACAGGCTCGTCGCTTATTGCACAAACCACATGGTCACCGCTATGTGAAAAATTAAAAAAACAGAAGTCACACAACGGCTTTCCATGCTCGTTAAAATATATCTTAATCTGCTTGTGCGGAAACAATTCTTTTACCGCGCGATAAAACAAAATATATCCTGCAAGAGACTGTTGTTTGGCTTTGTTCTGCCTTTTAACATCTATTTTTTCTCTTATAGCGCACTCAAGCAGACTATACTGGTTTGTATAGTCTGCTTGAGTAAAATCTGTAATTTTTGCTTCGTAAAGATTTATCATTTTATTTTTGCGTTATCGTACAGATATTCCATAACGGTATCCTGTACGGCATAACTCTCTGCAATTACGGGTTGTTTTGTGTCCTGACTGTTAACTGTGCTTTCAAGAAGCTCAAGCTTCTCGGTATCAAGAATATAATACATTACCATATTAACCTTCATCATCTGAGGTACCATTTCGGTAGAAATCTGAGATTTATATGCATCAACACTCGAACCATTGCTAACCAATACTTCTTCTAAATCAACATTGTATGTCGTTTTATATAGATCTACATAAAACTCAAAAATCGCTTCACACATAAGCTCGCTATCCTTCTTTGGATAGTCTTTAATCTTTGCCTTTTCTACGATAGTGTCGAGAAGGTACTGCTTAACAGCGCGCTCTTTTATATCTGCCTTATAATCCTCAACACTGTCAAAATCCATTTCTTCGTATGCTTCTTCTTCGGTCATTCTTCTCTGAATAGCGTTAACCGTGCAGGTGAAAACCGCCTCTTTACCATTGAGCTCGGTTTTGCCGTAATTTTCAGGAAACTTTGCAGTAACGTCTTTGGTCTCACCTATAGCAACACCGATAAGTTCTTCCTCAAAGTCATCGATAAATGTTCCTGAACCAATTTCAAGTTCTGCACCTTTCGCCGTGCCGCCATCAAAAGCGACACCGTCGATTTTTCCTTCATAATCAAGATTGATAATGTCTCCGTTAACTACCGTTCCCTCTTTTACTTCCTTGTAAAGATCATACTCGGTAATATCTAAAGTCAATATCTCATCGTAGATTTTTGCAAACTCATCGGTTGTAGTATCTACCTCAATACCTAAATAATCTGTAGCTTCAACATAATTTTCAAGTTTTACATTCTTGTAAAGCTCGCGTTTTTTGCCACAACCTGTCATGAATGTTATCATTAAAACTGCTGCCAATAAAATTGCTGTTAATCTTTTCATTTTAGTCACCCTTAATCATTATTTAATTCACCCTTGGAAGCGGCTTTTAGATAAGCGTTTATAAATCCATCCAAGTCGCCATCCATTACGGCATTTATGTTACCTGATTCAAAACTTGTTCTATGGTCTTTAGCCAACGTATAAGGCATAAATACATACGAACGTATCTGTGAACCCCAGGTAATTTCCTTTTGAACACCCTTTATATCCTCTATTTTCTCAAGATGCTCGCGCTCTTTTATTTCGAGAAGTTTTGATTTAAGCATACGCATTGCTTGCTCGCGGTTTTGTACCTGACTACGTTCGTTCTGACAAGCAACCACTATTCCCGTCGGGATATGTGTCAGTCGTACCGCAGATGAAGTTTTGTTAATATGCTGACCACCGGCACCTGAGGAACGGAAAACATCCATTTTTATGTCGTCGTCACGAATCTCAATATTCATATCGTCAGTAATTTCAGGCATAACCTCAAGTGATGCAAAAGAAGTATGTCTTCTGCCCGAAGCATCAAACGGAGACACTCTTACCAAACGGTGAACACCCGACTCACTCTTTAGGTATCCGTAGGCGTTTTCACCTTCAACAAGCATTACTGCACTTTTAAGTCCTGCCTCGTCACCGTCAAGAAAATCAAGGATTTTAACGTTGAACCCGTGACGTTCACCCCAACGGGTATACATACGCACAAGCATCTGGCACCAGTCCATAGCTTCGGTTCCACCCGAGCCCGCATGGAAAGTAAGAATCGTGTTGTTACTGTCGTACTCGCCTGTAAGCAACGTAGTAAGACGTAGTGATGACAATTTACCTTCAAGTTCATCAATCGAAGTTGTGATTTCTTCTACCATAGAGGCATCACCCTCTTCATCGGCCATATCAATAAGGACCAGAAGATCATCATACGTTGATGCGATGCTATCATATATTTCTACTTTATTCTTTAATTTACCTGTCTTTTGCACAACGGCCTGTGAATTTTCAAGGTCATCCCAAAAACCGGGAGCCGTTTGTTTAAGTTCAAGTTCCTCAATATCACGAACCAACCTATCATACCCTATTGCATCACGAATGTCATGAATTTCCTGGTTATTGGCAATAAGGCGTAATTTCAACTGCTCAAATTCAAGCATTTATTTTCCTCCAGAGAGTTTATTTTGCAAGCACGTAGGCGTGCCACTCCTCACGCATAAGGCTTTCTGTTATTTTAAATCCGTGCTCTTTTGCGGATTGCTCCACCTCGGCAGCACGCATATCAATTATGCCTGACACTATAAGTATACCGTTGTCCTTCATAAAGTCAGCAACGTTATCAAAAAGTCTTATAACAACATCGGCAACAATATTGGCGCACACTATGTCATATTTTCCGCTAATTTTATCGGCAAGGTCGCCTACTAAAAACTCGGTTTTTTCACTAACACCATTAATTTCGGCATTTTGTATTGCGGTTTTTACCGATTGAGCATCGATATCAACACCAATAGCGCTTTTAGCACCAAGAAGGTCGGCCGCAATTGCGAGTATGCCGCTACCTGTACCAATATCAAGAACGGTTGTGTCCTGTGTTACACGTTTTTCAAGAATTTCAAGACAAAGCGAGGTTGTAGCATGGCTACCCGTACCAAATGCAGCTCCCGGGTCAAGAGATATTACAGTGCGATTATCCTTGTTATCATAGCTTTCCCAACTTGGGCAAACCGCCAATTTTTCGCCTATTTCAAATGCCTTGAAATACTTTTTCCAGTTTTCATTCCAATCAGCGTCATCAACAAGCTCACACTTTATTTCATTTTCAATTCCGCAAGCGGTAAAACGTTCGCGAAGATATGAAACTGCCTCAACAGCATTATCACTTTCAGCAATATACATATGGATTATAGAGTGAGTTCTGTCCTTATTTACAAGCTCCTCGTCTATAAGGTCTATATGCGCAATTTCCTCGGCATCGGCCTCAAGGTTGGTATAATCTTCTATATAAATTCCGTATGGCACGGTCATATTGGCAATAGCCGCCGCCTCGTCGGTTTTATCGGTCGGCACACGCGCCGTAATTTCGGTCCAATCCATTAAAACACCTCAAAAAGTTAGTATAGCATAAATTGCTTAAAAATTAAAGAACAATTTTATTTTTTCTTGTGTCGTTGATACAGTGCCCTGCACCATACCACCGCGTCCACCGCCGCGGACTGCAAACTCTGACTTAAATTTTGCAAATATTGCTTGAAGTTGGGCATCATCACCGCATATTGCAAAAGAATAATTTTCACCACTGCCCGAAAACACAGCCCTTATTCCGCCGTAGGTTTTATGTAGTTTGTCAGCAATAAGCTGCAATTCTTTAACGTCGCAGTCATCAATAAAAAGACAGTTTGTATTTTCGTTGGCAGAAGAAATGGTCAATTCTGCCACTTTCTTTTTTAGTTCATTTATTTTTTGATTTGCAAGCGAACATTTTTCGTCTAACTTATTAACAGCCTCAGCGACATTTTCCTGCTTTGCTGAAAGAAGCGCCGAAATATTTGCCACGTTTTCAAACTTGTTTTGGTAATCTCTAAGCGCAAAAGAACCGCACTTTAAAACGATACGAACGCCTCCGCGCATTTTTTCGGTATCAAGCAATTTTATCAAACCAATCTCGCCCGTAGCGTTCACGTGTGGCGCACAGCAAGCGCAGATATCGGTGTCTATAATCTTTACCAATCTCACCGCACCGTCAATCTCTTTTTTACTGCGATATTCAGTATTTTTCAATTCTTCTTCACTTGGATAATACGCTTTAACAGGAAGATTATGCCACACTTTTTGGTTGGCAAGATACTCGACCTCGTTAAGTTGTTGGCGGGTAAGCTCCCTATCAAAATCAATTGTAACAAGCTCTTCTCCCAAATGAAATCCAACGTTGTTTACACCAAAAAGTTCGTGCGCTATTCCCGATACAATATGCTCGCCCGTATGATTTTGCATAAAATTAAATCTGCGGTCAAATTGGAGTTTACACTCAACAACTGCACCGATATCAAGTGGTTTATCAGTATAATGATAAATCAAATCCTTTTCAATCTGAGTATCAAATACCGTCACATCACCTATTGCGCCCTTGTCACCTGCTTGTCCACCGCCTTCGGGAAAGAATGCAGTTTTATCAAGAACGATTTTGTAGCAATCATTATCTTTAATACAATTTATAACACTCGCTTGGAAGCAAGATATATATGCATCAAGTTCGTAAAGTTTTTCGGTCATCCTAATTTCTCCAGTATAATATGCGCTACCTTGTATATATCGCCCGCACCCATTGTGATTATAAGGTCACCGCTATCGGCAGCAGTAATCATTTTTTCTGCTAATTCATTATAGTCGGCAACAACTTGGGCATCTGGTAAATTATCGGTAACGTCCTCAGATTTTACACCGTAAATATTTTCTTCACGCGCTGCAACAATAGGCGTCATAAATACCTTGTCGGCAAGTGATAATGCCTCTATCATACCGTCGCGCAAGAGTGCTACACGAGAGTAGGTATATGGCTGAAAAACAACGATAACCTTTTTGTAATCAAGTGTTTTTGCCGCTTGCAGCGTTGCCATCATTTCAGTAGGATGGTGAGCGTAATCGTCAACAACGGTAATACCTTTCGACTCACCGATAAATTCAAAACGTCTGCCTGCTCCCGTAAATTGCGACAATGCATCGGCGATACCATCGGGATTTACTCCCATCTCATAGCAAACGGCAAAAGACACAAGACCGTTATAAATATTGTGTTTACCAGGAGCGTGCATTTCGAGGTGTCCTACCTGCTTTCCACCGTGCATTACGTCAAAACAGAAACCGTATTTACCGCCAACAATATTCTGCGGGTAATAATCGTTATCCTCACCAAATCCATAGGTTACAACCTTTGAATCAAGGGTTGATACAATGTCCCTTACATCGCTGTCATCACCATTCGCATAACAAATCTTACCCATAGAAACAAATTTCTTAAAGGAATTTTTAAGATTTTCCATAGTCTTAAAGTAATCCATATGGTCGTCGTCTATGTTAAGTAAAACCGTAATATCAGGAGAAAACTGCAAAAAGCTGTCAACAAACTCACACGATTCACAAACTAAAGTCTCGGACTTGCCTACAACGCACGACGAATCGGCCATCGGCAACTTGCCGCCTATAACAGCGTTAGGATTTTGCTTGTTTATTAGCAAAATTTGTGTTATCATAGAGCTAACGGTAGTTTTACCGTGTGTTCCGCTTACACCAATAACGTTATCGTAACAACGGGTTATTGCGCCAAGAAGCTGGGAGCGTTCCATTTTGGGAACGTTATTCTCTTTTGCGGCTATCATTTCGGGATTATTATCAGGTACCGCAGCGGAGTACGCCACCAAATCAGCGCCCTGTATGTTGTCTACGGTGTGTTCATTATATACAGTAATACCAAGCTCGCGCAAGCGTTTTACATTTGCGTTATCGTTTCTGTCAGAACCCGTAACCTTATACCCGCGTGACTGTAATAACTCGGCAATAGGACACATACCGCTACCGCCGATTCCTATCATATGGATATGCTTTGCGTCTAAAAATGATTTATCTCCACAGTGCTGTATTTTCATAAAAACACCTCAAAAAATCAATAGTTAAATATATTATACTATTTTTTATATAAAAAATAAACCCCTAATTTAAAAGAAGGTATTAAATATGAGGTTTGATTTGCCACAAAACATAAAGTTTGTACTTGATACACTTTTAAATGACGGACACAATGCCTATATCGTAGGCGGATGTGTGCGTGATTTGTTATGTGGTAAAACTCCTCACGACTATGATATAACCACCTCGGCTTTACCACAAGAAATACAAAATCTTTTCGAAAAAACGGTAGCAACAGGATTAAAACACGGTACTGTTACGGTAATAATTGAAAGCTCTCAAATAGAGGTTACAACCTTTCGTACCGAAAACTCTTATAACGATAACCGCCATCCTGAAAGCGTAAATTTTGTAAGTGACGTAAAAGCCGACCTTGCCCGCCGAGATTTTACGGTAAACGCTATGTGCTATAACGAGCAGGAAGGTCTTATCGACCTTTTTGGTGGTGTAGAAGATATAAATAATAAAATCCTGCGTGCGGTAGGAAATGCCGAAACAAGATTTACAGAAGACGCGCTTCGCATTCTCAGGCTTTTCCGTTTTGCCGCAACACTACAATTTGAAATAGAAAAAGATACCTTCAATGCGGCTTTAAAATGCGCATCGTTACTAAAAAATATAAGTGCCGAACGCATTTTCACCGAGCTAAAAAAAGCCGCAACAGGCGATAACATTTCAGTTATCTCTTCCCTGCTGAAAACAAACGCTTTAGAAAATTATCATATTAAAAACGCTGATTTATATGCTATAAAAAATATAGAAAACAATGCCAGTTTACGCACATTTGCGCTGCTTTATCTTACAAGTCACGATTTACTCAAAACACTTGATGCGCTTAAATGCAGCAACAGTTTTAAAAATTATTGTTTTAAAATGGCGCATCTTGTAAAAGAATCGCCGACAGCCGATAAAACAGAGATTAAAAACGCTCTTAATTTTGCCGAATACGAAATTGTCTGCGACTGCTTTTCGTATTTACAGCATATTTTAAACGTTGATATATCAACCCGAAAAATATTGCTTGATGAAATTATAACTTTAAACGAACCGTATAAAATATCGCATCTTGATATTTCCGGAAGGGATATAACCGACTCAGGATTCAGCGGCGAACAGGTAGGCGAAAAGCTGGATTATTTACTACAGGAAGTTATCAAAAATCCTGAACTTAACAGTCGCCAAAAACTTTTAAATTTAATATGTAACTAAACCGTAAAAAGCACCATAAAATGTAGTGAATTACATTTATGGTGCTTTCTTTTAGGTGATTTGGAATGAAAATTTTAATTATAGGCGGCGATTTTCGTATGAATATCGCTTTTGACGAGTTAAAAAAACAAGGTTATACAGTAGATAGTTTAGGACTTATAGAAAATGACAACGGAAAAATTGAAGATTCCGACATCATACTTCTCCCCGTACCTACAACACGCGACGGTATAAATGTTTTTTGTCCGCAAAGCGACCAAAAAATACCACTTACCCTGATTGAAAAGGCAAATAAAAATGCCCTTATTTTAAGTTGTGGTTATACCTTTGAAAATCAAAATTGTATCGACTATTTAAAACTTGATAGTTTTTGTTTGGCGAATGCTGTTCCCACCGCCGAGGGCGCTATCGCAGAGGCTATTTGTGACACACCGTTTTGTCTGTGGAATTCAAGCGCTCTGGTAATAGGTTGCGGCCGCATTGCAAAAATTTTGGCTGACCGACTAAGCGCGCTTAAATGCGACCTTACCGTTTCGGCCCGAAAACCGCGCGATTTTGCCTATCTTGAAGCTTTGGGTATAAAATATATTCACACAAAAGACGTATGTAAAAACGCACATAAATTTGATATTATTTTCAACACGATAGACGTCAATATCTTTAACGACCCCACCACGCTTGAAGACTGTTATTTATATGACCTTTCAACCAAAGGTTGTATAGATTTTAAATTAGCAGAAAAACGTAATATAAAAGCAAAAAAACTCCCTGGTATACCTGGCAAAACAGCGCCTGTAACCGCCGGAAAAATAATCGCACAAACAGTAAACCAATTGATTGGAGAATGGGTATGCAAAATATAAAACTTGGATATGCATTTTGCGGTTCTTTTTGCACTATCAATAAATCTCTTGCAGTACTTAAAGAACTCGCAAAACTTGATATAGATATAACCCCCATTATGTCGGAAATTACTTACAGCACCAGCACTCGCTTTGCTAATGCTGACGAGTTTAATAAAACAGTAGAAGAAATATGCGGCAAGAAAATTATACACACAGTACCCGCCGCCGAACCAATAGGACCAAAAAATTTGCTTGACGTTATCGTGGTAGCACCCGCTACTGGTAACACAATTTCAAAAATAGCACTTGGTATTACCGATACATCGGTCACAATGGCAGTAAAAGCGCATTTGCGCAACAACAAACCTGTAATACTCGGTATTGCAACAAACGACGCTTTAGGCGCTACGGCAAAAAATATAGGGCTTTTACACAATACAAAAAATATATACTTTGTACCCTATGGTCAGGATGACCCTGCTGGTAAAAACAATTCTCTTATTTGTGATTTTACCAAAATCCCTCAAACTATTGAATCGGCACTTAAAGGCACACAAATACAACCTGTAATAATATAACAAAAGACTCCCTTTTGGTAAGGGAGCCTTTTTCGTATGATCAGTCAATTATTCACCCAGTGTAATATCCCAGCCGTTTACAAATCTCACAAGTAAAACATAGTCTTTATTATTGATTTTACCATCAACGTTTACGTCGGCAAAATCGGGTGATATTTCAACCCTCCAACCATTGATATGCTGTACGATTAAACAGATGTCTCTATTGTTGATTTCACCATCGTTGTTTACATCACCGTAGTTAATGGTTGAAGGAATGGTTATAGTGATGAAATAATTTCTGCTACCAGAATCCCAACCACCAATTTTTCCGGATTCGCCGTTGATAGAGGTTGTAAGATTATTTGAAAGAACATTGCCACTGGCGGGGGTAAAGGTTACTCCTACGGTATATGTTTTTCCACCTACCAAAGTATCTGTAGGTTGTAAAACTGGTGCCGTGTCGTAACTAAATACATTATCACAATCATACCAGCCCTTAATAGAAACTGTATAGGTTGTGTCATTTGTTGTAACTGTAATCGAACCTACGGTAGCGCCCGCTTCAACACCGTTTATGGTCGCTGTTACAGATGTAATTTCATTGGGAATATCTTTCCAAAGGGCCTTGACTGTAATATCGCCTGAAATCCAAGGGGACTGTCCTGGTGTAATTTCATTTACTTGTTCAGGATTACTGTTGTAGTACCATTGCCATTTATCAAATTCTTTACCGTCGGGAGCCGTGAATCCACACTCGGGGAAAATATAACTT
>JAZNWJ010000014.1:0-53361 GCA_045593245.1 Acutalibacteraceae bacterium | reverse complement strand
ATAGCGGCGCCGAGTTTTTCGGAGAGGTCAGCAACAGCCTGCTTTTTTGCTTCTAAAACCTTTGCGTTTGGCAATGTGTTTCACCTCCGAGTGAAAATAAAAAATGTCCACCCAAGGACATAAGGGTAGACATGAAAAATTCAAAATAAATTATTCACGCTCACCTCGGTAGGCGTTAAACTTACGGCTTGCGCCACCTACTGTCTTTGGATTGCTAAACTATTATATACAACACATATGCGTTTGTCAAGTAAAATTTTTAATTTTTTTCTAATTTCACGTCGGGATAATAATGCGATAATATTTCCTCATAATTACTGCCTTGTTGCGCCATATAATTTGCGCCGTTCTGGCTCATACCCACGCCATGACCATAGCCTTTTACGGTAAAGGTAAAGTTATTGTCGACAAATTTTATTTCAAAATTACCTGAACGCAGATTTAAAAGCCGCGCTATCTGATAACCTGTAGTGTTTTTGCCACAGTACACAATTTGCTTTACGTATCCGTTGTTGGTGTTCTGAATATCTTTAAAATAATCCTGCGGCTCACCCGATTTGTCGGCAATTTCTTTTAGTTTTTCCGCAAGCTCTTCGGCGGCAAAGGTGGCTTCGCTTGTATATCCGTCTGCCAGACAGTCGCCCGCGCTGTCAACCGATTTTAAATACGGTAAATCCGTACCCCATATATCTGCGCAGTTATTGGTTACGCCCGATGATATTGCATGGTACGCGGCAAAAATCGGCTTGTTCTGGTACGTAAGTATCTGACCCTCTACAGCTGCTATGCATTCGTCTATTTTTTGCTCGTATTCCTTTGCTTTTTCGCCCCAGCGCGCCGCAGCCTCTTCCCGTGTTACAAAGCATTGTGCGGTTTCGGGTTCGGACGTAATATCGTAATCTCCGCCAGCGGTTTCCTTTTTATAACAAGCAAAAGTATACGCGGCAACCGCCTGAGCCTTTAACGCTTCTTTTTCATAGAGAGCAGGCATTTCGGCCGCTACCACACCAAAGATATAATCTTTTACACTGTATTCCTTTACTTCGCCGTCTTTTAAAACTTTGATTTTTGAGTCATTTTCTGCTTGTTCGATTTTTTCATAAGGAATATCACTTTGGATTATGGCTGTCGGTTGCGACGTATTATCCTTTATATCCAATGCGGATAAAGGTATCGCCAACATAGAAAATACGACAATAATGGTTATTAAAAACGTTCCTTTCATACTACACCTGCTTTAATTTTATTGACTTTTTAGTTGCGTATATATAAAATATATATGTTGCGTCAGCACAGTAAATTCTTTGAGGTGACAGTTATGAAGCATCGCCACATTTTAAATCTTTTGTGGATTGCACTTCCGATATGTATAATACTCAGATTGATACAACTTGTATTTACAATAGACAGTAGTACAGGTTTTATAAGGCAGCAATACAGCGAAATAAGCGCGCTTATATCATTTGTTGTCTTTGCAACAATTACCGCGCTTTGTGTGCTGGCATATTTCGCCGAAGGGATTTCAAAAACCAAAGATGAGCTTCATCCGCTTGTAGCTGTAACCTGTGTGTTTACAGGCGGTATGTATGTATACGAAACGGTTACGTCCACGGCTTCGCTTGGTAGCTGGCACGGTATATTGCTGGTGTTTTTAAGTCTGCTGTCGGCGTTTGTGTTTATAGCTTTTGGACTGAAAAACGTTTACTCTTATAATTTTCCGTCAATAATGCTTATAATCCCCGCGGTTTATTATGTTGTAAAACTCATAAAGCTTTTTGTAAGCACCTCGGCACTCGCGTTGGTAATCGAAAATATATTTTTGCTGTTTACCAATAGCGCTCTGCTATGGTTTTTGTTTGAATTTGCAAGCTTTGAAAACAGTTTTGGCAATTTGCAAAAAAGCCCTAAAAAAATATTTGTATGCAGTATCGCTACCGCAATGCTTTGTGCTGTAACAGCGTTTCCAAAGTTGTTTTTGCTTGTATCGGGTTATCTTCCTGTGTCGCGTGGTGACATTTCCGCTTGTCTGCTTATGCTGTCACAAGCACTATTTATATTTGTTTATACAATTTCAAATTTTTGCCAAAAAGAAAAAAAGAATACAAAACCCGTCTCAAAACATTCGGCATAAAACCGTAGGATTGCCGTTTTGGATTGACAAAATATACTTTTAGGTATATAATCATTTGTGGTATTGTATTCAAAAAACTGGCTATACTTTTAAATGGTCAGATAATCAGCATTTTCTTTAATTTCAAAAGACGGGAGTGCCGTGTTTGGATAAATTTGTTATAAACGGTGGCAAGGCCTTAAAAGGCGCCGTACACATCAGCGGCGCTAAAAATGCTGCTGTTGCGATTTTGCCTGCAGTTTTACTTGCCGATAGTCCTTGTATTATCGAAAACCTACCCGAAATATCCGACGTTGCGACTCTGCTCCGCGCTATAAAACAGTTGGGCGCAAATGTTCGCAGTATAAATAAATCAACCGTAGAAATTGACCCTACACCAGTAAACTCCTTTGTCATTGATAAAAAAATGGCAGAGGGCATGCGTGCTTCAAGTTATTTTTTAGGCGCGCTTTTAGGTCGTGGCAACCGCGCTCGCGTAGCGCCTCCGGGAGGCTGCGATTTTGGCGTGCGACCTATTGACCAGCATATCAAGGGTTTTGAAGCGCTCGGCGCTAAGGTTATAATCGAAAACGGTATGGTAGACGCCAGAGCCACCGTACTCCGCGGATGCTCGGTATATCTTGACGTAGTATCGGTAGGTGCTACAATTAACATTATGCTTGCCGCTGTAAAGGCGCGTGGTCTTACCGTTATTGAAAATGCGGCGCGTGAACCGCATATCGTTGACCTTGCAAACTTTCTCAACTCTATGGGCGCCAACATTATGGGCGCAGGTACCAATGTGATAAAAATCCGTGGTGTTGAAAGTCTGCATGGTACATCCTACAGCATTATTCCCGACCAGATAGAAGCAGGTACCTATATGGTAGCCGCCGCTGCTACGGGCGGTGACGTAATTATAGAAAACGTAATTCCAAAACACCTTGAATCAATCATTGCAAAATTGGTTGAAGCAGGTGCTGAAATCACCGAATACGACGAGGCTGTACGCGTCAGAATGACGAGCAGACCTAAAAAATGTAACGTGAAAACAATGCCGCACCCAGGATTTCCGACCGATATGCAGCCTCAGATTGCAACGCTGTTGGCAATTGCCGAGGGAACCAGCATTGTAACCGAAGGTGTATGGGACAACCGTTTTAGATACGTTGAACAACTTATAGGTATGGGCGCTCAAATTCAGGTAGACGGCAAAATGGCTGTGATAACGGGTGTAGAAAAACTTACCCCCGCGCCTGTTAAGGCTGTAGATCTCAGAGCGGGAGCCGCAATGATTATCGCAGGTCTTATGACCGACGGAATTACCGAGGTTGAAAACACCATTTATATCGACCGTGGTTATGAAAACGTCGCCGAAAAGTTTCAGAAGCTTGGTGCCGAGATAAAACGCGTTCCTGTTCTGACAAAAGATACAACTTTAAAAAATGCTTAAAACAATGGCGGCTTAAAAAGCCGCCATACTTATATTTTTATGAAAGGAGCCCTGATTTATGGCACGCATTTGTACGCTGGCAAGCGGTTCTACAGGCAACAGCACGTACATAACAACTACCGATGGCGATATACTTATTGATGCGGGTATTTCAGCAAAGTCGTTGATTACTGTGGTAGAGCAGGTGGGCGACGTGTCGAGATTGCGCGCCGTGGCTGTAACCCATACTCACTCCGATCATATAAAGGGACTTAAAACGTTCTTAAAAAAAGTAAATGTTCCGCTTATTGCTTCGGCCGATACGTTGGAATCTCTTACGGTAAGCAACCTGATTCCCGAAGGTACCGAAATTATCGCCGCTGACAGCGAAATTGTAACACTTGGCGACATAGCGATAGATTTTTTTGCAACCAGTCACGACGCGAAAGGCTCGGGCGGTTACGTTATACATATGCCCGACGGCAGACGCGCCGCTGTTTGCACCGACCTTGGCATTATGACCGACAATATACGACAAAAACTGCTTGGTTGCTCGGCGCTGCTTATTGAATCTAATCACGACGTAGAAATGTTGCGCCGCGGACCATATCAAGCAAACCTTAAACTGAGAATATTGTCCGACGAAGGACATCTTTCAAACAACGCTTGCGCTGTAGAACTTCCTTCTCTTTTAAAAAGTGGTACCAACCGTATAATTTTAGGACATTTAAGCGCCGAAAACAACACACCGTTACTTGCTCGGCAGGCAGCAACGGCAACCCTTGCACAAATCGGAGCAAAAGAAGGTATTGATTATATTTTGGAAACCGCAAAACCAAAAACTATAGGAGTGACGGTGTTTTGATTAAAATAACGCTTATCGCACTTGGCAAACTCAAGGAAAAATATCTGCGTGATGCTGTAGATGAGTATGCAAAACGACTGTCAAGATATTGTAAACTTGATATAATAGAGTTAAATCCTGTGAATTTACCGGAAAAACCTTCTCAAAGCGAAATTGATTCAGCGCTCGCAAAAGAAGCCGAAATGATAGAAAAACGCATTCACGAAAACTGCATCGTTACAGCACTTTGTGTAGAGGGAAAAAGCCTTTCAAGTGAAAAGTTATCAGAATTTGTTGAATCAAACACAAATAACGGTAAAAATATGTGCTTTATAATAGGCAGTTCATATGGACTTTGTGATATAATAAAGAAAAAAGCCGATTTGCGACTGTCGCTTTCCGAAATGACATTTCCGCATCAGCTTTTCAGGGTAATGTTACTTGAACAAATATACCGCGCTTTTAAAATAAACGAAGGCGGAACGTACCACAAATAACATGATTATTCTTGACTTTTATAACGCATTTATGTATAATAACTTTTGCTGATTTATCGGCAAAAGTTATAGTACACCTCTTCGCTTTTCACTATTACTTATTACTTCAATATGCGGGTATGGTGAAATTGGCAAACACGCATGATTCAGGTAACGCCACCTTGTTGTAAACAGTGATAAAATCGCAGAGATGCGTTTTTATATTTGTGGATTAAGCAAAATGCTCCACCTCGGACGACCTCGCCGTGTAAAATTTAGAGGTCAAAAAACTTAATAAGCGGGTATGGTGAAACTGGCAAACACGCATGATTCAGGTTCATGTGTCGCAAGACTTGCAGGTTCAAGTCCTGTTACCCGCACCAAAAAAGACCAAGTCGCTGACTTGGTCTTTTTGTTATTTTTTATATCCGCATTCGCAGCGGTCTTGTGTGTCGGGCAATATTGCGCCGCACGCCATACATCGCCACGAGCCGTCGGGGATTTCGGGCAAATCGTCACTTTCAAATTGATTTTGATATTCTTTTGGTTTGCGTTTTGCGTTAAATGGTGATATATCTATATTTTCACTTTTTGAATTTAGCGTCAAATTAAAAATACCAAATCCAAAAAGCATATTTATAATTATTTTTACAACACCTTTTATATGTAATATTATCGTTCCTATTAGGTATTCTTGTTCTATGCTTTTCCAATAAGCAAAGCCGCCTACCGCTACAAATTCTTCTATTAAAAATACAACGGGCCATATCATAAGAATAACTGCGCCCCATTTTAAAAATCTTACATTTTTAAAATTAAACAAAGAACCCATTAAACAAAACACATACGCCGCTATCAATATAATGTTGTAAAAATTTACGCGCAACATTAAAATTAAACTATACCAACCATCTGCTATTTTTAAAACACCTAATATAGAAGGTACTATAGTAAAGCACGCATATAAAATTTTTACAGCAAATGCCAAAGGGAATATAATCTCCTTGAATTTGTATACTTTTTTTAGTGTTACAAAATATGCCAGTATCATAATATTTGGAAGCGTAGCTATGCTTCCCAACAAAACATTGTAAAAATCGTGCAACGAACCTAATATACCAACAATAGAACTTGCGACACACATCGCAGTAAAAATTATGGCCATTATATTTTTTGTTTTATCTTTAAATATGTAGCTTATCATATTTTATCTCCTTAAATTTTTATCAGCCGCCGGGAATAACCTCAAACGACATATCTATTGCAGTACCATTTTTATCAAACTCTACAACTAATTTATACGGATTGGCAGGGTCAATCAATTCATAAAAAATATATTGCCATACGGCTGTGCTTTCATCGTAAATATTTTCCACCGCAGGATAATCCGGGTTTTCCACCGTTGATACGAGTGTTTCTTTTGTGAATTTATCGCCTTTTTCAAAGTTTTTATAAATTTTTGTAAACGTTCTCCATTCCTGTGTCTTACCAACGTCGCAAGCGCAAAGGGTTAATGACAAAACAAAAATCATTAAAATAATATATGCCTTTTTCACAAATGTTTCACCTCTGCTTGCAGTTTACATTAAGCAATATATATCTGTCAAGTTAAAATACTGTAACCTGATATAGCACAAAAAGGCAACCTGCCAGATTAGCAGGTTGCCTAAATTTGTTTGTTTTTATGCCTTTTTGCTTTTTATAGTTTTTGTAATATAAGCCGCTGCAAAGCCAATGCCTGCGTAAGCTACCGCAGCTATTGCGTAATAAATGTCAAAGCCTACGATAATGCTTTCGGCTACTAAAAAGATTGCCGCGTTAATCACAGGCAGATGCCACTCCACCTTATCGCTACCGCTTAAAATACCGATAACAATTGAAACTATGGGATATAGCGTCGCCAAAGCCAGCAACAATATGCCCGCAGCGTCAAGTCCGCCTACTGAAAACACAACCACCAATGGCAGTACAACGTTTGCTATTAAAGATAAAACCGCAGATATTATAATATTCTTTTTCATAAATTTTCTGTCCTTGATATTTAAAATTACTTATAGTGTCAGGCTTGGCGCTGTGTAAACACGCGCGCTAAGCTCCTGATCCAAAAGATAAAGACTTTTTGGTTCGTCGCCAAACAACTTGTATTTATTTACAAGCTTATCGGCGTTTTCTTCTTCCTCAAGTTGTTCTTTAACAAACCAATCAAGAAACTGCATTGTGCGAAAATCCTTAACACTGTATGCCGCATCATATATTGTGTGAATAAGATTTGTCACATAACGCTCATGCTCGGCGCCTGTAATCAGTGGGTCAAGATGGGATTTAAACTCCTTGTCAGGAGCGTCTATTGCTTTAAGAGATACCTTTGCACCATTGCTTTGCAGATATTTTAGGAAAAGCAGAGCGTGATCGCGCTCCTCTTGTGCCTGAATGGTGTACCAGTTACCAAAACCATCAAGGTCGTTGTCTATGTAATAATTCGCCATATCCAGATAAAGATACGCGCTGTAAAATTCTTTGTTTATCTGGTCATTTAGTAGTTCTATTACCTTTTTATCCAACATTTTATCACCTAATCTCTTTCTTTTTCAGTTTTTATTGCTTCTCCGGTTGTGGCGTTTATATCATACGAGTAGTCATATCCGCCGTATTCGAAATCCACTTCCCAAAAAACTTCGCTTCTTTCACGGTCTATCTCTGCTTCTAAATCACGCACATCGGTCTCGCTTAACTTTGCGGTATCAAGTGCTATTTTGATCGCACGATCTCGTGTTATAGTTTCGGTATTTGTTGAAGCGTCTTCTTTTATTGGCACCGAATTTTCGTTCTGCTGTTGGGTTAACGGTTGTGAATTTGCAAACGCGTTTTCTTTGATTTTAACATTATCGCCATAATTGTCGCAGGCAGAAAGCGCAAGTACAAAAACCATAGCCAACAAAATACTCAGTATTTTTTTTATTTCGTTTTCCTCCTGTAGCAATTTATTAAATTTTTTAAAATAAGGGGAGTCGTTACCGACTCCCCTTAAAGTTTACCTTATTATTTAAAGTAACGACCAAGCAGTCCCTCAAATGCCTTGCCATGTCGAGCCTCGTCACGAGCCATTTCGTGAACGGTGTCATGAATAGCGTCAAGTCCGAGTTCCTTTGCAAGTTTTGCAAGTTCAAATTTGCCCTTGGTTGCGCCGTTTTCAGCGTCTACACGCATCTCAAGGTTTTTCTTGGTAGAGTCGGTAAGAACTTCGCCGAGAAGTTCAGCAAATTTTGCAGCGTGCTCTGCTTCTTCCAAAGCAGCTTTTTCCCAGTAAAGACCGATTTCGGGATAACCTTCACGGTGAGCAACACGTGACATCGCAAGATACATACCTACTTCTGAGCATTCGCCGTTGAAGTTTTCACGAAGACCGTCGATAATTCTCTGGTCTACGCCCTTTGCAATGCCTACTACGTGCTCAGCAGCCCAGGTCTTTTCGCCTGACTGCTCTTCAAACTTAGAAGCAGGAGCTTTACAGATAGGGCAAGCGTCGGGTGCTGAATCGCCTTCGTGAACATAACCACAAATTAAACATACATACTTTTTCATTTTAAAATCCTCCAAAAAATTTTTTATTTTTAAATTTATAATTTATTGCTTGTTGCAATTTTTACATATTCCATAAACCACGCATACGCTGGTTTCGGGTGTGAAGCCGTCAAAATCGGCTAAACCCTTTATTTTGTTTGCCTCGACCCGTGAGTCGATTATCGCGCCGCAACACTTACAATGCAGATGCAGGTGAAAAGATTTGTCACCGTCAAAGTGCTCGTAGCCGTCACCTACAGTAACACTAAGTATCTCACCGATTTCAACAAGACTTGCAAGATTACGGTAAACCGTACCTAAGCTGATATTTGGTATAGTCTTGCGAACACCCTCGTAAACCTGAGCGGCTGTGGGGTGATCACAGCGCCCTCGCAATTCATTCAGTATTGCCTCGCGCTGTCTGGAATAGTTTGCCATAACCCACCTCTTTTCTTTAAAAGTAGTAATCGTTACTACTTTTTACAATTTTATTATACACGCCTTTTTTTATTTGTCAAGTATTTTTTCTTGACAATTTTAATAAAATTTTTTAAAATAAACTTGTTCAATTTTTTAACAATCTTTTTAAGAAGTAAGAAGGCATATTTAAATGAATCCAACAGGTATTTCTAATTCGGTAATAAACCGCTTACCGCGTTATTACAGATTTTTAGGCGAACTAAAAAAAGAAGGCCTCACCCGCATATCATCTCGTGAGTTGTCCGAGCGTATGCACCTGACCGCCAGCCAGATAAGACAGGATCTTAACTGCTTTGGTGAATTTGGTCAGCAAGGTTACGGCTACAATATAGAATTATTGCAGGGTGAAATTGCAAAAATTTTAGGTCTTGACAGACCGCAGAATGCGATTTTAATAGGTGTAGGTAATCTTGGCAAGGCTATTGCTCACTATATAAATTTTGAGTCAAAGGGTTTTCACCTTATAGGTATGTTCGACGCAAAGGAATCACTTGTGGGCCAGATGGTTCGCAATGTGCCTATAAGACATATTTCTACCCTTGACGAGTTTTGCCGTGAGAATATGCCACGCGCCGCAATTCTTTGCATACCAAAAGAGGCTTCGAAAGAGATTTGTGACCTGCTTATAAAACTCGGCGTAAAAGGATTTTTGAATTTCAGTCACTATGATATTGCGCTTGATCACCCCGAGGTAGAGGTCGAAAATATTCATTTTGGTGACAGTCTTATGACACTTTCTTATAAATTAAGTAACTGATTAAACAGCGGCTTGAGAATTCAAGTCGCTGTTTTTTTATTTGAATACGTTATATCGGCAATCTCGTTACTAAGAAGCAAAAGCGCTGTTACGTTTGGTAGCGCCATGAGTCCATTTAAAATTTCGGCCGCTACCCATACTGCATCGGCACGAAAAACAGCGGCGGGAATCATTGCTAAAACAAACAAAAACAAAAATGGTTTTTTAGAATTCTCGCCCGATAAAAACGTTATAAATTTTGTTCCGTAAAGTCCCCAACCAACCGTTGAAGAAAAAGCAAAAAAGCAGACTACAGGACAAAAGACAAAAATAATATTTTTACCGTAAACATTAGTAAGAGCACTTAATGTAAGGGTGGTTGCGGTATCTATACCATAGGTTATATCTCCCGCGCAAAGCAGTGTGAGTGCTGTAAGGGTACACACAACTACCGTATCGATAAAAACTTCCATAACGCCCATAAGACCAAGGCTTGTTTCGTCACCATCGCTGCAAGCGTAGGCTGTAGGCGCAGTACCAAGACCCGCTTCGTTAGAAAAAACACCGCGGGACATACCAAAACGCACACCCACAAAAGCCGAGCCAATTACTCCGCCGGTAACTCCTTTAGGTGAAAAAGCGCCGACAATAATTTGTGTAACGGCAAGCGGTAACTTTGTATAATTTACCGCTATTGCGCCCACCGTCATACATATATATAAAACCGTCATAACGGGGATGATTTTTTCGCAAAAGCGACCGATGGAACCATCGTTTTTTAAAACAAAGGCACTAACCACAGCGCAAATTATACCAACCGTAAGTTTTATTAGAAAATCCGATAGCGGTGAGACGTGAGTCACGGTTTTTGCAAGCTGACTTACACTTGCTGCCATGGTGTTGATTTGCGTCATATTTCCAACGCCAAAAGCCGCCGCTACACCACAAACGCAAAAAACCGTCGCCAGTGGTGAGAAAAAGCGCGGTAAAGCATTTTTTATGTAATACATCGCGCCGCCCGAGAAAATTCCGTCACGGTTTTGCTCGCGATATCGCACGGCAAGGGCGATTTCGGCAAATTTTATGGTCATACAAAACAGGGATGATACCCACATCCAAAACACAGCGCCAGGACCGCCGAGCGCTATAGCACCCGCAACGCCTACAATATTTCCTGTGCCCATTGTGGCTGACAGCGCGGCGCTTGCCGATTGCAACGGTGTAAGATGATTACTGCTTTGCTTTTTTTCGGCTTTAAAAAAAACGTGAGCCGCTTCGCTGAAATTTTTTATAGTAAAAAAATTTGTGCGGATGGTAAGTATCACACCAGTAAAGAAAATAAGTAATAATGTAGGTGTACCCCATACAAAAGAGTTTATTTTATTAAGTATCTCCAAAATGTTTCGCCACCCACAAAAAATAAAATTTAAAAATTTTTAAAATTAACTATTGATTTTATGAAACAATTGTGCTATTATACTATGGCAACAAAAATTGTTGCTGACATATTTATATGTTTTGCGCTGATAGCTCAGCTGGATAGAGCGTCTGGCTACGGACCAGAAGGTCGGGAGTTCGAATCTTCTTCAGCGCGCCAAAAACAAGTTCATCCTTTTGGATGGGCTTGTTTTTTTGCTGGTAATTTGAAGAAGATTCGAAAAGCACGGTTTTCCGTAAGGAAAATTGCAACCTTTCGGTGAATGGTTGCAAAGTGCGGGTGCGTGTCGGTGGCGTTGCCACCGAGCGAATCTTCTTCAGCGCGCCAAAAAGAAAAGTCGCACGATAGTGTGGCTTTTCTTTTTGTTCTTTTCACTCTTCTCTGTTCACTTTTCTCTAAAACCTGCGACTTTTCCAGTGAAGAAATAAGAGAGAAAAGATAAAAGAAAATGTGCTTTGCTTCGCAAAGCGTTGAATATAAATCCAAGTTGTGCTATAATTCAAACAGAGATGATATAAATTTGCCTTGCCCGTGCCATTGTTTGCAATTTCGCCTTATTGCAATACCAACAAACAGAAACTATCAAGGCAATTATATTGATGAGGAGAACACACAATGAAAAAAACAGCATCAATTCTACTGAAAATTCTATCAATAATATCGGCAGTTATCACGGTGATTTTAGCTGCTTTTTGCGCTTTTGACTGGGTTAAACTATCACAAACACCTTACGCATACTCAATAGAATTCTGGATGGTTATTGACTATTACGCTTTGGGGTTGCTTATCTTTTCGGGTATAGGTCTTGCGCTGAATATAACCAATTTAATTATTACAGATGACGAAAATGCAAAAAATACTCCAAAAATTATGGCATTTATATTTTCGGTGGTTGCTGCTGTTTCGTTGGTGTTGTATTTATTACCTTTTAATATTTAAAGACTCGCAAAAGCGGGTCTTTTATTTTTTTACAAGACTGCACACAGCAAGATATATCGCTACAATAAACACCGATATATTCACCGTACCGCTAACCCATAAATAAACACCCAACAAAAACGTTAAAAAAGCAAATATTATGGTAATAATCCGTACTATACTTTCCGCCTTGTAAATATCGGTAAACCTTGATATAAAAAATGCAAGCAACGTGCCACCGTCAAGACCCTGCACGGGTAGCAGATTAAATATGGCTATTACCAGATTAAGTATTGCAAAGGTAAGTGACTGCTCGCTTTTAAAAATAAAATAATTTGCAAACAGTACGCCGAATATCACAAGATTTGCCGCAGGACCACAAACCGTTATTGCAATTTCACCGCACTTTTTCACCGAAAAACTGCGTACAATCTGCACGCTTGTGGGTATCAGCCGTATGGCTCGTGGTTGACAGTCTGCCGCCCACATAGCCAACAGGTGTCCTGTCTCGTGAATAAACACAGCAAAAAGCGTTGGTACCATTAGTCCTGTGCGGTCTACCGCCAACATAAAACAAACCACGGCGCAAAACAAAAAAGATACGTAAACTTCGGTTCCAAAAAACTTAAATTTCACTTGAATTTTCCTCGTCAAATACGTCGCTTATAACGGTTTCCTCAAAAATATTATTTACACACCATTTTTGAAATTTTGTATAACTGTTTTCAAAAAAGAACTTTGTTATAAGCAAGGCAATTAAAATTACCGCAACACAAATAATTTGAGTAATACAAATAGCTACAAACATATTTTGTGGCTTTTTTTCTTGGGTTTCGTTTTCCATTTTACACCCCTTGTAACAAATAAAAAATTATGATACAATATATTTATATTTTTATAGAGGTCAAGTTTATGCCATTTTTACCGCTTACTAAAAAAGAAATGAACGAGCGCGGATGGGATGCCGCAGACATTATAATTGTTACGGGTGACGCTTACGTGGACCACCCTTCTTTTGGCACGGCTATTGTGTCTCGCGTGCTTGAAAACGCAGGTTTTAAAGTATGCATAATTTCACAACCACGCCGTGATGAAGACTATATGCGTTTTGGCGCGCCGCGACTTGCTTTTTTTGTAAACAGCGGTAACATTGACTCTATGGTGGCTCACTATACCGCCGCAAAAAGGCGCCGCAGCGACGACGCATACACCCCCGGTGGTAAGGCAGGCTCGCGACCTGATAGGGCTGTTATTGTATATTCAAAGGCGATTCGCCGAATTTTTGGTGACGTGCCTATTTGCATTGGTGGTATTGAGGCGTCTTTACGCCGATTTGCACACTACGATTATTGGGACGACAAGGTGCGTCCGTCAATTCTTATTGATTCTGACGCCGATCTGCTTATGTACGGCATGGGTGAACGTCACGTAGTAGAAATTGCAAAACGCTTGGATAATGGTGAAAATATCGCTGATATGCAAAATATTCTTGGTACCTGTTACGCTGTAAATACTCGTGATTACAAGGTTCAGAGTGCAAAGGAATGTCCGAGTTTTGAGACTGTCAGCGAAAACAGTGAACAAGGCAAGAAAAAGTACGCCGAGGCGACATATATACAGCAAACCGAGCACGATGCTGTGCGCGGTAAAGCGGTTATTCAGCGTCACGGCAATAAAATTGTAGTACAAAATCCACCTATGCCACCGCTAACCACCGAAGAAATGGATGCAGTGTATTCTTTACCTTTTATTCGTGATTACCATCCAAGTTACGAGGCTCTTGGCGGTGTACCCGGTATTGAAGAGGTTAAATTTTCAGTAATTCACAATCGCGGATGTTTTGGCGCGTGCAATTTCTGCGCGCTGGCGTACCACCAAGGAAGGCAAATTTCCTGTCGCAGTCACGACTCGGTTATAGACGAGGTCAAAAAAATTACCGATATGCCCGATTTTAAGGGGTATATTCACGATATAGGTGGGCCAACCGCCAATTTCAGAGCGCCCAGCTGTAAAGGTCAGCTTGAACGAGGCGTTTGTAAGGATAAAAAATGTCTTGCCCCTACAATGTGTCCCGCCGTTGAAGTTGACCATAGTGATTATCTTGATTTACTTCGAAAACTCCGTAAACTGCCAAAAATTAAAAAAATTTTTATCCGTTCGGGTATTCGTTTTGATTATCTTGTCGCAGATAATGATGAAGAGTTTTTCCATGAGCTTGTCGAGCATCACGTAAGCGGTCAGTTAAAGGTTGCGCCCGAGCATTGTTCAAGCCGTGTGCTTGATTGTATGGGTAAGCCGCATATAAATGTTTATGAACATTTTAAAAAACGCTTTTATGAAATTACCGATCGTGTGGGCAAAAAACAGTTTTTGGTGCCTTATCTTATGTCTTCTCACCCCGGAAGCACCATAAACGATGCAATAGAGTTGTCGCTCTTTCTTAAAAAAGAAGGTTTGCATCCCGAACAGGTGCAGGATTTTTACCCCACCCCGGGTACAATATCAACCTGTATGTTTTATACAGGACTTAATCCTATGACTATGCAAAAGGTTTACGTACCGCGTACACCCGAAGAAAAAGCGCAACAAAGGGCATTGTTACAGTATTACAAACCCGAAAACCGACAATTTGTACTATCGGCACTAAAAAAGGCAGGGCGCACCGACCTTATAGGTCACGGCAAAAACTGCCTTATTGCGCCAGATAAAAACGCGATAGCCAATAATAAAAATGTTCAGAACAGACCCACACAAAAGAAGAAAAAGACCATACGAAACATTCACAAAAAGAAGAAGTGATTAAATGAAAACCTTAATAGGTATGAGCGGTGGCGTTGATTCCGCCGTTACAGCGGCGCTTGTATCCCGCGAAAACGCGGCCGCAGGTATTACCTTACGGCTTTATGATGGTGGTGATGCCGCTCTCATCAAAAAGTTCAGTCGCGAGGCGATTGATGCCGCAGAAGTATGCAAAAAAATTGGAATAGAGCACAGTGTTTTAGAACTGAAAGACCTGTTTAAAAAGCACGTTATCGACCATTTTGTTGATGAATATATTGCAGGTCGAACACCTAATCCTTGTATACAGTGTAATATAAATATAAAATTCGGCGCTATGCTCGATTACGCACAAGCAAACGGCTTTGATAAAATTGCCACAGGTCATTATGCGCGTGTAGAAAGGTCAGGCGACCGCTATCTGCTTAAAAAAGCGGCTGACGCTACAAAAGACCAGTCTTACGTGCTTTATGGTCTTACTCAAAATCAATTATCACGTACTATTTTGCCTTTAGGTGATTATACAAAGTCTCAGGCTCGTGAGATTGCCGAAAGTTTAAATCTTTGTGTAGCACGTAAATCCGACAGTCAGGATATATGCTTTGTGCCCGACGGTGATTATGCCGCATTTATTAAAAAAAACACGGGAATAAACTTTGCCGCAGGAGATTATCTTGACATAGACGGTAAATTACTCGGCAAGCATAAGGGCGTTATTCACTATACCATCGGTCAGCGAAAAGGTCTTGGTATAGCGCTGGGTAAACACGCTTTTGTGCTGAATAAAAATGCCCAAACCAATGAAATTATACTTGGCGACGAGGAACATTTATTTTATAAAAAGGTCGAGGTCAGTGGAGTTAATATTATTGCCGCAGAAGAACTTGACGGTGTAAAAGCCGCAGGTAAATTACGCTACCGCCATACTGAACAGCCCTGCGTTATTCATCAGACGGGTAAAGATACCGTAATACTTGAATTTGACACACCACAGCGCGCACCAAGTCCGGGTCAGGCGGCTGTATTTTATGACGGAGATATAGTTCTTGGTGGCGGCGTAATAGTGAAAGGAATAAAATAATGACCGAAAAATTACAAAAACTTTTTAAAAATCTTGAAAAAAATAAAATGCAACCCCTTTTTGCCGAAACAAAAGAGGATGCAGTAAAACTTGTAAAAGATATGCTTTTTGACGGCGCGGTTATAACCTGGGGCGGCTCTATGTCGGTTATAGAATGTGGTATAGATAAAGTGTTACAAGACCCGAAATATTGCTTTATGGACAGAGGTCGACAAGGAATCACACCCGAGGAGCAACAAGAATGTTTTAAAGCAAGTATCGGCGCAGACTTTTTCTTTTGTTCAAGTAATGCTGTTACCGAAAATGGTGAGCTCGTAAACGTAGATGGGCTTGCAAACCGTATTTCTTCGATTGCTTTTGGTCCTAAAAAGGTTGTAATGATTGTAGGTATCAATAAGCTTGTCCCCGATTTAAATGAAGCTTTTTTACGTGTTAAAAAAATTGCCGCGCCTAAAAACTGTGTGCGACTAAACAAAAACACTCCTTGTGCAAAACTTGGTCACTGTGTATCGCTGTTAAATTGCGATAACCCCGATTTTTCCGACGGATGCGCGTGTGATGACCGTATTTGTTGCGATTATATGATAAGTGCTATGCAACGAATAAAAGACAGAATTACAGTAATATTGGTAAATGAGAATTTAGGATATTAAAAAAACACCTCATAAGAGGTGTTTTTTTAACATTTTTTTATAAGTCTTATATAAAATTCTACCGCTCGGTTTGCAGTTTCAAGTCTTATTCTTTCATTGTGTCCGTGAATTGTTTTTCGCTCTTCACTTGTAAGATCCATTGCTGAAAAACGATATACCTTATCGCTCAACACTCCCCAATGACGACTGTCGGAGCATTGAACCATTAAATACGGTGATACAAGACATCCTTTCCACGTGTTTGCCACGGCGGATGCCACCTTGTTCCACGACTCGCAGTTTGTCTCGGATACACGGCTTGGATTCATATTACTTCCGACTATAAGCTCGACACTATTGTCGTCAATAGTTTTCTTTATATATTCTACTGCGCTGTCTACAGTATCTTTTGGGTTAAGTCGTAAATTTGCAGTCATTGTAGCGCGTGGTGGAATAACGTTTGGAGCGTTACTTCCTTCACTCTGGGTAAAGGCTACCGTTGTGCGTAGCAGTGCGTTAAGTTCGCCGCCCGACTTTTTACAAATCATATTAAGTACGCCTTTAAACAGCCACATATTTGCAAAAATCATACGGTAAACAAAATTTGAATGACGGCCTAAAGTATCAAACATCTCGTCGGCTGGCTTTGTTATATGCATTTTAAAGGGGTTATTTTCAACCTTACAGCAAGCGCGTGACAAAACACCTATAGGAGTATGAGGTGCGGGTGAAGATGCGTGACCACCGTTTGATTTAACCGAAAAAGTAAGGTTTAACATACCCTTTTCGGCAATACCTACCATTGCACAGGGTTTACTTACACCCGGGAAAACATTTTCTACCACGGCGCCGCCTTCGTCAACCACAAGGGATGGCTCTATTCCATTTTCTTTAAAATAATTTACTATGTTTACAGCGCCATTACCGTTTACTTCTTCTCCACCCGAAAAAGCAAAATAAATATCGTTTTCGGGAATGTACCCCTCGCTTATCAAAGTGTTTGCGGCATATAAAACACCATTAAAAGTAACCTTGGTATCAAGCGAACCCCTACCCCATAAAACTCCGTCTTCTATAATTGCCTCAAATGGTGGTTTTTCCCAAGACTGCTCATCTACGGGTACAACGTCGTAATGCGCCATTAAAACTGTGGGGTTACCCGAATTTTTTCCGCTCCATTTAAAAAGCAATGCTCTGTCAGGTAACTGATTTACTTCACAAACTTTAAATACTTGCGGATAAAGCTCGGGAAGTAAATTTATAAGTTTATCAAATTCTTTATCATCCTCAAGCGAATGGTCATAATAAGAGACTGTTTTACAGCGGATAAGTTGTGCGAGCGCCGAAACCGACCCACTTTTATCAAAATTTATCTCATCATTTAAAATTTCAGGTTGTGTGGTAGGTTTAAAACGCAGCGTGCGAATTAAGATTACTGCAATAAAAATTACAATAAAAACCAAAAAAAAGTAAAGTATCTCCATAATTAAAGCCAACCTTTTTTATACATAATACGGCTGATTGCAATTGTAAATAATACGCCTACAGGCACCATAATTCCAACGTCGCCGGCCCCTAATCCCGTAAAAATAAACAATGCTAACATAAGTATTATGGGAGCTATTGCTATCTTCCAGTTTTTTGATATAAATACTATACCAAGTCCACCAAAAAGCGCCGGTAAAATTTGATTGAAAGCAGGCTCTAACACAGGGCTTTGTAAAATTGGCTGAAGCGGAATTATAAGCAGTACACCGATTATGATTATAGCGGTTGTAACAATACTTGAAACTGCAATAGCTATTGTTGATACAACCTCACCTTCCTCGCTGTCGGCAGAAACACCCGCTTGCTCGAGCGCGCCCAATGCGCATGGAAGTTTAAGGTTTGAAATATTTCCCGTTACAAAAGACAAATATGAGCCGCCTGCACCCAACATCGGTATGTAAGTTATAACCTCTACTACACCAACTGCCCAATACATAGGAGCCGTCGCAATAAGACCTTTTATTAACCCGTTCCAATCGGGTATTGCTTTAAAAATAAGCAATACCAGGACAGGAAAAGCAAGCAGAACTATCATCATAAATATATTCCATTTGTTACCCCATGAATAAACATTATCCATATATGTTTTATTGTTTTTCATATATCTCTGCCCCCTTTCTTTAACCTAACCATGCGGTTATCGGTATTGCACTTGCCATACCGATTATAAGACTTGCAGGCAGAGCATAGTCGCTTATCCAACGGGCTTTCGTAATTTTCATAAGCGCGCCGCAAATAAGCATTGTAACAGCCGATACCGCCATTACGCAAACAGGTATAAGACCTGACGTTTCTCCGCCAAATACACCTGAAAAATCACAAAATACAAAGCCTACAAATGCCGAAATCATACCTATAAACATTGCAGACTGAAAAATATCAAGCCATTTTGCGTCTTTTTGTTTCATATTTACAAGGCCTGTTTTCATTTTCTTACAAAGCACGGGAACCAGCCATATACCAACCATAATGCTTATTGTCATAACAAAAGCAATAGTTACAAATTGTTGCGCTGTAAGATTTGCTACCTTGCCAAATTCAAGCCCCATACCGCTGAGCGCATTTGTTGCCGCAATTGTCTCATAAGACATAGAACCCACAACCGAGAGACGAAGCCACGGAAGCGCGATACCTAAGTCTTTTGACAACGCAATAACGCTTACAACGATTGCCACGGCGGGTGCTATTGTAAAAATAGATGCCGAAATTATAATTCTTCTTAACTTTTTTGCATCCATTCCTATCTCTTTAGCGCGTTTTAATGCTTTTACAAGAAAAAATATTGACTGCGCTAAAACAAACATAATAATTATTCCGACAATTAAAAATAAAATTGGATGATTAACGTTAAATTCCATATTTTATCTCCTTTCAAATTTTTTTACAATTGTATCACAAAAAAGTGATAAAGTATAGATTTTTTATTTTCTTTTTGTTATACTCAAAATAAAAAAGGAAAATTTTATGGATATAAAACCTATAGCTTATATAAAAACCAATTTTAAAGAAAAATTTGGTATACCAAGGCAAAGCGGTATAATTGAAGAAATCAAGGGTGAAATAATTTTTGAAAAGGAATATCGCCATCCTGATGCTCTTCGTGGAATAGAGGAATACTCGCATCTGTGGCTTATTTTTGATTTTTCTCAAAATCATAGAGAAGAATTTTCACCTACAGTAAGACCGCCTCGTCTTGGTGGTAATACGCGGGTTGGTGTTTTTGCTACTCGTTCGCCTTTCAGGCCTAATAATTTAGGGCTTTCGTGCGTAAAATTTGAAGGTATAAAAAAAGATAAAAACTTAGGTAATATACTTATTGTAAGAGGCGTCGATTTGCTTGATAATACGCCAATTTATGATATAAAACCATACATTCCTTATTGTGATTGCAAGGTTGATGCCAAGGGCTCTTTTAGTGACGAATTCAAGAATTATAAAATTGAAGTTTTATATGATGAAAATGTATTTTCAGGTATAGAAAATAATGATAAAGAAAACATTATAAAAATAATATCTCAAAATCCAAAACCTGCTTATAAAACCAATGCTCGCGAGTATAAATTTTTGTTTTCAGACTATGAAATTACATTTGAAACAAAAGACGAAAAAGCAAGAATTTTAAAAATAGAAAATATATAATTTTACGGGGAATATTTTGTATAATATTCCCCGTTTTTTATCAGTGTTTTTTAAGTAAAATATATTGAAATTGTGGATAACTTATGCTATACTATATGTAACTATTATTTTAATATATAATATATAAACATATAAGGGGGATTTTTGATGGCGGTTAATTCTATAAACGATATATGGAGCGCCGTTTGTGAAGAGTGTAAACTCAAAATTTCTGAGATAGCATTTGATACTTTTTTTAAATATTTAAAACCTGAATCAATATCGGGCGAAGAATTTGTTTTATCTGCCTCTAACGACTACATAAAAGGTATGATAAAAAGCGTTTACAGTGATATTATAAACGACGCTATTGAAAAGGTAATGGGTATAAAAATACCTGCTAAATTTATTGTTGGTGACGAAGAGGAAGAAAAAATAAAAAAGGCAGAAGAAGAGTGTGAAGGTCTTACCTTTGAATCCTTCTTTACCTTTGATAACTTTGTAGTAGGTTCTACCAACCGTTTTGCTCATGCGGCTTCCCTTGCAGTTGCCGAAAATCCAAATATTGTATATAACCCGCTTACAATATACGGTCCTTCAGGTGTTGGTAAAACCCATCTTATGCTTGCTATAAAAAATCATATCAAGAAAAAATTTCCTTATAAAAAAATTGAATTTGTACGCGGTGAAGATTTTACTAATCAACTCATTAAATCGCTTCACAGCGGTCAGCTTGGTATGGGTACCATAGACGACTTCAGAAACAAGTACCGAAATGCCGACGTGCTTATGGTAGATGATATTCATTTTATTGCCGGTAAAGAACAGACACAGGAAGAATTTTTTAATACTTTTAATGCTTTATATGAAAATAACAAACAGATTATTGTTACTCTTGACCGTCCTTTAAAGGAGGTTAAAACCCTTGACGAGCGAATTAAAAGCCGACTTTTACAAGGTCTGCCTGCCGACATTACAATACCTGATTTTGAAACCAGAGTGGGTATTATAAATCGTAAGGCGCAGGAGTTTGATATTGAGCTTGATGAAAATATTGTTTTTTACATTGCTGAAAAAATAAAATCAAATACCCGTCAGATTGCGGGAGTAATGACCAAAATAAACGCGCTCATAAAAATGGAAAACAAAAAGCCTAATATTTCTATTGTTCAGGGATTTATTAAAGATATTATCAACGATACCGAAAATGCTCCCATTACAGTAGAAAAAATTATAAGCGAGGTTGCCCGCTCATATAACGTTTCGGAAAGCGACATTCTTTCTAAAAAAAGAAAAGCAAATCTTGTTCTCGCACGTAAAGCAGCCATGTATATAACAAGAGAAATTACCCAGCTTACTTATGAAGAAATGGGAGATGCTTTTGGCAGAGATCATACCACTGTTCTTTACGGTGTTCAGACCACCGAAAAGTTCTTACAGGACAAGCCTTACGAAAAAGAACTTATTGAGGATATTATTAAAAATCTCAAAAGTTCAAATTAAGAGTTATCCACAAAGTTAACAGTTATTAACAGTAAGTTATTCACACTATTAAACTTAAAGTTTTTTTATTCACATTTTCAAATTTTTATACACACAACTTTTCAAGTGTGAAAATTGCCTTAAACAGTGAATTAGATATTGTTATCCACCAAATAAACAACACTTATTATTACTGTTATATAAATAATATTTTTATAACAAAAAAGGAGATTTTTATGAAAATTCGAGTAGAACGTGCTGTACTTTTAGACGCAGTTTTAAAAATGCAAAAAACAGTCGGAGCAAAAAGTTCTATGCCTGTGCTTGAAGGTATTTTACTTTCAGCTGAAAAAGGATTACTTACACTTTCATCATACAATCTTGAAATGGGTATGAAAAAAGAAATGTACGCTTCTTGTGAAGAGGAAGGCGATATTGTTATAAATGCACGCCTCCTTGCAGATATTTTGCGTAAATTACGCGGTATTGACGTTGAGATTGAATGTGATGAACGTCTTGCCTGCCATATAAGAAGTGGCGAAGCTGTTTTTGATATTATGGGTATGGAAGCAACCGATTTTCCCGAGATGCCATCCCTTACCGAAGGTGAAAATCTTGTAATAAACGGCGAAGATTTTTGCGAGCTTGTAAAGGGTACTATTTTTGCCGTATCTCAGATAGAAGGTACAAGACCTATTCTTACAGGTATAAATATATCGGTTAAGAACGGTGTTTTACAGTTTGTTGCAATCGACGGATATCGTCTTGCTATAAGAAACAAAAAAATAAATATTGATAACGAAATTGAATTTATTGTTTCGGGTAAGGCTTTAAATGAAGTCGTAAAACTTATTGATGAAAATACCGAAAACGTAGAAATTAAAGTAGGTAAAAGACTTATTTTGTTTAAAATTTCTGGTTACGTATTTATTGCCCGTCTTTTAGAGGGTGAATTCGTAAATTACGAAAAGATTATTCCTTCTGAACACAGCCAGACTACAACAGTTAATTGTGATGAAATTATAGACAGTGTAGAGAGAGTATCATTACTTATAAACGATAGTTTTTCAACACCTATACGTTGCGCTTTTTCTAAAGAGGAATTGCTTATAAGCTGTTCTACAGCGCTTGGTAGAGCAAAAGAAAAAATGAATATTTCGCTTCTTGGCAATGAATTTGAAATGGGTCTTAACAGCCGTTATTTATTAGAAGCATTAAAGGCTTGTGATTGTGAAAAAATAACCTTTAATTTTAACGGTCCTAATGCCGGTGTAACAATAACCCCTGCAGGACAGGAATCACATGAAATGCTCTATCTTATAATGCCGATGAGGTTAAAATAAATGAAAGAAATATTTATAAGAGACGAGTTTATAAGACTTGATGCAGCGCTTAAATTTTCGGGCGCAATTGGAACGGGCGGTCAGGCAAAAATGGTAATACAGGACGGTCTGGTGCTTGTAAACGGTGAAGTTTGTACCATGCGCGGAAAAAAACTACGTAATGGCGACACTGTAGAGTTTGAAAATTTTGCATTTGTTATAAAAAAATGAAGGTTAAAAATCTAAAAGTTCAGAATTTTAGAAATATTTCAAGTTTAGATTTAGAATTTGATAATGAAATAAACGTAATATGTGGTGAAAATGCTCAGGGAAAAACAAATATAATTGAGGCGTTATGGCTCTTTTCCGGAGCAAAAAGTTTTAGAAATACAAAAGATACCGAATTTATTAAATTTGGCGAGAGTAATGCAAAAATTTATACCGAATTTAATTTTCTTGGTGTGCAAAACAGCGCTCAGATTGTTTTTAATGATAAAAAAACGGCCTTTCTTAACGAAAAAAAGTTAGCAAATACTTCTTGCTTTGCAGGAAAATTCAACGCGGTAGTTTTTTCACCTACTGATCTTACTCTTGTTACAGACGGACCTGATAAGCGCAGAAGATTTCTTGATATTGCTATTGGTCAGCTTTATCCCAAATATATAGAAATATTAAGAAATTACAGTCGCGCTGTAATGCAGAGAAATAAAATTATAAAAGATTACCGATACGATAAAACAGTTTCTATAATGCTTGATGTTTTTGAAACTGAAATAGTTGATATGGGTAATAAAATAGTAAATTATCGAAAAAAATACGTTGAAATTCTAAATCGCTACGTTTCTAAAATTTATGAAGGAATTTCCAATGGAAAAGAGCAGATAGAAATCTTTTATATTTCTAAAAATGATGAATATTTAAATAGTCAGATTCTTAAAAATTCACGTGAGGTTGATATGTTTACATCAACTACGTCGGTTGGTCCACATCGTGATGATATAAAATTTAATATAAATGGTATTTCGGCTCGCAGTTATGGCTCACAAGGTCAAAAACGCAGTGTAGCACTATCTCTTAAACTTGCGGGTGCTGAGGTTATAAAGGAAATAAGCGGTGAATATCCAATTTGTTTACTTGATGACGTTATGAGCGAGCTCGACGAAAATCGACAAAATTATATTTTAAATCATATAAGAAACTGGCAATCATTTATTACCTGCTGTGATACTTCAAATATTAAAAATTTAAAAAGTGGTAAGGTAATAAATATAAGAAACGGCGGTGTTATATAGTGTATATACATTTAGGTAATAACGTAATGCTGACGACAAATGAAATAATAGGAATTTTTGATCTTGAAAACACGTCTGTTTCAAAAAGAACCCGTGATTTTTTAAATAAAGCCGAAAAGGAAGGAAGAGTAATAACCGTAAGTTATGATCTTCCACGGTCTTTTGTAGTAGCGGGAAAAACGCTTAAGGATGCAAAAATTTATATTTCACAGATATCTTCTACAACGCTGCTTAAGCGAACAGGATATATAGATTCACTTTGATAAGGAGTTTTAAAATGAGCGAAGAATTGAATTTGCCCGTAACCGAAAAATATGACGAATCGTCTATACAAGTTTTGGAAGGGTTAGAGGCTGTAAGAAAGCGTCCCGGTATGTATATAGGTTCTACCGGTGAACGCGGACTCCACCACCTTGTTTATGAAATCGTAGATAACTCTATCGACGAGGCGCTCGCAGGTTATTGTACAAAAATAGACGTAGATATTTTAGATGATGGTATTATACGTGTTAGTGATAACGGTCGTGGTATACCTGTTGGTATGAATGCTCAAAAAGGTATTCCTACTGTAACTGTTGTATTTACCATTCTTCACGCAGGCGGTAAATTTGGCGGCGGCGGATACAAGGTATCAGGTGGTTTGCACGGTGTTGGTGCATCGGTTGTAAATGCGCTTTCTAACTGGCTTGAGGTTGAAGTAAAAGATGGTACCCATATTTATAAACAACGCTATGAAAAAGGTGCGATTGTAACCGACCTTGAAGTAATAGGTGACACCACCGAAACAGGTACTACCGTTACATTTAAACCTGACCCTACAATATTTACCGATACCACAACATACGATTACGATACGCTTCTTAATCGTCTTCGTGAGCAGGCTTTTCTTAATGCAGGTATCCGTGTAGTGCTTAGTGATAAGCGTACCGATGAAACAATACCTACTATAGGTAAAAGTGATGATATTTGCTATGAAGGCGGTATTAAATCGTATGTAGAATATCTCCTTGCAGGTATAAAGAAAGAAAGTCTTATAAATGACGTTATATATCTTTCAGGTTCAAAGGGCGACGAAATGGCCGAAATTGCGCTTTTGTGGTCAACGGCGTATGATAATAAAATTCTTTCGTTTGCAAATACGTTACATACCATCGATGGTGGTACTCACGAGCAGGCTTTTCGTCAGACAGTAACACGTGTTGTAAACAAATATGCTCACGACTTTAAAAAGTTAAAGGAATCTTCCGATAATCTTAAAGCCGACGATATTATGGAAGGTCTTGTGGCCGTAGTCTCGGTAAAGCTTGCCGATGCACAGTTTGAAAGCCAGACTAAAGCAAAGCTTGGTAATACCTCTGTTGGTCAGTTGGTTCGCGATATTGTAAACGATCAGCTTTATAAATATTTAGAAGAAAATCCTGCAGATTCAAAAATTGTTATAGATAAGGCAATTGCAGCTTCAAATGCACGTGAAGCCGCTCAAAAGGCGCGTGAAGCATCTCGTAACAAAGCAGGTATAGGCAGTAAAACACGTATGCCTGAAAAACTTACCGACTGTATTTCTAACGACCCAACAAAGACCGAAATTTACATCGTAGAGGGTGACTCTGCAGGTGGTAGTGCTGTTGAGGGCAGAAATGCAACCTATCAGGCTATTCTTCCTCTTTGGGGTAAAATGCTTAACGTTGAAAAAGCGCGTGAGGACAAGGTTTATGGTAACGATAAGTTAACCCCTGTAATAACCGCTTTAGGTACAGGAATTGGTGAAAATTTTGATATAAACAAACTCCGTTATGACAAAATTGTTATTATGGCCGATGCCGACGTTGACGGTAGCCATATCCGTACGCTTTTGCTTACCTTCTTCTTCCGTTATATGCCTGAACTTATCGAAACGGGTCATATATATCTTGCTCAGCCACCTCTTTTCCGTATTTCAAAGGGCAAACAGCACTTTGACGTATTTACCGACGAGGAAAAGGCTGCAAAGGTTGAAGAATTAGGTCCCGGTGTAGACGTTCAGCGTTATAAAGGTCTTGGTGAAATGGACCCATCTCAGCTTTGGGAAACTACACTTGACCCAGAACGCAGAACCTTCTTGCAGGTTAATATGGCAGATGCCGCATTGGCAGATGAAACATTCACAATTCTTATGGGTGAAGAGGTTGAACCCAGACGTAAATTTATTGAAGATAACGCAATTTATGCGACCGATCTTGATATTTAAGGAAAGGAGAGAGAAAAATGGCAAAACAAGAAAATGTATATTGGCCCAGCAGTGAAGAAACAAATATTGTTCCTGTTGAAATTACCGATGAAGTAAAGCAAAGTATGCTTCAGTACTCTATGTCGGTACTTGTTGGTCGTGCGCTTCCCGATGTGCGTGACGGTTTAAAACCTGTTCATCGTCGTATTCTTTATACAATGTATGAAAACGGTTTAACACCTGACAGTAAATATCGTAAGTGCGCCGACACAGTAGGTACTGTTCTTGGTCGTTATCATCCACACGGTGACGCTTCTGTTTATGACGCTATGGTTCGTATGGCGCAGGATTTCTCACTCCGTTATCCTTTAATTGACGGTCACGGTAACTTTGGTAATATTGACGGTTATCCTGCAGCGGCTTACCGTTATACCGAGTCTAAAATGAACCGACTTTCATACAGTATGCTTGACGATATCAAAAAAGATACCGTTAATATGATGCCTAACTATGACGACCGTCTTGAAGAACCAGAGGTTCTACCCGTTCGCTTCCCACAACTTCTTGTTAACGGTTCAAGTGGTATTGCGGTTGGTATGGCTACCGAAATTCCACCTCACAATTTGGGAGAAACAATTGATGCTATGTGTTGTCTTATAGACAACCCTGATGCAGATCTGCCCGAACTTTGCGAGCACATAAAAGGACCTGACTTTCCGACAGGTGGTATTATTATGGGTCGCAGCGGTATACGTGCGGCATACGCTACAGGTCGTGGCAAGATAGTTGTTCGCGGTAAAGCCGAGATTGAGGAAACCAAAAATGGTAAATTCCGTATAGTTATTACCGAAATTCCTTACAAGGTACGTAAAAAAGACCTTGTTAAGCACATATATGACCTTGCCGCTGATAAGAAAATAGAAGGTATTGATGACGTAGTTGACTATTCATCAAAGCGCGACGGCGGTATGCGAATTGTGGTTGATGTCAAGCGTGACGCCAGCCCACAGGTAGTGCTTAATAAACTTTACAGTTATACTGCGCTTCAATCTACTTTTGGCGCGATATTACTTGCTATTGTAAACGGTAAGCCACAGATTCTCACACTTAAAGAAATGCTTCAAAATAGCATTGACTTCCAGTATGAGATTATCCGCCGCCGTACCGAGTTTGACCGCAAAAAAGCGGCTGAACGCGCTCATATTTTAGAAGCACTCAAAACAGCGCTTGACTTTATTGACGAGGTTATTGCGATAATTCGTAACAGCAAGACAATTGCTGAAAGTAAACAGGCTCTTACCGATAGATTTGGATTTGACGACATTCAGACCACCGCTATCGTGCAGATGCAGCTTGGTAAACTTGCGGGTCTTGAAAAACAAAAAATTCTTGACGAATTACAGGAAAAACTTGAATTTATTAAAGAGTGCGATGAAATTCTCGGCTCTCGCGAGAGAATTCTTGATATTGTTAAGACAGAAGCGCTTAATCTTCGTGATAAATACAGTGACGAGCGTCGTACCGAGATTTCCGACGTTGCGGGTGAGGTGGATATTGAAGACCTTATTCCGCTTGAGGAATGTGTTATTACCAAGACAGTTAACGGTTATATTAAGCGTTTACCGTCCGACACCTATAATGTTCAGCATCGTGGTGGACGTGGTATTACAGGTATGACCACCAGAGAAGAAGACAGCGTTGAGAATATGTTTGTCTGCTCATCACACGACCGTATAATGCTATTTAGTAACTTTGGTCGTGTATATCGTATCAAAGCATACGAGATTCCCGAAGGCTCACGTACATCAAAGGGTATGAACCTTGTAAACGTTGTACCTCTTATGCCGGGTGAAAAGATTAATGTTATTATTCCTGTTACAGCAACCGATGAGGATGAAAGATATATTTGTATGATTACTCGTCAGGGTGTTGTAAAACGTACAAAGCTTTCCGACTTTAAAAACACACGTAAGAGCGGTATTATCGCAATTTCTATCGACGAGGGCGACGAACTTGCTCACGTACGTATGACCGATGGTGACAATAACCTGCTTGTTGCTACCCGTAAAGGTAAGGCAATTCACTTTAACGAGCATCAAGTTCGTTCTATGGGTCGTACCGCCCGCGGTGTTAAGGCTATAAATATGGCCGAGGATGATATAGTAGTAGATATGGCTCTTTGTAAAGAAGACACCCGTATTCTTACCGTTACCGAGACAGGTTACGGTCGTATCAGCCCGATTTCTTGCTATCGTTTGCAGTCACGTGGCGGTAAGGGTCTTACCAACTACAAGGTAGAAAAATACGGTGACGTTGCAGCAGTACTTCCAATAGAACGTAATGAAGATATTATTATGATTGCTTCAAACGGTATAGTTATCCGTATTTTTGGTGACACTATTTCCGAATTTGCACGTCCTGCAAAGGGTGTTCGCGTAATGCGTGTTGCCGAAGGTGAAAGAATATTGTCTGTTGCCAAAGCCGAACACGATGAAGCAGAGGTTAACGATGCTCCCGAAGCCGCAGATGCAGATGCAGGTGCAGTAGAGGGCGAAGAATAAATCTTCGCAGATAAAAGATGAAAGAAAAGGTGTTTCGCACAGCGAAACGAATAAAAATTCGTGCCGCTTTAAGCGGCACACCTTATCTTTTCACTTTTCACTATTTTCTTTTCACTGCAAAGTTATTGCTTTGCATGGGTTTTGAGGAAATATTCAAAAGGAGTATTTCTATGTTAGAAGAAAACAATAATTCAGGTACACAACAAGAAAACGATTTTAACGAGGCGCCACAGCAGAAAATTCCGACAGCGTCTTATAATCCATATTCATATATACCTGAAGCATACCATAAAAAACGTGAAATACGTCGTTTGGCACTTGCTGTAGGTATACCATGCCTTTGTCTTTCGGCAATAGGTTTTGTATGGTCTTTCGCATACATTTTTCTTACAACAAATGTTGCAGGAATGTCTTTAACGGAAGCAATAAATTTATCTGAAAATCCTGCTGTACAGCAAATTTTGCAGATTGTTTTATCTTGTCTGATGTTTTTATTGCCATTTACCATTGCCGCAAAGTGTATAGGTGTGCGCATAGACCAGACTATAAGATTCGGCAAGGCAAAAAAGGGCACATTTTTACCATTTGTGCTTTTTGGTATAGGATTTTGCTCTTTTTCAAATATCGCAATGAGCTATGCAAATCAAATTTTCCAGGGTTTTGGCATAGAATATGACGTTGATTTTGGAGATAATCCGCGTGGATTATGGGGATTTTTACTCTCGTTTATTGCAACTGCAATAGTACCCGCTTTAGTAGAGGAATTTGCTTGTCGTGGAATAGTTTTAGGTCTGCTTAAAAAGTATGGCGAAGGTTTTGCAATAATTACATCCTCAATAGTTTTCGGTGTTATGCACGGTAATTTTGAACAAATACCGTTTGCTATAATGGTTGGACTTATTTTGGGTTATATTTATGTAAAAACCGAAAGCATATGGACAAGTGTTGTAGTTCATGGGGCAAATAATGCAATTTCGGTAATATTTACCTATCTGCAAAACGTAATGGATGCAAATATGCAGAATCTATTTTATATTGTATATCTTATAATAAGTATGATTGCGGCGGTAATTGGCATTTTACTGTTTGCAAAAAACAGCGATGAGGAATATGCGCTCAAAAAACAAGAAGACGTTATTGCCGAAAAAGAAAAATACACGTTTTTCTTTACTTCGTGGGCAATAATTGTATTTATTGTTTTAAATTTTCTTGAAGCGATGAGTTATTTTATAAAAAAATAGGTGAAAAAATGGACAGCCGTTTTATGATAAGAGCAATAGAACTGGCGCGTATTGCAGGCGAGCAGGGAGAAATACCAGTAGGCGCAGTAATAGTTAAAGACGGCAAAATAATAGGCGAAGGCTATAATATGCGCGAGCAAAAGAAAAATTCTCTATCTCACGCTGAAATTGAAGCAATAAATGCCGCCTGTAAAACATTAGATGATTGGCGTCTCGACGGTTGCACAATATACGTAACACTTGAACCGTGTCCTATGTGCGCGGGCGCAATTGTTAATGCGCGTATCCGAGAGGTTGTTTTTGGCGCTTATGATTTATCTATGGGCTGTATGGATTCGGTGACAAATATTGCCGCATTACCATTTGCCTCGGGCACCACAGTTTACGGTGGTGTAAAAGAGGACGATTGTAAGCAGATATTAACTGATTTTTTTAAGGAAGTAAGAAAATAATGAAAAAAACAATTACCGACATTTTAAGCGCTTACGGCACCCTAAATGTCGGTTTTTGCGCTTTTGATAATGTAAAAGAACATTTACTTGATTGCAGGGCAAAAAGTCGTCTACCGCAAAATGCAAAAACAATAATTATGTGTGCTTTTCCTTATAAAGTAAAAGAAAATGCACCAAAATTTTTAAGTCGTTATGCCTCTGTACCCGATTATCATACCGTTTGTGGTAATATATTAGCAGACGCTTGTGAAAAATTATCACAAATTTACCCTAAAAACAAATTTGAATATTTTTGTGATAATTCACCCATACCCGAAGTACATACAGCCGCTATGGCAGGAATAGGTGTAAAGGGGGATAACGGTTTACTTATTACACAAGAGTACGGAAGCTATGTTTTTTTAGGCGAGATTGTTACCGACCTTGAAATCGCTTGCGAGAATAAATATAGCGAATGTTCACATTGTGGAAAATGTAAACAAAAGTGCCCCGTAAATTTAAATAAGTCAGAGTGTCTTTCTAATTTAAGTCAAAAAAAACAGCTCGACAATAGCGAGCTGCAGATTTTAAAGAAAAATAATATTTTATGGGGATGTGATATTTGTCAGAATGTTTGCCCCATGAACAAGCAGGCAAAAATCACCTACATAACCGAATTTATTGATGGCTACCGCGATGAATATACGTTGGACGAGGACTCACAAGGGCGCCCATACACCTGGCGCGGAGAAAAGGTAATAAAAAGAAACTATGAAAATTTAGTTGCCACATTACCCAATCGCAAACCAAATAGATTAAAAAATTACGATTACAGCACACCGGGTTATTATTTTATAACATTGTGTGTGCAGAATAAAAAACATTTATTTAAAATTGAAAATGATAATGTAGGGAACGATCTGTGTGTCGTTCCGTCAAGACAAAATTTAATTATACATAAATGGTTAAAAGAAACCGAAAATAAATTTAATATAAGATTTGATAAATATGTTATAATGCCAAACCATATTCATATGATTGCGGTCATAGCGGAACGGCACACAGGCCGTTCCCTACAAGATGCGATGCGTTGGTTTAAAACAATGACGACAAATGAATATATCATAGAAGTAAAAAGGGGTAAATTAAAACCATTTGATAAAAAACTATGGCAAAAATCATATTACGATCACATTATTCGTGGTGAGCAGGATTATAAAGAAATTTGGCAATATATTGAAAACAACCCAGCAAAATGGGAAGAAGATGAATTTTATACATAAAAAAGCCCCGAGGATATTTCCTCGGGGCTTAAGTTTTATATTTTAGTTAAGTTTAGGTAAACTTGCAGCGGCAACAGACTGACCAACGCGACGAGCGTTTTCGTCAGGAATGTTGAGGTTAATTTTCTTTGCAAGCTCTGGGAATTCCTTATCGAGAACTTCCTGTGCGCGCTCAAGAAGAATTTCGCCACCCTTACCGCTGGTTACACGGCCCATGATAAGAACGTGCTTGATGTCATAGAACTCACTGTAATAAGCGATAGCATAACCAAAGTATGCGCCGATTGTATCATAGATAGCGGCAGCTCTTTCGTCGCCTTCTTTCATAAGGTTTTGAACAACCTTAAGTTTTTCAGCAGGTGAAAGGCTCTCGTCAAGTTCGATACCTGCGTATGGAGCGAGCTTGATAACGCCGTCTTGTGAGAAATACTTAACGCCGCAACCGTAGTCGCCTGACCATTCGTCAACCATAGCTTCAGTACAGAAGTCAACAGGTGCAAAAGCGAGCTCGTTAAGCCAACCTGTGATGTTGCCCTGTGGGTCAACGTAACCTGCAGCCTCTGAAGTACCCATAGCGATACCGAGAACTGAGTTGTCATTAAGGTTCATAGCACCAGCCAAAGCTGTAACGTCTCCGTCGTTTGCAACTTCAATCGGGATATTCTCGCCGATTTCACGTGCAACGTCAATGTACATATTCTTAACTTTCTTTTCAAAGTCTTCGTCATTAACTTTAAGGAAGAGGGAAGCAACCATTATACGGTTGTCAACGTAAACGCCGGCGGATGAAACACCGATAGCGTCAACGCGTGGCATTTTAGAAGCAGCGGTCTTCATTGCTTCAAGTATGCCTTGATAGTGGTAATCTGGGTCAGAGTTGATTTTTGGGAACCAAACAACTTCTTCAGAGTAAACGCTTTCGCCGTCAATAACAGCACTAACCTTACGGTCAGAACCGCCTGCGTCAAAACCGATACGGCAGCCGTCAAGGTGACGACCTACAGGAGAAGCAGATGACTTATCCTTTGGTGCGTCTGCGAGTGCTACACTTGACACGCTGAACTTTTCTTCATAAACGCGTTCCATAAACTTAACGTCAAAGTCGCGTGCGCCGCCGTAGCTGTAAGCTTCTTTAATCTTTTCAGCTACTACATCGCTACCTGCGATAATGATTTTGTAACCGCCAGCAACCCACAAAAGAGTTTTAACAATACGCTCAACAAAAGCGTAGTTTTCAGCGTCTTTACCTGTACCGTCTTTGAAAATACGGGTTTTGTATGTAGTGGTGTAGCCCTTGTTACGCTCTACAGCGATAACAATGTCCTGTCCGTTTTCTTTGGTTGCCTCGCGCATTTCGCGGCAAACAATAGACATAGGGGCAAATTTTGGGTCAAGTTTAGCATTTACTTTAAGATTCATATCTGATTTCTCCTCCAATAATGGTTTTTTGTACATTAAAGCTGTCATCGGTAATAATGATGTCAGCATCTTTACCTACGTCAAGTGAACCCTTGCGGTCTGCAATACCGATTGCGGTTGCAGGGTTAAGTGTAGCGCCGTTTACGCACTCGTTAAGTGGAATGTTAGAGTTGGTGTAAACGTTCCAAACGCCCTGGTTAAGAGGTAATACACTACCTGCAACTGTGCCGTCTTCAAGTCGGCAAACAATGTCGTTGTAAATAATCTTTGTGCCACCCAAGGTGTATTCACCATAAGGCAAGCCGCCTGCAGGCAAACAGTCGGTAATAAAGCAGAGCTTTCTGCCTTTGATTTTATAAAGCAAATCATAGAAGCAGCTGTTTACATGGAATGTATCAACAATTACTTCACAAGTAACGTCACTGTTAAATGCTGCGGTAACAACACCAGGTGCTCTGTGAGCGAGTGGAGTCATAGCATTAAATAGGTGGGTTACGTGCTTAACACCTACGTTTGTACTTGCCATTGCGGTGTCATAGTCAGCCGATGTGTGACCCATCGAGATTACAACGTCGGTATCGCGGGCAATTTCGCGGATTGCTGCAAAATCTTCGGTATCGGTTTCGGGCGCTAATGTAATAATCTTAATTATATCAGCATATTCTTTTACAAACTTTGCGTCAGGCTTAAGTATGTATTTAGGGTCCTGAGCGCCTTTTTTGCTCTCAGATATAAAAGGACCTTCAGCATGGCAACCAAGAATAGTAGAACCTGCCCAGGTTTTGCTTTCTTCTTTGAGGTCACGGCAAACTTCGAGAGCTTTGCGTATAACTGCCATATCTACAGTCATAGTGGTTGGCAAGAAGCCTGTAACACCGTTTTTAACAATACCGCCTGCAATTGTGCGGATGCTCTCTTCCTCGCCGTCACAAACATCTTTACTGAGATATCCGTGAATGTGGATATCAATAAGACCGGGAGAAACGTAGCCGCCCTTTGCGTCAATAATTTCTGTGCCTGCAGGAATTTGGTCAGGATTTACAACACCTTCAATAACATCACTGTAAAGCAGAGCCATATTCTCTACAACGCGGTCTTTTAAAATGATTTTACCGTTAATAATGGCTTTCATAAAATAAACCTCCGTTATCATATTTTTCCATTATAATTTTATCAAAAAATAAAACAAAAAGCAATATATATTTTGGTGTTTTAAATATAAAATTTACAAAAAAAACTATTGACAAAACCGACTGTAGCACATATTATTTTTATATAAGAAAAATTTAAAAAACATTTTGACGATTTTTTCGTCTGATATGGAGGACACTACTATGGTATTTGAAAAAATGAAACAAATCTTGGCAGAGCAGCTTGACGCTGATATCGACAGTATCACACTTGAAACCGATATTGCTGATGATCTTGGCGCTGACAGTCTTGACGTTGTTGAAATGCTTATGTCAATTGAAGACGAATTTGAAATTGAAATTCCGGATGAAAAAATTGAAAGCCTTAAGACCGTAGGTCAGGTTGTAGAATATATTCAGGAAAATATGTAAACAACAAAACCGCTATACAACTGTATAGCGGTTTTAACTTTATCTTAAAAAGACACTTGCCTGCTGGCAAGTGTCTTTTTGTATGAATTAGATATGATTATAAAAGTTCAACATCCCAATCAGCGAGATATTGTTGAAGTCTTACAAGATCACGGTTATTAACCTTGCCGTCGTCGTCTACATCACAGCAATCTTTGATAATTTCAACGTCCCAATCGGCAAGATATTGTTGAAGTCTTACAAGATCGCGGTTATTAACCTTGCCGTTACCGTCTGCGTCACCGGGCTGATAATTAGTATCTAAATTTTGGGACATTTCGGTACTGCCATCGGCAAAGGTAACCTCGCAGACATAAAGACCTTTATCGGAAGTTTTAAGTTCTGCTGCGGTTTCGCCATCGATAGCGGTGTAAGATAGTTTATCTTTATATACCTTAATTGTAGTGCCTGCATCACAGTAAGCAGATACGGTATACGTTGCGCCGATTGGTGCTGTTAAAGTAATGGTACCATCGGGATTGGGAACATCAGAAACAATCGTGAGTGTACTATAATCAAGTATTGCAACCTGAGTGGCGTTTCCGTTGATAACAATATCCACAGTTTCGCCCTCTTCAAGATAAATGCTAAAGAAGTCGGCGCCCGATCCGTCGTCCCAATAACTACCTGACCAGCCGTTTGTGGTGTCATAAGACGAATCACTGGTGGCGGGATTTTGAACAGGTTCAGCGTCCTTGTCGGTAATTTCGTCATATCCGCCTTCTACTGCATACCACTGATAGGTGGCGTCGGTATCGTCATTAAGTTCTACGTAAGGTTCTGAAATTGTTGGTTGATGAATAATTGCGTAGGAATACTTAAATACATTAGATAAAAGCAAACCTTCACCAGCGGTAATTTCACAAGCATAATTTTTGCCTATAACTTTTTCAGTGAGGGTATTTGTGGTCTGACCCTCAATCTCGGTGTATGAGTAATCAATTACAAAAGCTTTAAGCTGTGTAGTAGCATCGGTAAGAACAAAGTAGTTACCATCGGTAGGTGCTGTAAGTACGGCGGTACCGTTTTCATCAAACGATTGATGCTCAAGGTGGAGCGTATCGGATAACGACATAATAATAGCTAAAGTGGCATTACCGTCTGACGTAACAGTTATACTTTCTCCTTCTTTCAAAGGTAACGTAAAGAAGTATATGCTTGATTCGTTAAGTGCTACACCTGTCCAACCGTTTTCGGCGTCATAGGTAGGCAAAATGCCTGAACCTAAAAAATCATCAAGAGCTACGTTTTCGTCGGTAAGTTCAAGGGTGTTTTCTTCAGCTTCATACCACTGATACGAAACGCCTGTATCATCATTAAGTTCTACGTAGGGTTCTGCCGAAGTAGGTTGATGAGTGATTAAACGGGCATATTCAAAAATATCTGAAACCAAAACCATATCCTCAACCAGTACTCCGCAAACGTAACTTGTACCGATAACGGGATTTTTAAGTGTTGCGCTTGTCTGACCGGGGATTGCAGTGACGGTTGTGTTTAGTAAATATGCCTTAAGGTTCATAGTGCCGTTTTCCGAGTAAGTATACAGAGTATATTCACCGCCTGTTTCAACGGTTATCGTTAAAATGTTTGAGTCACCCTCTGCTTGAATGTACTCTTCATTACCCGTATTATAATCGTAAAGACCCACGGTACCGATATAGTTATCCGTGAATTCTAAGATTACGGTATCATTTGCTTTAAGATTTAAGGTAAAGTAATCAAAGCCGTTCGGGTCATCTTGGTAATAAACACCCGTCCAACCAATGTCGGTACTGTACGAGCTTTTACCATAATCGTTTGTCACAATATCGGCATTTTCGCTTGTTATTTCAGCGTATTCAAACTCTGCAGTATACCACTGATATACTGCACCGGTGTCGTCATTAAGCTCTAAGTAAGGCTCTAACGCGGTGGGCTGATGAGTAATTGCAACGTATTTATCAAGTGTGTAGTTAAATTGCACATCGAGTGAGTAAGTGCTTAACACAAAATAATAGTTTTCGCCTGCCGTTGCCTCAAAAACAAGTTCAAAGTTATAGTTTTCGCCACCGTCGTCGTCAAAAGAAATTTCATTAAAATCTTCGTCATACACTGCTGCATATGGGTCTATATTTTCTCCATCGCCGCCGTTATCAGAAGTAAGAACCAATTCTCTGCTTTCTTTGGCTACATATTTAACGTATACATTGTTGTTTGTATCATCAATATATGCGGTTTTGGTTTCGCCTAACTTGATTTCAGAAAATTCTAATTCAACCTCTACGCCACATTCATCGCATTTGTCATCAAACACTTCATTTATGTGTTCACATATGTAACCACAGTCTTCACGCTGGCAAACGCCGTTTACATAGTCGTGACCCAAAGCGGTCTCGGTTACCTCGCCTGTCAAATAATAGCCACAAGCATTGCAATAGTCACCTGCTGTGTGACCGTCGGTTGTGCAAGTAGCGTCAATAGCCTCGTTATAAACTACGTCGGTAGCGTAGTGAATAGCGATATTTGACATATAAGTATTTTCATCGGGTTCTATAGTAACCATACCCCATTGTTCTTCGGTTCCGTCATAATGAATGGCAGAAAGATCATCACAACCGCCAAAAGCACTCTCGTATATTTTTTTAATACCTGAGCCAATATTCATATTTGTTAAATTACTACAATACCAGAACGCAGAGCCTTCTATTGTTTCCACGCTGTCGGAAAATGTTATATTTTCAATATAACTGCAACTTGAGAAACATGTGCTTGGTATAGTTTTTATTCCGCTACCAATTTCTACCGATTCAACACGGGCAAGATAAAAAGTATCGTATCCCATGCTGATAACGGTATCGGGTATAACGACACGACGAAGTGTGTTGTTAAAAGCAAAGGCATGTGAATTAATATCGGTTATTGTTTCAGGGACGGTATAACTTTCGCCTGCTTTATTCATAGGATAAAGGTAGAGCATGGTTTTATCTTTTGAAAAAAGAATACCATCAACACTTGCAAATACAGGATTATCTTCGTGAACATTTACTGCCTCAAGCGAAAGGCCGTTTCCCCAAAAAAAGGGGGTGGTATTAATGGGCATATCCGTAACGCTTGCAGGAATGCTTAACGTTAAAGCGTTTGTGGCATAGCAAAATGCCGAGCTGGGAATTTTTGTAATACCTTCTTCTACAACGATATTAATAATAGATTCGTTATAGTTTTCCCAAGGTGGCGCATACCAGTCAACAACGATAGCGCCCTCGCCACTTATGGTAAGTGTACCGTCGGCATCTATCACCCAGGTTATACCCTCGCCTGCGGTGCCGCTTGCAATATCGCCGTCAGCCGCAAAAGCGACGGGCATTGCAGATACAACAAGCATTACGGCGATAATTACCGCCAAAACTTTTGATAATGTCTTTTTCATAATTATACCTCCTGAAATTCAATTTGCATAAACAGTTCCTGTAGAATTTCAAGCCCTGTTTTATATTATTTTACTACATAAAAATTTAAAAAACAAGATTTTGATTTAATAATTATAAGGTCTGATAACACCACACGCAATTTTTTCGCCTGCGTTTCCCGAAGGTTGTGTTATAAAATCATCGGGGCGGTCGTGGATAATTATTGTTCTGCCAATAATTTGCGATATGGTAAATCGGTTGGTTAACACTTCGAGTACGGCATTACCGTTTGCACTAAAAAGTGGCGGCAGGTCGCCCGCGTGGTATGGATGGTCACAGTTGTACGGATTATAATGCCCGTTTGAATTTGCAAACATATCTGTATGATTTCCCGTGCAGGAATTACCACTGTGAATATGAAAAGCAAATATAGGGCTGTCACAATTTCCTATCCCTGTTGGCAACCCCGTGATTTCTGCGCGTACAAGCACACTGCCTTGGGTTTTATAAAACATAACCTTACCGCGTATGTCCTTGTAATACTCGCTACCCTTTATGACCGCTACTGCTTGTGGACGAGATTTTATACATCTAAGAAAGTTACCAAAATTATTCATTACGTATAACAACTCCAATCCATCTATTATATGCAAAAAGAGATGTGAAGTTTTCTTCACATCTCTTTAAATTATTTATAAGTTACAAGTTCATCTAAATTTTTTCGCTTTTTGGTGCGTAATTTATCGTCTGCTTTGGCATAGCCTATGCAAATCACAAGTCGTACGTCGCCGTCAAGGTCGCATATACTTTTGATTTTATCATTGTCGAGCCAACCTAAAATACAACTGTCAAGACCTTGTGAGGTTGTTTCTGCTGTGATATATGCCGCAACAATACCAATATCTATTGAACGATAATCATTATTTTTAAGTTTTGAACCCACGGCCGCGGTGCGACAGTACGGTTTTTCGGATATTACTATCATAACTGGCGCATCAGATGCAAACTTGTTCATGCCCATGCTTTGTGTTGCTTTTGCTACCGCTTGCGCTGCATCGCCTTGACAAACGGTTAAATGATATGGTTGACCGTTGCAGGCAGATGGTGCCAGTCTGGCAGAATTTAAAATTGATTCAATTTTTTCTTGTTCTACGGATTTTGTGCTGTCGTAATTACGGCAAGACTGACGGTTATTGGCAATTTTAGTAAAGTTCATATCAGTTTTCCCCTATAGCAAGCTCTACCGCTTTTCTTACATCTTCGGCGCCCGTACCTTTAAGCGCGGAAAACGGAATGACTGTGATGCCGTTTCCGAGTTCACCCAATTCCTCTTTCAAACAAGAAAGACGGTTATTAAACTCTGTTTTGTTAAGCTTATCGCATTTGGTTAAAACCACTGCGTATGGTATTTCAAAGTGAGTCAAAAACTCAAGCATAGAAATATCAAACTCGGTAACGGGATGGCGCATATCAATAAGCTGCAAGCAAAGTTTTATGTTACGGTTTGTACGGAAATATCCTTCCATAAGCTCCGCCCATCTTTCTCTTTCGCTGTCGGCAACCTTTGCATAACCGTAACCCGGAAGGTCAACAAGGCGAAAATCATCTAACTTATAGAAGTTTATAGTAACTGTTTTGCCCGGGGTAGAACTTACGCGCGCTATTGACTTACGACCCAGTATTTTGTTTATAAGTGATGATTTACCAACGTTTGAACGACCCGAAAAACATATCTCGGGCAAATCGGATTCGGTAAGTTGGCCGAGTGTGCCGAAAGCGGCTTCAAAATCTACCTTATTCCAATTCAATACAGTCACCTCTAAAATATATTTTCACGGAACGGATGAATCCGTTCCCTACGAAAAGAAATTTAAATATTGTAGGGCGCGGATTAATCCGCGCCGTTTTAATTTCTGATGGCGGTTGTTTTTGCGCTACTGCTTGGTATAAACGTTGTCTTATCTTTGTTTTCTTCAACAAGCGGCAAAAGAGCCTTGTCGATAATCTCACCTACGTACTGCACGGGGATAAATTCAAGGTTCTCGCGCACCTTCTGGTCGACCTCATCTATATCGGGGATGTTATCGTGTGGAATAAATACACGCTTTACACCACCGCGGTAGGCCGCCATTGCCTTTTCTTTAAGACCTCCAATAGCAAGTACGCGACCACGGATAGAAACCTCTCCCGTCATGGCGATATCGCGTTTGACAGGACGATTTGTAAGCGCGGATATAAGCGCGGTTGTAATGGTGACACCTGCGCTTGGTCCATCCTTTGGCACGGCAGATTCTGTCGCGTGGATGTGAATGTCTTTTGTCTTATAAAATTCGGTATCAATGCCGTACTTTGAGGCTGTTGCGCGCACAAAAGTAATTGCCGCCTCGGCCGATTCTTTCATAACGTCACCAAGATTACCCGTAAGTACGGTTTTACCCGTACCTGCAAGAACGGCAACTTCCATCTGCATAATTTCACCGCCTACCTGTGTCCAGGCAAGACCGTTTATTATACCGACTTCATCACGTGGCAAAATAACTTCGGGACGATATTTTTTGTGGCCTATCATAATTTCAAGGTCGCTTGCTTTAATGTTTACTTTTTTAGAACTACCTTCGGCAATACGCTTTGCCGCTTTGCCACAAAGCGAACCTACGGTACGTTGTAATTTACGTACGCCTGCTTCACGAGTATAAAAATCTATAATTCCGTAAAGCGCGTTGTCGGCAAAGTGACAGTTTTTATTACTAAGTCCGTGCGACTCTATCTCACGCGGTACAATATGGCGTTTTGCAATATTGAATTTTTCTTCACGGGTGTATCCGTCGAGCGATACGACTTCCATACGGTCAAGAAGCGGCGCAGGAATGGTATCAAGCGAGTTTGCCGTTGTTATGAACACAACTTTACTTAAATCGTATGGCATTTCAAGGAAGTTGTCGGTAAAGTTACAGTTTTGCTCGGGGTCGAGCACTTCAAGCAGAGCACTTGCAGGGTCACCCTTATAATCTGAACCTAACTTGTCTATTTCATCAAGGAGTATCAGCGGATTAGACGTACCTGCGTTTTTAACAGCGGTCAGAATTTTACCCATCATTGCGCCTATGTAGGTTTTTCTGTGACCTCGGATTTCTGCTTCGTCGTGCATACCGCCTAAAGATATGCGCTGATATTTTCTGCCCATACATTCGGCTATGGTTTTGCCGATAGAGGTTTTACCCACACCGGGAGGTCCGTAAAGACATAGAATGTTACCTTTGCTTTCGGGCGACAGAGCATAAACTGACAGCATCTCTAAAATGCGCTCTTTTACCTTTTTCATACCGTAAAAGTCGCGGTCGAGAATTTTAGTTGCCTTTTTGATATTTACAACCGCATCGTCACACTTATTCCACGGAAGCGAGAGACAGGCTTCAATATAAGCGCGGGATACCGTGCTTTCGTGAGCACCCTGTGGCATTTTTGAAAGCTTGTTTATTTCAATATGAATTTTTTCTTTTACTGTATCTGCGGCATCAAGCGCATCGGTTTTCTGATGGTATTCTTCAATCTCGTTTGCGGCATCATCGCCATAAAGCTCTTCGCTTATGACCTTCATCTGCTCTTTAAGATAATAATCGCGTTGATTTTCGTCAATAACTGCGCGGGTTTTTTGACCGATGCGGTTATCTATTTCGGTAACCTCGCGTTCTTTTGCGATAAGTTCAATCACAATTTTTGCACGGGTTACTATATTGAGTTGCTCGAGCACGTACTGCCTGTCGTCAAAAGGAGCAGGAATATTAGATGCAATAAAATCACATAATTCGCCTAAATTTTCGTTTGTTTCTACCGAAATGGCAATATCTTCGGGAAGGCTTTGTGCCACGGCCGCATAACGCTCAAATTCCGCACGGATACGGCGGATAAGAGTTTCAATATAAACCTCACGGTTGCGAATGTTTTTATCCTCGCACTTTTCAATGGTTGCTACAAAGTGTGAGCCGTTATCGGTAAAGTTAAGATGTCTTGCGCGATAAAGACCTTTTACAAGTACCTTGGCTCCTCCGTCGGGCATTTTAAGCACCTGACGCACGCGACAAAGACAACCCATATCATAAAGGTTGTCGGCTGTTGGGTCTTCTACGGCAATATCCTTTTGTGTTACAAGATAAATCGGTACGTTTTTGTCCATTGCATAGCTGAGAGCTCGCACCGATTTTTTTCTGCCGACATCAAGGGTCAGCAACATATTCGGGAAAGCGACAAGTCCCCTGAGTGCCATTGCGGGAAAAGTGCCGCTTATCTGGTTTTTATCTAAAATCATAGGGTCTCCTAAAAATATTATTATTTGTAAATTACTGCGGCGCTGAGCGCGTGTTCCTGAAACACAAATAAAACGGTATTTTCTTTTATTTTATATTCAAGAACAGTAACACCTGCGCTTGCGGGCAAGAAGAACAATTCGCCGCTTTTTGCTTCTCTCTCGGTAGCGTTAAAGCCCATATTGCTCATGGCATCACGAACCTGAGTTGATACGGCGCCAACAGTAAAGCCGTAAGCATCGCCATATTTTACAATGTGGGTAATGCCGTCGTTTTTATCTTCGGTTTTATAGCAAACACAAACTGAACCGTCGGTCATAACGGTATAATCACCGGACGTGTAATCAAAGTAGTTTGATTCACCGTGGTCGTCGGAGGTTTGCTCCAAGGTTGTTTTTGCATCATCAACCGAAGCACCAAGTTTATAGTCAATGTCTGAAATTTTACCCATTTTAGCGTAATATTCAATGTCGACACTGTGGTTGCCTTTACCGCCTGAATTATTTCCACAAGCGGTAAGAGAGAAAACAAAAATCAAGCAGAGAACAAGACTTAATATCTTTTTCATTTTTATACTTCCTTTTTATTGGCTTTGTTTAAAAGTTCGTTTCGCTGATCCCAGAGATCCTGACTTAAGTCTACGTAATAGGTGTGTGGTTTTTCAAAACGTTTAACCTCATCCCAAAGGTTGTCCACAAGTTTTTCTCTTAAAGCGGCAATTTCGGTAACCGAGGGAGAAGTATAAACCTGCTCGCCTTTTTCGAAAATTTTAACCTGCAGCTTGCGTGCGGTAAAATCGGTAATAGTTTTACGTTTCCAGGTGTAAGTCGGGTCAAAAATTTCATAAGGCTTGGTATCGTCAATCTTTTCGTAGTTAAGTGTGATAACGTCGGCAATTGCCTTGCCTGTTTTTTTATCATAAAGTCGCCACGGAATTTTAACACCCGGAACGGTAATTTTAGCGATGTTTTCACTGATTTTTATCTTTGGTGTGATAACGCCGTCTTGTTCGGTAGCAACAAGCTTATATACGCCGCCGAAAACAGCTTCGCTGGAAGCGGTAATAAGTCGCTCACCGACACCGTAACTGTCAATTTTTGCGCCCTGCATATCCATATCACGTATAAGATGCTCGTCGAGTGAGTTTGAAACGCAGATTTTAGCGTCAGGATAACCCGCATTATCGAGCATCTGACGCGCTTTTTTAGAAAGATAAGCAATATCGCCGCTGTCAATTCTGATGCCGAGAGGACGGCATCCGCGTGGCTTTAACACTTCGTCAAATACTTTGATTGCATTTGGAATACCCGATTTTAACACGTTAAAGGTGTCAACAAGCAGCATACAGCTATCTGGATATGTTTCGGCATAGGTCTTAAAGGCGGTATATTCATCGGGGAAAAGCTGCACCCAGCTGTGCGCCATAGTGCCGCTTGCCTTGGTACCAAAGTCTTTTGCTGTTTTAATATCAGAAGTACCTGCACATCCGCCGATAATTGCGGCACGTGCGCCGTAGTATGCGGCATCGGCACCCTGCGCTCTGCGTGCGCCAAACTCCATAACAGGACGACCTTTAGCGGCTCGCACTATACGGTTTGCCTTGGTAGCAATAAGCGACTGATGGTTTATGGTAAGAAGCACCATGGTTTCGATAAGCATTGCCTGAATAGCGGGACCACGCACCGTAACAATAGGCTCGTTCGGGAATATAGGTGTACCCTCGGGTACTGCCCACACGTCACAACAGAACTTAAAGTCTCGAAGATAGTCTATAAATTCATTGCAGAAAAGATTCAGTGACTTTAAATATTCAATATCGCTGTCGTCAAAATGCAGATTATTAAGATAATCTATAAGCTGCTCGATACCTGCCATAATGGCATAACCACCAGCGTCGGGCACGCGACGGAAAAACATATCAAAATATGTAATTGTATCACGCATATCGCTTTGCATAATGCCGTTTGCCATGGTCATTTCATAAAGGTCCATAAGCATTGTAAGATTGCGGTTGTCCATTTTCATAGCAGAGTACATCCTTTCTTTACATCTTTTCGGGGGCGGTGATTTTCATCATATCAAGCACGTTTTTAATTACGATACCTGTTGCATAGCAAAGGTTAAGACGTGCTTGTGTAAGAGCCTCATCGTCACCTTTAACACGACAAGCGGCATAGAACTTGTGGAATTTTGTGGCGAGCTCGTTTACATAGTGTGTAAGGCGCGCAGGGTCGTAGGATTTAGCAGACTGTATAATTTCATCGGTAAGAGATGAAATATGAATAATAAGCTCTCGCTCTTCAGGCGCGGTAAGTTTTGAAAGCTCTTCTGCTGTGCAGATGCGCTTAGTGATGCCGTCTTCGGCGAGGTTGCGCAAAATACTGCAAATACGCGCATAAGCGTACTGAACGTAGAAAACAGGGTTACTGTTGGACTCGCTCACTGCCAAATCCAAATCGAAGTCAAAGTGTGAGTTGGGCTCGCGAAGGTTAAAGAAAAATCTTGCCGCATCAATCGGAACTTCGTCAAGAAGTGTTACAAGAGTAATTGCTTTGCCCGAACGCTTAGAAGCCTTTATAACCTCACCGTCGCGTACAAGACGTACCATCTGCATAAGCACAACGTCAAGCCTGTCGGCATCTACACCCAAAGCGGTAAGCGCTGCTTTAAGTCTTGGCACGTAACCGTGGTGGTCGGCGCCTAAGATATCAATTGCCTTGTCAAATTTACGAACTTCTAACTTATTGTAGTGGTAAGCAATATCGGGAACTACGTAGGTAGGTACTCCGTTGGCGCGCACGAGCACAAAGTCTTTATCACAGCCAAAATCGGTAGCCTTAAACCAAAGAGCGTCCTCTTGCAAGTAGGTGTGACCGCTTTCTTTAAGCAGCTCAACAATTCGTGCGGCTTCACCGTTATTGTGAAGAGTGCTTTCGCGGAACCAGGTGTTATATTCAATGCGGTACTTACGCAAGTCGTCCTGAAGACCCTGAATATTCTTAGGTAGAGCAAATTCCACGAGAGCCGCACGACGAGTAGCCTCGTCGGCTGACATATACTTATCACCATTGATTTCAGCAAAAGCCTTTGCGTGAGCGATAATGTCTTCGCCGTGGTATGAGTCCTCAGGCATTTCAACGCCATCGGCGTAAATCTGTTGATAACGCAAATCGAGAGATAAACCAAATTTGTTTATCTGGTTGCCTGCGTCGTTAATATAAAATTCACGCTCGGTATAGTAGCCTGCGGCAGACATTACCGCCGCAAGACAGTCGCCTAATGCGCCGCCACGAGCGTTACCTATGTGCATAGGACCTGTTGGGTTGGCTGATACAAACTCTACAAGCACCTTTTTGCCCTCGCCGTAGTTGCTTTTGCCGTAATCATCGCCCTTGGTGATAACGTCGGAAATAATATCGGCGTAATACTTGTCCGATAAAAAGAGGTTAATAAAGCCGGGACCTGCAATTTCGTATTTTTCAATAAAAGTATCTTTAAAATCAATATTTGCCATCAATTTTTCGGCAATTGCACGAGGAGCGGATTTAAAGCCACGCGCCCAAACCATTGCCGCGTTTACGGCATAGTCGCCGTTTTTGCGGTCGGCAGGTACTTCTACCTTAAATGGCGCAAGTTCGGCTTGACACAACTCACCCTTTTGCATTGCGGTATTTGCCGCATCGATAAGCATTTTTTCAATTTGTTTTTTTGCAACACTTACTAAAACTGACATTTTTATCTTTCCTCCACAAAAATCTCAACCTCATTGTCGCTAAGAGGCATAAGATTCATATCTATTGAATAAATCATCTTTACTGTACCACCGTGAGAGGTCATATTGCTATTTACTTCTTTACCGTAAATTCCGAGCGTCATACTCCCTTGTGGTATAGAGTAAAGACAGTTGTTTCGCTCACCCTCGGTTATAATAAGACGAGAGTTCAGGTCGCCGCGTCTGTCTAAAATTACGCTGCCGGACTTTTGTATGGTAAGTTGTGTTTTTGTTTTGCTACCAGACTCGGTGGGGTCTTCACTGTAGGTGATTATGTAGTCACCTTCAAATTCTCGCAGTGTTCCCTCTGTCGCAAGTTCAATAACCGACTCGTCGCCGTCAAGACCTTGCTTACCTTTGATTTTTACTAAAACTTTTTTCATATCTTTTCTATGTCTACCTGTTCAATCCGAAAATCCTTGTTATAGTCCCCGAGTAAGACCTTTACCGTCTTTTCAAAAGACTTTGTTTTATCGCTTGCGAAAAACCTGTATTCAGCCACTTTTTTGCCGTCGTTAAGACTGTCGGAATTTTCAAGCATTTGTCCTATTGCCTTAGCAGTGGCTTCGCCCATATTTATAAGCGTTACCGAATTACTCAAAACCTTTCGTATAATGCTTGATAACACAGGGAAATGTGTGCAACCCAAGATAAGCGTATCAACTCCTGCGTCCATCATAGGTTTAAGATATCGTCGCAACGTTTCGATTGCTACCGCGTCGTGGGGGGTGGTCCACCCTTCTTCAACTATAGGTACAAGCAGTGTTCCTGCCGCTTCTACAACCTGAGCTGTGGGAAGAAGTTGGAGTATCTGCTTTTTATGTGCGCCGCTGTTTATGGTAGCGCTGGTAGCAAGTATACCTATTTTACCGTTTTTGGTAGCCTCTACCGCTGCGCGAACCGAATGAGATACCACCTCTACAAAAGGAACGGGTAAGCTTTCTGCGGTGTCTGCCGCTACAGATGATACCGTACCGCAAGCGGCAACTATCATCTTAACATCGTGCGAAAGCAGAAAACGTTCGTCCTGAAGCGCATATTTGCGGATGGTTTCACGCCCCTTTGTACCGTAAGGCACACGACCTGTATCGCCAAAATAAACTATGTTTTCATTAGGTAACAGCTTCATAATTTCTCGGGCGACCGTAAGTCCGCCGAGCCCCGAATCAAAAACGCCTATCGCACGGTTATCTGCCACGTGAGGTTTCCCCTTTCGTAAAAGTGCTTTTACTATATAAGTATTCATATTATCTTACCATATAATACGCGTTTTATCAAGTATTAAACACAAAAAAAGAGCGAGGAACAAGTCCTCGCTCAAATACTTTTTAGTTTACGCAGTAAGATAATAACGCACAAGCGACTGCAACAACGTGTCACGGTCAATACGGCGTATAAGGTTACGGGCGTTATTATGGGTTGTAATGTAGGTCGGGTCTTCCGACAAAATGTAACCTACTATCTGATTTATTGGATTATAACCCTTTTCTTTTAGAGAATCGTAAACTATTGTTAAAATGTTTCTTATCTCCTGCTCGGTCTGGTCACCGATTGAAAAGGTCATAGTTCTGTCGTTCATAATAAGCACCTCTTTATCTATTTACTGGATATACTTATTTTATACTGCAAAACGCGAAATTTCAAGAGCAAATTTAACAATATAATATTAAGTTTGTCTTAAATTTTATTATTTACGCAATTCTGCGCCCAATTTTTCAAGTTTTGCAATGATTTTATTGCTTGTGTCTTCAATTTGTGCGTCGGTAAGAGTACCTTCGTTAGAGCGAAGCCATACGCTGTATGCAACACTCTTTTTGCCTTCGGGTATCTGTGAGCCCTGATATACGTCAAAAAGTTTTACCTTTTCAAGCAATCTGCCGCCGCCCGATACAATCGCTTTTTCGAGGTCGCCTACGGGAATATCTGCATCACAAAGCATTGCAAAGTCACGCTCAACTGCGGGGAATTTGGGAAGTGGTTTGTAAGTGGTTTTACGTTTGTTGATACCGTAAAGTACGTCGAGTTTAATTTCGGCAACGTAAACACGGGTGTCAATATCGTATTTTTTAGCAACCGCAGGATGAATTTCACCAAGCACTGCCGCTGAAACGTTGTTTGCAAGAACTTCTGCCTGACGACCCGGGTGTAGATACGTTTCGTTGCTTCTCTTGTACTGTGTGTGAGCGCCAAAAAGTATCATAATTTCTTCTACTATACCTTTAAGGGTGAAGAAATCTTCGTCTTTGCCGTAAAGACCGATGCAAAGAGTTGGTAATTCGTCGGGTTGCTCTGTTACGGGGAGAGATTTTGGAATAAAGCGCTTGCTTTCTTCAAAGAATCTACCTGCTTCTATTTTACGGTTGATGTTGGTAGCCATTACAGTAAGCATACTTGTTACAAGCTGTGTACGCATAGTCGAATACTCGTCACCGAGTGGGTTGATAAGTTTCACAACGTTACGGCGAGCATCGTCTTCTTGGAGATTTAAGGTATCAAGCGCGCCCGAAGCGATAAACGAATAGGTAGCAATTTCGTAGCAACCCATACCGCAAAGCAAGGACTTCATTTTATCGCTCTTTACACGAGAAGGCAACTTCTTGCCACGCATAACGTCGCCGCGCATAGGTGTACCAACAATGTGGTCGTAGCCGTAAATTCGCATAACCTCTTCGGCAAGGTCAGCGCGACACTCAATATCATCACGGATAGACGGTACACGAACGGTGAGAACTCCGTCTTTTGCTGTGGTAGGAAGGCATAGACTGTTAAGAATTTCAACCATTTTACCTTCGGGAATCTGAACACCCAAAAGTTCGATTATGCTTGATGATTTAACGGTTAAAATCTTATCTTCAGGAAGGCCAAGGTTACGGTCGAGCACGCCTTCGATAATATCGCCTGCATCAAGCTCGTCAATAAGCTGCAAAGCGCGGTCCATAGCAAAGCCTACGTTTACAATATCAACGCCTTTTTCAAAGCGACCGCTGGCTTCGGTACGAATACCCAAAGCACGACCTGTTTTACGAACGCTGTCACGACGGAATTTAGCAGATTCGAGGAACAAATCCTTGGTGTCGTCCTCGATTTCGCTCTCTTTGCCACCCATAATACCTGCAAGGCAGGAAGGTTTTTCGCCGTCGGCAATCACAAGCATATCAGGGGTGAGATTATAATCCTTACCGTCAAGCGTGGTGATTTTTTCGCCTTCGTTAGCGTTACGTACAACAATTTTCTTGTCAGCAAGGTCGTTATAGTTAAACGCGTGCATTGGCTGACCTGTTTCAAGCATTACAAAGTTGGTAATGTCAACAATGTTGTTAATAGGTCTCATACCCGATGCGGTAATTGCTTTTTGCATCCAGGCGGGAGACGGTTTTATGCGAAGGTTTTTAACTACGCGGCCGATATATCGTGGACAAAGGTTGTAGTTCTGAACTTCAACGTCAATATAATCTTTGATGTCCTCGCCTACAGTTTTATAGGTAGGTACGGGTGGATGATAAGCGCTGCCGAGAACTACAGATGCCTCTTTTGCAACGCCCATAAAGCAGTTACAGTCGGGGCGGTTTGCGGTGATTTTAAAGTCGATAATGTAATCATCAAGACCCAAAACTTCACGCATATCAGTACCCGGTGCCCACTCGTCACGGAGGATCAAAATACCGTGAACACCGGCACCCTCGTAATCTTCCTCTGTAAGACAGAGTTCTTCACCCGAGCAGAGCATACCGTTAGACTCTACGCCGCGGAGTTTACCTGCTTTTATGTGCATACCGTTTGGCAAATCACTGTTGTCAAGCGCCGCAGGAACAAGATCGCCCACTTTAATATTTTGCGCACCTGTTACAATTTGTACAAGCTCGTCTTTACCTATATCCATCTGGCAAATTTGAAGATGGTCACTGTCTTGATGTGGTTCTAATTTTACAATTCGAGCCGCAACAACATTTTTAATGTTTTCGCCCTCAGCCTCAATGCTTTCAACCTCAAAACCTGCCATAACCATACGGTCACACAGTTCCTCTACGGGAACATTGATATCTACATAATATTTTAATGCTTTAAGTGAAATTTTCATAATACAATATCCCCTTTCTTAGAACTGGTCAAGGAAACGCTTGTCATTTTCAAACAACAAACGGATGTCGCTTATCTTATAACGTGTGGTGGTAAGACGGTCAAGACCTATACCAAATGCAAAGCCGCTGTATTCTTCGGGGTCGATACCGCAAGAACGTAAAACATTTGGATGTACCATACCTGCACCCAAAATTTCTATCCAACCGGCACCCTTGCACACACGGCAACCTTTGCCGCCACATTCAGAGCAAGAAACGTCAACCTCTACAGAAGGCTCGGTGAACGGAAAGAATGACGGACGGAATTTAACCTTAGTCTCGGGTCCGTAAATCTCGTGAGCAAACTGCTCAAGCACACCTTTAAGGTCGCACATAGTGATGCCTTTATCTACAACAAGACCTTCTATTTGGTGGAAAACGGGTGAATGTGTTGCGTCAACCTCGTCAGCGCGGAACACACGACCGGGGCAAATTACACGAATAGGTGGTTTGCGGTTTTCCATAGTACGAATCTGCGCCGCAGACGTTTGTGTACGAAGAAGAATGTTTTCAGCGAGATAAAATGTATCCTGCATATCGCGTGCAGGGTGGTCGGCAGGAACATTAAGACACTCAAAGTTGTAGTGGTCGGTTTCTACCTCGGGGCCGTCTACTACGTCAAAGCCCATAGACTGAAAAATATCAATCATATCGTTAAGTACGGTATTAAGCGGATGAAGTTTACCTGTTTTGTCGGTCTTTGCAGGCATTGTGATATCGATGGTTTCTTCTTTTAGCTTAAGTTCGGTAGCCTTTTCGTTCATTTCGGCAACCTTTGCCGAAAGCGCTTCGTCAACCTCTGCCTTTGCAGTGTTTACAAGCTGACCCATAACGGGGCGCTCTTCGGGAGAAAGTCCGCCCATCATTTTTAAAATGGCGGTGAGTTCACCCTTTTTACCAAGGTATTTAACCCTGATGTTTTCGCAGTCGGCGCTGTTTTGGGCGGCAGCAATGGCTTCGAGCGCCGCAGTCTTGATTTGTTCAAGCTGTTGTTTCATAATATATCTCCTTGAATTTAATTAACTTTTTATATCAGTGCCATAAGGCACACATTTTCTTTTATCTATTATCTTTGCAATTTTATCTCTTCTCTTGTTTTTTCTTTTAGAAAAAACAAAAATTTCGCCCTGTTATTACAGGACGAAATTTGAATTAACAAACTCCGCGGTACCACCCGCATTTTCGCTCAAAGAGCAAACACTCTCCGCAGTCTGTAACGGAACTGCACACCCGTTGCCACCTACTGTTATTTCAACGGCACTGCTCAAAAGGGAACTTCACGTTGCGGCAAAATAGGCGGCTTACAGCCAAAGGCCACCCTCTCTTAAATTCACATGCAACGTTACTTTTCTTTATCATCGCATTTATATTAAAATTTGTATTTGTTATTATAACACACTTTTTAAAAAAAGCAAGTATTTATTTGTTGCAAATGATTTTGTCAAGGTTATATATTTACTAAAAATTTGTAATTTTAAACTTTTCTCCGCAAATACAGGGGAATTCTTGATGACCCCAAGGTTTGTGCCAGGTAAGTGAGCCGTGGAAACGATGGTCGGGGTCATATACACCGTATTTCAGAACCGAAACTTCGGGTTTTAAATCGGTGCCGCATTCAAAGTTTACCGAACCGATAATAACGTTAATAAAGCGTTTTATCGGCTTACCCCAAAGCATTGGCATACCAAAAAGCTCTGTTCTTGCGGCGGATAGAATAATAGCGTTGTGTTGCGCTACAACGTGATTGATAACCGTCAAGTGAGAAGACGCGTGGAAGGTGATACCTTCTTCACAATTGTGAACGTAAAGGTAATCAGCAACAACGTGCTCGCTCAAAACGAAGCCGTAACGGAAGCCCTGTACCGCCACGTTACGAAGGACGTTATTGTCGTTTTGCATTCCCGACATAATAAGGCCTGCAGTATGACACGGATTTGGTTGAAGTTCCTTGCCAAGCAATGTGTCGCCCACCTGCTCATTAATGCAAAACTGCGAATCGCAAACGTGAGCGCGCCAAACGTTTTGAAGATTAGCACCAGACTGGGTAGGATACATCTTGTCGCGGTTGAGCGCTACTCTAAATTCCAAATTGGTAATGGTAAACTGCGAAGCGCTAAAATGCCCATAGTGAAGATTACCCTCGGGCGCCGCAATAATCGACCAAGGTCGAGCGGTTGGGTCGTGTTCTTCGGGCGCTTCCCAGTCGGAGAATATTCTCGTGTTATTGTTAACCAATCCTCCAAATAATGTGGGAGGAAAATTATTCTTCATCGCATCTATAGGACGCACCATATAAGCATTCATAAGTCGGCAGGGCATTTCACCCTCTAACTGAATATTGGCATCTCCCGCAGGGATAACCAACTGCGCGCGAAGCGGTTTTCCGTCAATTTCTTCAATACCGGGGGAAGCGACTCTATAACCCTCTTTGGTATAAGGGAACAAAATCTTACCGCCGCCACGCTTTGCGGCAAAGTCAATTGCGGCTTGAATTGCGGCTGTATCATCGGTGACACCGTCACCCTTTGCGCCAAAATCAAATACGTTTATTCCAAACGAAGCCATAATATTATCTCCTTTTGTAACTACAAATTGAATAGTTTATTATTTGAACATAATTTCGTTGATAACGCTTTGCAAATATTCCTGTCTGCCGCTTGCGGGAAGTGCGGGCGCGCCCATATTTTCGGCATAAGCCGCAAGCTCCTCTAAAGTGGTGTTGCCGCCGATAATTTTTTTGCCGATACCCTCGCTAAAAGAGGAATATCTTTGGGCTATAAAGTTTTCAATT
>JAZNWJ010000013.1:0-11013 GCA_045593245.1 Acutalibacteraceae bacterium | reverse complement strand
GCAAAAAATAACCAACCGCTTTAGCGGTAGCTAAGAGTCCGCTTGCGGTTGGCAGATTATTCGGTGGACTTTCAGTCCCGCCAGTAACAGCGGCTTACAGCCGCAGAGCAAACTACCGGCTTAGCCGGTAGTCATGATTTGGCGACAAGCGGAGTTAAAAATTCCGTCATTAAGTTAATGTGACGTAATTATATCATAAATTTATGGTATTGTCAATACGTTAATATGACGTATTTGGGGATGTGCTGATATTATGAAAAAGATTTGTTATTATGAGAACAAAAACATTATTTCAGAAAAACTTAAAACGCTAAGAGAAGAAAAAGGGTTATCGCAAAGTAATTTAGCTGCCAGGCTACAAACTATGAATGTTAATATTGACCAACAAATGATTAGTAAAATTGAGAATAACAATCGTCAAGTTACCGATTATGAATTAGCGTGCATATGTAAATGTTTATCAGTGACACCAAATGATTTATTGAATTTTTTAGAAATGAAATTTTAATTGACTCATTTAATGTTAATAATGGCTCAATTGTGCTATTTCACAACGATGCCGACCACAAATCTACAGCACTATAAAATATTTACGAAATTAATCACGATGGTACACAATGTAAAATTAAAAGCGATGGGGAATAAACCCATCGCTTTTTTTATATTCCAATAAACAGTTGTACCCATCGGTTATCTTTATAGCCTACAATTATATGGGTAAAGTTTTCGCTCAATATATTTTCGCGGTGGCCTTCTGAGTTCATCCAACCCTCAACTACTGCTTCAGGTGTAGTGTAGCCGTACGCGATATTTTCACCAACAAATCGATAATTTATATTAAAATCATCAAAAACGGTAAAGCACGACGTACCATTAGGGCGAGTGTGAGAAAAATTCTCAATTATTTCTGCAGCGCGCACGTCTGCAGCAGACTGGCCTGTGTAGTAATATTCAAGAGGTTGTAGTCCTGCCTTTTGACGCTCGATATTTACAAGCTCCAATACCCTTGTATTGCGGTCTACGGTAGGAGAGGAGAGCGCTGGTATTGCTTCGGTCTGTATATGATTGCAAATGGTACACTGTCGGCTTTTTTCTCCGGCTGTTGTTTGGGTTGCTTGTTTTGTCATAGTCCAGCTGCTCCAGTTATGTGCGGATATTTCGGTGTAGCTGTAATCACACACCAAGCAGGTAAAATAAGTATTATGTTGTGTGTCTGATACCGATTGATGATTTTGTGTATACGTGTGCTCTTTTAAGTTGAAATAATCGGTAGACGCTTCACCACAGCGGGTGCAAACCCGCTTTATATAGCCTTTGGTCATACAGGTTGATTCTGTGCGGCTCTCGGTAAAATTATGTCCGAGTGTGGTGCAGTCATTTGAGGAGATGTTTTCTGAAGCAGTACTTGATTCCTGTAGGCTTGAGTTTTCATTATCAGATGATACTGTTTCGTCCGATTCTACCCATTCGGTTGATGTGTTTGATGATGTGTTAAAATCTATGTTTTGGGTGGGGGTGCTTGTATATGACGATGACGACGCATCATTTATTGTACGGCAAGCAGAAAGAGTGAAAACCAATGCGCTTGCTAATATTAGTGTTGTAATTTTTTTCATTTTGTCACGCTCCTTAAAAAACAACTTGTTGTAATTTTATCATATCATTACGGTTTTAATCAACAGGTAAATATTGCGAAATTAAAAGCGATAGGCAATAACCCATCGCTTTTGATAATTTATAAACTTCTTAAATAATCCTCTAAAATGATAACCGCTGCTACGGCGTCAACCGTTTCTTTGCGTTTTTTGCCGCGGACGTTGTTCATACTAAGATAATTGTGCGCAGTAACGGTAGTGCAGCGCTCGTCCCAAAGCACCGTTTCAACACCACTTATTGTTTTGATTTGTTCGGCTATTGCGGCACATTCCTGTGCACGCTCACCAAGAGTTCCATCCATATTTTTAGGGTAGCCCACAACTATACGCTCGGCACCAAATTCTTTTGCTTTTGAACATACCTTTTCAACAAGGCGGTCGGTGTGATACTCGGTTATAACTTCTTTTGGAAAAGCAAATGTTCCGCTTGGGTCCGATACCGCAAGACCTGTACGAGCCTTACCTAAGTCTATTGACATTATAATCATACTATCACCTTAAGCCTTTCCTATAATGCGGTTGCGTTTGGGCATATATTCGGGCGGTACGTGAGAGTAATCGTTAAAAAAATCTATACCTATATTATCGTTATCATCAATTTTAATTAACGTTACGGCAGTATTTTCGTGCCAAGGTACGTCTTTAAGACGGGTAATATCGTTATAAAGAATGCGACAGGTAAGACAGCGCAGCACTCCACCGTGCGTTGCCGCCGCAATGGTTTTGCCGCGATTTTCACGCACAAGCGCCATAACCTCGTCATAAATACGAACGTACGCGTCACGCATTGCCTCGCCACCTTCGGGGGCAAAGTCCTGCGGGTGATTGTTCCAAGCGTCTGCAAGACCGGGAATAGCGGTAAATGCCTCCTGGAAAGGTTTACCCTCCACAACTCCACCGTGCAGTTCGGCTAAATTTTTGCGTATTGTAATATCAAGTCCTTTACCATATGCCACCATGGCGGCAGTTTTTTGTGCACGGATAAGTGGACTTGAGTAAACGGCATCAAGCTGTACATTTTCAAAGCGCTCTTTTAAAAACTTAAGCTGTACGGCGCCGATTTCGCTGATGTCGCAATCGGTAGAGCCCTGAAAAAGTCGTTTGTGATTGCCCATAGCCTCACAATGACGGATAAGATAGATATAAGTCATTTTTAACCTTCTTTAATTTCTACTTTGATTGTTTTTGGTGCGTCAACCGATATAATCGGTTTTTCGTTTGTGGTATCAAGCGATACAGAAATAACACCGTTTGGTGTATTGATACTACCAGACACTTTTAAAGCACGGGTTGTTTTTAGGGGCGCGATAATTATATCACCATAACCTGCTGTACCGCTTCGCTGACGAATGCCTAAAACACTCTGGAATAACTGACGGGTCGGGGCGCCAAACATTGGATGGTTGTGCGAGCATTTACCTATAAAGTATTCCCAGATTGTCGTAGCACCATGACGTTTCATATAAAGGAAACTGCCTAATTTTTCGCTTTCGAGCAGTGACAAAAAAACATCGGTATAGCCGTAATTACATAGTACTTCGCATAAAATGTCGGTACATAAGAACCCAGTGTCGAAATAACGCATTTCGGTATACTTTTCGGCAAGCTTTTGTGCGGTATCAGCACCCGCAAGTCCACACCATACGGCAAAGGCATCGGCACCCTGAATACCGTCTGCAAAGCGATCTGTTTCGACGTTGTAATAGGTATTCTTTATTGCCTTTTCAGTAGCGGTGCGAAGGGAGCGATAATAGGGGATGTCATCGCTCTTTCCGATAACGGTTGCCATTTCTTCTAAAAGAAGCAGGTCTTTTACAAGATAGCAACTGTTTACGTAAGGCTCGGGTATTTCCATTTTTTCGAGCGACGCCCAGTCACCAAGACACCAACCATCCTTATCTTCACTTGTAACAAGTCCGTTTTCGCTGTGGGACAGAAGATAACTAATCCACAGTTTCATTTTGTCATAGCATTGCTCTATAATATCTGTATCGCCAAATTGCTTATAATAGGAGTAGGGTACAATAACTATTGCCGAACCCCATCCGCCTGGACCACCACCGCCGCCCATAAAGGGTGCTGTATGACGTACGTGACCGTCGGTATCCTGACAGTCGAGTATATCCTGAATCCATTTTTTATAAAACTCTTTTGAGTCAAGCATCATCATAGCAGCAGGTGCTACAAGCTGACCGTCGCCTGTATAGCCGAGTCGCTCACGGTGGGGACAGTCAGATGGAATACTGCCGTGCATATTGTCAAGCTGGGTGCGTAAAAACGCATCGTATAAAAAGTTCATACCCTCGTGATTGGAAGTAAAGGTTGACGTTATGGGTGTGTCGGCATGAATTACTTTAACGATTAAATCATCATATTCTCCACAAACTTCAAAATAACGGAAGGCGTGGAAGGAAAACTTTGCTTCAAATATACGAGGTGTGCCGTCGGATATGAAGGTATCGGTCATAATTTGCAGTTCGCCACTTCGCGTTGTGCGATATGAGGCAGCACTGGAAGTAAAATTAAGCGACATATCCTCATTGATGTTTTCGGCAAAACGGATTGTAACTACGCTTTCGGTTTTTACTGAAACCACACCCGTTATATTCTCGCCCGCGTCAAAAATTTGTCTGTCGTCTATTTCAGCAATTTTTTTAGGTGTTATTGTGCGGATAACCTTGTCTGGTGTGCCTATTGCTTCACATAAAATGGTTTTGGGTGAGGGGAGTATATTAACCGCCTTTTCCTCTTGCAGTTTTACACTGTAATCAACCATTTCGCCCAAATATAAATTACTAAAACGAATAGCGCTGTCGGTATACGTTTCACTACCGTCAGAACAAAGTTCTGTAGTGCCGTCTGCGGTTTTAAGAACAATTTTATAAATACATTTAAGAGTATCGCCAAACGACATTTTACCTTCGGCAACGCGCTCTTCCTGACGGTAAAAACCGTTGCCAAGCTGAATTGAAAGCGTGTTTTCGCCATTGTGAAGCAGGGGAGTAATATCAAAATTATAATAATATATACGGTTGGTTGTGGTGCCTGTGGTGTTTTTATGCGCACATAGTGTGAGGTCACGCGGTTCGTAGTCACTTACCACGGGTAGATACATATAATCGGTAACGTTCTTGTCGTTTATTTTGGTTTCGAAATATCCAAGACCTGTTACAATTAGTGTTGCTTTTTTTATATCCTGTAAGTTAAACCTACGAAGAATAACGGGGGAAACAATTTCTTTTGTAGCACCAATCCAGATGCAGTTTTTAAGTGTATTGCCCATAATAACACCTACCCAAACTCAATATAAGGTAAATATACCACAATACACAGAAAATATCAATAAAACGTTTTTAAAATTGACTATTGATAATTTTGTAGAATACTGTTAAAATGTAGATATAAATATACAAGCGAGGTAATATTATGTCTTGTTTACAACTTGAAGCCGTAAAGAGCGGCGATACAGTTGCAGTAATGCATACAAATATGGGTGACATCGAGATAAAACTTTTTCCCGAGCACGCACCCAAAACGGTAGAAAACTTTACTACACACGCTAAAAATGATTATTATAACGGTATTATTTTTCACCGTGTAATCAAGGATTTTATGATTCAGGGCGGTGACCCAACGGGTACCGGTATGGGCGGCGAGTCTATTTGGGGACGTAGCTTCCAGGACGAATTCACCCCCGAGCTTCACAACCTGCGCGGTGCGCTTTGTATGGCAAATGCAGGTCCTAACACCAATGGCAGCCAGTTCTTTATTGTGCAGGCAAGCGAAGTTCCTCAGGGTATGTTAGAGCAAATGAAAGACCTTGCCGACAACGGTTTTCCACCCGAGATAACCGAGGCTTATGCAAAGCTTGGCGGTACACCATGGCTTGATTTTCGTCACACTGTTTTTGGACAAGTAGTAAACGGTATGGATGTGGTAGATGCCATAGCAAACGTAAAAGTAGGCGCAAATGACAAACCCGTAAATGATGTCCAAATAAACGGCATTGATATTAAAGTTATAGATTAAGGAGTTTTTAAAATGAAAGGTATTATTCTTGCAGGTGGTAGCGGAACACGTCTTTATCCGCTTACTATGGTAACATCTAAACAGCTTCTTCCCGTATACGACAAGCCGATGATTTATTATCCGCTGTCAATATTGATGCTCGCAGGTATTCGCGATATACTTATTATCTCAACACCAACCGACCTTCCAAACTTTGAGCGTCTTTTGGGTGATGGTTCACGCTATGGTATCAATCTTTCTTACGAGGTTCAGCCTTCTCCGGACGGTCTTGCTCAGGCATTCCTTATTGGTGAAAAGTTTATCGACGGCGACAGCTGCGCAATGGTGCTTGGTGACAATATCTTCTACGGTAGCGGACTAAAGCAGCATCTTCGTGAGGCAGCAGCAAGGGAAAACGGCGCTACTGTATTTGGCTACTATGTTGATGACCCCGAACGTTTTGGTATAGTAGAGTTTGACGAAAACGGCAAGGCTATCTCTCTGGAAGAAAAGCCAAAGAATCCAAAGTCAAACTACTGTGTAACAGGTCTGTACTTTTACGACAACCGCGTTGTTGAAATGGCTAAAAAGGTTAAGCCCTCTGCTCGCGGCGAGCTTGAAATTACCGACCTTAACAAGCTTTATCTTGAGGACGATACCCTCAATGTTGTGACCCTCGGTCGCGGCTACGCTTGGCTTGACACAGGTACAATGGATGCTTTGGCTGAGGCTACTGAATTTGTAAAGGTAATTGAAAGCCGTCAGGGTATTCAGATTTCTGCAGTTGAAGAAATCGCTTACAAAAACGGTTGGATAAGCAAAGAAAAACTTATTGAATCGGCTGAAAAATACGGCAAATCACCTTACGGCGAGCATCTTAAAAAGGTTGCCGACGGTAAGATTCTATACTAATATACAAATGTTAATTATCAAGACTCTGCTTTTAAAGTGGAGTCTTGATTTTTATTTGGTATAATTATATAATTAAAATGAGAGGTGATTTTGTGAAGGAAGAAAATAGAAAAGAAATTTTAACAAAAGGCTTAGTGCAAAAAGAATTGACATCAATTTACGTTAAAAATATGTTTTTAAGAATAGGAGTGGCCATACCTTCCGCATTATTGGTGTTTCTTTATTTTTCAATATTCCGCAAAGAAGGTGCGCGTTCAGAACAATTTGCTCAAGTAGGGGTATCGTTATTTAATATAGTTTGTATTGTTTTTGTAATTGTAGTAGGCGTATGCTGTTTTTATTTACTACATAGTATTTATAAATTTGCGTCGTATTTGTTTTTGGTGAGAAAAGGTAAGTTTGATATAGTGGTAGACAAGCTTGTGTATTCTGAAAAAGACGGCGGACACAAATTTAATGTTACCGAGTACGAGCACGATTATCAGCCCGACCATAGAATACCATATGTTTTTCTTTATCCTAAGCTTGCTATGCAAACGAACAAAGGCGCACACTATTTATTCAGATTACAGTTTGCTAAGCACGAAAATTTTTATATTCCTGAAGGCAAACTATATCGCTGGTCTGACAAATACCGTATGGAGCATTGGGCGGTATATCGTTGGGCAGAGGTTGGCGATGAGTTTTATGTGGTTACTGTAAAAAACAAAGTATTGTATGTGTACAACACAAAGCATTTTGAATTGCAAGAATAATTTTCTTGCTTTAACAATTTGCATATTGTATAATATTTGTAATGAAAAATTTTAAGGAGATATTGCTATGAGCTTTATTCACGATGATTTTATTTTGACTAATGAAACGGCTAAAAAACTTTACCACGATTATGCCGAAAAAATGCCGATTATTGACTACCATTGTCATATAAACCCAAAAGAGATTTATGAAAACAAAAAGTTTAAAAATATTACCGAAATCTGGCTTGGAGGTGACCACTACAAATGGCGTTTAATCCGTAGTAACGGCACTCCCGAAAACGAGATTACAGGCGACGCTGACGATTACACCAAGTTCTTGCGCTTTGCCGAAATGTTACCACGTGCAATAGGTAACCCAATGTATCACTGGAATCATCTTGAACTCAAGCGTTACTTTGACTATGATGGAATACTCAGCGCAAAAACCGCCGAAGAGGTATGGAACCTTTGTAATGAAAAATTACAGAGCGACGATATGTCTGCTTGCAGTATTATCAAAAAGTCAAACGTTAAAATGATTGGTACAACCGACGACCCTATTGATACGCTTGAATGGCATAAAAAGATTAAGGAAGAGGGCGTATGTGACGCACTTGTACTTCCATCATATCGTCCTGACAAGGCTGTTAACATTGACAAAGACGGCTTTGTTGATTACATAAAGGCATTGGCTGCTGCCGCTGATATGGAAATCAACAGCGTTGCTGACGTAAAGGCGGCTCTTATCAAGCGTCTTGATTTCTTCTGCGAAATGGGTTGTAAGGCAACCGACCACGGTCTTGATTATATTCCGTTTGCAGTGGGCACCGACGAGGAAATTGAAGCTGCATTCCAGAAAGTAATGAAAGGCGAAGCAATCACTGCAAATGAAGCCGATATGTACAAGACCGCTATTATCGTAGCTCTTGGTAAAGAGTACGCAAAACGTGGCATCGTAATGCAGATTCACTACAGCGTTCAGCGTAACACCAATAAAGCAATGTTTGCTAAAATTGGCGCTGATACAGGTTTTGACACCATTTCAAACCGTCCTTGCAGTGAGGCGCTTACTGCATTGCTTAATGCTCTTGCTATCGACGATTTATTGCCAAAGACTATTGTTTACTCACTCAATCCTCACGATAATGAAATGATTGATACCGTTATCGGCGCATTCCAGGGTACTGAGGCCGCAGGTAAAATTCAGCATGGTTCGGCTTGGTGGTTCAGCGATACCAAATCGGGTATGGAAACACAGCTTAAGTCACTTGCTAATTTGTCACTTCTTGGCAACTTTGTAGGTATGCTTACCGACTCACGCAGTTTCTTGTCGTATACTCGTCACGAGTATTTCAGACGTATTCTTTGTAACGTGCTCGGTACTTGGGTAGAAAATGGCGAATACCCCGCAGATATGGAAACTCTCGGTCAGATTGTTGAAGATATCTGCTACAATAATGCGGCAAGATATTTTGGTATAGAATAATATAGCAAAGGCTCCCTTGTAAAAAGGGAGCCTTTTTGTAAGTATTAGTTTGTTTTAATTGTCGCGGCTAATTGTTTTAATTGTTTTCGTGAAGATACACCCAATTTACCGTAAATGTTTTTGTTATGGTATTTAAGGGTGTTTTCTTTTATGTTCATTGTATCGAGTACTTCTTTTGTGGTTTTGCCACCTATATACAGGTCGTAAATCAGTTTTTCGGTATAGGTCAGCTCCGCGAGTCCACGGCTGAATGTATCTATTGCTTCTTCAGAGAATTGAGATTGTTCTGCTGCCGCGGGTGTGTTTTGGGTGCTCGACTGCACTAAAACCTCTTGGCGTGCTTTTTCTATATACTTTTCGGTTTCCTGTAGCATAACGTAAACGCCTATTAAAAACAGCTCGCTTATTATGTATGAAACTGCCAAGAATTCAAGTTCTATTTTAACGAATTGTTCTATCGCCCACACACATATATTTACAAATACTGCACTCAGCAGCATAGCCGTTTGCGCCGCAGACGTTATTTTCTTTTTTGCCTTAGCGTGTATTGCCGCCGCTATCATAGCAACAAAATAGCCTAACAGATAAAACATATACGTTTTGTGCCACGGACCGTATACTTTTTGAAGTACTGAAACACCATTTTGTGTTGTGAGCGTTACCTCTTTATAGTATATATTGCTATACCCCGGACTTGCTGCTATAAAAAACACCACCGCACTCAAACATATAAGCGGTATCCATAGCCATTTAGGATATTTTAGTCCTGTCGCATTCAAGATTATCAGCAACATAGAAACGGGCAAAATAACTGAGCCTAAGTATGCAATACGGTTGGCAAGCAATGCCTCGTCAAGTGTTTTGGAAATTGATAACACAAAATAGCCTACGTTTACTACACAAATACTTGAAAACAGCACCCAGAACCAAGCGAATTTTCGCTTTATAAAAATGCAATATGCCACAAGCATCAAAAGTGAGCAAACCGCCGCCGCTATATATACAATCGATATACCCGACATATATTCTCACCCTTAAAAAATAAAATCCCACACCTTTTCCCACACTTTTGAGAAAAATGCGATAAATCTCCCACACTTTTCGCCTTTTGCCGTGTGGGGATTTTTAATTATATATATTATATAATTAAACTGTAAAGATTATAGCATAGTTTTTTTATTTGGTCAAGTAACTATGTTTAATACCCAACTGGGGAGGAGTAATTATGAAAAAATTTAGCAAAATTTTAAGCGTGCTTTTAGCGCTTGTAATGGTGGTTGGTATGCTGCCGATGACTGCGCTGACGGTGTTTGCCGAGGAACTAGAGACCATCAATAGTGTCTCACTTTCCGGCCTTTCCATGCCTGTAGTTGGTGAGCGCATTTCATATGTCAGCGGATCTTCATTATCGGAAAGTCAGTATGGCAAATATGAGTACGCTGTCCTCGACAACCAAACTGCTGATTGGCGGGATGAAGAAGGCCGCCCGATTGAATATGGCCTACAGGTTTTTGAAGCAGGCAGAACGTACAGCATCTCTTTTAGCGTTGAGCCGAAGGATGGCTATGCCTTTACAGACTCTAATATTCCTGTGTATATGACTAACCTGTATGACCATCAGTATACTGGTAGCATTACACTTAGTCAGGAAACAGAGAATGCAACGGTGACTTATACGTTTGAACTTGCTGGAGAGCGCACCTATGCTGACATCAGTGAGTTCCGATTCTACAATGTTACCGCACCAAGTGATGGCGATCAAGCGCATTACAACATTGGCGTTTGGGCGTATAACAACTCGAAAATGACAGACCAGTATTGGGCCGATAGTGAGGGTAATCGCCTTAACTCTAGCACTGTATTTGAGGGCGGATATAGTTATTCCTACAACTATGAATTTACAGCCTTTGATGGTTATCAATTTGCTGACAATGTTTCAATCAGAAACGATACCGTCAAGGTTGATTGGGAATACTCTTTCAATGCCGACAACACAAAGATTTATATCACCATTCCCTATTACATTGAAAGTTCCGCAGTTATACATTCTGTTACTGTGGAAGATATGTTCTTGCCTACACAGGGCGGTTCAACAAGAGACTTTGACTCCAATTTGTATCAACACGCTCCTAGTGGTGCCAACTATACCGTTCCTAATCAGACAAACGGTTGGTATGAAACTACTGCGGAATACTCTTCGGAAACCCAATACGAA
>JAZNWJ010000012.1:0-47968 GCA_045593245.1 Acutalibacteraceae bacterium | reverse complement strand
CTCCAAAAATATAAAAATAAGGTTGTAATAATTTATATTTTGGCTATTTACATAGTGCTTTACAGGTGCTAAAATACAAGTGGTGATTATATATGATTGATTGCAGACTAAAACAGATCCATCGTGTAAAGCATTCCGTTCCTATCAGAATAAACACTCAAACCCACAGATGCGACGAGCTTGTATATTTTATATCTGGTAACGGTACGACAATGATAAACGAAAAAGTACATACCTACAGCGCGGGTAGTTTTGCTTTTTATAAAATGGGCACACCCCACGACGAATACGATCCCGAACCTTGTGATATAATATGGTTACACTTTTCGTTTTGTATAGATGATGTAGAACTTAAAGAAGGAGTTTTTTACGACCGTGACGGAAAGCTGTTATCTGCATTGCAAAAATTACGAAACCTATCGCTCGCGCCAAAAACACACAACTCACAAATGACCGAAATTTATCTTGCAGAAGTAATTATTACAGCGTCCGAACATCAGCAAGAACCTGATATCTCAAACGACAACATCAAGTGGAAAGAAATTTTAAACTACATTGACGTAAATCTTAACGAACAAATTGATTTCAAAGTCCTCGCTGCAAATAATCATTACAGTTATGACCGTTTCCGACATTTATTCTCCGAATGTTTCGGGCTGTCTCCATATGCGTATCTTACCCGACAGCGCATAGAAGGAGCAAAAAAACTGCTTAAAACATCAAGTTCAAGCATAACCGACATTGCATTGGATTGCGGGTTTAACTCTTCATCACAGTTTACAAACATTTTCAAAAAGCACACAGGACTTACACCAAAAGAATATAGACAATACAAAACATAAAAAAGGATGCATCAAATGCATCCTTTTTTATATCTTATTCTTCTACGTTAAACTTTTTACCAAGCACTTTGAACAAATATGATATCGATAAGCCTATCGCAATAGCGACAATACTTAATACCCAGTTCAAAATACCATTTGGCAATCCGGGGAATATGCTTACAATTGAGCCAGACATAAAACCAAGTACCATTAAAAAGCCTAAGCTATGCCATTTTTTAAACACGCGTTTTGTTATGTTGGAAAACAGCACCATACCGATTAAGAATGCCAGCACCACCGTGCCTACGGTGAGCGCCTCGCCAAACCACGCAGGAGTAAACCAACGCTCGGGTGTCATAAGACCTGTAGCAAGTTCAAGCAAAGGCTCATAAATGCCGAACATCATAAGTAACATTGATATACTCATACCCGGCACCATACTCATCATACCTGCCACAGTACCACAAGCAGGAAGATATATCTTCATAGCCACACTTGCTGTGTTGGCTGTATCGATTCCTATGGCAAAATTGGATTTTCCCAAAATACCAATAGTCAGTGCAAAAGCAAATGCCAGTACTGTTCCAATAAAATATTTTTTCTTTATAGGTTCTTCCCGCGCCTCATCAATAACTGTCGGCACACTGCCTGCAATAAGGCTCATAAAGAGCAAATATGCCGGCACGGTATAGTTTTCAAAGAGAAAGTCGAGCGCCTTTATAAGCAAAAGCATACTCGCAACTGCGCCAAAACCCATTGGAAGCAGATAAAAAAAGTTCTTTTTAAATTTCTTAAACGGGTTCGAAATTACATTGATTAAATCATCATATATACCCATCATAACCGCCATAATGCTGCCGCTTATACCGGGCGCTATAACGCTGATACCCAAAAACGCGCCGCACAACATACGGTAAAAAAAGTTATTTGTTTTTGATTTTTTCATTTAAAATACCTCTAAACAAGCGAGTTGTCGGCCAATCCAAAGATTTCTTTTATGTACTCCCCTGTGCTGACACCCATAGAGACAGGTCTTAATACAATAAGATATACCAGCGCCAGAATTGCGAGCAAAAGCACGGTTACAAGTAAAACTATGGTAATGTCCATAGCACGGATATTGCTCTTTTTGCGTAAAACTTCTTCTGTTTCGTCAACCTCGCGTTCCGAAATAAAGATGTTGTCGCTTTCTGACGTTGTATACGGATGCTCATATCTTGCCTTGGTTTCTTCTGGAGTTTCAGGCTCAATATACAAATCATTATAAATGTTTTCTGTAGGAAGCTGAGTGGTCTGAGATTGTTCCTCTGCACCCTCTTCCTCATCCATTACAAATTCCAGATTGTGTTCATCCTGTATATCGACAACGGGCAACGGCTGTGTTTCCTCAGCATCAATTTCATAATCATCAGACCCTGTAACATACGTTTCGTTCTCGGAAACGGCCGTTTCAAACACAGGCTCTTCATTAGTAACATGCGCAGGGATTGACGCAGAAGGTAGCGCAATATAACTTATTTCAAGCAGATAAGGATGAATAAGGTTCTTCAAAATGGTTTTTCTGAAGCTCTTATTCTCGGTAAGCAATACAATTGTCTGTGGACCGCTTTCAATTATACAGCCGCCAAAATAACCATCTGGTGTTACAAGCGGAGTAGAACCGTTTATGATGTGAATTGTCTCTTCGGAATTGATACCGTAGGTTTTGTTATTGCACGGCATAACACCTGTGCCGATAGCCTTTGCCACAATATTTATAAGACCGTCGCTGCCAAAAAGCGGACCACAACAAATGATAACACGACTTCGTGCAACGTCACGCGCAAGCGCCTTTACAAAACCTTTTTTATCGGTTGTTTTGTCGCTCAATAAGCGAATCGGACAATTGCCACGCATATTGAATTCCATTTCAAAATCTGACGGAGATTGATGATATATAATATCTACCTTTAAATTCTGCACTATTCTTATTCCCTTTCTGTTTATATTTAATACGGATACTTAAGTCCGCGCTCTGTATACCATATCTTAGGATACTTTATTTTAGCATTTACCACAGCACCACTCACGTCGGTATGTGATGCGTCCCAATCGGTTGCCTTTTTTGCCAACACAACAAGTCGTGCGCCTTCAAAATCGTCTGCCGTGGTAACAAGAGTCAAAAATTCGTCGCCGTACGACACCGAAACTGTGGTTTTGATAAGACTGCGCGCGGCACATTCACTGTACCACATGTCAAACTCGTCCTCATCGGCAAAATGACTTTTTGAAGGATTGAAAATATTCCCCGCATCGTCTTCGTGCGAACCTATCAGCATAATTGAAAATACTACGTATTTTTCCTTTGTATCTTCATAGTAAAGCTCTATTTCAGGGTTTTGCTTGTAAAAATTAAGATTACGGTATTTTTTTAAAGAACCAAACATTGTTCCGTCCTTCATATTGTTGCCAAAAATAACTATATTACGGTCATTACCCGTTCTTTCAAAACTGTCAGACGCCGACAATGCCAACGCGCCGTAGCGACTCTTTTTTCCGATCTGGTTATGGTTTGTATAATATTTATCGTCGTCACCCTGACACACCGCATAGCTGATATCGGTGCCGCTTACGTTAAGCCAACCCTTAATATCCGGATTGTTTTCCGAAAGTGTCTTTATTGCAGCGTTACCACCGATATTTTCAAAACAATCCTTTGCCTCGCGTAATATCTTACCCTGAGAATTACCCGCAAGGAAAAATCTGCCTATAAAGATGGCCGACACCACAAGTGAAAGCACCAGCGCCGCTGAGACAATTTTAAAGGGCAACGGTATTTGATTTTTAATATAATTACGGGGTGAAATTTGTATCGGATTTATATCCTTTACGGTATCAAAAAAACCCTTTGAATGTTTACCTGCCATATTTTCCTATCTCTTAATAATAATTATTCAATATACGTATACTCTATTCCTGCAATAGCCCGTTCAATAAGAGGCTCTATGTCAAGATTTTTTTCTGCCTCTTCGCACTGACCCTTTTTGGGTTTTGTGTGGGGATGCTTTGGTGTAAACACTGTACAACAATCCTCGTAAGGCAAAATTGATATGTCAAACGCATCAATCTTTTTTGAAATTGCAATGATTTCTTCCTTGTCCATACCTATAAGCGGACGGAGTACCGGCATAGTACAAACCTCGTCGGTAGCGGCAATTGCGGGCAAAGTCTGACTTGCTACCTGACCTAAACTTTCACCCGTAACAAGGCCTAAACATCCGTCGGCTTCCGATACGCGACAAGCAATACGCATCATCATACGACGCATTACAAGTGTAAAATAATCCTCGGGGCAGTGTTTGCCAATTTCTTCCTGAATTTCGGTAAAGGGCACGATTGCCAATTTTATAACACCGCTGTAACGCGCCACGCGACCTAAAAGGTCTTTTACCTTTTGCTCGGCGCGAATGCTGGTATATGGCGGAGATGCAAAATGAATTGCATTAAGCACGAGTCCTCGTTTTGCCATTGTATATGCAGCAACAGGGCTGTCAATTCCGCCCGAAATCAGCACCTGAGCGCGACCTGCGGTACCTACCGGCAAGCCACCTGCGCCCTTTATCTGACCACCGCGGATATATGCGGCATAGTCGCGGACTTCTACAGTTATAATCTCGTCGGGATTATGAACGTCTACTCTCAGATGTGGAAAAGCTCGCAGCAATGCGCCGCCAACCTCGCGACAAATTTCGGGAGATTTTAATGGAAAAGACTTATCGGCGCGTTTTGCTTCTACCTTAAAGGTTTTAATGTTTCTCAACGTATCGGCAAGATATTCGGGCGCACGGGTTAAAATATCATCCATACTTTTTTCACAAACACACGCACGACTGAATGCCGCTATGCCGAATATACGACCCATACGGTCAAGCGCTTCGGCAAAATCAAAATCTTCATCAACCGGTTTTATATATATAGTTGACTGTGCACGTTCGACCGTAACTTTACCTAAACCTTTAAGTCGGCGGCGTATGGTTGCCACCATTTTATCTTCAAAACTGCGGCGATTAAGACCCTTGAGTGCCAACTCTCCGTCTTTTATAAGTATAATTTCTTTCATTTTACAGACCTTCTTAACCTTTGTGTTGCCCGAATCAGCGCATCTTTTAACGCATCGATATCTTTTTTTGTATTATCGCGAGAAAAACTTATACGCAGCGCCGAATCGACGCACTTTACAGGCAATCCCATCTCGCGCAGTACGTAACTGCCTTCACCCTTAGCACACGCACTTCCCGATGACACATATATACCCTCCGCCTCAAGGAAATGAAGCAAGGTTTCGGAGCGATAACCCTCAACCGAAACGTTTAATATATAAGGTAATACTTCATCTGACGAATTTATAGTGACGAGTTTTGTATCAAGCAGTGTTTGTTTGGCGTACTGCCAGAGTTCCGTTTGCTTTTTTAAATTTTCATTTACGTTTCCAACGCTGTCAATCGCGCCCTTAAGCCCATAAATCAGTGGTACCGACTCGGTACCCGAGCGCATATTTTTTTCCTGTCCGCCGCCCGTGATAAGCGGTTTTATTGTGACGCTCTTTTTGATGTAGAGAATACCTATACCCTTGGGTCCGTGTATTTTATGACCGCTGGCGCTGAATAAATCCACACCGAGTTCGGATACGTTTATTGGCATTTTACCAAAAGCCTGTACGCCGTCACAATGTAAAAGCGCAGGTGCAGATGCAGCCTTTATAGCTTCTGCCGCTGCTTTTACAGGTTGAATAGCGCCCGTTTCGTTATTTACAAGCATAATGCTTACAAGTATTGTGTCTTTTGTTATTGCCTTTATCAGTTCATCTTCCGATACCACACCGTTTGATTGCGGTTTTAAATATATAACCTCAAACCCTTCGTTTTCGAGTCGTTTTACGGTTTCCAGCACCGACGGGTGCTCAATTGTAGTGGTAACAATTCTTTTACCACGCTTTTGTCGTGAATATGCCGCGCCTATAAGCGCTGTGTTGTTACTTTCGGTGCCGCTACCGGTAAAATATATTTCATCCTCGCGGCATTTCAGCATTGTCGCTACCGCTTTTCTTGTATCGTCAACAAGTAATTGTGCGCGGAAACCAAGATCGTAAAGGCTGGACGGATTACCCCACACGTCGTTAAGCGCGAGGTTAATGTTTTGTATTGCCTTGCTGCACGGCACAGTGGTTGCGCTGTTGTCTAAATATACCGTGTTTTTCAAAACATATCACCCCTATTTTCCATATTCAATAACATTATACAGTATATCCGTAAAATAAACAATACTAAATGTACTAAATTTTATATAAAAATTTTTATGTAAACCCTTGAAAAGAATACAATAAAATATTATAATGTAGAATATAATTTTGACTGGGGGACTTTTTATGCTAAAAAGAATTTTAGCGGCAACCTTTGCCGCACTTATGATATTTGCAACAGGTTGTGATAACAACGTGGTTTATGAGGACCTTTCGGATTATGAAAGCCAGCCACCTGTTGCAGAACAGGAAACACCCGATCTTGCCGTTAATCCGCTTACGGGCGTCGCTGAATTCGAAAACAGTGAAAAAGCCAAGCAACGTCCTGTTGCTATTATGGTAAATAACGTTGGCGTTGCGCAAAGCAAGCAGACCGGTCTTTCCAACGCTGATATAATCTACGAAACCGAAGTAGAGGGCGGTATTACACGTCTTATGGCGGTTTATCAGGATATATCCAACCTTGACAAAATAGGCACCGTGCGCTCAGCGCGTTATCCTTACGTTGATTTAGCGCTTGGTCACAATGCAATTTATATACATTGCGGTCAGGACCCCACGTATTGTGCACCACACCTTAAGGATATTGACCATCTGAGTATTGACACCAATACAAAGGGCGCTAAGCGCATTGCAAATGGTCTTTCAAGCGAGCACACACTTTATGCCATAGCAGGCGATTTGTGGAGCAATATAAATGACAAGTTTGACACCAAAGTATCAAGTGTCGCTCCGTGGGCAAACTTTACCGATACAGCCCTCGCCTTAGATGGTGGAGCTGCTACCAGTGTTAAGGTTCCCTTCCCCGCTATGACCACCAACTTTACTTATGATGCCGAGTCCGGTCTTTATACCCGCCTTGCAGGAAGCACTGTTCTTACCGACTACTATTCAGGAGAGACAACACAGGTTAAAAACGTGTTTATACTTTTAACTTCCATATCCAATTATCCCGACGGAAAGCACCGCAAGGTAGCGCTCCAAAACGGAGACGGTTACTATATCACTAACGGCACTGTTCAGTTTATCAAGTGGGAAAAGGGTGCTTCTACCGATAGCTTTAAATTTACCAATACCGAAGGTAAAGAAATAGAAGTCAGCTCAGGTAATTCCTGGGTATGTATAGCAAACAAATCAACCTGTAATCCTACAATTCAGTAAGGTGAGATAATATGATACAACAAGAAATTAAAAAACTTATATGTTACGGACTCGAAAAAGGACTTTTTACCAATCGCGACGAAATCTACGTAACTAATCTGCTCATTGACGCACTTGGTCTTGATGAGTTTGATTGTAACGAGACGTTCAAAGATGTTGATTTAGAATCCACACTTGCGGCAATTCTTGATTATGCTGTAGAAAAAGGACTTGTAGAAGACAATGTTACCGAAAAAGACCTCTTTGATACAAAACTTATGGGTCTTATGATGCCGCGTCCATCGGAAGTTGAGTTCGAATTCTTTACCCGTTATAACGTATCGCCGCAAGCGGCGACGGATTATTATCACAAGCTGTCACGTGACAGCGACTATATCCGTACATATCGCATAGCAAAAGATATAAAGTGGATTTCACCCACCGAATACGGTGACCTTGACATCACTATAAATCTTTCTAAACCCGAAAAGAGCCTTAAAGAAATTATGGCGGCAAAAAACGCACCGCAATCTGGATATCCGAAATGTTTGCTTTGTAAAGAGTGCGAAGGATATGCCGGCAGACTTAATTTCCCCGCTCGTCAGAACCATCGTATAATACCGCTTCGCCTTACCGACGAAAACTGGTTTATGCAGTATTCACCATATGTTTATTACCCCGAGCATTGTATTGTGTTCAATGCAGAACATACACCAATGCTTGTAGACCGCAAGGCTTTTTGCAAGTTGTTTGATTTTGTAAAAATGTTCCCGCATTACTTTATCGGTTCAAACGCAGGTTTGCCGATTGTTGGCGGTTCAATTCTGAGCCACGAACATTTCCAGGGTGGTCGTTATACATTCGCTATGGAAAAAGCGCCCATTGAAAAGCCGATTGTATTCAAGGGTTATGAGGATATTACCGCAGGTATTGTTAAGTGGCCTATGTCGGTAATTCGTTTGACCGGCGATAGCGCCGAGCGCGTAATCGACCTTGCCGATAAAATCTTTACCACATGGCAGGGCTATACCGACGAGAGCGTATTTGTGTTTGCCGAAACCGATGGCGAACCACACAACGCTGCAACACCAATTGCCCGTATGCGTGGCGATAAGTACGAGCTTGATTTGGTTCTTCGTAACAATATCACCACCGAAGAGCATCCGCTTGGTGTTTTCCATCCCCACGCAGAGCTTCATCACATAAAGAAAGAAAACATTGGTCTTATTGAGGTTATGGGTCTCGCGGTTCTTCCTGCTCGTCTTAAGGACGAAATGGCAGAACTTCAGAAGGCTATGCTTGAGGGTGCCGATATCCGCGCCATTGAAAGCATTGAAAAGCACGCTGATTGGGCTGATGAAATCAGGGCGAAATATGACAACATAAACGCTGATAACATCGATAAAATTATTAAGGATGAAATTGGTATTGTATTCTCGCGTGTTCTTGAAGACGCAGGTGTGTTCAAACGCGACAAACAAGGTCAAGACGCATTTGTTAAATTTATCGAATATGTAAATCAATAAAACAATCAAAAACAGAACACCGTTTTGGTGTTCTGTTTTTTTAACTACAAAAAACATGCCTTCCTATAGTGGTTATCACAGGGCGAGAGAATATCCATTTATTTGTAGCCACTGCAGGATTGTAATAATAAATTGCTCCGCCCGAAGGATCAAGTCCGTTCAGCGCGTCGCGTGCTGCCGAGTACGCACTGTCAGCTATCGGCTTATTGAACTGCCCGTCATAAAGGCAAGAAAATGCGCCGTTTTGATATACTACTCCCGATAACGTATCCGGGAAAGACGGGTGCTCTACACGGTTCAGCACCACTGCTCCCACAGCCACCTGACCGAGATAGCTTTCTCCTCGAGCCTCGGCGGATATTATTCTTGCCAGCAGCTCATAATCTGCCGAGCTGTATACATCTTCCCCCGATATTCCGAGTGCTGCAAGTGTTTTACTGCCTACTATACCATCGGCTGTCAGATTGTTGGCTTTTTGGAATTTTATTACGGCATTTCGTGTGGCGGTGCCAAAAATGCCATCTACCGCACCGTTATAATATCCCCATTCTTTAAGCATAGTTTGTATTTTGCTTACCTCATTACCAGTTGAACCAATCTTTGAAATAGCGCTGACAGAAATGCACATCATACAAAAAAGCACGAAAAACACAACAAAAACTTTAAGTAATCTGTTCACAAAAAATCCCTCCAGAAAAAGTATTCCCGTTTTTGCACAATAAAACAAACTGTTCTTTTTCTTTTAAAGACAAAAAGATATATTTTTTGCCTTCTCGCTTTGACAAAAAAATTGTTGGTTTATTTATATAATAAACTTGAGAATTTATCCCCTGAGGAAGTTAATGCGTAAAGTTAAAAAGGAGTGTCTTTTAAAATGAAGGATTTGGTTGCAAAAACACAAAACGTTATTAGCGAAACTACAGCCACAACTATTTCGGCAATATATTTACATATCTTAATGGCAATATTGGGATTTATAGCTGCACGCGGAGTGGTTTTTGAAACCTTTATGCCGTTCGGATTGGTGTTTGTAGGCGGTTGCACTGCTGTTTTTTTGCCGAGTACTGCTACAGGTGCGTTTATCGGGTATTTTATTCCCGCCGCTAACACTGTCGGATTTAAATATCTTGCAGCACTGCTTGCTGTTGTTGCTGTACGATTGCTTTTATCGGGATTTAATCGCATATGTGAAAACCCATTCTTTTTAGGTGCTGTAACCTTACTGTCGAACGCCGCAACAAGCTTTATAACTTATAGCGGCGCACCGATTGACCTTTTAAAACTTGCTGCAGAATGTATTATTATTTTTGGCGCAATCTTTGTTGTACACAACACGTTTGTATCCTTCTCGGTCAAGCGCGCAGGACTCACACTCGACGAAGCAGCCTGTTTGGTTTGTACAACGGTAATAATACTTGTCGGGCTGATTGAAGTTTCGGTTTTTCGGGTTTCCATTGGACGCGCTATTGGTGTTTTTCTGATACTTGCCGCAGCAAGATACGGCGGAACCGCTATAAGCAGCGTATGTGGTATTGCATTGTCTTTTGCCTGTGCCATAACGTCGTCCTACGAAGGCGGTTTTGGAATTTATGCTTTAATGGGGCTTGCGGCAGGTGTGTTTTCCGTTCTTGGAAAATATGCTATAGCAATTTCCGCTATTGCTACCGGTATAATAGGTATTACGCTTATGAAGTTCAAGGACGGTTCGGGATTATTTTTAGCTGAAATCATTATTTCGTCTACTGCATTTTTGTTTGTTCCGCGTTCATTGGGAATAAATTTAAGCAAATTCTTCTACCTGACGCCTACTGTAAATGCTCAAGACGGTGCTGCTAAAGCATTGAGTCTGCGACTTAAACTCGCTTCGGGCGCTCTTGTTGACGTTGCGGACACCGTAAGCCAGGTGTCGGGAGAACTTGCCAAAATCAACGCGCCCGATTTTAAATCTGTAATAAGCCTTGTTGAGCAGGACGCCTGTTCGGGATGCAAACTGCGACTTCACTGTTGGGAAAACAAATCGGCTGCAACACTTGATGCCGTAATGCAAATGATTGCCTGCATAAAAGGCGGCGACAATTCGCCCGATTTGCCTGTTCTTGATGAATTCAAGGGCAGGTGCATCAGAATAAACAAAATGCAGGATGCTGTAAATTATCGCTATTCGCAATACGCCGCACTGATTTCCGCCGAAGACCGTATCGACGAAGTACGTCAGGTAGTGTCTGAACAATTTGAGGGTGTTTCGGATATGTTGAATGAATTATCCATAAATCTTACAGGAGATGAGCATTTTAACACCCACGCAGCTTCATCGGCAGCATCGGCGCTTAAAAACATTGGTATTCACACAGAGGAATGCGCCGCAAAAACAGATAAATTCGGCAGAATGTCGCTTGAGATGAAGATAAAATGCGATAACACAATCGTCTTTAACCGCCTTCAGATTATGAAAATTCTCTCCCTTGCCTGCGAACGCGATTTTGGTGTGCCAAATATAACAAAAACCGGCAATAGTGCCGTTTTAACGGTGAATGAACGCGCAAACTACAGAATAGATATAGGTGTTGAACAACACTGTGCTACAGCGGGTTCAATTTGTGGCGATGCCTATAAATACTTCAACGACGGCAAAGGACATTTTATAATGATTTTAAGCGACGGTATGGGAACAGGTGGAAGAGCTGCCGTTGACAGCGCGATGGCATCAGGACTTATGGCAAGACTGCTCAAAGCAGGCTTTGGATATGACTGCTCGCTAAAAATACTTAATTCTTCTATGCTTTTCAAATCAAGCGATGAATCCCTTGCTACTATGGATATTGCAAGCATTGATCTCTTTACGGGCAACACCGAGCTTTATAAGGCGGGTGCCGCACCTACGCTTGTACGTCGTAACGGTCATTCGGGCAGAGCCGAAAGTCATAGCCTTCCCGTAGGAATTTTAAAGGAAGTATCTTTTGACCGTGCGGGTATACGCTTGCGCCACGGCGATATTTTGCTGCTTGTTTCAGATGGTGTTACTTTTGATGGCAACGAATGGATACGTCGCGAACTTGAAGCGTGGGAAAACGGCAACGCTCAGGAGCTTGCTGAACATATTTGTGACTGCGCACGCCGACGATACACCACTACACGCCCCGATGATATAACCGTTATTGCGGCAATTGTAGAAAAGAATGAATAAAAAATCCGACCCTGCAAAATTTGCTTTTGCAGGGTCGGATTTTTTAAATCTCATTATCCAATATTTCCATTGTTACTTTAAATTTATGTGTTTTTACTTTGTCTGTAGGCGAGACGATTACTTTGCCCCAACCACACTCACGGTTTTCGGTTTTATCGCTTGGTACGGGAATTCCAACCGTGGTAAAACGATTGTCTCCGCCACCAATAGCTGTAATGCTTGCGTTTTGAGGCTCAAGCACCGTGCAACGCAATTTACCGCCCTTGTGTGTAATGGTAATTACGTTGCCGTCAATCTGCGGTTCTTCCATCATATGAATATGGAAACACTTTATAAATTCTTCGCTTTTGGCTGTTACCTCATCCTCTACGGTGAAAACGCCATTTGTACCTTCGTTTGGTAAAAAGGTCATTTTTCTGATTATTTTATCGCAGGTGTGGGAGTAGGCTGTGGTTAAATCACCCACAACCTCAACCTTGTCTTCCGTTTCGGTATGAGAAATAACTTTTGCCATCTGGCAATCTCTCTGCCATGCTGCCGCCAGATCAGGCTCAAGATTATAGTCGGTGGTAGGTACGGGTCTGCGGGTACCGCCATCGTTTATAAGGTCAAAGGTCTTGCCCCATTCGGTTATAGACCCAAGTGTCTTTACCTCGGGGTCACGAATTGTAAGACAGTTGTGTGACGAAGTAACGGTATCGTAATTGTAAAAATGTTCGCAACCGTACCAGTAATATGCACCCGAGCTTGACGCCAAAATACCGTTATGATAAATCTGGAAATCACCGGTGTCATAGTGCTCGTGTCCCTGACACCAAAGCTCACCTATTTTCATATAAACGGTGGTGTTTTTCTCTTCGTCTTTATATATGGTAGTGCCTGCAGGATATTTGAAATGCCTTGCCTTTTCATATGGCGCGGGCGTAAAGCTTGGCGCGATAAGGTTAAACACCAGGTGCACTACCGGCGAGTAAAGTCCTTCTCCGTAAGTAGTATCCTTGTACAAATCTGTACTGTAATGCGTAGGTACCATAACCTCGTCACGATAGTTTTCTAAGAAATATTTTTTATAATGTGCATTGCCCGTCATAGCCGCCGCAAAAAAGTTGACAATGGTAAACGGGTGCTTTACAACGTGTCCGCCGCCCTTATCATCGTTACAGTCGTTGCCTATACGTAAGCTCTCGCCGTCGGCACGAGTAAGATAATGATATCCGTCGGCATTTTCAACGCATTCATCGAAAATTCTTTGTCCGCTCATCTGATAAAACAGCAACTGTGCCCAAAGAGCTGATACCTGACGGTAGCCGCCGTAAGACGGACCCTGATTGTGAAGTCCGCAAGAAAAACTGAACTTGTAAAACGGAACAAGGTTGTCAATTATTCTACCGACAACAAAATCATATATATCGGGGCGCTCATCGTAAGTAGCGATTGAAAACGCCAACATATCACGAAGATACTGCGCTTCGTGAGAATGAGAGTGAGTATTGCGCTGTTTTACAGGTGGGTAGCCTACCTCCATACCAGCTTCTAAAAACTGTTCGCATTTAGTAATAAAAAACTGCTTTTCTTCTTCACTTAAATATTTATATAGCCAGTCGTAAAGAAGCGACACCACAAATACCATATGGCCTGTATGACGGCAAAGCATAAGATTGATATTACGATCGATACTAAAACGCTCTACTATCTTTTTGGTATTGTCTATAATATCACGTGCTTTTTCGGCATCGTCTTCGACCCAAGCTTCAAACGCCTTTGACTCTATCATAAAACAAACCATAAGGTTGTAGCGACCCACAGCAATATCATCATAAAACTGGCGAAAATCTTTTTTGCAGATGCGCTGCCACAGCTCATAGGCGCGGTGATTTTCTATATGAGAAAAATTTTCAACTATTCGCTTTTTATCCGACTGCCTGAACATAACGCGAGGGTGCTCGTCAGGCGGAGTTATGTATGGCTTTTTATAAGGTGAATTAAGCATAATATCTTCTCCTTAAAACTTTGACATTTTTTGTGCATGTGCTTGTGAAATCTCGTTTTTAAGCGGCAAACCTTTGTCTATAAAAGCTGCGCTTTCCTTTATCAACTCGCGAGTAATAAGCGCACGCAGATTTACGGTAGGTCCGCCTTGGTGTGGAAGCATCAAAACGTTCGGCAACGATAACAAAGGACTGTCCATATCAATAGGCTCTTTTTCATAAACGTCAAGCGCCGCTTTAAAATTACCGCTTTCAAGATATTTTATCAGTGCCGATTCATCCACAACTGCGCCTCGCGCCGTGTTTACAAGCAACGCGCCATTTTTGATTTTTGAAAGCAACGTATCATCTACAATGTGATGCGTGCTATCGTTATAAGGCAAATGCAGTGAAATAATATCACAGGTGGAGAAAATTTCTTCTATGCCACACTGTGTAATGCCATAACATTCTTTTTCTTTGCTTGGAATTTCGGCTATATCATACACCTTAATTTGAGCGTCAAACGGCTTTAGCATTTTAGTCACATATCTACCAACACCGCCAAATCCTACAATACCAACAGTTTTGTAAATAAGACCATCAGTGTAGTCATCTTTTCCGCGCCATATTTTTTTATTTTTTAATCTATCTGTATAAAAAGGAATATTTCGCAGTGCTGCCAGCATATACGCCACTGCGCCCTCGGCAGTAGAGCGTGAATAATAATCAAATCCGCTTATAACCTTTATACCTCTTTCATAAACCCCGTCGCATACAACGGGTGCTACGGTAGAGCCCAGATGAGTAAGCAGCCTGAGCTTTGGTGCGCACTCTAAAATCTCGGGTGTGAGCGCAGGCGAACCCCAGCAACTTATGTAAACGTCACAATCCTTAATTTTCGCTTTTAACTCCTCTTTATCGGCTTTCGCGGTATCAAGCCAGATGATATCGCCAAGCGACTCAGCAAAAGAAATATTTTCACCTGTAAAAAAGGTATCAAATGTTTTATCCTGTTTTATGGCAACTAACGCTTTCATAGATACTCCTCTGCATAATATTGTATTATAATTATATAATTGAATTATTCGTTTTGCAATATAGTTATCGCTCTATTTATATAACAATTCGCTCATTGGGGTTGACAAGTAATTATAATTTAAATACAATAAAAACAGATTTTGAAAGGAATTTCTTTATGAGTACAATTAAAGATTTTGACAATTTCACTGTTAATCCCATAACTGCATTTAAAAACGCAGGATATTATAAACATCGCGCAGGCTGGAATTGTACACAACAAGCCGATCACGCTGTATTTTTTTGTGTTGAATCAGGACGTATGCGCGTACAAACAAAAGATTGCGATTGCATTTGTAATGCCGGTGACGTGATTTTCATAAAAATATATGAAGGCGTAACGCTCACAAACATTGGTAATGATGATCTGTCATATTACTTTGCTTCATTCTTTTGTGAACGGGACTTCGATTTTCAAATTAATACAGTAACAAAAGATGCCAATGTTTTAGGTCTTTTTAAAGATATAAGCAAGGCTCACCGTTCTGGCGCATATCTTTCTAAAATAAGAATTGCTGAATTGTTTTTGCGATTGCTATACCTGCTTTGCTCACAAAAACTTGAAAAAAGCAAGGACTATGCAGACAACTATAAACTTTTATCTACAGTTGAATACATAAACATAAATTACTACAAAAAAATAACTCCCGAACAACTGTGCGAACTTTCGGGATATTCACCGGCGCATTTGCGACGACTATTTGTCAAAAATTACGGTGTTCCTCCAATGGAATATATTTTAAACAAAAAAATTGATATGGCAAAAGAAATACTCCTTGATGCACCCGAAAAGACAACCCAGGAAATAGCCGATTTGGTTGGTTTTTGCTCGGCATCTTATTTTTGCAAGACCTTTAAAAAACGAGTGGGGATTTCACCACTTGATTATAAACGGAGGAACTCGTATGTTTAAAATTTGCTCTATTGGCTGCGGCAATATGGCGCGTACAGGTCACGGGCCAGCCTTTAAAAAATATGCTGAAACTTATCCCGACACTTGTCTTGCCGCATGCTGCGATATAGTACCCGAAAGTGCCGAATACTTTAAAGAAAAATTTGGATTTCAAAAAGCATATACCGACTATAAAGCAATGTTGCTACAAGAAAACCCTGACGCTGTATCACTTATCTCCCCCGTTGATAAAACAGTGGATATGGCAATCCAAATTTTAAAAATGGGATTTCCTTTAATTTTAGAGAAACCACCGGGTCGCAACAAGCAGGAAATCAATAAATTATCAACCGTCGCAAAGCAGGCAAACGTGTTTGTGCGCGTAGCATTTAACCGACGCTACACACCGCTACTTGCAAAACTTAAAGCTTTTATAAAGTACGAAAACATTTACAATATAACCTATCAGATGTACCGTAAGGACCGCCGCGATGACGATTTTTCTACCACAGCGATTCACGCTATTGATGCGGTTAAATTTATTGCAGATAGTGACTATAAAACTATCGATTTTACTTATCAGCAAGTACCTAACGAGGCAGAAAACATTGCAAATATTTATCTTAATTCAACTATGAAAAACGGTGCTGTGGCACAACTTTCTTTGGTGGCTATGGGGGGCACCGTTGCCGAAAGAATCTCTGTAAACACCAATAAAGCAACATATTTTGTGGAGTTGCCTTTTTGGAGCAATCCCGACAGTCCGGGAAAACTTACACGTATTGTGGGCAACGACATTACACACTTGATTACAGGCGACCAACTTGTAGATAGTTGCGATATGTTTGAAGAAAGCGGATTTTATGAAGAAAACAGAACCTTTTTTGAACTTGTGCGTTCGGGTTCCTCCGCTTTTCAGGATATCGACAGCGGTCTGCAATCGGTAGAAATCGCCGATTTTATTCGTAAAAGAAAAACAAAATACACAAAATAAATCAGCAGGTTTTTGACCTGCTGATTTATTGATTTAATAACCAAAGTGATTGTTGTTGTTAAAGTTTTCTGTCTCTCGTAAAATAATATCGCGTCTACCATCGTATTGATAAACTCTTAAATAATCGATTTCAAGATCAATTTTATCGGGATTTGCCGCGGTGCCTTCATCGGTTAACATATCAGTATGCATTACAGCCTCTTCGGTTGTCGAGTTCTGATGACCCGGATTTGATGTATAAAGTATGTTATCAATCAAGAAATACATATACTGATTGGCTACTTCGGCATCACTTACACAGTCGTAATTCTGAGGATTCATGTTGTCCTGCGTGTTATAGGTCATATCGCTGGTTCCGAGTATTGCATTATCATCTTCGATTCCATCGCCATTAACGTCATAAATATACAGTGTAAAGTTAAATTTATCGACACCGTCAGTACTCCAATAAAATCCGTAGCGACGAGGTGCCGTGAGTTGTTTCTGAAGCGCTTCGGCATAATTTGCGGTGATTCTGCCAAGCCAGTCTTTAGTAAAGCGTGTAGTTGTACCATCGGTAAAGTCGAGGTATCGTGCACTTGTACTAAAGTAATAGTCGTCTACAGGTGTACCAAACCATTCTTTTTGCATAACGGCACGTGGTGTGCCCGGATTATCCCAATCTATAACGTTAACCGTGCTTTGACCTCTTGCGCCTACGGAATAGAACTTATGTACGTTAAGATACAAACGATGCTCATAAGTACCTGATGTTTTGGTTTTTCTGACGGTAGAATGTGTAAGACTTGGGTTTTGCATCAGTTCCCAGATATCTATTTCAAAATAGTTGGTAGGCACCTGGTATTTATAGGTTTTAGGATCGGTCGAAATCGGCCACGTGCTTTTTCCATCATAGGCGTATTCACCGGTATTGTTTAGTTTATAAACCTTGGCAAAAAGTGTTTCTTCCATAGCATAGTTGTTATAACCACCGTGCCCTAACATCCACCATGAAGCGAAAACATGTCCGTCTGAAGGAAGGCTTCCGTACATTTCAGCATAACCTTGTTTCCAAAGCATGGAATGATTGGTTTTAATAAGACCTGGATTAGCGATGATATCCTCATCATCGATCTGGTCATTAAGCGCTGTAGAGCCCGTTTGATTTTCGAGCCTCACATAACCCAGTCTGTCGGTAACTTCGGTAGCATGCTCTGCTTTTACGCCACGGGTAATAGTCAGACGACCATTCTCTACGGAATAAAGCTTAGCAAGTTCTTTTTCATTTGCAGTTTCAACGTTGTTGTAGTTTCCAGCTTTTCCAATTTCGGTTTCGGTTCTCATTCTTGCGTGATTCCAGGTATCTACTGAAATCTGAGAATTCTCACCGTTTTCCACGTCTTCAATCCCATCAAACTCGTCGCCCCATGCATAATAAAGTGTTTTTTCAGTATCTGCAACACCGTCATAATCGGTATCTACCATTACTTTTTTAGCATATTTTTCAGGCGACAGCGTTGCTTGGTTTACGGTGTAAATTCCGCCAGTCTCAACCTTTGAATTGTTGGCAAAATCAAGAACCGCCTGCTCCACACCTGTAAACGAGCCGCCTCTAAGCCATAAAACACCATTTTCGGCATTATAGGTTATAGCGTAATCGTTAATCGCCAGATTGTTTTGTGAATATGCGCTGTAGTTTTCTATATCTCCTACAATAATTTCGAGTTCACCTGTTGGTTTACCTGCAAGATCGTTCGCATGCACATAAACGGCGCTGCTATCACTTTGAGTACCGCTTACGGTTTTTTCTGCTGATACAATTTTTTTGATATCTACGTCGGGGACTGCCGTTTCCAGATAAAGTTCCAACTTGCGCGCAGCATCATAGTTATCGTTTTCGCCGTAATAAATACTTACTCTTCCAAGTTTTACATTGCGCCAGAAATCGTTGTTAGGATTACTGAAATCACCTGCCATCTCGTTACACAAAATAACCAGGTCAAGTATATTTGTTTCACCATTGCGGTCAACATCGGCATAAAGATACTGGTAATTATCGTCTAAAAGCAAGATTTGTCTTAATGCCGCAAGGTCACGGGCTGTATACTCGGTTACAATGCCGTCACCGTCAACATCGGTAAGTTTCTGAGCCGAAGCATAATTTTTAAGTCGCGGTGTACTACCGTCTTTGCCGCCGAGATACCATGTATCCTGATTGTTTGCTACATCTATTTCACCAATAGATCCACTTGCCTTGTAATACCTTGTTTTCACCGATACAGTTGAGTTATCATCGGCTATATAGTAACTGTTTTTTAGCACAGTTCCTTTTATTCTGCCAATTATATGGTTATCGGTCTTCTTACTTGCAACGATACAATCTTCTACCGAACAACCTGTCACCTGCGCTCCGAGGTTTGTAACTCCTACTATTGCGCCGGCATAATCATCGCTTGAAACAAAAGTACTGCTGCGTATGTGAAGATTTTTAATCACACCGTTTTCTGCCAATACAGGAACAAGACCCACTGCCTGATCATCTCCCACACAAATACCACTTACAACGTGACCGTCACCGTCAAGAACGCCGTTGAAAGGAGTGTAACTATATCTTGCAGTGCCATTAGAACTTTTTATAGCATCCTGTGTAATCCACGTAATGCCGCTGGCGTCTATATTGCACGCCAGTTTATAATAAAGACGGTTATATACGTTCATACCGCCCGAAGCAATAGCGCGTGCTAATTCAAATGCATTGTTTATAATATAAGGGTCGCTTTCGGTGCCAGATCCTGTAAGTGTGTGGTACATACCATATGTTCCGGAATAATATGCTCCACCAAACACACTATATGCGCCGCCATTGTTATTTTGCGCTGCTATCTGCACCGAATAAGATAAATTAGTTAACTCATCAAACAAATTCACCTTTACGGTTGGTATTGTTCTCAACTCGCCTTTTTCATCGCGCAATTCAGTTAACTGCCAATTGGATAGCCAATCAAGTTTGGGCATATCAAAGATTTCGTAATTGGTTTTTGCTTCCACACGACCAATTTCGTTTAATTTATCGTATTTACCGGGATATTTCGTCGTTAGCATAACCGGCAAATCAGAGTAGCAATTATAAAAATGTACCGGATATCCAAGTGTTACATCATAACGATTGTAGAACACTTCTTTTCCGTCAATGCAAACCTCGTCGGTAATTGGCGCACCCAAAGCCACACTACCGATTACGGTAACGTTGTTCATGCTATATCCGCCGCTTACAATACCGCCAATCATATCAACCGTAGCTTCAGATGCAGAGCCAATTACTCTTTCGCAAGATAAACCGTCATAAAGACAGTTTGCTATGGTAAGATTTTCGCAGGTACTGCCTGTTGAAATAACACCTGCAGCACCGGGACTATATTGATAGTATGCGTTATCGGTTCTTGGTGAAAGTGTAATGTTACGCTTTGTTGCTATGTATGAATTACGAACGGAAATGTTTGCAACTGTAACAATTGTACTGTCGTTAGTATAATTGCCAAGCAAAGTGGTAAGAATTGCCGAATTGCCTGAACCGGATACATAGCAAGAATCAAAATTAAAGTTCTTAACGGTTGAAGAACCGTCCATTTTGTAAACAAGACCCTGACCTGTTGATGAGTACATACCATAGATGGTAACACCGTTACCGTCAAGATTTCCTACAAAAGACTTAGCGGGTTTCCAGTCTTTTTTTGAGCTTCCGGCAATAAAAGACTTAATGCCTTCAAGTGATTCTTTACCCGTGATATCGTTAAGATAAAAAGCCTTAACGCCATCAGCAACCTTATAATAATTTGATGTATAAACAGGAACGTATTCAGTAGTTGAACTCTGCTTTAAAATTTCGCTTGTCTGAATGCCGCCTACAACATCGTTTTTAGAGTCGGTAATCTGTGTCAGCGCAAGATAAAGCTGGTCGGCAGTTGCAATTAAATAAGGGTTTTCTTTAGTACCGTCACCGCCTGCAAAATTGACTGCCGCTTTGCCGCTCCAGTATGATACCTCGGCAACAGTCGTCGGCGTTGCCGCCGACGCAACACTATTGACACCACCGTTTATAAAAACTGTACCTATAAGCATTATTACAACAAGAATAAAACTTAAAATGCTTTTATATAATTTCATTTATTTGCTCCTTTTTGCGTGCAATTTAAAAAACACATTCTTTCATTTATAATATAACATAAAAGCTCGTTTATATCAATATAAAAAGATTATAAATAAAACCGACTTCGATATTTTATCGTAGTCGGTTTTTTGAGTTTGTTTTAGTATGTATCCAGATCGGCTTCCAATTTGTTATTGGCCATATACTTCCAATAATCAATCGCTTCCATAACGGCCGGAATCATTAAAACTATTATAGTAACAACAAACTCGGAAACAACGTATAAAGCACTATACCAGAATGCTTCCACCAGATTCGCCCAAACTGAATCTGTTACTATATAGTGAAATACTAAACAGTTTACGACGCTTTCCATATAACGCAAGAGCGCAGCGACGCAATATCCTTTTTTTAGACTTTTGGTTTTATAGGCTATGATGCCACCAATACTGAGGACACCGTATCCAAAAATATAGTCGGCTATTTCTGCATCGGGTTTTAAATTTGGGAAAGGCCAATCGATCCAGATTCTGATTGCAATAAACGCTACGTCGGCAATAAGCATTTCTTTCCATCCAAAAAAATAGCCCACCAGAACCAACGCCAGCATACTAAAGAAGGTAAACTCGCCGCCTTCTACAAATTGTAACGGTTGCAAACAAGAAAACAATACAGCTACACCCAGCAAAATCACAGTCCACAAGCTTTTGTTATCCCATAAAATATGCTTGTTTTTTCGCAAATTAAACTTGTTACTCAACTCAATAATCTTATTTTTCATTTTGTTTCTTCTCCGATTTGCTTCTTAATTGTTGTTCCTTTTCGCGAAAACGTTTTTTTCTTAATGTATAAACAATAAGTGCAACCAAAGGTCCTATACCAAGAAGCAAGGTATCAAAAGTTCCTGCTGCCGATACAACAGCATCAAGATCTTTAATAGTTCCTGCGAGTGTTCCGTAAACGTTTTCAATAATTCCGATAATATAGTCCTTTGCTCCGACAATCGCCAACATAAAAAGAATAATATTCATTTTCAGATCATTGTTATGTTCGCTTCGTGCGGTCTTTACCTCTACCATATGCTCAAGAAAATCCTGTTGCGCATGGTAATTTTCACGCAGTTCATCGTTTTCAAATGCTCTTCGGATTTGTTCGGCCTCTCGCTGTGTGCCAAAATATTTAAAGTTGTTGCTTTGCCAGAACTTTATTGTTTTTGCATAATCTTCGTCTAATTGCATAATGTAATCGTAATCGACGTCGCCACTGTGAGATAATGCTTTTGACACCTTATTAACAACACGATTAAGCGCAATATTCTGGAACATAATCATTTCAACAATAAATACATATGTCGCGGTTAATCCGACACGTTCCTTGCTTTTTTCTGTTTTTGCTGCTTCCTTATCCTCTATTATTCCGTCTATGCAAAAAACGTTTTCACCAAATATAAGCGCTACGACAGACTCGGTCATATAAGCTTCATAATAATTATAGATTGACAGGTTGTTATTTGCACAATCTTCAAGCTCATTGTATCGGATAAAGAAGTCCTGTCGCATACTGTTGTAACTTTCACCTGCAAGAATGTTTAAAAACTCCTGATCGGTTTCGGGCTTTTTAGACATACACAAAATGCTTTTTCCGTCGCCACATTGAAGAAGTCCATAATTTTGATGTAAATAATCATCAAGATTCTGGTATTTATAATGTCCTTTTTCATCAACGTCGGCTTTATTTCGTATTTTCAGATATTTCTGCGCCACCTGGTCTTCCAATTGCGAAGTGGAATACGCGCAATTTGGAATAAAAAGCATAACCACGTACATATGTGAACTCTTATGAGCCAGTAGCGAAACATAAACCGTCTCTTCTCCGACGATGTGCGGTATCTCGTCGTCAGTTTCAGGATATTGGTCTAAAGTGTGCATTAACTCGAATTGACCGAGATATACTCTTTGTAATTCTTTTTCAACGTCACTTTTATATTCGTACTTGATGCATTCGTCAAGGTCACACAACATTTTTTCAACGACCTCAGGAATGTCTTTTAAGGGATTATCACGCCTTTGCTTCAAAAAAGCCGGCATTTTTTGGTTTTCTTTATTGTCTACATACGGAATAAATAAATATACGTCATCCTGAAAACTCTTGAAATACAAATTGTTATCCAAAAATTTTTCTAAATATTCCGCTTCGCAAACATAAATAATATTTCCGTCCTGCAAGCATCTGCGCTCACTGAACATACAATTTCTAAGAAATTTCTTTCCACCGTCTGAAACAGCCGTTCCTGCTATTGCATTTATGATATATCCTTTATTCTGAAGTTCGTTCAGATATGCAATAAATGCGTCGGTAAGTATCTTGACCACAGGCTTTCCGTCCTGTTTTTTGTCACGATACTTTTCTCTAATAGCCACAGAAAGCAGATAGATATTGTGGGACTCTCCCATGCGATATTCCCCAACCTCTTCCGGTAGAATGTCGTCGTCTCGGATAGTCATACCTGTTTCAACAATTTCTTCCCAAAGACTCTGAGTAGTCGGAAAGAAATTGATATATCCGGCAACACAGTCCCCGTCCATTACGCATACAAAGGACTTGTTGTTTTTGCGGTAACGAGCCTGCATATTGGCAAGTTCACCCACATATTCACCCGAATAACATTCACGGTCGACATCCATAATTTTTTCAAGGAAATCTTCACTTAATTGTTCTCCGGTCAATATCTTATATTCCATATTTCTACCCCTTCAGGCTAAAACTATTCTGATTTTAATTTTTTCCACAATTCGTTCATCAGCTCGGTGATTTTGGGTTCTGTCTGAACACAAACCTCACAGTTTTCCGTAGCGTTTTCAGATGGAACTATTGTCTCGTCGCTACGTTCCTCTTCCGAAAGACTTTCAATCACCGCATCGTTTGGTGTTGAAAAATAAATATATTCAAAATTTGCCTTTGCAACGTCTTCTCTGCACAAAAAATCTAAAAACTTGTGCGCAAACTCTACGTTGTCGCATTTTTTTGTAATTCCCCATGAATCGAGCCATACGTTTGAGCCCTCTTTTGGAACTACATATTCCAGATTCTCGTTATACGTTTTGCCAAGATAAGCCTCGCCCGAATAAACAACCGCCATAATTGCGTTGCCTGCAACTACCTCATCTCTCGCCTCATCTACAAGATACGCCTGTACGTCGGGTTTTTGATCCAATAAGAGTTGTTGTGCCTGACGAATTTCATTTTCGTTGTTGGAATTTAATGAATAACCTAAATATTTAAGCGCTAACATAAAGGTATCACGCATACTGTTTTGCATAATTATTTCACCGGCATAATCACCGCTGAATAATACATCCCAACTGTCAACCGGCGCTTTAACGCGGGTTTTATCATATAGTATGCCCAATGTGCCCCAAAAATACGGAACGGTATATTTGTTTTCGGGGTCGAAAGCTTCTGAAAACTCCCAGTAACGCTCACCTATATTATCTTTGTTGGTAAGCAACGACATATCAAGTTGTTGAAGCTCGCCTTCTGAAATCAACTTCTGAATCATATAGTCGGTACTGCAAACCAAATCGTAATCAATAGCACCTGCCTTGTATTTTGTATACATTTCTTCAGGTGTCAAGGCTTCTTCGTATTTGATTGCAATTCCGGTTTCTTCTGTAAATAAATCAAGCATATCCTGATCAATATAATCACCGTAATTAAATACCGTAAGTGTTCCTACAATCTCTCTTTTTTCTGCACATCCGGTAAGCGGTAAAGCCAAACAAATTACAAGTAATGCAATAACCAACCTTTTCATCCTAAAAATTTTTCTCCTTTGTGTTTTTGTTTTTTTCGGGCAGACAATTTACTACCAGCAGTCCTAAGAAAATAATTACGAATATAATGGTCGAAAGTGCATACATTTCTGGTTTTATGCCCTTTCTTATCTCACCGTATATCATAGTTGACAGGGTGTTTACACCCGCGCCTTTTGTAAAATACGTGATAACAAAATCGTCCATAGACATTGTAAATGCCATAAAAAATCCTGCAACTATTCCCCCTGCAATCTGAGGAAGAACCACCTTTGCAAATGCATATATCGCATTAGCCCCAAGGTCTCTTGCCGCTTCATAAATGCTGACATTCATCTGCCTGATTTTTGGCATAACGCTTAAAATAACGTATGGTATACAAAACGTAATATGCGAAATCAGCACACTACCAAATCCTAAAGGAATGAAATTTACCATCCAGAGCATCAGCGCTATACCGGTTACAACATCCGCGTTAAGCATTGGGATATTTGTAAACATCATGGTCAGTTTATAACTTTTTGCCTTCATTGCATTCATACCGACTGCGGCAGCAACGCCTATAATTGTTGCAATAATAGCCGATGCAAAAGCAAGAAGTAAAGTTGTCAACAACGCTTCCATTATCTGCTCATTCTCAAAAAGGCTCTGATACCACTTGAAGGTAAACCCGCCCCATACGACACGCGAACGCGAGGAATTGAATGACAACACCATGAGCACTAAAATAGGCGCATATAGAAATAATACAATCAAAAAAAGGTAACTGCCGCTTAAAAATCGTTTTATTTTCTCTACCATATCGCAGTCCCCTTTCCTTCGTTATCGTTTTTGGTTGTAAATGCCATGCTGATAAACACAAAAATCATCAACGCAACCGATAATCCCGAACCAAGATTCCAGTTTGCTGCCTTGGTAAATTCCTGCTCAATTATATTACCAATAAGCTGCACCTTGCCGCCGCCTAATATGTCCGAAATTACAAATGAAGTCATAGTTGGTACAAATACCATAACTATGCCGCTTAAAAGTCCGGGCATTGACATAGGAAGTATAATTTTGCGAAACACTGTAAACCCATTTGCGCCAAGGTCTCTTGCCGCTTCGATAATATCTTCGTCAATCTCGGCAATCGCATTATAAATAGGTAGCACCATATACGGAAGGTAATCGTACACCACACCTATCATCAGTGCCGTACCCGTATTTGCAATGCGAAGCGGTTCAAGTCCGAGACCTGTAAGAACAAAGTTTAAAATACCGTTGTTTGAAAGTATCATCTGCCACGCAAGAATTCGTAATATAAAATTCATCCACATCGGTAAAATAAAGATAAACAACGTAAACTTCTGCTTTTTCAGATTCAGACAACGAAGCGCCATAACAAGCGGATATGAAAGCAATACACAAAAAACGGTACATCCCAAAGCGATTCCCAGTGAATATATGAGTGCTTTCATATGTATCATATCAAACACGGCAAAAACGTTACTGAACGTAAATTTACCGTCGGAATCTGTAAATGCATAGCGGAAAATTACCAAGAGCGGCAATACAGTAAAACCAATCACCCAGATTATATACGGTGACGAAATAAAACTTTGCTTGTTCGCTCCTTCAATTTTATTCATCTTCTTTTGCAACCTCCGCGTCCTCTGAATGAGGCTTATGCATAATCTGAATATTCTCAGGCAGAATCGTCATACCGACAATCTCTCCGGGTTGAGCGGGGTTTACACTCTGAACCTTCCACTCGTAGTTACCTACGCGCACCTTTATTTCGTAATAAGCGCCCTTGAAAATAACGCTTATAACCATTCCTTTAAGATAACCCTTCGCCTCGTCAACAATAACCAGATCTTCCGGACGGATTACAACGTCGACCAGTTCGTCTTTACCAAAACCTACGTCAACGCAAGGAATGGAAACGTTTTGAATCTGCACAAGACGATCCTGCTTCATAATACCATCTATGATATTACTATCACCGATAAAATCGGCTACAAATGCGTTTTGCGGCTCATCGTAAATGCTCTTTGACGTACCTATCTGCTGAATAATACCCTTGTTCATAACAACAATACGGTCCGACATTGTGAGGGCTTCTTCTTGGTCGTGGGTAACGTAGATAAACGTAATACCTACTTCTTTTTTAATTTTTATAAGCTCTCGCTGCATTTCGTGACGCAGTTTTAAATCCAGTGCGCCGAGCGGCTCGTCCAAAAGAAGAATCTGTGGCTCGTTTACAATTGCTCTTGCAATAGCAACTCGCTGTTGCTGACCGCCGCTTAAGGACATTGGTTTTCTGTGACCGTATCCGTCCATATTTACAAGCTTTAATGCGTACTGTATTTTATCCTTTATATATTGCTGACTTTTTTTCTTGAGTTTAAGACCAAAAGCAATATTTTCTTCTACATTCATATTGGGGAACAAAGAATATTTCTGGAAAACGGTGTTTACGTTTCGCTTATCGGGAGTAAGATTTGTAATATCGTTTCCTTCAAACAACACTCTGCCCTCATCGGGTTTTTCAAATCCGCCGATAATTCTGAGCGTGGTTGACTTGCCGCAACCCGAAGGACCCAGCAAGGTTACAAATTCATTTCTTCCTATTTCTAAATTGAGTTTATTCAAAATCGGCTTTCCATCAAATGATTTGCTGATGGAATCAAGCTCTAAAATCACGTCTTTCATATTGTTCCCCTTTAAAAACTCGGCGGAGTGCTGATCCACACGAATTTTGATACTGTTTTGCTTGCCGAACTGATTCGGTGTCTTCTGTTTGCAGGATAAATAAACGAGTCGCCTGCTTCGGCTACGTAGACCTTATCTCCGTAATGCACTTTGATCTTTCCTTCAAGAACGTAACCAAACTCCTCGCCTTCGTGAGGCTTGTCCTCGGGCAAAGACTGTTTTGGCTTTAATTCGACTAAAATAGGCTCGATGCTTCGGCTCTGGGCGGTAACTACCAACCACTTGATATTGGCGTTTTCGTCCTCTTTTTCAAAGCAATCTTCTTTTGGAAAAACAACCTGAATATCGTCTTCCTCATGGAAGAAATCCGATAAATTTGTGCCTAAACTTTCCACAATATCCTGAAGTGTCGACACCGATGGCGCGGTAAGACCACGCTCTAACTGGGATATAAATCCCTTGGTAAGTTCGGTTCTGTCGGCAAGTTCTTCCTGCGTCAAGCCGTTCTGATTTCGCAGATTTCTGATTTTAGCTCCGATTTGTTCTTCAATCAACATAATTTTACCCTCTTGTTTAGTTTTACTAAACTTTTTATTCACTATCCCACACATCTCATTATACTGATAGTAAACAAAAAGTCAACAATTATTTTCACCAATTTCAACCCGCCAAATCAATCCAATTTTTATGAATGCAAGAGGTATCCCCACAATAACAAAAGTGACTTGAAACCATTTGATTTCAAACCACTTGAAAACATTATATACCCCTCTTTTTTTAGATACTTATTGTATGTAGACTTATAGTATTCGATGCTATTATAATATTATTTTAGGAGGATTGCAACTATGGATATTGTAAAAGTATTTGGAACCAACTTAAGGAAATACCGTACCACTTTGGGAATATCACAAGAAGCTTTTGCTGAAAAATGCGGCTTGCACCGTACATATATCAGCGCAATAGAATGCTATCGTCGCAGTATATCACTTGAAAATATTCAACGTATTGCTGAAGCACTTGAAATTGAACCCTATAAATTGTTTTTGGAGGATAAATAAGTGAAAGAACTCAATGCAATAATAGAAAAACTAACAAAAAACACTGGCGGAGATCTTAATGTAATTAAAGCAATTAAAGCAAAAAATACTGTTTTTCCTTTCAGCACAGAAAGCGCATTGCTGGCATACTTTTTATCTCTTAAAGAACTTTCTTATGAAGATTTTACAAAGTTGAGTGAATCGTATTCCCAAAGAAACAGATACCTTGATCTGTATGATATGGCACCACGTACATACGGCCAAACTTGGGGTGAGCAGCACATTCGCTCCCTATTTCCGCAGTTTATAAAAGCGACCAAAGAAAATGTTTCTGCAAAATACCCTGCGTTTGACGGTGAATTTGATTTATGGCTCGATGGCATTCGCATTGAAGTAAAAGCTTGCCGCGCAAACAGCACCAAAGCAGGTGGTAGTTTAGCAAGCAGAGCATATTTGCATTCAGAAGCAAAGGCTGCCGAATTTAAGTATCACTACCAGCAGTTAAAGCCTTCTTGTTGTGACGTTTTCATTTGGATTGGCACTTGCCGTGACGAATTGATTTATTGGGTTCTTACTAGTGAGGAGCTCAAAAAAACAGGAAAACTTGGCTCTCAGCATCGCAACGAAAACACAGGTGCTGCAGATGTTGAAGTTTTCGAAGGCCAAGTTTTTATGACTGAAGAAGAACTATCCCCATTTCTTGTTGACAAAAAAGATATTTTAGAAACTGTTCGTCAAAAGGGACGAAAGTAATCTATTATTTCTCTGATGAAGATTACAAAAAAGAAATTCCTTACTTTTACTTACAACACAACAAAAAAGATTATCAGTTCCACTTGAAAAGAGGGAGCATGGAAAAGCATAGAACTAACTTCTCAAAAGATTCCTTAACGTACGAGGAATTATTCGACTTGTTTTCAGCCAAGAAAGAGATTCTTACCTCGTAAGGCATTTTTGATTGTTTTCCGTTTTTCTGCACTCAAGCCAAAAATATCCATAATCTCATTATCAAGTTCTTCATATAGACCACTAATGTTTTCGTTTGAATTCATTATGTGGTCTACTTTTTTTATAATATCATTCTGCTTTTCATCACTAACCATAGGTATCGGTAATGACTCTATATGTGATCTTAACAATTTGACAGAATTGTATTTTTTATTTATAAAGTAGGCTGCTACACTGGAATTCAAAATTGCCAAAACATACTTTATATCCATACCTTCAATTTGAGGAATTAAAATATTGCAACTGTTCAACGAAAGTGTTTGCTGATTGTCATATGTGAACACGGGAACTTCTGAAATGAATCTGTACAACAACTTTTCTTCTGCACGATACATTTCGGTTGGTGCTACTTGCTGAAATTTTTCAGGAGCAAAATGAATATAGTTATCCGCTTCCTTCATAGCGTATCTAAAAATATCGCTGCCTTTTAGAACGACTTCCATTCCTTCTGTCTTTGCTTCAGCAATATATTCCTTATAGTTTCCGGTCACAATCCCCAATGCAAAAAATGCATTATTTGCAAGATACTTGGAGTTTGGTACAGAACTAATTGCACATAGACAATCATATTCCTCGTCGCTCATATTAAAAGAAAACAACGTTGCATCTATATCTCTATCTTCATTGATAACGAATTCTTTATTATCAAGTTCTATTCTGCAACCTTTCGTTTCTCCGCAACAACCTCTCTGAATGCCTAAAATGATCGCAGGACATTGCACTCCCGAAAAAGCATTTCCCAAATAACTCACAAACTTAAACGCCGTGTTTTTTACAATTAGTTCTCTTACCTGTTGATGTGAGTTTACACTTAAAATTGCCTCTGGCAATACATATGCTAAGTGCCCATCTTCTTCGAGCATTGCCAGTCCTTTTTCAATAAACAAATCATACGACTCCATACCTTTGTTTTTAGCCGTAATATAATTAGCTGTAAGATGAGCCGTTTCTTCCTTGCTAAAATTATATCCCCACGGTGGATTGCCCAATACAACCGAGAATTTGCAAGGGAAAGTATTGGAAAGTGCATCACCACAAACAAATTGAGAATATAACCTCTCTTTAGTAATGCTGTTATCAAGCAAAAACATATTGATTCGTGTAATGAGAATACTAATTTCATCTATGTCTTGACCATACAGATTCTCAATTTCTACACCATTTCCAACAAGCCTAATTAGAAAATTTCCCGTTCCACAACAAGGATCGCAGAATGTCTTATTTTTTGTATTAAAACAATTCCTCAAATTGCTAATAAGCGTATTAACCGTTTTTTCAGGTGTGTAATATGCACCGGTTTGTTTTCGATAACTTAAATCACGGAGAGAAATGTAAACGAATCCTAAAGTGTCTTCTAAAGGAATTAACTGTACTTCGCAATTCAAAGCAGTTTGAATATTTGTCAAATTGATTTTGGATACATCGACATTGCCAAGTAAATCTCCAATTAAATTGTTAAATACAGCATTATTTGTAATATCGTTTTTTCCTTCAATCAACGAATTTTCTGAGACAATTATCCCTCCGCTTTGTTGGTACAATTGTATTGCAAAATTAGCAAGTATCATTCTTAATTCATCTTCTGTAATCTGCTCACAAGAATTCAAAATACCTTCTACAATTTCACGGTTGTGGTTGTTTTTTATGTAATCTTTGTATAAGACTTTGCCGCTTACACTCTTTTTATTTCTTCGACTTTTTAATCGGTTATCTTTTCCGCTTTTAATTTCTGCGATAAGTGATTCAATATACTTCTTATCAAATGTTTCACCATCTAGTTCAATCCTTAATTTTCCGAGTCTAACCCAATTTTTAACAGTTGCTTGCGAAATGGAAAGCAACTCACAAACTTGACTAATATTTAATTTTTCTTCATCAATTTTATAGATATCATCAAATAACGATAATTGATTATCCGGAGCTTTACTTTTTCTCCGTGCATCAGTAGGCTTTTGAGCGTTAGCAGGAATTAACCATACTCCACTCATTCTATTAGCACCTTCAATACGTCCTTGCTCGCATAAAAGTTGAACTCGTCTTTTAGATATATTAAATTTTTCAGCAGCATCAGAAACCGATATATACATAATAGCGCCTCGCACATCATCTATTTAATTACTCAATTATACTCTTTTGTGCGAATAATGTCAACATCATTAATGTTAGTTCACAAATAAAAATATCTGTTAATGTGAGTTTTTCGCACTATACTGTATATGTACAAATCACCTCACATTACACAAAATATAGAAAAAGGCATTTGAGATAATCCACTTGGACCCTTGCGAACAAAGAAGCACAGCAAAACATTAGTACGATTAAGTGAAAATAAATTAAAAAAACAAAAAAGAGCTAACAGACTTTGTAACAAAAATCTGTTAGCTCTTTTTTTATGAATAATCTGAAATTGTTGTCAAAACGTTGTCACGAGGACTTTTTAACCCTCAAAAAACCAGTGTTTATGCGGGTTTTCGGCGTTTTTGGTATTATTCCCATTCAATAGTGCCGATTGGCTTTGGTGTGAGGTCGAGGAGGACGCGGTTGATGCCTTCTACCTCGTGGGTAATTCTATGGGTAATTTTATGAAGAAATTCATAAGGAATTTCCTCGATAGTTGCAGTCATAGCGTCGGTGGTGTTTACTGCGCGGATGATTGCAGGCCAGCCCTCGTAACGGCTTTCGTCTTTGACACCAACGCTCTTGATATCGGGCACTGCAATAAAATACTGCCATACCTTTTCTGCAAGGCCGCAGTTGTCAAACTCTTCACGTAGTATTGCATCCGCTTCACGAAGAGCGTGAAGTCTGTCACGTGTGATAGCGCCGAGGCATCTTACACCAAGACCCGGACCCGGGAATGGTTGACGGTAAACCATAGCGTGCGGAAGGCCAAGCGCCTCACCTACAACACGAACCTCGTCTTTAAAGAGAAGTTTTATAGGCTCTACCAACTGGAACTGTAAATCCTCGGGCAAACCACCAACATTGTGATGCGATTTAACAGCCTTTTTACCTTCGGCCGCCTTAATACTTTCAAGTATATCAGGGTAGATTGTACCCTGCGCCAAAAAGTCGACGTCGCTGAGTTTTCTTGCCTCATCAGCAAAAACGTTTATAAACTCTGCGCCGATAATCTTTCTTTTCTTTTCGGGCTCGCTAACACCTGCGAGAAGGTCGAGAAAACGATCGGTAGCGTCAACATAGATAAGGTTGGCATCAAGCTCGTTACCAAACATCTCGATAACTGCTTCGCTCTCGCCCTTACGCATAAGACCGTGGTTTACGTGCACACAAACAAGCTGTTTGCCGATAGCCTTTATAAGAAGCGCCGCTACAACCGAGCTGTCTACACCGCCCGAGAGAGCCAAAAGCACCTTTTTATCGCCTACCTGCGCTCTTACTTCAGCGATTTGTTCGTCAATAAATTTATTTGCAAGTTCTATGGTAGTAATTCTTTCCATAGACTCGGGTCTGATATTAGAACTCATATATTTCAATTTCCTTTCTGTTATCTGAATAGTGGTTTGAAAGAAAATTGTTCACAGTGCTGTTTTGCAGTGAGTGGTGCTGTACAAGGGTACCGCCCCGAACAAAAAACTGTGCTGTGGGCAATTTTACTCAAACTTAGTTGGTGTAGTTATCAAAGTAACCTTGTACGAGGACAACAGGAGTACCCTTGTCACCTGAGCCGCTGGTTAAGTCGCAAAGCGAACCAATAAGATCGGTAAGCTGACGGGGTGTGGTACCCTGAGCCGCCATATTACCAACAAGACTATCGTCTTTTGCCTTTATTCTTGCACAGATTTCAGCTTTGAGTTCCTCACCGCTTAAATCTTTAAAATCGTTATGTCCAAGATATTTAAGCTTAAGCTCTTTAGGTGTACCGATAAGACCGTCGGTAAATGCGGGAGAAACAACCGGGTCGGCAAGCTCCCAGATTTTACCCTGAGGATCTTTGAACGCGCCGTCACCGTAAACCATAACCTCTACGTGTTTTCCTGTAGCTGCGAAAACGCGTGCTTGCACGTCAAGAACCAAATCCTTGCACTCTTTTGGGAAAAGTTTAATCGTTTCTTCGGTAGATTTATTTGAACCTAAAAGGCCATACTTTTCATTATATCCGCTGCCGTCAACAGAAGCGTTAAGAATATCATCTAAACCGCAAACAACCTTTGCACCTGCCGCTTTAAGAAGACGTTTTGTGCGTGCGCGGGTGTGAATATCACAGGTGAGAACGCAGTCGGTATACTCTAAAATTGCCTTTGGCTGATTAGCAAATATAATCTCAACCTCGGCGCCCATTTCTTTGATAAGGTCGGCATAGTACTGAACATAGTCAATGCCTGTAAACTCGAGTTTCTGAATGCCAAAAACCTCACGGTAACGTTCAAGTGTTAAAACGTCGCTATATGGGTTAATGCCTGCGGCATCAATCAGGTCATAGGTTGCAAGGGAGTTACCAACCTCGTCAGAAGGATAGCTGAGCATAAGCACTATCTTTTTTGCGCCCTTTGCAATACCCTTGAGACATATAGCAAAACGGTTACGTGAAAGAATCGGGAAAATCACACCTATTGTACCGCCGCCAAGCTTTGCCTTTACGTCGGCTGCGATATTGTCTACGGTTGCATAGTTACCTTGTGCGCGAGCAACGATTGACTCGGTCATGGCAATAACGTCACGATCGCGAAGAGAAAAACCTTCAATTTCGGCAGCTTCTATTACGCTGTTTGCTACTATTTCCGCAAGGTTGTCGCCTTCACGTATAATGGGGCAACGAATACCTCTTGATATTGTACCTACTCTGCGTTCTTTTTCCATATTTAACATATCCTTTCTTTTTGGATAAAGCCGAACAAATAACAGTATATCCTTAACAGAGTAATTATACTTCACCGTGTAGTCATTTTCAAGATTTTTTTATTTATCTAAATATAAAAATATCAAAAGTAAAACGCAAAATTTTTATTGAAATTGTTACAATATAATGATAAGATTACATTATGGAAGATATGGTAAGGGTTTCACCGATATCTTCATATATTTTTTGAGCGCTATGTATGGGAAGCGGATTTTCGCCGCGGCCGACTTCTATTGTAAACGCGGGGCGCAAATATTTACTGATAAACCAATCTTTAAATCCGCCGCCTGCCGCCAGTCCTAACGGTACATCCAAAGCATAACCACTGGTTGCCGCCATAATTTCGGCCATACGTCTGGCTGTTTTACCTTCAAATCCGTTATAATTCCAATATATAACCTCGCCCTGAGAGTGAAGTGCTATGGCGTGGTGAATATTATTTTCTTTACAAAGATTAACAATAGCCTGCGTTTCAGGTTCGCTGTGTGGCGCGTACCCGCCAAATCGTGTAGGCGCGGGACCCGATATACCTGATTTTTGTTCAAGACTACGCAATTCTTTCCAGCCTGCATCAAAGTTATGGTTTATATCCACGCCACGTAGGTTGGCATTATAATGCGCAAAGTCGCCCTGACACATCTTATAAATTCTTCCTGCATCTTTACCGCACCCCAGAGCTCCGTTTATTGAAATCTCACATCCGTCAGGATTTACCCGCGGCACAAAAATTACGCCTCGGTTTCCAAGCGCTTTACGGACGTTTATTCCACAAAAAGAACGGTTCTTGGCATAAGCGGTGCAAAAGTCCTCCATAAACATAAGTAAAACATTGCTTGTTATATGCTCGCTTCCGTGAAATGCGGCGGCAAACAGCACGTATTCGCTATCGGAATTTATTTTAAGTGCTGTTATATCACGTCCCGCACAACTTTTACCAATACAAAATGATTTTAAAACAGGAATTCTGCAACACAGCGCATCAATGGTTTTTTTCATTTCTTGATAATCATAATCAATAGATTTTACAATTTTTTGCAATCCTATCACCCTCAAGAATTTATAATTTTAAATACTATAATAATTATTATATTAAAGGCGGTAGAAAATAATGAATTTAAAAGAAAAACAATTAAGTTCAGATTATATTTTTAAAGGCAGAATTATAAACCTGCGTCAAGACACAGCGTTATTGCCAAACGGTAACACTGCCACACGCGAGGTTATAGAACACCCGGGCGGCGTATGTGTTGCGGCGCTGACCGACACTGACGAACTGCTTTTTGTGCGTCAGTGGAGATATCCTTACATGGAAGAAACACTTGAAATTCCCGCAGGTAAGCGCGACCGACTTGACGAAGATCCTCTCGAGTGTGGCAAACGCGAGCTGCAGGAAGAAACGGGCGCTACCGCAACTGAATATATAGACCTGCATCCGCTTTACCCGACACCTGGTTATATAAATGAAGTTATATACTGTTATCTTGCAACCGGTCTTGCTTTTGGAGAGCAGAACACCGACGAAGATGAGTTTCTTGACGTAATTCATATCCCGCTCGAGAAAGCGGTAGAAATGGTGCTTTCGGGCGAAATCAAAGATGCTAAAACCCAGATTGCAGTACTTAAAGTAAAAGTATTGCGTGATTCCGGAAAGATTTAGTTGACAAACAATAAAAATGATATATAATTAAAATTACAAAATTCAGAGTAGATAGCAAGGCGTTAAGTGTTGCGTGAACGGGGAGTTGTCACGCAGACGAAGGGTTTTCCCGCGGTTTTGCTGTCGCATCCCGCTGACAAATAATAGCCGTATTGTATTTATTAAAATACCTCCTATTATCAGTTAGTTAGGATGATAGGAGGTTTATTTTTATGAAAAAAAGCAAAGTACAACAACATCTCTTTAAAATTGTTTTAACGGCAATGCTTATTGCTCTCAACCTGGTTCTGGAACGACTTGTTCCCACGTACAAGATATGGAGTCAGGATATAAGCTTTGGCTTTGTTGCGGTAGCCTTTGCCGCGGCGTTTTTAGGCACACCGTATGCCGCTGCAGTTGCAGGAGTGGGTGATCTTATCGGTTCGCTCTTATTTCCGTTTGGCGCGTATTTTCCGGGCTTTACGCTTACCAATTGCGTATATGGAATAATTCTTGCTGAGTTCCTGTACAAAAATGCCACACCATTAAAAATCACAATCTGCGTATGTATAAACAAAACCGTTTGCTCATTGATACTTAATACCCTTTGGATATCAATAATGTACCGCGGTGGTGTCGATGCGTTCTGGGTTGTCTTGTCCACGCGTCTGATTGGCACTGCAATTTCTGCAATAGTTGAATTTATTATACTTATTCTTGTGTTTTCTGATAAAAGCAAGCTAAGAGCCTTGCTTGAAAAAATACTAAAAAATATAATATAAAATTAAACCCACGATTTAAAATCGTGGGTTTTTGTTTTAATTCCATTTAAAATCACTGCAAAGCAGGGTTGTTTTATCGTGTGCTACGGTAAGAATTCCGCCACCTATAGCTGCTGTTTTTTCGCTTTCGTCAGATAAAACTATTTTGCACTCTCCGGGCTTTACAGCCGTAACAAATGGGATGTGCCCCGCCATTACGGCAAGTTCGCCTTCGGTACCGCGAACCACCAGCATTGCCGCATCGTCGTCAAACACACTGCCGTCAGGTGTAGAAACAATAAGTTTATAGGTGTTCATTATTTACCGCCTTTTGCCTTGGCTACAGCCTCGTCTATTGTTCCGACAAACAAGAATGCAGATTCGGGTAGGTCATCGTGCTTGCCTTCTATAATCTCCTTAAAGCCACGTATGGTTTCACTAACCGGTACATAAGTACCCTCTATGCCGATAAACTTTTCGGATACGTGGAAAGGCTGAGAGAGAAAACGCTGAATCTTACGCGCACGACCAACCAGCAGCTTATCGTCGTCAGAAAGCTCATCCATACCCATAATGGCAATAATATCCATAAGTTCGTTATAGCGCTGAAGAATTCTCTGAACCTCACGCGCAACAAAGTAATGCTCTTCACCAAGAACCTCAGCCGACAAAATACGGCTTGTGGATTCAAGCGGGTCAACTGCAGGGTAAATACCTTGGGAAGCTATATTACGTGACAAAACGGTTGTTGCGTCCAAGTGAGCAAAGGTGGTAGCAGGCGCAGGGTCGGTAAGGTCATCGGCAGGTACGTATACCGCCTGAATTGATGTGATAGAACCCTTTTTGGTAGAGGTTATACGCTCCTGCAAAGCACCCATTTCGGTAGCAAGAGTCGGCTGATAACCAACGGCTGATGGCATACGACCAAGCAAAGCAGATACCTCACTACCTGCCTGTGTAAAACGGAAGATGTTATCAATAAACAACAACACGTCCTGATGTTCCTGATCACGGAAATACTCAGCCATTGTAAGACCTGAAAGACCAACACGCATACGTGCGCCGGGTGGTTCATTCATCTGGCCATATACAAGGGCAGTTTTAGACAAAACGCCTGATTCTTTCATTTCGTTGTAAAGGTCATTACCTTCACGTGTACGTTCGCCAACGCCCGTAAACACAGAAAGACCGCCGTGCTCTTTGGCAATGTTGTTGATAAGTTCCATAATAAGAACGGTTTTACCAACACCTGCACCGCCAAAAAGACCAATCTTACCACCCTTTGAATACGGGCAGATAAGGTCTATTACCTTGATACCTGTTTCGAGTATTTCGGTACTGGTTGAAAGTTCATCATATTCGGGCGCGGGGCGGTGAATATTCCATCGTTCGTCAGTTTCGGGAGCAGGTTGGTTATCAACAGGCTCGCCCAAAACATTAAATATTCTACCCAACGTATCGCGACCTACAGGCACGCTGATAGCCTTACCCGTATCAGTAACTGCTGTGCCGCGCTGTAAACCATCAGTAGAAGCCATAGCAATACAACGTGCAACGTTATCGCCTATGTGCTGTGCTACTTCAACTGTGAGTGTGCGCTCGCCAATAGGCATTGTAAGCGCGTTATAAATAGCCGGCAGTGCGCCCTCTTCGAAGCGCACGTCTACAACAGGTCCCATAACTTGTGACACTGTACCGGTAGTTAAATTAGACATTAAAATTCATCTCCTTAATATAAAAAGAAAAAATGAATAATGAATGATGAATAGTGAATAATGAACAGTTAAGGTGTGCCTGCGGCACAAATTTATATCAGTCGGCAATGCCGACACCAAAATTATTCATTTTTCATTATTCATTCTTCATTTTGATGCGTAGCATCAGTTTCCTGCACCTGCAACGATTTCAGTAATTTCCTGAGTAATCGCACCCTGACGCGCACGATTGTACTCAAGTTGTAGTTCATCTATCATTTGCTGCGCATTTTTACCAGCTGAATCCATCGCCATTCTTCGTGCGGCAACCTCGCTTGCAAAACTTTCACGCACGCAGGCAACGATTACACCCGAAAGATATTCAGGTACCGCTACGTCAAGTATTGTGCGTTCATCAGGTTCAAATATTGCGGCGGTGGTTTGTGCGTTTTCGGTCTTTTTAAGCGGTAACACCCATTTTATTTCGGGCGTTTGCGTCATCATTGAAATATAGTTTGTGGTAACTATACCCAATCGGTCAAATTCACCGTTTTCAAACCCTTTGCACAATTCTTTTGCCAATTTAAAGGCATCTGCTGCATAGAACTTTTCGCTTGAAACCGTTTCTTTGCCGTATCGCTCACATGCACGCTTGCCTATGGGGATAATTTCGGCCTCACCAAAGTCGCGCACGGTGCGGAAAACGTTAGCGTTATATCCTCCTGCGAGTCCTCGGTCGCCCGCGATTACTATAAGAAAAGTTTTGCCGCCGTCTTTAAACTCACGCATAAAGGGACTGCTTTCGCATTCGGGCACAGCCGTCAGTAAATCAACCACGTTTTGTACAGCCGATTCATATTGACGACCCGCCTGCATAGCAGCGTTTGCCCTGCGCATTTTAGAAGATGCCACAAGCCCCATTGCTTTGGTAAGATGCAAGGTGGAATCAACACTTTTAATACGCAGTTTTAATGATTTGGTATTGGCAGACATTTACCGTCACCTCGTCATTTCTGTAAGTGTTTCTTCCAAAGATGCTATATCCTCGTCTTCAAAGTAACCTTCTTCAAAACGAGCAAGCAACTGCGGCTTCTGATTCTGAAGTTTTTCAAAAAGTCTTTGTTCAAACTTATGAACGTCGGCAACAGCAACGCTGTCAAGCCAACCCTTTGTTACGGCATAGATTATAGCAACCTGACAACCCACGGATACCGGGCTGTTGCGGTTCTGCTTTAACACTTCAACAATACGTTCACCGAGTGCTAAACGCGACTTTGTATCAGCATCAAGGTCACTACCAAACTGAGCAAATGCCTGAAGCTCGCGATACTGTGAATATAGAAGTTTCAGTTCTCCCGAAACCTTTTTCATACTCTTTTTCTGCGCCGCACCACCAACACGGCTTACGGAGATACCCGGGTTGATAGCCGGCATAATTCCTGCGTGGAAGAGTTCTGTTTCAAGGAATATCTGACCATCAGTAATTGAAATTACATTGGTAGGAATATACGCCGAAACGTCGCCTGCCTGCGTTTCAATGATAGGCAGTGCAGTAATCGAACCGCCACCGTATTCCGGTGCTACGCAAGCCGCACGTTCTAACAAACGTGAATGCAGATAGAATACGTCACCGGGGTATGCTTCACGACCGGGTGGACGACGAATTAGCAACGATAACGCACGATAAGCCACGGCGTGTTTACTTAAATCATCATAAATTATGAGTACGTCTTTACCCTGCGCTCTGAAATATTCGGCCATAGCGCAACCCGAATAAGGTGCAATATACTGAAGCGGAGCGCTCTCGGAAGCCGAGGCTGAAACTACGATTGTATAATCCATAGCGCCTGCCTTTGTAAGTGTGTTAACAAGGCTTACAACCGATGTGTTCTTCTGACCAATAGCTACGTAAATACATATAACGTCGGTGTCTTTCTGGTTTATAATCGTATCAATCGCGATTTCGGTTTTACCTGTCTGACGGTCACCGATAATAAGCTCACGTTGACCACGACCTATAGGTATCATACTGTCAATAGCCTTAATACCTGTCTGAAGCGGCACCGATACGCCCTGACGCTCAATAATACCGGGTGCTTCTGCTTCGATAGGGTTAAAGCCGCTATATTCAATAGGACCTTTACCGTCAATCGGCTCACCCAAAGCGTTTACAACGCGACCGAGCATCTTTTCGCCAACGGGTACTGACAAAACCTTGCCCGTGCGGCGCACAACAGTACCCTCTCGGATGTTGTTATCATCCGAAAGAACTGCAACCGACACTGTATCTTCTTCAAGATTTTGCGCAAGACCTGCAGAACCATCCTCGAACTCAAGAAGTTCGTTTGCCATACAGTTTGTAAGGCCGTAAACACGCGCAATACCGTCACCGACAAGAATTACTCTGCCGGTTTCTTTCATCTCAATTTGTGAGCGATAGTTTTTTATCTGCTCTTTTATGATATAACTTATTTCTTGCTGTTTTTCACTCATACGCTGATCACTTCCCTTACGCGTTTCAAGTTGTTTTTAACACTACCGTCAAGAATTTCGCCGTCTATTTCCACAGCGATACCACCAAGCAATGACTTGTCAATAACGGTTTTAATTGTGACACTTTTACCTGTACGGCGTTCAAGACTTTTTATAAGACCTTGTTTCTGGTCTTCGCTTAACTCTACAGCAGTTCTGACAATTGCCTCTACCGAACCTGATGCCCACTCGCGAAGACGCTCATACTCGGCAAGACACTCGGTAAAGCTTTCGGCTTTTTGGTGTTCACACAGCAGTTGCAAAAAAGACAAAATATGTTGGTTGATTTTGCCTTCAAACGCTTGTGCTAATGCCGCTGTTCGTTCCGACTTGGGTATGCTGGGGGTAGACAAAAACTGCAGATACTCGGGGCACTCATCAAAAATGCCCTTTGCGATTTTAAGCCCTGCATAGAATTCATCTATTAAATTTTCTTCACGCGCCAACATAAACAGCGCCTCGGCGTAGTTGTTACCTGTCGCTGTCATTGTTCGTCACCTATTTTGTCGATAAAGTTATCTATCAGCGCCTTATGATCGTCAGCGTTAACCTCACGCGAGAGCATCTTTTCGGCAAGAGCTGTAGAAACTTCTATTACCTGTGTCTTTATAGCAGCCTCAGCTCGTTTAAGCTCAAGCTCAGCCTCTTGTTCTGCCTGACGGATAATACCATAGGCAGCCGCCTTTGCATCTTCAACAATTTTGTCACCACGCGCTTGCGCCGCGTCTGCCGCCTCTTTTACAATGTCTTCTGCCTCCTGCTTTGCGCCCGCCAGACGCTCGGTAAGTTCGGCGTCTTTTGCCTTGGCACTGGCATTTGCAGTTTCGGCGTCGCTGTACTCTTTATCAATCTGAGTTCGACGCTCTTCAAGCATTTTTGTAACCGGCTTATACAAAAACTTTTTAAGCAGTAAAAACAAAATTGTAAGGTTAGCAAGAGAAATGAGTATCTGCCATAAATTTACGGATATAATACCCAGATTTTGCATACTGTTCCCCTATCTTATTACATTGCTGACTTTAAAAGATTTATAAAGATATTAGGCGCAACAAAGATAAGAAGAATTGCAATAACGAGTGAGTAAATACCGGTGGTTTCCGAAATAGCACAACCCATAATCATGGTAGATGTTACAGCGCCCTTGCTTTCGGGTTGACGTCCGATAGCTTCGCATGCATTAGCAACAGCGTGACCTTCGCCTATACCAGGTCCAATAGCGCCGATACCCATACAAATACCTGCGCCCAATGCACAACAACCTAAAATAATACCAATTGCCAATTCCATAATAAATTACCTCCGTAAATTTAATTTTTATTTTTAATTTTTTTGGCTTTTTTAGCCTGCTTTTTAAGCAGACGTTTTTCATATTCGTCTTGCGGGAAATTACCCGAAATATTAAGCATTGTAAGCATCGCAAAAATAAATGCTTGCATACAGCCACTGAATATATCAAAATAAACGGATAAAACCGCCGGAAGACCGATTTGCAAAAAAGGTATGTCGCCAACTATTCCCGGCAACCAACCAAAAACAAGTTTTGAAACTCCTTGCAACGCCGAAGCAATCAGCACCGCAATAACCGAACCCGACAAAACGTTGCCATAATGACGGAAAGCAAGTGACACAGGTGTTGCAACCTCACCTAAAATATTAAGTGGTGTCATTACAAATATAGGTTCTGTAAAGCCTTTCAGGTAATTTAACAATCCGCCCTTTAACTTATAGTAGGTTATAAGTACAAAGGTAAGAATCGCCCAACCACCAACAATGTTTATATCTGCCGTGGGGGCATAAATTCCCAAAAGCGCCATAAGGCTCGAAAATGCCGACAAACCCATAATTGCGGCAATAAAAGGCTCGTAACCTCTGAAAAACTCGCCCATATTTGCGTCTACAAGTGCACTTGTTTTTTCGACAACCCATTCAGCTATAAGTTGTCGCTTCAGTTCCGCCTTTACAGTCAGCCCGTGTGTAAAGTAAAGGCAAACAAAAAAGATGGTAATTATAACCGCCCAGGAGTTTATCTGTGCCTCGGTTATAAGCAGGTTTTGCAGTGGCATTGGAATTTCAAAATATATAAGCGCGCCGTTTATTGATATACCCTCGCTCGGCTCATTGAAAAGCACTTTTAACACCATACAGAACAAAAGCGGTATAACGGCGCCCAAAATATATAGAATATCCACTATTTTAAAGCGAATATTCTTACACTTTTCCATCAAGGCACACCTCCAATTTAAATTCTCTAAAATTTATTCATTATCGCCTTTTTTGTTTTTATCAATAAGTGGTCTTAAATAAACTGCAAAGCTTGGAAATACAAGTGGTAAAGCAACCGTTATCCAAGCGTTGTGATTGTAAAAAATTGCAACGCCTATACCCGTCAGCAAAACCAATGCGGCAAAACGCATAGAAAGGGATGCCTTTATAGTTTGTTTCGCTTCTTTTTCTTCCTGGTCTACTGCTTTTTGAACGTAAAGGCACATTGCAAAAAAATTACCAAGCGCTACTGCCGCGCCCCAAAGATTGCCGAACAGCATGCTCCAGTGCCACTTTCCGATTATTAAAAGTACAGCCTGCATCAGCACACTGAAAATAACCACAAAAGTTGCGATATATTTAGTTTCTTTTATTATAGTTTTATCAATTTTCACAAAATCAAAACCATTCTTTCCCATTTTATTAGTATTTTAACACATATCTTACGAGTTGTCTATAAAAATTAAAAAATTAACAAAGTATTTTAACAAACGATATCAACTATTATTCTGCGGCAATTATATTTCCATTATCCACCTGTATACATTTATACGCGTATATGCTATAATCTTATTGTCGAAGCTTTGACAAATCTGATTTAAGGAGGACTTTTCTGATGTGCTTTAATTTTTTTGGTTGCGAAATCATTGAATTTATCCTCGGCTGCTTTGGCTGCTAATTCTATAGACTTCGATTTATCGGAGCCTCTTTATAAAAAATAATAAGTATAATGCGATGACACCCCTCATATATTTATGTGGGGTGTTGTTTTTATGAAACCGCTTGGCATAATTGCAATAATATGGCTGTCACTTTGCGCATTTATCTTACTCATTTTACATATAAAAAGTCATAAAATGATAAAGTCGATATTCTTAAATGCGCTTTTGGGATTTGCGGCTATTGCCGTGATAAACATTACTCAAAAATTCACGGGTGTTCATATACCGCTTAATTGGTGGACGGTCGGCGGCAGCGGAGTGTTTGGTCTGCCGTGTGTTTGCGGAGTTATATTATTGCAGATGCTCATATAGTATATACGGCAAAAAAAAGAACACCCTTATAGGTGTTCGTGCCTTTTGCTTCGCTCCATCAATGTTTGCGAGATTCGCTCGACGGCAACGCCGCCGACACGCACCCGAACTTGCCAACTGTCCACCGGACACTTGGCATCGGGCTTTGCCCGACCGTTCTTTTCGAATCTCGTACTAAGATAAAAGAAAAAAACGCAGACACCCAAAAGGATATCTGCATTTTTTGGTGACCCGTACGAGATTCGAACTCGTGTTACCGCCGTGAAAGGGCGGTGTCTTAGGCCTCTTGACCAACGGGCCGAGTTGGTGGCTGTAATTGGATTCGAACCAATGACACCACGGGTATGAACCGTGTGCTCTAGCCAACTGAGCTATACAGCCATATTAATTCAATTTTGCCGTGCCAAAGTATTATATATTCTACAGCACGATTTGTCAAGAAAAATTTTCAAAAAAATACGGACAAATTTAATTTGCCCGTAAAATTCTTAAATATCAGTGCTGTTTGTAACGATATTGCAGTAAATCATATTGTAACCAAATGCCGACTCATTGTTCTTTACAAAGAGTGATACAGCCTTTTGCGATTTACCGGCAGCGTCGTGGTCGTTTGCTACAACATCGCTTACAACGGTGTAGCTTCCGTCCTCGTTCTCCTCAATAGAAACAATTGTGTGAGTATAACTTGTATAACCACGGGGAATTACGTAAAGAAAACCGTCAAGCTGTGGGTAGTCAGCATTTATACCGGACATATCGGCAATCTCAATACCGTACATATCCTTAACGAAATCTTTTACAAAAGTGTCGGCTATATAGTCCTGATTCTCGCTGTCGCGCAAATCAAGAAGCGCAAGTGACGCATTGTTAACAATTGCATCTGCATCTTCAAAATCACGGTTGTAAACAAAATTGTGGTTGAGCATATTAAGAAAACGTGCTTCATTTACACCGGATACCGAATCCTGAACCGTAGCAGCAGATACCTTGACGCTGTCATCAACTACGGGAGCTATAAGCGACATACACAATACTAACGCAATTACACACAAAACAAGACTCAATACTTTTTTCATCGCCTATGACTCCTTTCATTATTTTATGTATTATATTATATAGACAAACATCTGAAATTTTAAGCAACAATTTGGTTACAAATGTTTTCAATTTTGTAACCTTTTGCCCTTAAAGGTTACAAAAAGGTACAATTTGTGACTTTTAGACAAAAAAATTATAAACTCTTGAAAATTTTAGTTGTAATTGCCAATTGGGTGTGTTATACTTATTGGTACATAGAACTCTGATAAAGAGTTCGCCAAAGGAGGATACACTTATGAAAAACTATTCAGCTGACAAAATTAAAAACATCGCCTTTTTAGGCCACGGCAATTCGGGTAAATCCACACTTGCAAGCAGTGTGCTTTATTACGGAAAAGCCATTGAGCGAATAGGTAATACAACAGAGGGTACCTCGGTTTTCGATTTTGATGCAGAAGAAAAGAAACGTGGTTGTTCGGTTTCCGCATCCGTTTACGCACTGGAAAAGGGCGAGTTCAAGCTTAATCTTATTGACGCGCCGGGACTTTTCGACTTTGCGGGCGGTGTAAGTGAAGCGCTCGCAGCAGCCGACAGTGTTATTGTTACTATTTCGGGTAAATCAGGTCTTACCGTTGGTGCCAAGCAATCTTTTGAAAAGGCAAGAGCTGCCGGCAAAGCAGTCGGTTTCTTTATAGGTAAACTTAATTCCACCCACGCTCACTTCTACCGCGTAATCTCAGCACTTGTTGCAAATTACGGTGCAGTTATTTGCCCCGTTGTAGTGCCTTACATAGAAGATGATGTTGTAAAATGTTATGTTGACTTGGTTGCCAACAAGGCATACACCGCTGACGGTATCACACTTACCGAAACAGATATGCCGAATAGTACCGAGGTTTCAAATATGCGTGAAATGCTCATCGAGGCAGTAGCATCTACCGACGAAGCATTGATGGAAAAATATTTCGAAGGCGAAGAGCTTACTGCCGACGAAATTACCACCGGCCTTAAAACAGGAATTGCAGGCGGCGATATTTGCCCTGTATATTGCGGTGTGCAGCTTACAGGTGACGCTATACCGTTATTTGCCGATAGCATTACCGACATCTTGCCCTCTGCTGCCGATAGCACCTACACCTTGGAAAGCGGCGTAAAAGTAACGTTGGATGCCGCTAAAGAAAATGCACTGTTTGTGTTTAAAACTATCGCCGATCCATTTGTTGGTAAGCTTTCTTACTTCAAGGTTATTTCAGGAAAAATCACAGGCGATATGAAGCTTAAAAATAACCGCACCGGCGAAGAAGAACGTCTATCGAAGGTTATGTGGCTCAAAGGCGGAAAACAAGAAGACGCAACCGAAATCGCTGCCGGCGATATAGGCTCGGTATCAAAGCTTGGTGACACAATCACAGGCGACACTTTGTCGGCTACAGGCACCGTGGCAGTTGCCGCTATCAACTTCCCTTATCCTAACCTTAAAACCGCTATTTACCCCGCAAAGAAGGGTGACGAAGAAAAAATCAGTTCAGGTCTTAACAGAATTATGGAAGAAGATCCCACACTTAAGGTTCAGAACGATACCGAAACCCGCGAGCTCGTTATGAGCACTTTGGGTGAACAGCATACAGATATAGTTGTATCAAAACTTAAAACTAAGTTTGGTTGCGACGTTGTACTGCAGAAACCAAAGATTGCTTACCGCGAAACCATTCAGAAATCGGTTAAAGCTCAAGGCAGACACAAGAAGCAATCAGGTGGTCACGGTCAGTTTGGTGACGTATGGATTGAATTTGAGCCATGTGACAGTTCAGAACTCGTATTCGAAGAAAAGGTATTCGGCGGCGCCGTACCAAAGAACTTCTTCCCCGCTGTTGAAAAGGGACTTCGTGATTCCACACTCAAGGGTGTGCTTGCAGGCTACCCGATGGTTGGTATCAAGGCGACTCTCGTAGATGGTTCTTACCACCCTGTTGACTCTTCCGAAATGGCGTTCAAGATGGCAGCGTCCATCGCCTTTAAAGAGGGTATCTCAAATGCAAACCCAGTATTGCTTGAACCTATCAGCACGTTAAAGGTTCTTGTTCCCGACGATATGCTTGGTGACGTAATAGGCGACATCAACAAGCGTCGAGGCAGAATTATCGGTATGAATCCTGTAGAAAACAAAATGCAGGAAATTATCGGCGAAGTGCCTACTGCTGAGATGTCTGATTTCTCAACTGCTATGCGTTCACTCACTCAGGGTACAGCAACCTTTACACTCCAGTTTGCAAGATACGAAACCGTACCTGCAAACATAGCGCAAAAGGTAATTGACGAAGCAAATAAAGACTAATTTTAAGAGGCGAGAAATTCTCGCGTCTTTTTTGTATAACGAAAACCACGCGATAGTCGCGTGGTTGGATAGAGGTTAACCGATGAATAATACAAGATACAGGCTTGTGCATTTGCCTCCCTCTGACGAGGGAGGTGGATTTTGCAAAGCAAAAGACGGAGGGAGAGAAAAACAAAAATAATATATAAAACTAAATGTTTCTCTCCCTCAGTTTCGCTAACGCTCAACAGCTCCCTCGTCAGAGGGA
>JAZNWJ010000011.1:0-23622 GCA_045593245.1 Acutalibacteraceae bacterium | reverse complement strand
TGTATTACACCGTCTTGATCAATTATTACAGTGTATGGGTATGCGCCGCTACCGCCAAGGTTTAAATAATATTTTCCGTTGAACGCATCATTTTCATCGGGGATATCATTTGCAAAAACAATTTTGCTGTCGGGGTAATGACCTTTAACGTATTCGGGTGACGTTTCTTTGCTTGCGCTTGAATGAATCGCTACAACTGTTACGTCGTCTTTATATTCGTTTGCAATCTGGTCGAAGTAGGGAAGTTCCTTTACGCACGGTGTGCACCAGGTGCCCCAGAAGTTAATAATTGTTATTTTTCCTGTTTGGGTGGGACTTATTGTTTGCTGCGAAACACCATCAGGTGTTACGATAGGTAAATCTGCTTCGTAGCACATATCACCAATTTCCGTACCATAACTTATCTTATTGCTGCTATCATTCCAGAAATAAACTATTGAGCCTGCAAGCAGCGCGACCATTAAAACAGCCGATATAATTTTTGTAACAAGTTTAGCTTTTTTGTGTTTTGTACTGTCGGCGTTTACTTTAAAGCCTTTCCAACTGATAGCATTTGTAGGACAAACATTTACGCAATCGCCGCAACTTATACATTCACAGTCTCCGACGTGTCCGATGTCCATTTTGCACTTGTTTATACACAGATTACAATTAACACATTTATCGGTATTGAGTTTTACGCCAAAGAAAGATATTTTATTAAAAAGTCCGTACAAAGCGCCAAGAGGACAAATAAATCTACAGAACATTCTGTAGATAAAAATACAGGCTACAACAATACTTACCATAAGTAAAAATTTCCAGGTAAATATAGGACCTAACATTAAAAAGTAACTGTCATTAACCTTGTTTGCTAAAAGGCTTAAACCACCTTCAATTGTACCCGCAGGACATATGTATTTACAAAATGCAGGGAAGGGTGTATCGCGAAAAGCATAGGCTATCGGAATACCAAAAACAAAAACAACGAGTATTACGTATTTAAGATATGATAAAACCTTTGTGAATTTGTTCTTTTTAAGTTTTGGTGTTTTAATTTTATAAAGCAGTTCCTGAATCAGTCCAAAGGGACACAACCAACCACAAATTGTACGTCCGAGAATCACGCCGTATAAAAGTAATATACCAAAGACGTAAAATATTGTGCTTTTGTCAGCACTGAATGAACCCTGCAGTGAACCTAAAGGACACGTGCCCACAGCACCCGGACAGGAGTAACAGTTAAGACCCGGTATACAAGCCATTTTTGTATTTCCTTGGTAAATGCTGCCACTTATAAAGCCTTTTATATTTGCATTAAATAAAAGTGCCGTATAAAGTTGAATTATCTTTCGTTTTGTGGGCCACAATGACTTTATTTTATTAAAAAAATTACTCATATTGCACCTCACTTAACCCAGACCGATACACTCGGTGCAGATGTTTACGGCTTTTGTCAGCACGTCGACATATCCGCCTGTAATAAATCCAAAAATAATAATGACTATTGCTACACCCAAAATAACAAACCGTGAGATTTTAACTCGTTTATCGGCAGAAGGTAAATCGGATGTCTCATCGATTTTCTTTTTAAAACTTTTCGGCTTAACTGTTGTGGGGCTTATAAATTCCCAGATAATATCACCGATAATCAAAGCTAAACATAAATATATTGGTATGTTTATTTTTGCAAAAATATCAGCAACAATTGGTCTTGAATATCCGTTACCCGAGAAATAAATATAAAGACAACCCGCAATTAGACAAATACCTGCTATTATAATTGAAACAGAAAGCAGAATTTTGTAAATATTGCGGATGCGCATTGACGGTGTTTTTGTCATTATTTGTGCCTCCGATGTGAATTGTGTATATAAGTATAACACGAAAATTTTAAAATGTAAATCTAAATAAATATAAAAAACGTAATAATATTCTTGCTTTTTTTCTTAAAATAGAGTAAAATAAATTGAATATATATGTTTATTATGTATAACTATGCTTTCAAGGGAGATTTTAAAGAAATATGAAATATCCGGTACTTAAAAAAATCTTTAAAGGAATTGCAGCTACAACGCTGGCGGCAGTAATTACACTTGGTTCATTACCGCTTTCAGATGTTTATGCTTTAGGCAGTAAGGACGTCAATTCTGATATAAAAAAAATAGATAACATTGCGCTGGACTATTCAAAATATTTTGACAGTTCGGTTGTATTGGAATTGCCTGATACTATCAATGATAATGATGAGATTTCGGTAATTGTTACTACCGACGACATCGCCGTTATGGATGCATATGAAGACTCAGATAAAACAATGAGTCTTGCTGATTTTGCTTTAAAGAGTAACTACGCTAAAGCGGCAAAGCAAAACCTTGCCGATGATAAGGAACAGGTTCTGGCAGCTCTCGATAAGAATAATGTTTCCTATAAAACAGGTGAGGAATACACAACTATTTTAAGTGGTTTTGAACTTGTTATTAAGGCTCGTGATTTTGAAAATACCTGCAAGTCTCTGGGTAAAGGTATGAATATTATAGTGGGTGAAGAATACAACACCTGCGAAACCCAACTTGTTGAAAACGCTGTTGATGTTTTTGATACAGGTATTTTTGACAGTTCGGATAGTGGTTATGACGGCAGTGGTATGGTTGTTGCTGTTCTTGATACAGGTATTGACTCAAATCATACTGCGTTTTCCACCGATAATTTCACAAGTAAAAAACTTGGCCTTACATATGATGACGTTGCTGCTGTTATAAAAGAGACAGTTGCTGCTGAGCAGCTTGATGGTCTTACCGTTGACGATGTTTATATCAATGAAAAAATTCCTTATAACTTTGACTATGCAGATGTTGACTCCGATGCATATTCAACCCATAACAATCACGGTACACATGTTTCGGGCGTTATAGTAGGTAACGATGATACAATCCGCGGTGTTGCTCCAAACGCACAGCTTGTATCAATGAAAATATTCTCCGACGTTATGGATACCGCACGCACCGCTTGGATTATGGCGGCTCTTGAAGACTGTATCGTGCTTGGCGTTGACGTTATCAATATGTCTATCGGTACTGCTTGTGGTTTCAGCCGTGAAAGTGACGAAGAGGCTGTTGACGGTATTTATGACAAGCTTCGTGATTCGGGTATTTGTATGGTTGTTGCGGCTTCAAACAGCTACAACTCGGCATACGGTTCTGAAAAGAACGGTAACTTAGGTCTTACTTCTAACCCTGACACAGGTACGGTTGGTTCTCCTTCAACCTATGACGGTGTTATGTCTGTTGCTTCAATCGCGGGCGCTGAAACTCCTTATATTGAATTTGATAACAAGATTATATACTTTGTAGAATCAACGAATGGTTCTGCCGAAGAAAACAATTTTTACGATTCATTGCTTGGCGATAAAAAATCAATGAAGATTGATTACGTGCTTATTCCCGGTGTTGGTCGTACTGCCGACTATACGGGTGTAAACGTTAAGGACAAAATTGCTCTCGTTCGCCGTGGTTCAAATACATTCGAAGAAAAGGCAATGATTGCGCAGGAGCAGGGCGCTGCAGGTATTATTATATACAACAACGTATCGGGTGATATTAAGATGAACGTCGGCGATGCAACACTTGCCGTATGTTCTATCTCACAAGACGATGGTGAAATGCTTGCCGCAAAGAAAAGCGGCACACTTAAAATCAGCCGCAAGCAGACTTCGGGTCCGTTCATTTCTGACTTCTCATCATGGGGACCTACACCTGACCTTAAAATAAAGCCTGAAATCACCGCCCACGGAGGTAGTATTCTTTCGTCAATTACGGGCGGTAGTTACGACCGCCTTTCAGGTACATCAATGGCGTGTCCAAACCTTGCAGGTGTTGTTGTATTGCTTCGCCAGTACGTAGTTGAAAATTATCCTGAAATTGCTGATGACAACCAAAAAGTTAACACAATGGTTAATTGCTTGCTTATGTCTACAGCGGATATTGCTCTTGGTAAAAACGGATTGCCGTATTCTGTAAGAAAACAGGGTGCAGGTCTTGCAAATCTTACAAACTCTATAAAGTCGCCTGCATACATCACAACTACCGATGAAGAAGGTAATGTGATGGACAAGGCAAAACTTGAACTTGGTGATGACCCCGATAAAACCGGTGTTTATGAAATGACCTTTACCATAAACAATACCGGTAAACGTGCAGTTTCTTATGGCGTGGGTGCTTACGTTTTAACCGAGGGTGTCAGCGAAACCAAAACAGCCGCAGGTGAAACAACCGTTACCGAAGAGGCGTACTTACTTGACGGTGCTAAGGTTGAGGTTGTTTCGGTTGATGGTGGTAGACTCAGTGGTGACAAGGTTCGTGTTGGCAAGGGTAAAGAAGCCAAGGTTACCGTTAAAATCACACTTGGTGATGAAGATAAAGAGTATTTAAACAAGTCTTTTGAAAATGGTATGTACGTTGAAGGTTTTGTTACTTTGGAAGCAAAATCGGGTACAAATGTTGATCTTAATGTTCCTTATCTTGCTTTCTATGGCGATTGGACCAAAGCACCACTCTTTGACCTTACATATTATGATACCAACGCCGACGAACTTGACGATGGTATTGACGAAGAAGATAAAATCAAAGCCGACGCATATGCTACACGTCCTGTAGGTGGCGTTAGTGACGACTACGTAAGTTATCTTGGTTCTTATTACTTCCTGCAAGACCCAAAAGATATGGTTATATCGGCAAATGAGAACTATGTTGCACTCTCTAATCAGGAGGGTACAATTCACTCACTGCGATTTGTATGGGCAGGTCTTTTGAGAAATGCAGCAAAGATAGAAATAAGCATTACAGACGATGTAACGGGTGACGTTGTTTTTGAAAAGGTTGAAAACGATATTCGCAAATCCTACAGTGATGGCGGTGCGTCAATTTATCCTTCAAATATTAAGATTGAATTTGACACAACCGAGTACAACCTTGAAAACAACAGTGAATATACAGTAAGACTTGTAGGTTACGTTGATTACGGCGATGGCGGACTCCAGACCAATGAAAATAACGTGTTTGAGTTTCCGTTGGTTGCTGACTTTGAAGCACCTACGGTTACCGATGTTGAGTATCGTTACGAATATGATAAAACTCTAAAGAAAAACCGTTTGTATGCAGATGTAATGATTTATGATAATCACTACGCTATGTGTTCACAAATTGGTTATGTTACTGAAGAAGAGGATGCAGACGGCAATGTAGGCCCTGCTATGAAGACTCTGGAGCAGTATATGACACCGGTTTATTCAGAACGCAACAGCACAACAAAGGTTACTTTCGAGCTTACTGACTATATCTATACTATAAAAAATAAAGCTACAACCAAGAATACGTTTGTTATCAATGCGTATGACTATGCGCTTAACTATGCAACATACGAACTTGCGCTTCCCGATGACTTTACCGACTTCTATTTTGAAGGACTTGAGGAAGGTTTAACACTCAGTCCTAACGAAGTTTACACATTAGAACCTGTTATTACTCCGGATACCGAGTGGTCAGAGTTACTTGAATATTCTTCTTCTAAGCCGAGTGTAGTTCGTGTTGTAAATAATAAACTTGTTGCTGTAAAAAGTGGTACTGCTATTATAAAGGCGCAAGACCCCACCAACAGCAAGAGCGTTACGTTTAACGTTACAGTACTAAGCAAGGGTGACGACGGTTACCGCAGATATGATAAACCGGTTGCTGACGTATTTAATCTTGACGGTTTCTATACCAGTAAAGCATATTATATTTTAGAGAATGAGGATAAAAAATTAGGCGATACGGGTAGTACCAATTTCTTTGAGGGTAATTATAAATTAGAAATGTATCCGTCAGAATCGGTAGTGCTTAATTATTCACTTGATTCGTTCTTTAAAAATGATACAACTGTATCATTTGAAAGCAGTAATGAAGAAATTGTCAAGATCGATGCTTCGGGTGTTGTAACTGCTCAGGCCGAAGGTTTTGCTTCGGTTACAGTAAAGGTGTTGCTTGATGATAAGAGCACGTATTATTCAGAAACAATAAACGTTGAGGTTAAAGATCCGTACGTAACAACAGGCGCTATGCTTACACACTATTACGGTAATGGTGGTCTTGTTGATATACCTGCCGATCTATCTCTTACACAAATCGGTCAGTTCGCATTTTCTAACTTTGAGTATATTATGAAAACCGAAGAAGAACTCGCTTTTGACGATGCCGAAACATCCAAGGCGTGGTTTATCGGTGACAATACCATTACAAAGGTAGTAATACCTGAAGGTGTTGAAAGCATTGCAAACTATGCTTTTGCAAATCTTACTGCACTTGAAGAGGTTGTATTCCCGTCTACACTTGAATCAATCGATTATGGAGCGTTCTACGGCTGTACTTCACTTCAGAAGATTACCTTCAGCGGAGAAAACAATCTTAAAATTATCAACCAGAATGCATTTGAAAACTGTGATTTGCGCGATACGCTTGAACTTACCTCTGCTTGTGTAATTTCTGACTACGCATTTGCAGGAAACCAGAAACTTAAAGGTATAGTTCTTGGCGAAAACCTCTATTCAGTAGGTCAGTATGCATTTGCAGGTTGTAAAAAGCTTAAAGATGTTGACATAAAAGCCAAAAAGGTTAAATACGGTGCTTACGCATTTACCGGATGTGAAACTCTTAAAGAATTTTATGTAAATTCTGCCGTTCTTCCCGAAGGTATGTTCTATGAATGCGACGATATGAAGAAGGTTACTATCGGTCGCGATGTGAACGATATCGGTGTATTCGCATTCAGAGATACTGCAATTTCGGAATTTGAAATTGAAGAAGGCAATAAAAACTATAAGGTTCAGAAGAAAGATTATATCTTATCTGCCGACAGTAAAAAACTTATTGCCGTTTCACCACTTACAGACGGTGAGTTCACCTACGAAAATATAGGCGGCAAAAAGGTTACCGAAATCTCTAAGGGTGCTTTCTCGCACAACCAGAAGATTACTTCGGTTGTTATGGATAAAGTTACCGTTATTGGTGAATATGGTCTCGCTTCTAACAAGAGCCTCACAAGTGTTTCTTTGGGCGAACTTAAAGAAATTCGCGATTATGCTTTCTTTGAAGCATCAATCACACAGTTGCCTTCATTTAACAAAAAAGTAAATATAGGCAAATATGCGTTCTCATTTACAAAGTTAACTTCGGTTACAATACCTGACAAGATGGAAATTTCAGAAGGTACGTTCAGCGAATGTGTTGACCTTGCAACAGTTATAATTGGTGATGATGTAAAGATTGGTAAATATGCCTTCAGTATGGATAAAGATCAGGCATTTAAAGTTGAGATGTATATGGAAGGCGAACAAAAGCTTTTCAGATATGTATTCTCTTCACCACTTACTTCACTTACAATCGGTAAAAATGCCGAAATAGGCGAAAGCGCATTCTCAAATGCGGCAAGTCTTGAAACAGTTACTTTGGGTGAAAATGCCGAACTTGGTAAGATGGCGTTCTATAACACATCAAGTCTTAAAAACATTGATTTATCCAAGGCAAAATCAATTGGAGATTATGCTGTGTCGGGTGACGTTTACTACTCTTGCCTTGACGAAAATATGTCGGTTGCCGCAGTTAATTCTGAAGGATATTACCGATACACATATCACGGTCCAATGATTGAGAGTGTTGATATTTCATCGGCTGAGTCACTTGGCGAATACGCATTCTCATATTGCCGAAATCTTGTAAACGTAAAATTGAGTGATGATATCACAGAAATTAAGCAGTATACGTTTGCGGGTTGTGACGCTCTTAAAAACATAAATCTTACCAAAGTAGAAACCATTGGCGAATACGCATTTATGGAATGTGGTCTTGAAACAGTTGACGTTTCTGCCGCAGAAAAGGTTGATAAATATGCCTTCGTTTCAAACAGATTGTTAAATACTGTAAAACTTGGTGAAAAGACTGCAGAAATAGGTGAGGGTGCTTTCTCTTACTGTGATCCGCTTATTACGGTTGAAAATCTTAAGTGTGTGGAAAACATTGGTGATTATGCATTTGCATATACAGCGATTACTTCTGCTGACCTTACAGCCGCTGTAAATATTGGTAGGAACGTATTTATCAAAGAAACACTCACTCCGTTTACAGTAACCTTTGGTGAAGATATAGAAAAAATTGCTGATAATCCATTTGCATTGTGTAAAGTAGAGCCGTTCTATACCACCAAAACAGAAAAGGTTAATGGCAAGGAAAGCGAAGTTAAAACATACACTTATGAAATCAGCGATACTGTATTTGTTATTGACGGTTCGCTTTACTGTATGAACGAGAAGGGTATGGAACTTATTACCTACGCCGGTATAAACAACGATGATGTTATTGTTGCCGACGATACGGTTCGTATTACTGCTTATGCCTTTGCAGGTAGCGATGCGGTGCGTGTTAAATTACCGTTTACCACAACAGCAATCGGTCACAAGGCTTTCTTCGATTGCAATGCTCTTCAGATGGTGATGTTTGGTAGTTACAACGTTCCAAACTTTGAAGAAGAATTTGACCCTGCTTATTATGGTAGTTTTGAAAATATTCCCGGTACTGGTGATTTTGGTACCTATACCGATTACGATGGCAACGAGGTACAGATAAACGGTCTTGGTATTATTCCGTTCTTTATGTGGAATGCAACGGGTGAGATGTATTCCAACGTGTTCTACGGAGCTACGTTTGTTGACTACGTAGGTAAGGTTGAAAACAAACTTACTATGGTACGTCCTGTGAACGGTGTTGGTTATGATTCATTTATTTGTAACCAGTATTTTGATTTAACTATTGATGGTCCTGCAGCGCCTAACGAAGTAGCGGTTGATGCGATAAACGCAATCAAGGCAATTCCAAAGAGAGTTACCTATGATGATAAGACCTTGGTTGATGCTGCAAGATCGGCTTACAGCAAGATTGCTACACTTGAACAACAAGCACTTGTAACAAACTATGCTGACCTTGTTTCCGCAGAGCAGCGTATTAAAGCACTTGATCCTGATGCTCAGAATAAAGACGACGCTCCTGCAGATAATGAAAAGAAGTCAAATGCAGGTATCTGGATTATTTTACTTACAATAATTGCCGCAGTTGTAACCGCAGTAATACTGATTATAAAGAAATTCAAAGAACCAATCGGCAAATTTATAAAACCTTTAACAGATAAAATTGTTGCTTTCAGTAAACCTATAATTCAAAAGGTTGCAAAGGTAGTAAAACCTGTATGGGAGAAGGTTTCAGCTTTCTGCAAACCTGTAATTGAAAAGGTTGTAGTCTTCTGCAAACCCGTTTTTGAAAAAATAGGTAAGGCTCTTAAACCTGTTTTTGCTAAAATTGCATCAGCTATAAAAACAGCGGCTGTTTGGATTGCGACTTTTGCCGTTAAAATCTTCAATATCTGTAAAGCATGGGTAATAAAGGCTTATAATGCTGCAAAACCGTTTGTAGTTAAATGGGCAAAAATTATTGCCAAAAAAGTTGTTGTAATTGCAAAACTTGTATGGACTAAAGTTGTAGAGTTTACAAAATTTGTAATTAACAAAATTAAAGATGCAATAAAAAATGCAAAGTCAAAAAAACAACCTGAAATAAAGGAGGAGGCACAAGAGGATGAAGCCGAAGATTAAATTTATAAATTTAAGTTTGCTTGCATTATGCTTGATGTTATTGCTTTCAGGTTGTGGCAAAAATACTACTCCTTATGAAACAAATAACAGTGAAGGTTATACCGTTAGCGTCAGATATGACGCTAACGGAGGTACCTTTACAACAAATACTTCTGTAATTGTTGACTCCTTCAATGCCAGTGGCAAATCAGAGGTGGCATTGATTGCGCCGGATGATTCAAGACGCGATAACGACGCTTTTACCGCTACTAAAAACGGTCACTTCCTTGTCGGATGGTACAAAGAGCGTGTTGAAACGTCTGATGAAGACGGAAATAAATCCTATACGTATTCCGGAAAATGGGATTTTGAAAATGACGTTTTAAAAATTGATAATAATAAAGAGTATTCAGCAGAAGAACCTGTAATGACTCTTTATGCTGCATGGGTACCGCTGTTTGAAATTGAGTTCTATTCACTGAATTCAGGTGAACTTATTGATACTTTGCAGTTTGACCCGACTGCTGAAAAAGAACTTTCGGTACCCGAATGGAATGAGGAAACCGGGGCTGTAGAAATGTTTGATTTTCCCGAGAGGGAGGGTTATACGTATAACAAGGCGTATTTTGATGCTGATGGTCAGAATGAACTTACAGGTGACAAGCTTGTGCATCCCGGTACTGTAGATATAAAAAATGCTACAGCTAAGGATTCTGTTTTAAAACTTTACGTTGATTGGACCGAAGGCGAATGGTATCGCATTTATAACGTTGAGCAGTTTGTTGAAAGCGCAAGTCTTACCGGCAACTATGAGCTTTTTGCTGACCTTGATTTTGAGGGTAAAATATGGCCAACAACCTTTATGTACGGCAACTTTGGCGGTGTTATCAAAGGAAATGGTCATACGATTAAAAACGTTGAATTTACGCAAAGTAACAACTCAAAGGTAAATGCCGGACTTTTTGGTCATCTTGCTGATACTGCAAATATTTCGGATTTAAACTTTGAAAATGTTACCTTTACAATCAAAGCCGGTACCCGAAAAGTCGGTACAAATTATGGTCTTTTTGCAGGTACGCTTTCAGATAAGGCTGTAATTTCAAACGTTAATATTCTGAATAGTCATTTGCAGATAGACTCATCATGTTATTTTGCAGTAAGCGATTATTCAATAGGTCTTGTTTGCGGTATGGGTGATTATTCAAAAGTTTCAACTGCCCAAATTGACTGTAAAGCTGTTGGTGATAAACCCGAAACTGTTAAAATCAATACCAGCGGTAATACGGTAACTGTTGATTTTGAAAAATAAAATTTTATATAAGTTAAAAGGAGCGCGACACTTATGAAAAAACGTATTATTTCACTTTTGCTTTGTGTTGTAATGTGCGTAGGTATGTTGTCTTCACTCACAGGTTGTGGTGCAGGCAGCACAGATGCCTTTGTTATTATGACAGAGCAGCTTGACGGGCTTTTTAACCCGTTTTTCTACACATCTGCACCTGACGGTACAATCGTTGCAATGACACAGATTGGTATGCTTGGTTCTAAGTATGTTGATGGTGAAGTACAGGTTGCATACGGTGAAGACGAAGCAGTTGTTGCTAAGGACTATGAAATTGTTGAAAACGATGATGATACCGTTACATACAATTTCGTACTTAAAAACGGCATAAAATTCTCCGATGGTCATCCACTTACCATGGAAGACGTACTTTTCAACTACTACGTTTATCTTGACCCTGTTTACACAGGCTCTAACACACTTTATTCGACCGACATTTTAGGTCTTTCGGAGTATCGTACTCAGACTGTTGGTTCTGCTTCCGATGATAGTGACGATTTAATATCTTCACAGGCTTCATCACGCGCAGCAGCTCGTATTAACGAGCTTATCAACCTTTTCAATTCTGAAAAGGAAGGTTCTTCTACAAACGAAGTTGCTTACGACGCAATGAAAAAAGCTATCACTTCTTACACAGTAAGCAGCGGTTATCAGTCTGCAATTTCAAATAATGCAGATGAAGTTACCAACAAGAATTTGTTGGAAGACTATGAGTATGCTTTAAAACTCTTTAAAGAAGAACTCCAGGATGACTATCTTGGTGCTCAGGAATCATACGTTGACGAGCCTTATAAGTCTTATGAAGAATTCAAAGACGAAATTTTCTGCTTTATGTACACAGAAGGTTACGTAGAGGTTGAATATGAAGAGGGTGAAGACGGTAAAATTGATCGCACCAAAATTAAAAAGTTAACACCTGCATATCCTGATTCCATAAAATCTAAAGATGATGCAATTGATTACATCTTTAACGATAAGATTGCAAGAGAATTGGATATAATCTTACAGTATTGGGGCACAGCAAATACCCTTAACACTGAATTTGCAGCTAAAGCAAAGGAAGTTATTCTTCACGAAAACGTTGATGATGACGGTACATTGGCTGTAGAAAACATTTCCGGTATTGTATCTCTTGGTCACACAGATATGGCTGGTGAGAAAATCACCGTAAACGGCACAGAATATACAATTGCTTCTTCACATAACGATGATGGTACCGTTAAGAATGCAGACGAATATGACGTGCTTTCAGTTACAATTGATGGTATCGACCCTAAAGCTATCTGGAACTTTGCAATCACTATTGCTCCACAGCATTATTACGGTAAAGACAGCAAGGTTGGTGTTGATATCGAAAACAATCAGTTTGGTGTTGAATTTGCAAGCTTTGAGTTTATGACCGACGTTATTCAGTCGCCTACAAACATCAAGCTTCCTATGGGTGCAGGTTCATATAAAGCAACCAACACCAAAAACAAGGATAACCCATCCGAAAGTGAGTTCTACACAAACAACGTTGTTTACTTTAAAGCAAACGAATATTTTGATACCGTAGGCGAGGGCATTGCAAATGCCAAGATTGAAAAAATACGCTATCAGGTTGTAAGTTCACAAAATGCTATTGCAGCTTTACAAGAGGGTAACGTACACTACATTTCACCACAGCTTACAACCGACAACTACGAAAAGCTTGAAGCACTTGCCAAAAAGGGTATGGTAACACTCACAACCGACCAGTTGGGTTACGGTTATATTGGTATTAACTCTGCTAAGGTTACTGATATAAATTTGCGCAAGGCAATTATGTGTGCTATGAACACTTCACTTGCTCTTGACTATTATCGTGCAGGTACTGCCGAGCAGATTTTCTGGCCGATGTCTAAGGTTAGCTGGGCATATCCTAAGGGTAACGATGCTGAAGACAATGGTTTTGACTATCCGCCACTTGGTAGCTGGAGCGAAGATATTGCAATTGCTAACGTTGAAAAATATATGCAGGCTGCAGGTGTAAGTGCCGGAGACAGTGACCTTAAGGTTAAGTTTACAATTGCAGGTTCAAGTCTTCAGGATCACCCGACATACAAGGTATTCCGTGATGCTGCAGCGCTTCTTAACGATTTAGGTTGGGAAGTTGAGGTTGTTTGCGATACACAGGCTCTTACCAAAATTAACACCGGTTCGCTTGAAGTTTGGGCAGCAGCATGGTCATCTGCACTTGACCCTGACCTTTATCAGGTATATCACAAAGACTCTACCGCTACAAGCACACTCGCTTGGGGTTATAACTACCTTAAGACAAGCGGTACTGCAGAAGAATTAGATATTCTTGATGAACTCAGCGAGCTTATTGACGAGGCGCGTGAAACCAATGATCAGGAAGAGCGTTCTGACCTTTATAAAGACGCAATGGAGCAAATCCTTGATCTTGCAATCGAACTTCCTGTATATCAGAGAAGTGTGCTTTATGCATATAACTCAAAAGTAATTAGCACTGAAAGCCTCCCCGCAGAGTCTGAGATGAATCCGTATTCATCACCACTTGACAGAATCTGGGAAGTTGAATTTGCTAAATAAGAGTCGGTGAACTAATGGCTAGTTTAAAATATATAATTAAAAGATTGATAGCATCCTTTTTTATACTTCTGGGTGTTTCAATGATTATTTACTTTTTAATCCGATTGATGCCTGTTGATTTTATTCAGGATAAAATCAACGCCATCAATCAGGGTGGCGCTACTGTAAGCGAAGAAACGGTTAGCGCAATGTACGAAATGTATGGTCTTGGTGACAACAGTTTTATGGGTATATTAAAAGGTTATTTCAGTTGGCTCGGTGCTTTGGTGAAATTTGACCTTGGCACAAGCTTTGTGTATGGTATACCCGTTGCTGATGTTATTTTTGAGCATATGGGCATTTCGTTTGCAATAGCTCTTATTGCAACAGTATTTGAATTTTTAATTGCAATACCTTTAGGTATTACAGCCGCTACACATCAGTACAGCTTACGTGACTATCTTGTAACTGTTCTTGTAATGATTGGTATCTCTTTGCCGTCATTCTTCTTTGGTCAGATGCTTAAAGACCTTTTTGCACTGAAACTTGGTTGGTTCCCGGCATCAGGTCTTGTTGATGCAACCGCATCTTATACGGGAATAGAATTGTTGTTTGACTATGTAAAGCATATGTTTATCCCGATTCTTACCATCGTAATACTCAGCATTGGTGCCCGTATGAGAATGACACGTACCAATATGTTGGAGGTTATGAATTCCGACTATATACGTACCGCACGCGCAAAGGGATTAAGTGAAAAGGTTGTCATTAACAAGCACGCTTTCCGCAATACACTTATTCCGCTTGTTACATCGCTTGCTGGTCTTTTGCCATCGTTGTTTTCGGGTGCAATTATTACCGAGCAGGTATTTGACCTACCGGGTATCGGTAATATCGCTCTTGATGCCATGAATCGCGGTGATATTCCATTTATAATGGGTTACAATATGTTCCTGGCACTCCTTAGTGTGTTAGGTGTGTTGTTGGCAGACCTTATGTACGGTATTGTTGACCCACGTGTTAAATTAGAGTAAGGGAGGTACTTTTATGGAAGAAATTACTAAAAATGAAGTAATTGAAGACGCAACCGAGACCGAAGAAGTACCTCACGAAAAAAACGTAAGACTTATGTCGCCGACCAGAATGGTTGTACGCAGATTTTTTCGTTCAAAGCTTAGCATAATCGGTCTTATTATGGTTGTAAGTCTCTTTTTGTTCAGTTTTGTCGGTCCTCTGGTTTATACCGAATGGGGTGAGATAGAACTTGATGAAAGCGGTAAAACCGAATATTCAATTTCTGAAACTACATATACGGTAAACGGCGAGGAATATACCATTCGTCAGACTACCGAAAAATCGCTTAAAGATAATTTCCTGGCACCGCCTTCAAAAGAACATATATTGGGTACAGATAATGAAGGTTACGATATTTTTGTACGTCTTATGTATGGCGGCAGAATATCACTTATTGTTAGCTTTATTGCGGTGTTCCTTATTACAATTCTCGGCGTTATTTTAGGCGGTATTTCCGGTTATTTTGGTGGCGTGATAGATAATATTATCATGCGTCTTTGTGACGTGCTGATATGCTTGCCGGGTATTCCGATTTTGCTGATAATCAGTACAATCCTTGATGCTTCTGATATAGATGCCAAATACCGTATCTACCTGTTGATGATATATCTTACCTTTATTTCATGGCCCGGTACCGCACGTCTTGTCCGCGGACAGATTCTCTCACTTCGTGAGCAGGAATATATGGTGGCTGCCGAGGCGATGGGTTATTCAACCTCACGTAAGATATTCAAGCACTTAGTACCAAACGTTATGCCGCAATTGATTGTTCAGATGACGTTGAGTCTTGGTAGTATGATTCTTTACGAAGCAACGCTTTCATACCTTAATCTTGGTGTAAAAGCACCGTATGCTGCTTGGGGAACAATGATAAACATTATTTCTACCAATCAGGATATACTGCAAAATCATCTGAATGTGTGGGTACCTGCGGGTATATGTATTGTTATAGCTGTTTTAGGCTTCAATTTTATAGGCGACGGCTTGCGCGATGCGCTTGACCCGAAAGCAAGGAGGTAGTTTATAAATGGCAAAGTCAAATAAAAACTACCTTTCAGGTAAAGAAATTCGTGCTATAACCAAAGAGAATAAAAAGGTTATGAAGCGCCTTGAGGCTGAAAAATACCGCAAGGCTGATGAGTCTGAATATCTGACTCAGATGAAAAATGATGATAATATACTTGAAATTGATGATCTCAATACCTACTTTTTCACCGAGCAGGGTGTAGTTAAGGCTGTAAACGGCGTATCGTTTGACGTACCCCAAAATGCTACTGTTGGTGTTGTTGGCGAGTCGGGTTGCGGCAAGTCGGTTACAAGTATGTCTGTTATGCGCCTTTTACAAGGTCCTACAGGTCAGATTTATTCGGGTGAGATAAGATTTAAGTCTAAGGATAAAAACGGCGAGGAAAAGGTTTTTGACATTGCTAAGATGCCGATTGCCGATATTCATAAAATCCGTGGAAATCAGATTTCAATGATTTTTCAGGAGCCTATGACTTCGCTCAATCCTGTATTTACCATTGGTCAGCAGCTTGATGAGGTTACGTTTATTCATAACCCCGACGCTACCAAGGAAGATGCAAAAAATAAATCAATCGAGATGTTGAATCTTGTTGGTATTGCAATGCCCGAGCGTGTGTATAATTCTTTTCCACACGAATTATCGGGTGGTATGCGTCAACGTGTTATGATATCAATGGCGCTTGCAAGTGACCCAAGACTGATTATTGCTGATGAACCAACAACGGCGCTCGACGTTACAATTCAGGCACAGATACTTGATTTGTTACGTGATCTTAAGGATAAAATCGATGGTTCGATTATGCTTATTACACACGACCTTGGCATTATTGCTGAAATGGCTGACTACGTTGTAGTTATGTATGCGGGTAAGGTAATAGAAAAGGGAACAGTGGAAGAAATTTTCCACAATCCTATGCATCCGTATACCATTGGTCTTCAGAAATCGAAACCGACGTTAAATTCGGATAGTGATACTTTGTATAATATTCCGGGTAACGTACCTAACCCAATAAATATGCCAAAGCACTGTTATTTTAAGGAAAGATGCAACAAGTGTACCGCAAAATGTTCGGGCGAATACCCGCATATGCTTCAGGTAAGCCCTACACATTTTGTTGCGTGTCACCTGTATGACGAGGAGCAAAAATAGTATGGAAGAAAAAATAACACAACAATTTGACCCGAATGCTATTTTAGAGGTTCGCAATCTTCGTAAATGCTTTCCTATAAAAAAGACAATTACCGGAAAGGTAAAGCAGGAACTTATTGCTGTTGATGATGTTTCATTTAAGCTTATGCCCGGTGAAACGCTCGGTATTGTTGGCGAATCGGGTTGCGGTAAAACAACTTTGGGTCGTACTATACTTAAACTTCACGAGTCAAGCGGCGGACAGATTATTTTCGAAGGCAAAGATATTACAAACCTGAAATCTTCTGAAATGCGCGAAATACGCAAAAAGATGCAGATTATTTTTCAGGATCCGTATTCATCTTTACCACCGCGTAGCACAGTAGGTGGTATTCTTTCTGAACCTGTCGAGGTGCACAACATTGTCCCCAAGAATGAAATCAAGGATTACGTTCTTGATTTGATGGATAAATGTGGCTTGCGTGACTATTATTACGAAAGATATCCACACGAGTTTTCGGGTGGTCAGAGACAGCGTATTTGTATTGCGCGTGCGCTATCTGTTAATCCTAAACTTGTTATTTGCGACGAGCCTGTTTCGGCACTTGATGTGTCTATTCAGGCGCAGATTATCAACCTGCTTAAAAAGTTGCAGCAGGATATGAATCTTACTTATCTTTTCATATCTCACGATTTATCGGTTGTAAAGTTTATCTCTGATAAAATCGGCGTTATGTATTTAGGCTCTATGGTAGAGTTTGGCACTAAAGAGGATATTTTTGCAAATCCGTTGCATCCATATACTCAGGCGCTTTTCTCGGCAATTCCACAGCCTGATCCTGACGTTAAGATGAATCGAATAATACTTAAGGGTGATATACCGTCCCCTGCAAATCCACCTAAGGGCTGTCGTTTCCATACTCGTTGTCCAAAAGCAATGGATATTTGTAGCGAAATTGTTCCCGAATACCGTGATTTTGGTAACGGTCATTGCGCGGCGTGCCATTTACTTAATCAGGAATAAGCCTTATGAGTGGAAAAAACAATAAAAAGGAAAAGATAACATATATTGACGACGGCAGAACAATTGCCGATATGTCAGGATTACCACCGCGCGCTTCTTGGACAAAGCGCGGAACAACATCAAGCTTTAAAGAAATTTGGCGCACCTATTGGCAGGCGACCAAAATGATGTTAAAGCCCACACTTATTGCTGTTGGTTTTTTGGTTGTGATTTACTTGATTATAACTATTATCTTTTGGCTTATGTAAAACAAAACCCCGAACATATTGTTCGGGGTTTAAATTTTATATGTTTTATTTTTCGCTGAATGTTCCGTTTGACAGATGAAGTATCTTATCGCAAACATCAAGTGAAGTATTTCGGTGTGTGATAAAAACTATTGTTTTATCAGTAAGGGATTTGAGGTTGCTAAGTAATTGCGTTTCGGTTGCCTCATCAAGCGCCGAGGTTGCTTCATCAAGTAAAATTATAGGCGCGTCAAACAACAACGCACGAGCAATAGCAATACGCTGCACCTGTCCTTCCGAAAGGCCTTGTCCTCTTTCTGAAACCACTGTATCAAATCCGTCAGGCAGGGAAGAGATGAAATCATAAATTGCAGCAGTTTTTGAAGCTTTTATAATATCATCTTCGCGTACATTCGGGTCGCATAAGGATATGTTGTCGCGGATTGTTCCCGAGATTATCATATTGCCTTGCGGCACGTATGAAAACATAAAGCGTGTGGTTTCGTTAATAACTTTTGAATCGTCAAAGGTTAAATTACCCGCAGTAGCAGGGAAAAGACCGAGTAATAGTTTGAACAAAGTACTTTTACCACTACCCGAACGTCCCGTAATTGCAGTTATTGTACCACGGTTGATGGTAAAGTTATTATCTCGTAAAACGATTTCATTTGTATATGCAAACGTAAGGTTTTTAGCAACGATTTTATCAAAATCTATAATGCTATTATCTGTACTTGTTGGTTCGTTTTCCAACTCTTCAAGCTCCATTAGTCGCTCAGCAGATGCAATACAGGAATAGTACTTCGGTATAACACCCGATATATTATGAAGCGGTGCACGAAGTACGGAAATCAGTTGCAAAAAGTAAACCAGTGTACCGAGTGTCATAGCACCCGCAGCAATTTGTGAGGCTCCCCATACAAGAATGCCATAATAACCAAAACTGAAAAACAAAAAGAGTAAAGTAGAAATTACAACCGAGAAAACACCTTTTTTAATTCGTAGTGTTCGGTTAGCTTTAAGAAATTCATTAAGTTTGAGTAAAAAAGGTTTTTCACCGCCAAAAGTTTTTACAACAACAATATTTGTAAAACTTTCTTGTAAGAAGGAGCGTGTTTCGCCTTCGGTTTCCTGAACCTGCTTATGTAAGTGCTTGTATTTACGGCTGAGAAGTCTGCCGCAAAGTGGTAATGCAAAACCGATAACTAAAACTGCAAATGCAAAGTAATAATTCTGGATACAAAGCGCTGTAACACCCGCGATAATTTTTGTAAGCATTGAAATTACCGACGGTATAAGTGTTATGCTGCCGCTTACTACTATGTCTACGTCAGAAGAAAAACGATTAAGAAGATCTCCCGAATGATACTGCGATATGTTGACATATTTTTTTTGCATAAGGCAGGTAAACATATGGTTTTTAAGACGTGTACTCATCTTTGTAGACATAACTGTCAGTACAATATTCACAGCTGACTCTATTGCTATATACAGAATTATCAATGCAAAAAGCAGTATACTTGAAATCATAAACGTATGTGTGAAATTATCAGCCGCGGTATCAATTATCTGCTGTGAAAGCTTTGCTAAAAAAATATAAGCCAGAGCTGCAATAATATTTAAAACTGATATTAAAACTATTTGTGGTACAAATGGCTTTGTGTGGGTGTGAAGCCATTTTAAAGTAGATATTTTTTGTTTCATTCCTCTAAAATTCCATTTTCCTTAAGTGTTTTTATAAATACATCAATGTTACTGAGAGCAAGTACCGTTGATATATCAAATTTTTGCAGTAAACCGTTAAGCATTTGTTCTTTGGTAGCGTTTCCGCTTTTTAACAACTCCCATAAATATACAGACGTATCGGAAAGCTCAATAATACTGTTAAAGTCACGGTGAATATTTTTATCACACACGATTATAGTTTCACCATCTTGGTTTTTTATATTAAAGCCTTGTTTGATTTTCACTTTTTCACCTTAATTCATATATTGTTTAAAAACCAATACTTGCATTTTTTATAATTATATACTAAAATAATTTATAATGCAAGTATCGTATTGGAGGCGTAATAATGGATACTTTTGTAGAACAAATTGTCGCAATTAAAAAAACGGGTAAAACCTGGGCAGCATATTTTCTTATTTCGCTTATTGCAATAATTCTTATGGCTGCGTCATACCTGTTTTTTAGATCAATTTTTATTGCACTGGACGCACTGATTTTTTGGGGCGCATACAAATTATATTCTATGTTGGGTGTGGAATATGAATATATTATCACCAATTCTACTATGGATATTGATAAAATCATTGCAAAAAGTTCAAGAAAGCGCGTTGTAAGTTTTGATCTTTCGGCAGTTTTAAGTATTGAAAAATACACAGGTATCTTACATCCCGACATTGAAAAGAATTGCATTTTTGTATGTAACAAGAATGACGAAAATGCTTACGTTTTAACATATAAGTCAGAAGGCAAGCCAAAACAGGCATTTGTTTTTGCGCCAAATGAAAAAATGATTTCCGGTATGAAAAACTTTTTACCGCGTCATATATGTGAAAACTTAAAATAGGTGATTTTATGAAGGTTTTATTGTCAAATCAGATTAAAACCGCAGAAGACAATGCCGTAAGCGACGGCATTTTTTCTTATGCAGAGCTTATGAAAATTGCAGGGGATACTGCAACCAAAGAAATATTAAAACGTTATCAAATAATCGGCAAAAAGGTTTGTGTGCTTTGCGGTAGCGGCAACAACGGTGGCGACGGTCTTGTAATTGCGGGTAATTTAAAAAATCGCGGTGCAGATGTTTGCTTGCTTACTCCGATTGGTTTTCCGTCTACCGATACGGCTCTTGTCTTTAAAGAATATGTCAGCGATATTAAAATACTTAACGACTTTACCGAAGACTTTGATATAGTTATAGACGCACTCTTTGGTATAGGTCTAAACCGTTTTTTGTCTGAAAACATTGCAAAGCTGATAAATAAAATCAATAAATACAACTGCACTAAAATCGCCATTGACGTACCAAGCGGTGTCTTTTGTGACGGTGGAGAGGTTCAGTGCGCTTTTAATGCGGATTTAACCCTCACGTTCAGCGCATACAAGCCTTGTCAGTTATTACCGCAGACAAGCAAGTTTTGCGGTGAAACGGTTGTTCTTGATATAGGGCTTCCTCTTGAAGATTATGCTTATCTTACAATAGATATACCCGAAAAAGTAAATAGACCAAAGATTTCACACAAGGGTACGTTTGGTACAGCGTTACTCTTTTGTGGCAGTTACGGTATGTGTGGTGCAGAGATTTTAGCTGCGCGTGCAGCGCTTCGCAGTGGCGTTGGTATTGTAAAAGCGCTTGTGTGTGATAAAAATTATCAGCCATTTACCACCAGCGTACCTGAAGCGGTAACAATACCTGTTGGCACCGATGTCGGCGGTTCACCTATGGTATATGACAGAACAATTTTGTCTTCACTTTCAAACAGCAATGCTTTACTTATTGGCTGCGGTTTGGGTAGAAGTGACGAGGCAAAAAAACTTGTTTTAAGAACACTTGAAAAAACACAGATTCCAACAGTTATTGATGCTGATGGTATAAATGCATTGCAAGGCGGCATAGATATAATAAGAAAGATAAATGCCCCTGTAATACTTACACCGCATCCTGCCGAGATGGCGCGCATTTGTGATACGACAACCGATGCAATAGAATCTAATCGCATAAAATTTGCTAAAAAGTTCTCTATAGAAAACGGTTGTTATCTGGTGCTTAAGGGTACAAATACAATTGTTGCTACGCCAAACGGTAGAATTTTCTTTAACACTACGGGTAACGACGGTCTTGCTACGGGTGGTAGCGGCGACGTACTGTCAGGTATGATTGTATCGCGACTGGCTCAAGGTTACGACCCGCTTACAGCAATACTTAATTCCGTATGGTTGCACGGCGCTGTCGCCGACAAATTGGCTGGGATTATGCCAACCCGCGCAATACTGCCAAGCGATATTATTGAGGGGCTAAAAACAATTTCAGATTAGGTGATTTTGTGTTTAGGAAACTTTTTGCTCTATCAATTGTATTAGTAATGCTTTGTGGTTGCGCTCATAAGAACAACGTGACACCCGTGCTTGATAACATTTCGTTTACCGCCGAAATTGATTATGGCGATAATGAATTTACAGCGGACGTAAGCGTTACTCAGGACGCTATAAATTTGGTTGTGACCGAGCCACAGGAAATAAAGGACTTATCCCTAAACATTACCCCAAACGGCATAACGGCCGAATTTAAGGGTGTGACGTACACTCCAGACGTAGGTTCGTTACCGCAAGGCGCGATAGCGCAGGTTTTGTACGAGGTTTTTAATGATATCAGAGCTTCACAAGACACTGCAATATGTGACGAGGAAAACTGTGAAATAAGTTCACAGGCAAACGGTTATAAATACGAATTTACCTTTTCACCGTCCGGATTACCGATAAGTCTTAAGGTTGACCAGCTTGATTTAGATATAGATTTTAAAAACGTAACTGTAATTTAAAGGATTTTTATTATGATTAAAGAAAACGCAAAACAACTGATGCAAAAATTAGATTTTCCTGTTGGCGCACAGCAAGAATTGTTGTCTGCACTTGACGTTTTTTTGAATTCATCTGAATTTCAGGAAATTGTAAAAGGTTACAAAAGGGCGGATTTTGATTTTTCAAAAACGCTTGAAGATATAAAAAATCTTGCTTTAACACATAATGTTTGCGAATATACAGCATATATGTTGTTGCTTATTTGTTTGGCGCCCGAACTACATAAGAGATATATCCAAAAGGGCATTGATGATAAAATATTTTATGAAACAATGTCTGATTTGAGATATAAGTTAGAAGAGTGTCGATTGGTACACGGCAAATGCGGTACATTTGTAGCGTGGTGGTATAAAGGTTTTCTGGAAATGAAAATTTTTGCTCTTGGTCGCTTGCAGTTTGAACTTAATCATACATGGTTTGACTGTACTGTTGACGGCGTACATATACCTAAAGGTACAAAGGTTTTAAGTGTGCACATACCGCGTACCGGTACAAAGCTTGACCATTCTTTAGTGTCGGACTCGTACAAGCAGGCAAAAGAGTTTTTTAAAGATGAATTTGATGATAACGTTATCTTCATTTGCAATAGCTGGTTGCTTTATCCTTGGCACAGGGAAGTGTTAAAGGACGGTTCAAATCTGGCACGCTTTTATGACAATTTTACCATTGTGCAAACGGGGGAATATCAAAACTATAGCGAGGTATGGCGATTATTTGATTGCCTTTATGATGGCAACCCCGATAAATTACCAAATGATACAACACTCCGCCGCGCATATATAGAGCGCATAAAAAGCGGAAAACCCATTGGTCACGGTACGGGTGTTATAGTATTTAAAGGATGATAATATAAAGGCTCCCCTTGATGATGAAAGGGGAGCCTTTATGTTATTGTATAAAGAAAACCACACGCTAAGCGTGTGGTTCCAAAAAGGCTTTTGCCGATGAGTAAAAAAAGAGGCTCCTATGGTATAATGCAAGAGGTCTGCCAACCACAAGCGTTAAAACATAGGAGGTCAATTATGAAAATCG
>JAZNWJ010000010.1:0-2031 GCA_045593245.1 Acutalibacteraceae bacterium | reverse complement strand
TGTTCCCAATAATGATTAGTTACGAAATTCCAGCATTAAAAGTGGATAAATTTCCTTTTGATGGAACGTTTGTTTTCTTTTATTTGTTTGGATGTTTTATTAAAAAGAACGAAAAGAGTTTTAGCAAGAAGGTAAAGATTGTTGTGGTGGTGTTGGGCGTTTTAAATATTCCTTTCATGGCTTATATGCTCACAAAACCACCTTTCGCCGCAACCCTCTGCAATCTGAGCTTGTGTACAATTATTGGCGTTTTGTTCCATTTTGTGTTTTTTTCAACGCTTAGGTTGCCACGTATTTTTGAAAAACCGGTTTTGTTTTTAAGTAAACGCACTTTTTCAATATATTTATTACATATGTTAGTCTTTAATATGATGACCAAGCATGGTGTTATGTCTTTGACTGCTGAAAACAGAATGTACATGCTTGGCGTAAAGGTGATATTAATATTTATCATTTGCACAGTTTTGTGTACACTTTTAGATTTATTGATAATCAATCCCATTATCAAGCTATATAATAAACTTGTCGACTGCTTGTTGACATTTGTTTCTAATAAAAAGGCAATTAAAGCTCAAGAAAATGAATAAAAATTTTTAACAATACTTGTTGATAAATTTTTAAAACCTCCCTTATTATAAAGGGAGGTTTTTCACCTTTTCTCTTACTCCTTAATAAACTGTAAAGAGGACGTAAATTATAAAAAGGAGAAAATGCTATGAACTATACAGATACCAACTACCGTATGCCACGTGATATGGCAACGGAAAATGGCGTTCTTGCTATGGCGTTTGTAAATTCGCAAAAAATCAATTCCGTATACGATGTTGATACGGGATTCACGTGCGGAACTATATATCCTTGTCTTAATAAACCATTAAGTGCAGGAGGCGTATGGCGATGAACGAAAAAATGATGATTAAAAAGCGAATTCACGCTTACGATTTTGCTATACACGAAACAGAACTCTTTCTCGACACCCATCCTCGTGACCCCAAAGCATTGCATATGCTGCGCGAATACCGCCGTCGTAGGCAAGACGAGGTCGCAAAGTACGAAGCCCGCTTTGGCAAATATATTGTAACCAGCAACGACGTACCGGCCGATAATTGCTGGGAATGGGTAGATTCTCCGTGGCCATGGGAAAGGCAGGTATAACGTATGTGGAAATATGAAAAGAAATTACAATACCCCGTTAATATCAAAAATCCAAATCCAAAACTTGCAAAAATAATTATAAGTCAGTATGGTGGACCCGATGGTGAACTTGGTGCATCTATGAGATACCTTACCCAACGCTATGGTATGCCTTACAACGAGGTGAAGGGGATCCTTACCGATATAGGTACCGAGGAACTCGCTCATATGGAAATGATTTGCGCTATGGTTTATCAGTTGACAAGAAACCTCACACCCGAGCAGATAAAGGCTGCAGGCTTTGACACCTACTTTGTAGACCATACTGCCAGCGTTTATCCCATTGCGGCATCGGGACTTCCTTGGCGCGCTGAGTATATTCAGTCAAAGGGTGATATAATCGCAGACCTTCATGAAGATATGGGCGCCGAGCAAAAGGCAAGGGTAACGTATGATAATCTTATCCGACTTATCGACGACCCCGATGTGCTTGACCCGCTCAAATTCCTGCGCCAGCGCGAGATAGTGCATTACCAACGTTTCGGCGAAGCGTTAGGGTTAACAACGGACAGATTAAACTCTAAAAACTTCTACGCTTGCAATCCAAACTTTGATAAAGGTTGCGGTAAGTGATATAAATACAAGGCAGAGACTCACTTCTGCCTTGTGTTTTTTGTCTAAAATTGTGTATTATATATGTGTGTAATCACCATATCTTGTGCCCCAAAAAACGGAACAAAAAAGTTTAAAAAAATTTTTAAAAATTTTTGAAAAAAAGTGTTGACAAACGGGTTTGGTTGTGGTAATATAATCGGGCACCTTCGGAAGAGGTGTGCTTAGAGTGCCTGAAAGGGCGCTAAACGAACCTTGAAAATTAAACAACGACAAGATAATAAG
>JAZNWJ010000009.1:0-14914 GCA_045593245.1 Acutalibacteraceae bacterium | reverse complement strand
AAACAAAAATAATATATAAAACTAAATGTTTCTCTCCCTCAGTTTCGCTAACGCTCAACAGCTCCCTCGTCAGAGGGAGCCAAGGACTTAATTGACCAGTTTACTGGTAACTAGTAATCGTTGCATGGCTGACAGGCCAACCCCAAAAACGCACTTGTGCACCGCCAGTATCGGTTAGGACTATGCCCGAAAATGAAATACCACCCGCTATGCGGGTGGATATTTATTGTTTAAAACTTTTTTCTCAATTTTTCAAGTGCAGCGGTTTCTATTCGTGATACGTAACTGCGGGATATTTTAAGTTTTTTTGCTATCTCGCGTTGGGTAAGCTCCTTTTTACCGCCTATACCATAACGCATTTTAATAATTTCTAACTCTCGTTTATCAAGTGTTGTGCCTAAAATCTGACGTAGTTTTTCGACTTTTATTTTTGTATCAATTTCATCTTCAATATTGCCTTCATCGGCAATAATATCTATTAGTGTAAGAGTATTACCGTTTTTATCGGTATCTATTGGGTCGCTTATATAAACGTCTTGCGCATACTTTTTGTTGTTTCTGAAATGCATTAAAATCTCGTTTTCAATACATCGTGCGGCATAGGTGGCAAGACGTATTTTTTTATCACTTTTAAAAGTGTTTACGGCTTTTATAAGACCTATGGTTCCAATGGAAATCAAATCGTCCTGATCATCGTCGGTATAATATTTTTTAACAACATGTGCTACAAGTCGCAGGTTATGCTCAATAAGTTTATTTTTAGCGCTTTCGTCACCTGCATCTTTTAAAGCCAAAAGTTCTGATTCGCGTTTTGCAGAAAGCGGTGGAGGAAAAGACCCTGCGTTTGTAACGTGTAATGCTAAAAAATATATGTTTGATAAAATTTGTAAAAAAGCTTCAAAAAACATAAAAATCCCCCTTAACAAAATATATGAAAAATAAGTGCTGAAAAATTAAAAATTCATATATTTTTTTATACTTTTTAATTGACAAGATATTTTGAATATGGTAAAATACATTAGATAAATTGAGGTATTGCGTGCCAACTGTTTTTTGTATGGAAAGGTAGGTTTTATAATGTATATAAAAATAGAAAATAATATTTATAAGCCTGAATTTCTTACCAGCTTTGTCCCCACAGTTGACAAGGCGGTTTTGTCACCTTTTTTTGCCGACCAACAAAATAATTATTTCATTTTTCCCGGTTTTTGCGACGTGCATGTGCATTTTCGCGAACCGGGTTTTTCTTATAAAGAAACGATTTTTACTGGTTCGCGTGCGGCAGCACACGGCGGATATACAGCAGTATGCACTATGCCAAATTTGAATCCCGTACCTGACAGTGTCGAGCACTTGCAAGAACAATTAACTATAATTGAAAAAGATTCGGTTATAGACGTTTATCCTTACGCTTCAATAACAATAGGTCAGTGCGGCGAAGAACTATCTGATATGGAAGGTATGGCAAAGGATTGTATTGCTTTTTCAGATGATGGTCGTGGTGTACAGTCGCGTAAACTTATGCGACAAGCTATGCTTAAAGCAAAATCTTTGGGCAAAATGATAGTAGCTCACTGCGAAGATAATTCACTTTTACACGGTGGATATATACACGACGGAGAATACGCAAAAAAACACGGACACAAAGGAATTTGCAGTGAGAGTGAATGGGGACCTATAAAACGCGACCTTGAACTTGTAAGAGAAACCGGTTGTTCATATCATGTGTGTCATATTTCTTGTAAAGAGAGTGTTGAGCTTATACGTAAGGCAAAGGCTGATGGTCTTGACGTTACTTGTGAAACAGGGCCTCACTATCTGATACTTGACGACAGTAATTTACAAGAAGACGGCAAGTTTAAAATGAATCCGCCGCTTCGCTCGAGGGAAGATAAACTTGCGCTTATAGAGGGCATAAAAGATGGCACAATAGATATGATAGCTACCGACCATGCTCCACATAGTGCTGAAGAAAAAAGCAAAGGTCTTGAAAAGAGTGCTTTTGGTATAGTGGGTATTGAAACTGCATTCCAGTTGATGTATACCTACTTTGTAAAAAATAACATTATAACGCTTGAAAGACTTATTGATTTGATGTCTTTTAACGCACGTAAGCGTTTTAATATCCCGCTTTGCGGCAATGATTATACTGTATGGCGACTTGATGAAGAAATTACGGTAAATCCCGATGAGTTTATATCAAAAGGTAAAGCAATGCCTTTTGAAAATTATAAACTTCTTGGTAAGTGTTATTTAACGGTAAGTAGCGGTAAAATAGCATATAAAGACGATTTGATATATATTCAGGAGGAAAAACAAAATGGCTAAAAGAACAGATATCAAAAAGGTATTGATTATAGGCTCAGGTCCTATTGTAATCGGTCAGGCGGCTGAATTTGACTACGCCGGTACACAGGCGTGTCTGGCTCTTAAAGAGGAGGGTTATGAGGTAATACTCTGTAACTCTAATCCAGCTACTATTATGACCGATACGTCAATTGCGGATAAGGTTTACATGGAACCACTTACCCTTGAATATATGGCAAAGATTTTGCGCTTTGAACGTCCTGATGCTATTGTTCCCGGTATTGGAGGTCAGACAGGTCTTAACCTTGCTATGCAACTTGAAGAAAAGGGTATTCTTAAGGAGTGCGGTGTTGAACTTTTAGGTACTTCAAGCGAAAGTATTGAACGTGCCGAAGACCGTGAACTCTTTAAAGAAATGTGCGAATCAATAGGTGAACCTGTTATTCCGTCCGAAATCACATATAGTATCGAAGAAGCAAAGGAAGCAGCTAAAAAAATCGGTTATCCTGTAGTATTACGCCCAGCATTTACTTTGGGCGGTACAGGTGGCGGTTTTGCATACAGTGAAGAAGAACTTGTAGAGGTTGGTCTTAACGCATTTAAACTTTCACCTGTGCATCAGGTTCTTATTGAGAAGAGCGTTAAGGGTTATAAAGAAATTGAATTTGAGGTTATGCGTGACTCAAATGATACCGCAATTACAATTTGCGGTATGGAAAATATTGACCCTGTTGGTGTTCATACAGGCGACTCGGCTGTTGTAGCACCTATTCTTTCGCTTAACGATCATGATCTTAAAATGCTCAACGATAGCGCAATCAAGATTATTCGTGAACTTAAAATTGAGGGTGGCTGTAATGTTCAGTTTGCGCTTAATCCTTACAGCAGTGAGTATTATCTCATAGAGGTTAATCCACGTGTATCACGTTCATCGGCGTTGGCTTCAAAAGCAAGTGGTTATCCGATTGCTCGTGTTACTGCAAAAATTGCGCTTGGTATGGCGCTTGAAGATATCCCTGTTGCAGGTGGTACCGCTGCAATAGAACCACGACTTGACTATATTGTTGCAAAGTTCCCACGTTTCCCATTTGACAAGTTTGCGGATGCACCTAATACTTTGGGTACACAAATGAAGGCAACCGGTGAAGTAATGGGCATTGGTTCTACACTTGAAGAATGTTTGCTTAAATCAGTTCGTTCGCTTGAAACAGGTGTATGTCACTTCCACATTGCTAAATTTGATAATATGAGTGAAGATGATATTGTTGCATATCTTGGAACTTTCCAGGATGATAATATATATGCAATATTCGAATTGCTTCGTCGAGGTTTTTCAATCGAAAAACTTCACGAGATTACTAAAGTAACACCACTTTTCCTTGATGCATTCAAACGTATTGTTGATATGGAAAAAGCAGTTAAAAACAACATTGGTGATGTTAATACACTTAAAAATGCTAAAATTATGGGCTTTTCGGACGAGTATATTTCAAAGGTATGGAATATACCTGAAACCGAGATTTATAAGACCCGTAAAGAAAATGGTATAGTTCCTATTTTCAAAATGGTTGATACCCTTCATACTGGAAAGTATATCGCATATCTTTATTCATCATATACAGGCGAAAATGAATCTCGTCTTACCGACAAACGTAAGATCGTAGTTTTAGGCGCAGGTCCTATCCGTATAGGACAGGGTGTTGAATTTGACTATTCTACAGTACACGCAGTTCAGACAATCAAGAGAAATGGTTACGAGGCAATTATTATCAATAACAACCCTGAAACTGTTTCAACCGATTATACAACTGCAGATAAGCTTTATTTTGAACCGCTTACTCCTGAAGATGTAATGGCGATTATTGATTTTGAACAGCCTGAGGGCGTTGTGGCATCTCTTGGTGGTCAGACAGCAATAAACCTTGCACAACCACTTATGGATCGAGGAGTTAAGATTATAGGCACCGATTGTGCTGCTATTGAACGCGCTGAAAACCGTGACAGCTTTGAAAAAATACTTCAGGAACTTAATATTCCACAGCCAAAGGGTAGAGCAGTTACCAAGATTGAAGACGGTGTTGCAGCAGCTGCTGCAATAGGTTATCCCGTACTTGTTCGTCCAAGCTTTGTGCTTGGTGGTCGCGCAATGCAGATTGTAGCGGACGAGGCTCAACTTCGTCACTACCTTAAAACAGCTGTTGAAATTGATGCCGATAAACCAGTACTTGTTGATAAATATATTCAGGGTAAAGAGGTTGAGGTTGACGCAATTTGTGATGGACAAGATGTTTTTGTTCCCGGTATTATGGAACTTGTTGAGCGTACAGGTATTCACTCGGGTGACTCAATAAGCGTTTATCCGACTTTCAGTATATCTGACAAGGTTCGTGGTACAATTTTGCAGTATGCTAAAAAACTGGGTCTTGGTATTGGTATTATTGGTCTTTATAACATCCAGTTTATTGTTGATGATAATGATGATGTTTATATTATAGAGGTAAACCCACGTTCATCACGTACTGTACCGTTCCTTTCAAAATCTACAGGTTATTCACTTGCCGATATCGCTACAGAGGTTATTCTTGGAAAATCACTTAAGGAGCAGGGTATATTTGACTTGTATCCGGAAGAAAAAAACCGCTTCTACGTAAAGGTACCTGTATTCTCATTTAACAAGATTAAGGGACTTGACGCATATCTTTCACCTGAAATGAAATCCACAGGCGAAGCAATCGGTTATGATGATAAACTTAACCGTGCGCTTTATAAAGCATTGCAGGCTGCTGGAACACATTTACAAAATTATGGTACAGTGTTTGCTACCATTGCAGACAAGGATAAAGACGAAGCATTGCCACTTATTCGCAGATTCTATAATTTAGGATTTAATATTCAGGCTACTGCAGGTACTGCGGCATTCCTTAAAGAAAATGGAATACGCACACATATTCTTAAAAAGATCAGCGAAGATCCCGATGAAATTCCCGATGCAATCAGACAGGGACACTTGGCTTACGTTATCAATACAAAAGACATTGGTGCCGCTGTTGAAGCAAGCGACGGTCAGCAAATTCGTCGTCTTGCTACAGAGAATAATGTTACAATATTTACTTCACTTGATACTGTAAGGGTTCTTTTGGATGTTCTTGAAGAAACCACGCTAACAATTTCAACTATTGATGCATAAAGGATAAATTTATAATGAAACAAGGTATTTTTAAAATATCACTTAACGAAAAGTTAGTAGAAAATGTTTACAAGATGGTGCTTGTCGGAGATACCTCCGACATCACTGCTTGCGGACAGTTTATAAATATTCAGCTTGACGGGCTCTATCTTCGCCGTCCTATTTCGGTTTGTGATAAAGACGATACATCGGTAACCATTATTTATAAGGTTGTTGGCAAGGGTACCGAGCAGATGTCTGAAATGACAGCGGGTGAAACACTTGACGTGCTTACGGGTCTTGGTAACGGATATGATATATCACTTTCGGGTGATAAACCGGTGCTGCTTGGCGGTGGCGTAGGTGTACCACCACTTTATATGCTCGCTCGTGAACTTAAAAATCAGGGGAAAGAAGTATCTGTAATTTTAGGTTTTAATACTGCAAGTGAAGTGTTTTATGAAGACGAGTTTAAAGCTCTTGGTTGCAATGTAACTGTTACGACAGTTGACGGCAGTTACGGAGTTAAAGGCTTTGTTACAAACGCTTATCCTGAAAACTATACATATTTCTACACGTGTGGCCCTGAACCAATGCTTAAAGCAATTTACAAAACTGCAACTACCAGCGGTCAGATGAGTTTTGAAGAACGTATGGGTTGTGGCTTTGGTGCTTGTATGGGTTGTAGCTGTAAAACTATTGCGGGCTATAAACGTATATGTAAAGACGGTCCTGTTATGTTAAAGGAGGAAATTTTATGGGAAGATTAAATGTTAATCTCTGCGGTATAGAAATTGATAACCCCATAATTCCTGCCTCCGGTACATTTGGTTTTGGTTATAAATTTGCAGAATTGTATGATATAAATTGCCTTGGTACTTTTTCTTTCAAAGGTACTACAAAGGATGCTCGTTTTGGTAATCCTACACCACGTATTGCTGAGTGTACAGCAGGTATGATAAACGCTGTAGGTTTACAGAATCCCGGTGTGGAAAAAGTTATAAACGAAGAACTGCCTAAACTCTCAAAATGCTTTAATAAAAAGGTAATGGCAAATATCAGTGGTTTTGCTGTACCAGATTATGCTTATACCTGTGAGTTGCTTGATAAGCAGAACCAAGTTGGCTGGCTTGAAGTTAATGTTAGCTGTCCTAATGTTCACGGCGGTGGTATGAGCTTTGGGACGAGTCCTGAGGCTGCGGCTGAGGTTGTTCGCGCTGTAAAAGCCGTTACAACAAAGCCTGTTATCGTAAAATTATCACCTAATGTTACAGATATTGTTGCTATTGCAAAGGCTTGTGAAGAGGCAGGTGCAGATGGCATCAGCCTTATTAACACAATGCTGGGTATGCGTATTGACCTTAAAACACGTAAACCTGTTATTGCTAACAAAATGGGTGGCTTTTCTGGCCCTGCAATTTTCCCCGTAGCCGTAAGAATGGTATATCAGGTTTCACACGCTGTAAACATCCCTGTGATTGGTATGGGTGGAGTTTCATCTGCCGAAGATGTTATTGAAATGATGCTTGCAGGTGCTACTGCAGTTGAAGTAGGTGCTGCGAATCTTGTAAATCCATATGCTTGTCGTGATATTATAAATGATTTACCACGCGTTATGGATAAGTATGGAATTGATAATTTAAGCGATATTATAGGAGGAGTTAAATAAAATGGGTAAGGACGTAATTATTGCTTGTGATTTCGCAAGCGCAGAAAAGACCTTTGAGTTTCTTGATAAATTCACCGGTCGTAAACCTTTTGTAAAAATTGGTATGGAGCTTTTTTATGCAGAAGGTCCATCAATTGTTAAAGAAATCAAAAAACGTGGTCACAAGATATTTCTTGACCTTAAACTTCACGATATTCCTAATACTGTTAAAAAGTCAATGGCAGTGTTATCACGCCTTGATGTAGATATGACAAACCTTCATGCTGCAGGTACAATTTCTATGATGGAAGCAGCACTTGAAGGTCTGACCTGCGAAGACGGTACACGTCCTTTGCTTATTGCTGTAACACAGCTTACATCTACAGACCAGGAAAGAATGGAAAACGACCTTCTTATTAAGGAGCCTATTGATAAGGTTGTTATGCATTATGCGTCAAATGCCGCTAAAGCTGGTCTTGACGGTGTAGTTTGCTCACCTCTTGAAGCGGGTAAGGTACACGATGCTTGCGGTACAAATTTCATTACAGTAACTCCCGGTGTTCGTTTTGCCGATGGTGATATTGGTGACCAGAAGCGCGTTATGACACCTGCCGAAGCTAAGAAAATTGGTAGCGACTATATAGTTGTAGGTCGCCCCATTACTGCAGCTGAAGACCCCGTTGCAGCATATGAACGTTGTGTTGCTGAATTTGTTGGTTAAGGAGAATTAAAATGGAAGGTTATAAAAGAGAATTTATACAATTTTTAGAGAGCGCCGGTGTTTTAAAATTTGGTGATTTTACCGCTAAATCCGGTAGAAAAATTCCTTATTTTATTAACGCAGGCGATATAAAAACAGGCGACCAGATTTCAAAACTTGGCGAATTTTATGCAAAAGCATATTTTGAAAAGGTAGGAAACCGCCGCACAGTTCTTTACGGACCTGCATACAAGGGTATCCCTATTGCAGTTTCAGTTGCTTGTGCACTTTCAAAAGAAGGTCTTGACGTGCCATTCTTCTTTAACCGTAAAGAGGAAAAAGACCACGGTGAAGGCGGTGTATTTGTAGGTTATAAACCAGGGGAGGGCGAAGAAATCGTTATCGTAGAGGACGTTATCACTGCAGGTACTGCAATCCGTGAAAGTATGGCGATTCTTTCGGGTCTTAAGGGTACAAAGGTTGCCGCTACATTCGTTATGGTTGACCGCAAAGAAAAGGGTCAGACCGAAAAATCTGCTATGGCAGAAGTAGGCGAGGAGTACGGTTTCCCTGTATATTCTGTTGTAGACGTATATGATATTATTGAATATCTTGAAGAAGACCCAGTAAATAAAGAAAACGTTGAACGCATAAAGAATTATCTTGCGGTAAACGGAGCTAAAGAATAAAAACATTCTTTAAGGAGAAAACTATGAGAAGCGTTATTGATATTTTGGATTTAAGTGTACAAGAGCTTGATGAGCTTATTTCAACCGCACTTGATATAATTGAAAATCCTAAAAAATACGCAAATATTTGTAATGGTAAAAAATTGGCAACGCTTTTTTTTGAGCCATCAACACGTACGAGACTTAGCTTTGAAGCCGCAATGTACGAACTCGGCGGCAATGTACTTGGCTTTTCTGAGGCTAACAGTTCATCTGCTGCAAAGGGCGAAAGTATCTCTGATACTGCAAAAACAGTAAGCTGCTATGCCGATATTATTGCAATGCGTCATCCAAAAGAAGGTGCAGCATTGGTTGCTGCTAATAATGCGTCAGTACCTGTAATCAACGCCGGTGATGGTGGACATTGCCATCCTACGCAAACCTTGGCTGATTTGTTGACTATTAGACGCGAGAAGGGTAGATTTGATGGGTTGACTGTTGGTTTTTGCGGAGATTTAAAATTTGGTAGAACCGTTCATTCTCTTATCAATGCACTAAGCCGTTATAATGATATTAAAATTGTACTTATTTCACCCGAAGAATTAAAGTTGCCAAGCTATGTTAAAAAGGATGTTCTCCAAAAAAACAACATCCCTTATGAACAAACAACAGATTTAGAAGCGGCAATGCCAAATCTTGATATACTATATATGACGCGTGTTCAGCGTGAGCGTTTCTTTAACGAAGAGGATTATCTCCGCCTTAAAGACAGTTATATTCTCACACCTGACAAGCTTAAAAATGCAAAGGCAGATTTATCTATTTTGCATCCGCTGCCACGTGTTAACGAAATAAGTGTTGCCATAGATAATGACCCTCGTGCTTGTTACTTTAAGCAGGTTCTTAACGGTAAATATATGCGTATGGCGCTTATTATCAAACTACTTAAGGAGGCAGGAACCATATGAATATAGATTCTATCCAGAACGGCGTTGTAATAGACCATATTACTGCAGGACAGGGTATGCGTCTTTATGAACTTTTGGACCTTGCCTCACTTGATGCTTCAATAGCACTTATCAAAAATGTTGCAAGTAAAAAGATGGGAAAGAAAGACATTATCAAAATTGATGCTGATATTGAGCTTAATTTTGATGTTATAGGATTTGTTGATCCTGATGCAACGGTTAATATAATCAAAGCCGGTGTTCTTGTTGACAAATTAAGAATTGCTATGCCACAAACACTGACAAACGTAATAAAGTGTAAAAATCCAAGATGCATAACATCTTGCGAACAGGAACTTGACCACATCTTTAAACTCACCGATAAAGAGGGTAAGGTTTATCGTTGTATTTATTGTGAAACAAAGGCTTGATTTTGGTATAAAATTTGGTTATTTTTTCACGACAGAAATCGTCAAATTTTCTTGACAGAAATTTGACAAAATGATATACTAAATGGGTACGATTCGTACCGTTCTTTGTGACTGACGGATTTAATTGTGGAGCACCACTAAGGAACAAAGATTGTAATATTTAAGCCGACCGTCTGGGCACACTTGAACAACCCTTTTCAAGTGCGCCCATTTATATTTTCTGGAGGTATTTTTATGAAAAAAGTCGGAATTATAATGGGTAGCGATAGCGATTTACCAATCATTAAAAAAGCTACTGATATGTTGAAATTGCTTGAAATACCATTTGAAGTACATATTTATTCAGCGCATCGTACACCCGTAGAGGCACGTGATTTTGCTATCTCAGCTCGTGAAAACGGCTTTGGTGTTTTAATTGCGGCAGCAGGTATGGCGGCTCACCTTGCGGGCGCTATTGCTGCAAACACAACACTTCCCGTAATTGGAATACCATGCAAATCTTCCAATCTTGACGGTATGGACGCGTTACTATCAACTGTTCAGATGCCTACAGGTATTCCGGTTGCTACCGTTGCCATAAACGGTGGCGCAAATGCAGCTCTACTCGCTGCGCAAATTATTGCTGTTGAAGATAAAAAACTTGCTTCAAAACTTGATGCTAAACGCGCAAGTGATGCGGCGGCTGTTTTGAAAAAAGACAGTACTGTTATGGAAAATTTATAATTTTTTAAAGGAGTAAATAAAATGGAAAAGAAACTTTTGTACACAGGAAAAACTAAAAATGTTTATGAATTAGAAAACGGCAACTGTCTTTTAAAATTCAAGGATGATTGCACAGGTAAAGACGGCGTTTTTGATCCGGGCGAAAATTCGGTTGGTCTTACAATTGAGGGCGTTGGCGACGTTAACCTACGTATGTCAATTTACTTCTTTGAAAAAATCAATGCAGCAGGTATTTTTACACACTTCGTTAGCGCAAACCTTGAAGACACCACTATGGAAGTTTTACCTGCAAAGGTATTCGGTCATGGTCTTGAGGTTATTTGCCGTTATAAAGCTGTTGGTAGCTTTATTCGTCGCTATGGCGATTATATTGAAGAGGGTGCAGATCTTCCTGCATACGTTGAAATGACATTTAAAAACGATGCAAAAGGTGATCCTCTTGTAATTAAGGATGCTCTTGTAGCACTCGGTGTTATGACCGAGAAACAGTATGAAGACATTAAGGATATGACCCAGAAGATTACCAAGATTGTATCTGACGATCTTAAAGAAAAGGGTCTTGACCTTTATGACATTAAGTTTGAATTTGGTTATGCACCTAATGGTGACGTAATGCTTATTGATGAAATTGCTTCAGGTAATATGCGTGTTTACAAGGATGGCGAATATATCGATCCTATGACACTTTCAAAACTTTTCTTTGCATAAATCTTTAGTTTATAGAAAGTAGGTCACTATGGGCGGTTTTTTTGGAATCTCCTCAAAGCATGACTGTATGATGGATGTGTTTTTTGGTGTGGATTATCATTCACACCTTGGCACCCGTCGCGGCGGTCTTGCTGCGTTTGACAGCGAAATTGGTCTGCAACGCAAAATACATAATATTGAAAATTCACCCTTTAGAACAAAGTTTGAGAAAATCTTTGATGAAATGAAGGGTACCTCTGCAATAGGTTGCATCAGTGATACTGATCCGCAACCTATGCTTATACGATCTAAATTTGGTACATATGCTATTTGTACAGTAGGACTTATAAATAACGTTGATGAGCTTATCGATAAGTGTCTTGCGCAAAAAGGTGTTTATTTTGATGCTATGACAGGTGGTAGGGTAAATACAACCGAGCTTGTTGCGGCGCTTGTTAATCAGAAAGAAACTTTTGTAGATGGTATTAAATATGCACAGGAACAAATTGATGGTACGATGTCAATTTTAATTCTTACAAGCAAGGGTGCAATTATTGCTGCACGTGATAAACTTGGAAGAATACCAGTACTTATTGGTAAAAATGATGATGGATATGCTGTAACCTTCGAATCATTTGCTTATCAAAAGTTGGGTTATATTGATGAAAAAGAACTTGGACCCGGTGAAATTGTAAAAATCACTCCCGATGGTATAAAACAGCTTGCTGCACCCGGTACAAAGAAAAAAATCTGCTCTTTTCTTTGGAGTTATTACGGTTATCCAACCTCTACTTATGAAGGTGTAAATGTTGAGGCAATGCGTTGCCGTAATGGAGAAATCATGGCAGAAGCTGACCGTAAAAACGGTGTTGCACAAGATGTTGACTACGTAGGTGGTGTGCCTGATTCGGGTATTCCACACGCAATAGGTTACTCTAATGAAAGTGGTAAAAAGTTTTCACGCGCATTTATAAAATACACACCAACATGGGCACGTAGTTTTACTCCTGCAAAGCAGTCTGATCGTGATAAGGTTGCTCGTATGAAGCAGATACCTGTCCACGATTTTATTGTTGATAAGAATTTGCTTTTTGTGGATGACTCTATAGTTCGTGGTACGCAGCTTAAAGAAACTGTTGATTTTCTTTACGAAAACGGTGCGAAAGCTGTTCATATGCGTTCTGCTTGTCCACCTATAATGTATGGTTGCAAATATCTTAATTTCTCACGTTCTACAAGCGATATGGAGCTTATTGCTCGTCGTGTAATAATGGAACTTGAGGGTGAAGATGGTTTTAATTATATCGAAGAGTATTCAAATGGCGAAACCGAACGTGGTAAAGCACTTCGTAAAACAATATGTGAAAAGTTTAATTTTGCATCTTTAGAGTTCCAGACGCTTGAGGGAATTATAAAGGCAATTGGTCTTCCGGAAAGTGAACTTTGTACTTATTGCTGGAACGGAAAGGAATAAATTATGCATAATAATTCTAAATCAGAAGCATACGCTGCTGCGGGTGTTGATATTACCGCAGGTTATAAATCTGTTGAGCTTATGAAAGCTCATATTGCTCGCACCAGAAACGCTGGTTGCCTTGACGACGTTGGTGGTTTTGGTGGTTGTTTTGGTCTGCCTACGGGTTATGAAGAACCTGTATTGGTAAGTGGTACTGATGGTTGCGGTACCAAGGTAAAACTTGCAATTCTTATGGACAAGCACGACACGATTGGCATTGATGCTGTTGCTATGTGTGTTAACGACATCATATGTTGTGGTGCAAAACCACTTTTCTTCTTGGATTATATTGCTTGTGGTAAAAATATTCCAGAAAAGATTGCATCTATTGTTAGCGGTGTTTGCGAAGGCTGTGTTCAATCCGGTGCTGCACTTATTGGCGGCGAAACAGCAGAACACCCAGGTATGATGCCTGTAGATGATTATGACCTTGCAGGTTTTGCGGTTGGTATTGTTGATAAGAAAAAGATTCTTAATAACAACACCGTAACTGCAGGCGATGTTGTTATTGCATTACCTTCAACAGGTGTTCATTCAAACGGTTTTTCACTTGTGCGCAAGGTTTTTGATATTGAAAACTGTGACCTTACTGCATATAGTGAAGAACTCGGCGGTAAAACACTTGGTGAGACATTGCTTACACCTACAAAAATTTATGTAAAACCTGTTTTAGCCCTTATTGATGAGGTTAAGGTTCATGCTATTTCTCATATTACAGGTGGCGGTTTCTATGAAAATATTCCGAGAAGTTTACCTAAAGGATATTCAGTAAAGGTTGATAAATCTTCACTTAAAATTCTTCCAATATTCGACCTTATTCAAAAGGTTGGCGATATATCAGAGCGTGATATGTTCAACACTTACAATATGGGTGTTGGTATGAGCATTGTTGTAGCACGTGAAGACGCCGATAAAGCTTTGAAAGTTTTAAAAGCAAACGGTGAAGATGCTTATATCATCGGTTCAGTTATAGAAAGTGACGAGGGTGTTATCATTGAATAATACTAAAAATATAGTTGTTTTGGTTTCAGGCGGCGGTACAAATCTGCAAGCCCTTATAGATGCTCAAAACAGGGGAGAACTGGGCAGCGGTAAAATTACCTGTGTAATCTCTTCAAAGGCCGATGCCTATGCGCTTACACGTGCTGAAAATAATGGTATCAAAACCCGTATTCTTATAAGAAAAGATTACGCCGATATCGCTTCATACAGTAAGGCTATGCGCGATGCATTACTTGAAGAAAAAGCAGATGTAGTAGTATATGCAGGTTTTATGACAATTCTTGATGAAAACGTGTGTGATGCTTTTGAAAATCGTATGGTAAACGTACATCCGGCTCTTATACCATCGTTTTGCGGTAAGGGATATTATGGTCTTCACGTTCACGAAGAAGCACTTAAAAAGGGTGTTAAGGTGTCAGGCGCTACAGTTCATTTTGTTACTGCTGAATGTGATGCAGGTCCTATTATACTACAAAAAGCTGTTGAAGTTTTGGAGGATGATACACCCGAAACACTTCAAAAGCGTATTATGGAACAAGCCGAGTGGAAGATATTACCTCGGGCTGTTCAGCTTTTGTGTGATGATAAGATTACCGTTATTGACGGAAAGACATACATTAAATAATTGAGGGATTTTAATATGGAAATTAAAACACTTGAAAACGAACTTAATTCTTTAGCATACCACGGTAGAGGTATAATTATTGGTAAAAGTAAGGACGGCACAAAGGCTGTTACCGCATACTTTATTATGGGTCGTAGTGAAAATAGCCGAAATCGAATATTTGTTGAAGATGGCGAGGGCATCAGAACTCAGGCTTTTGATGAATCAAAAATGACCGACCCACACCTTATTATCTATGCGCCTGTTCGTGTTCTTGGTAATAAGACAATTGTTACAAACGGTGACCAGACCGATACAATCTACGAACTTATGGATAGACAAATGACCTTTGAACAGTCCCTTCGTACCCGTGAGTTTGAGGATGATGCGCCTAACTATACTCCTCGTATTTCGGGTATTATCCGTCTTGAAAACGGTGATATGAACTATGCTATGTCAATACTCAAGTCTGCCGATGGTGATGGAAGTTCTTGTCAGCGATATACTTTTGCATA
>JAZNWJ010000008.1:0-2719 GCA_045593245.1 Acutalibacteraceae bacterium | reverse complement strand
TACTTTATATTTATCGTTGACCGTAATCAATACATCTATCGACTTATACTGCCTGCAAGGCGGTTCCGAAAGATAAATGCTTTCATTTTTCAACTCTGGAATAAAGAAACGAATAAATTCTTTTGCACAATTTGTTAATGCTTCATCTTTATCACAATCCTTAATTGCGTAGGATAACAACCAACAAATAAATGCGTCTTGCGACAATTCACTTGTCGCATATCTAAACAAATTATTGTTCATAATCTCACCTCTGCTTTGTTTATTATATCATACTCATATTATAAATTCAACAATGGACCAAAAATGGGACACAAAAAGCGAGGTGAATTTCACCTCGCTTTTGCTATAAACGGTCAGTTTGAATATGTATTAACCTGCGATTTACAGGAATAAAAAAGATTAAAAGTCGGAAATAATATTCACTTCTTATAAGAAATTAATGAGAAAAATTCCAAAATTATATCAATTTTTGTAATTTTATGGTATCAGCAATAACAATAAGCTGCATTCCTTTCAGAAGCGGTTGTGCAGGGTCTATTGTTGTACTGATATTGTCATTATTTCGTATAGCAACAACATTAATGGAATATTTTTTTCGAAGACTCAGGTCAATCAGAGATTTTCCGACCCACTCATCTTTTATATCCAGTTCAACCATGGATACCTCATCGGAAAGTTCAATCATTTCTGCGAATCCTGATGTAAGCAGATTTTTCGCAAGTCTTGTACCCGATTCCTTTTCAGGGAAAATCACCTTATCGGCACCAACTCTGCTTAATATTTTTTGGTGCATTTCATTGCCGCATTTAACTATAACGGTAGGAACTCCGGCTTCCTTGCAGAGCGTTACTGCCATAACACTTGCTTCAAGATTACTTGCTATTGCGATAATAACTACATCAATATTGGATATACCGAGTCTTTTCATTGATTCGGGGTCAGTAATATCCGCGCATTTGCAAACGGGTATATCTTCAATCGCATTATTGACAATCATCTGATCAATGTCAACAGCCAGCACTTCAGCACCGTTATTCACAAGCTCCTCTGCAACGGCTTTTCCGTATCTTCCGAGACCCAACACGGCATAGGTTTTATTAATGCTCATTAAATCTATCCTTTCTTAACCGACACTGATTTCTTCAATGGGGTTTCTAATGTTATTCGGATTATCCTTGTTGCGCTTAAATGCAACAGCTATCGTTATAGGTCCTACCCTGCCGAAATACATAGTAATGATAATTATAAGTTTACCTATACTGCCAAGTGACGGGGTAAGATTTCTTGTAAGACCTACGGTTGCGGTAGCGCTTACTGTTTCAAAAACAATATCCAATATATTTGCATCCGTTACAGCAGAAAGCAATACAGTTGAAGCAAACATTATAATAAAAGACATACAAGTAACCGAGAGTGCTTTGCTGACTGCTTGCTTTGTTATTTGTCTGTTAAAAACCTCCACATCTGATTTGTTACGAATAGAAGCTACAGATGACAGAATAATAACAGCAAAGGTTACAGTTTTGATTCCTCCTGCTGTGCCGACAGGCGAACCGCCGATAAACATTAAAAGCAAACAGACAACAGCACCTGCGTTTGAAAGATTTTCCTGCGCAATAGTAGCAAAGCCGGCAGTTCGAGTTGTTACAGACTGAAACAACGAGACTTCCAATTTCTGAAATAAAGTATAATTACCAATTGTTTGCGGATTGTTATACTCAAAAATAAAAATTAAAGCCGCACCCGTAAGAATCAATATTAATGAAGTGGTAACAGCAATTTTGCTATGTAAGGTAAGATCTCTGAAAAATCTCACTTTTCTGGTTTTTGATCTTTTTAATACTCTGAGCACATCCCACCAAACAACATAACCGATGCCGCCAATGATGATAAGTGTGCATGTAACTATATTTATAACAGGGTTAATTGCATAATCACAAAGACTGTTTTCTGCAATGATATCGATCCCTGCATTGCAAAAGGCCGAAACAGCAGTGAATACAGATATCCATATTCCTTTTGCTCCGAATTCAGGAATAAATACTGTCATATAAAATAGTGCACCGATACATTCTATGATCAGTGTTCCTGTCACAACTTTTTTTACAAACCGTACAAGACCTGATAAAGAATTAAGATTAAACGCATCTTGTAACAGAAGTCTGTCGCCGATTCCCATTTTCTTATTTAAAAGTATCATCAGGCCTGACATAATAGTTATAACACCCAGACCGCCAATCTGAATCAATATCAGAATTACTACCTGACCAAAGATACTCCAGGATGAAACGGTTGGTGTTACCACCAATCCTGTAACACAGACGGAGGTTGTCGCAGTAAAGAGTGAATCCAAAAACGGTGTCGCTTTTCCGTCTGCTGCACTTACGGGGAGCGAAAGTAACAGTGTACCTATCAATATCGCAATCAAAAAGCTCAGCAATATTATATGCGTTGTAGATATTCCAAACCGTTGTTTTCTCATAAAGAATCATACATCCTAATTTTTCTGTAAAAAACAAAATGGAAGCAACCTCCTGAGCAGACAGCTGATTCCATTAGATATTTTCTGAAAAATTATAACACACATCATTGTTTTAGTCAAGTTTCTGCAGAAATACATAAAATATAAAATACAAAAATATTTAGCATTCAGATGAGAATAAACATAAAAAACAAATCAGTAACATGCTATCTGAAATGTAGTTAATGTAAACTT
>JAZNWJ010000007.1:0-16430 GCA_045593245.1 Acutalibacteraceae bacterium | reverse complement strand
TTTCTACAATCATCAACGCATACAATTAAAAACAAAACTGACTCCCCTTGAAAAGAGAAGTCAGTACGTTGCGTGAAATTTAATTTAAACTACCATAAGGGTCTTTTTGTACTGTCCGCACAATTTGGGGCAGTCCATAAGGCAGGTTCTTTTTTTAATCTACAATTTCAATTTTAAGCATATCGGTAGTGCCTGATACACCGCTTGTGTTACCGCCGGTTATAAGCACCTTGTCACCCGGTTGTAAACCAAGCTGTTTTTTTGCGGCGTTTACAGCCGAATAAAATAATACGTCGGTAGATTTGAAAAATTCGGCTCTCATTGGTATAACACCCCAAGAAAGCGCGAGTTTACGACGGGTTTTTTCGTCGGCGGTAAAGCCGATAATATCCATCGGTGGACGGAAACGCGATACCATTCGCGAGGTCATACCCGAAAGCGAGCAAACAACAATGCATTTTGCGTCTACATCGATAGCCATACCGCAAGCCGAGTGTGAAAGCGCATCGACAATATTTTTAATTTTAAAGTCGTAATTTTTAAAACGCTTGTTGTAGTGTATGTTTTGTTCGGTGTGCTCGGCAATACGGGCCATTGTTTCTAACGTAAGAACAGGGTACTTACCTGCAGCACTTTCACCTGAAAGCATTATTGCGCTTGTGCCGTCATAAACTGCATTGGCAACGTCGCTGATTTCGGCACGTGTAGGTCTTGGGTTCTGAATCATAGACTCAAGCATTTCGGTAGCGGTAATAACACGTTTGCCAAGCAAACGGCATTTTGTAATCAGCTTTTTCTGAACGGCGGGTAATTCTTCAAAAGGAATTTCAACGCCCAAATCGCCGCGGGCTATCATTATTCCTTCGCATTCTTCACAAATTTCTTCGATATTGTCAACGCCCGAACGGTTTTCGATCTTGGCTATCAGAGTTATTCTTGAATTTGGATTTATCGAGTCAATATATTCCTGAACGTCGCGTAAATCCTGCGCAGTTGAAACAAAGGAACAAGCGACAAAGTCAACGTCGTTTTCTATACCGAACTTAATATCGGCCTTGTCCTGCTCGCTTAAATATTTTTGCTTTAAAACTTTGCCCGGGAAAGCCATACTCTTACGGTCGGAAAGCTCGCCGCCAGCAAGAACTTTGCACTTAACCTCGGGAGCGCAGATTTCGACAACCTCAAAAATAAGCAATCCGTTATTCAGAAGAATTTTGTCACCTATCGACATTTCTTCGCAAAGACCTTTATAGGTAACGCTAACCTTTTCTTCGTTACCGACAATATCATCGGTGGTAAAGATAAATGTGTCACCTTCGTTTAAGTGAACCTTTGTGTTTTCAAAGGTTTTAATGCGATATTCGGGACCTTTGGTATCAAGCAAAATTGCAATTGGAAGGTCCAATTTTGTTCTTACCGATTTTATAAGGTCGATTTTTTGTTGGTGCTGCTCGTGGGTGCCGTGCGAAAAGTTAAGACGGGCTACGTTCATACCCGCAAGGCACATTTTTTCGAGTACTTCAGCAGTTTCACAAGCAGGACCTATTGTACAAACAATTTTAGTCTTTCTCATATTGATTGATTTTCCCTTAATTAGTAAGCTTTGCCCCAGTAGAGCATTTTATCTGCTTTTTTGCCGCAGCAAACACAGGTATCGGAAATATGTTCTTGCTCGAAAGGCGCACAACGTGATGTTATACCTGCAACCTCTTTGAGTTTATCTTCACATTCGCGGTCGCCGCACCACATAGCGCGGATAAATCCGGGTTTGGTATCTGCGATTTCCTTGATTTCCTGGAGAGTTTTTGCGTCATATGTCATTTCTTCGCGGTGAGCAAGAGCCTTGTTATAAAGCGCATCGTGATATTCTGCCAAAATTTCAGGGATACGCGTTTCAAGTTCATCAAGATTTACAAAAATCTTTTCGCGATTGTCACGACGAACTACAACACACTGGTTGTTTTCAATATCGCGAGGACCGATTTCAATACGAAGCGGCACGCCCTTCATTTCGTATTCGGCAAACTTCCAACCCGGTGTCTGGTCTGAGTTGTCAAGTTTTACTCTGCATACTTTTTTGAGCGTATTGCAAACTTCGGTTGTTTTTTCTACAACGCCCTCTTTGTGAGATGCAATAGGCACTATTGCAACCTGAATAGGTGCAATTGCAGGCGGCAATACAAGACCGTTATCGTCGCCGTGGGTCATAATAACCGCGCCGATAAGACGGGTTGTAGTACCCCAGGATGTTTGGTGCGGATGAACCAACTTGTTATCCTTGTCGGTATATTGCACTTCAAAAGCGCGTGAGAAACCATCGCCAAAGTAGTGTGACGTACCGCTTTGAAGCGCTTTGCCGTCGTGCATTAAAGCCTCAATTGTGTATGTCGCTTCTGCACCCGCAAACTTTTCTTTGTCGGTTTTTTGTCCTTTTACCACAGGCATAGCAAGAGCCTCTTCTGCAAAGCGAGCATAAACATTCAGCATTTGTTCGGTCTCTTGTCTTGCTTCTTCGGCTGTTGCGTGAAGGGTATGACCCTCCTGCCATAAGAACTCACGCGAACGAAGGAAAGGACGGGTAGTCTTTTCCCAACGAACTACACTGCACCACTGATTGTAAAGTTTTGGTAAATCACGGTATGAGTGAACTATATTTTTAAAGTGGTCGCAGAAAAGAGTTTCGCTTGTTGGACGTACGCAAAGACGCTCTTCGAGCCCCTCTGTACCGCCGTGGGTTACCCATGCAACCTCGGGAGCAAAACCCTCTACGTGATCTTTTTCTTTTTGTAAAAGGCTTTCGGGTATGAACATAGGCATATAAACATTTTCGTGGCCGAGTTCTTTAAACATACCATCCATTATGTTTTGTATGTTTTCCCAGATAGCATAACCGTAAGGACGGATAATCATACAACCCTTAACCGAAGAGTAGTCGATAAGTTCTGCTTTAATGCATACGTCGGTATACCATTTTGCAAAATCCTCGTCCATAGAGGTAATTGCTTTAACTAATTTTTCTTGTTTTGCCATTTTTATCACCAAAATAATTATTTATTCCATATTATTATAAAGTAATTGCGTGTTTTTTGCAACTGTTTTATCATATAAACGTTAAAAATAATTTTATCATTGAAACAGGTTGGTAAAAATGCTATTATTATATTAAATAAATCAAAAGTAGGAAGATTTAGTGAAATTAAATCCAAGAAGCATAGCGCGTAAATCGAAAAAGATAAAGGTATATAGCTTTGATACGGTTGATTCTACCAATAAAATTGCGAAACAACTTGCCGATAACAGCGCCGCAGAAGGCGTGACGGTTGTGGCGGTAAAGCAAACAGCAGGCAAAGGTCGTCTTGGTCGTACCTTTTTATCAAAGCGCGGCGGAGTTTACTTTTCGGTTGTCTTAAGACCTCAAAAAAGCGTTGACAATACTATTTTTATAACTGTTGCGGCGGCAGTTGCCGCAGCACGCGCAATCGAGAAAAACTCGGGCAAAAAGTGTGATATCAAGTGGGTCAACGATATATATATAAACAACAAAAAGGTGTGCGGCATACTTACAGAGGGCGCATTTGACACCGAGGGCGGCTTAAAATATGCGATTTTAGGTGTTGGAATGAATTTATTTGAGCCAAAGGGTGGTTTCCCGGTTAATTTGCCGCTGGCAGGCAACATTTTTAACAAAAAAGATAAAATTTTGTTTAAAAACGCAAAAAAAGAGCGAATAATTGCCGACTTTGCAAATTGTTTCTTTAATATTTATGAAAATTTGGAGAAAAAAGAGTTTATAAACGAATATCGGGAAAGATCTTTCCTAACGGGAAGAGAAATAACATATACAAAAGACGATACAATCTTTAACGCGACCGTTGTAGGAATTGACGACGAGGCGCGACTGGTTGTAATAAGTGGCGATAAAACCGAAACTTTATCTCACGGCGAAATTCAGATAATTGGTATGGAGCAGCTTTTAATATGAACAAATCAAGAACCAAAAAAATTGCCGTAACAGCCATCTTTACGGCACTTGTTGCGGCGTCGGCCTGGATATCGGTTTTTACACCGTTTGGTATAAATCTTACCCTTCAGACGTTTGCTGTGTGTCTCGCGGGGTTTTGCTTAGGTGCTAAATGGGGTGTAGTGGCAGTAGCGGCGTATATCGCAATAGGCGCTATGGGACTGCCTGTGTTTTCGTCGTTTTCGGGTGGATTTGGAGTGCTGTTTGGCGTATCGGGTGGATTTTTATGGGGGTTTTTAATAACCGCTCTGTTGTGCGGCATTGCCGGCAAACAAAACAAAAAACCCTTTAAGTATCTGTTTATGGTAATTTCTGTTTTGATATGCCATACAGCAGGTGTAATACAGTTTAGTATTGTATCGGGTAATAACATGTGGGTTTCTTTTTTAACTGCATCGTTGCCGTTTTTGGCAAAGGATTTTATACTTGTTTTTCTGGCGCAGATAATTTCACAAAAGCTCAATAAAAAAATTAAAATTTAGGCAAAAAAAGAGGAGGGGATATCCCCTCCTTGTGTGTTTTTTGAATTATCCCAACACATTCATTAAAACAAAGCCTAATACAAAAACGCCTAAACCTACAACCGTAGGAAGCCATGTGCCCAATTTGAATTTAGGTGTCCAATTAAGCTTTTTACAATTGGCGTTAAATCGGATGCAGTAAAGCGGAGTGTTTACACTTCGCTTTATTATTTGAGTTTGATAAAACTGATGTCATCCCTGTCAATTATCTTAAATAAAAACAAAAATGACAGATAAAGTGTAATGCAAATGGAGCAAAGAACAAGTACATAAACCAAAGAAGGGACGTTAAAAGTTTTGAGTAGGGTGTTTATGACAAAGGAAACGGAAAACGCTCCGCAAACAGGCAGAAAGAAAGTTTGAGTTAAATCAAGCTTTAATCCGCTTATTTTTACCAGTCGCTTAACGTTTAAAAAAGCAGTCGAAAAATTTGAAAGATACATAATACCTATAAACGCGTAAATGCCCCATTTCTCTAAAAACAGCAATATCAATACAATTCTTATGGCCGAATCGCCAACACTTGTGCGAAAAGTGAATTTCTGCTGGTCAAGACCTTTTAATATTCCGTCGGATATCGCATCTAAATACATAAACGGAACAATGGGGGATAGCGCGCACAACAAAAAGCCAACGTCGTCGCTACCGTAAATAAGTGTGCCGAGCTGACGGCCGGCAACAAGAAACAACGCCGAAAAAATTATAGACACAAGGCTGGTGATTTTTATAATTCGGTGAGATATACTGCGTACAACCCCCATTCTACCGCGCACTGCGGCTTCCGACATTTCGGGTAACAGCAGGGTGGAGAGCGATTGCAGTAAGGTGGACGGAAAAAACAAAATTGGTAGCGCCATACCTTTTATCATACCAAAAAGCGATATTCCGTTGCCGCCCATCATAGATCTTGTAAGGCAAACAGGTACAAGAATATTCTCTATCATACGAAGCAGAGAGTTCAAATATCTGCCTGAGGTGATTGGTAGTGCGATGTGCGATATCGCGGGCAACAACTTATATGGTTTCCGAGTGACAGGGGAATCGATTTTTAGTTTTTTAAAATCAGATTTATAACGAATATAGACGTAAAGACACGAAACGGCCTCGGCAACTGTATCTCCAAGTAATACCGCAGTGCAGGCATATTCAAGTCCTAAACTGCTGTATCGCGCAACAAGTGGCATAATCAAGGCAATTCTGACCGCCTGCTCAAGCAACTGTGACACTGACGACGGAGCCGCTTTGCGGCGCGCTATAAAATAGCCCTTAAGGCAACTACATATACCCATAAAAGGTAATGAAAAAGCTAAAATTTTTATTGATAGTGCGGCGCGGGCTTCATGAAGCAGCTTTACCGATATTAAATCGGCGCCAAAATATAATATCGTAATTGTTGCGGCGGCAATTATACAAGAAAGTTGTATGCACCGTGTGATTATTCTTTTGATACCGTCTTTATTACCTACGGCGAGTTCTTCGCTGGTCAAACGTGTTACAGCGGTGCAGATTCCGCTTGTTGCAAAGGTTGCGGCAAACATATACACCGAAAACACAAGCTGATAAAGACCAATGCCTTCTGCGCCAATTTTTGCAGCAAGCCACACCTTGAAAATAATACCGGCAAAGCGCAATATCAGTGATGACACCGTTAAAATTGCGGCGTTTTTTATAAATACCGTCTTTTTCATACTTTCACCCAAAATATATTTATGAGGTTTTTGGTTGAAAAAGAATATGTTTTAATGTAAAATAATAGTAATATACGATTAAGGAGGCGGCAGTTATGAAAACACCGCTTGCAGATAGAATAAGACCTACAACCATAGACGAGGTTGCCGGACAACGCCACCTTATAGGTGAAGGCAAAATACTGCGCAAGATTATCGAGTCGGGTGATATACCAAATCTGATATTCTACGGTCCGTCGGGAGTGGGTAAGACTACGGTGGCAAAAATTATCGCTTCACAAACAGGAAAAAAACTATGTTATCTTAACGCTACCACTGCATCAACTGCCGACATAAAGGAAATAATAGGCGAGATAGGTACCATGGAAGCGGTAAACGGTATTTTGCTTTATCTTGACGAAATTCAGTATTTTAATAAAAAGCAACAACAGATATTGTTGTCGTATATCGAAAACGGCGATATAACGCTTATTGCATCTACCACAGAAAACCCTTATTTTTATGTTTACAATGCGATACTTAGTCGTTCTACCGTTTTTGAATTCAAGACGTTATCAAGTGAAGATATTGCAATCCTTTTAAAACGCGCAATAGGTATTTTAAGCGATGAGTACGGCAAAAATATAACAGCAAACGAGGATAGTATCAACAAAATTGCCCGTGCCGCCGCAGGTGACGTGCGACGTTCGCTTAATATGCTTGAGTTGTGCATTATGTTAACCTTGAACAACGAAGACAACGAGCTGTCTGATGATATTGTAGAACAAATCCTTGCAGGTAACTCTGTGCGCTATGACCGAGAGGGTGACGCACACTATGATATTGTGTCTGCTTATCAGAAATCGATGCGGGGTTCTGACCCTGACGCTGCGATTTATTACCTTGCGCGACTGCTTGCTGCAGGTGACTTACCAAGCGCCTGCCGTCGGCTTCTTGTTTGCGCCAACGAGGACGTAGGACTCGCATATCCCCAGATAATACCAATTGTTAAGGCGGCGGTAGATACCGCTATGTCGGTGGGACTGCCTGAGGCAAGATTGCCGCTGGCAAACGCTGTGATACTTGTTGCGACAAGCCCGAAATCGGTATCGGCTCATGATGCTATAAACGCTGCAATGTCAGACGTTGAAAAGGGGATAGGCGGCGATATACCGCGTCATTTACAAAACAAACACTTTGACGGCGAGGATGCCGAGGTAAAGGGTCAGCATTATTTGTATCCGCACCTATACCCTATGCATTATGTAAACCAACAATATTTACCCGATAATATCAAAAACAAAAAATATTATCAATTTGGTGATAATAAAACGGAGCAAGCGTTTAAAGAATATTGGGATAAAATTAAAAAGTAAACGAGGTGCGTGAAATGACCTTTACTTTGCCCAGAAGAACGAGAGTTTTGTGGCAGATGCGAATAACATTTGCTTTTGCGGTGCTTTGTGGATTGGTTGCGTTTTTTAGCCGTTATACCCTTTGGTTTTTGTTGCCTGCCGCAATTATTGCAATGCTGGGACTTGCCTTTGCATTTATTTACGTTCCTTTCTATTTTAAAAGTTACAGAATTTTTGTGGATGAAAATTCTATAATAATTACAAAGGGTCTGATTATTAAAACCACTCAGATTATGCCGTTTCCACGACTTGTATTTGCGCAGAGCTTTACTACGCCGCTATCGCAACTGATGAAAATGAAATGCGTTTTACTCAAAGCTGCCCGCGGTTGGATGCTTATACCTGAAATTGAGAATGAAAACGCCGATTATATGTTGAAGAACCTGAGGATAAAGCCAAATGATTAAAACAAACTTTCGTGCTCATCCTATAATGATATTTGTTCTTATGAAGCCGTATCTTTTTGTTCTGATATTACCGCTTATCCGTGCGCTGATACAGTATATAACAAACGGGAAAATAAATGGACTGCTCGCGCTTGAAGCGGTTGCGTTCGGATTTGTTCTTGCTGTGTCAGTTTTACAATGGCGGGCTATAAAAATTACGGTAAATGACCGATACGTTACGATAAAAAAGGGCTTTTTTATTAAATCCTGCGCTGTGATAGAGGTATCGCGACTTTCAAGCGTGGTTTTAAGGCGTAACATACTGGATTTTGTTTTGCGTAGTGTAAGCTGTTCAATAAATACCGAAGCGGGCGCACCGCAAAAAAGCGATTTTAGCTTAAAAATGCGCATAAAGGATGCAAAAGAGTTGTTCAAACTGATTTATAATGAAGAAGAACGACAAACTGTTAAGTTTTCGGCTTATCGTATTGCGTTGCTTGCTGCGAGCACTTCTTCGGCGGCAACCGGTATTATTTTGGGTGTTCCTGTAATAAATCAGGCAAGCGACCTGCTTGGTGTTGCAATATCGGATATGCTTTTGAACGAAATCAATAACGTATCTTCAAAATTTGACACTGTTTTTCCTCCAATAGTTAACACGATAACGCTTATACTGTTTATCGCTTACGGAACGGCTTTTATTATATCTTTTATAAAAAACGTTAATTTTAAACTTAAAAGCGGTAAACAAAATATTGAAACACGATCTGGTATAATTGTTCGCAAGAGAGTAATATTTAAAAAATCCAAAATAAATAATATCTGTTTTGAGCAAACACCGCTTATGAGGTTATTTAAAAAGCATTCTATGCGGGCATCGGTTGGAGGATATGGTGACGACAAAGGCGATACTGCTGTCGTGGTGCCTATAGCGACACACAAAGAACTAAAAGAACAATTTGCAGAACATTTTCCTTTATTTGAAATCAAAAACGACTATATAAGACCCTCGCGAGGTGTTTTTAGTCTTAACAGATTTTTGTATATACCCGCGGTATTTGGTGTGCTTATTGTTGGTGTGGGAATTGCGTTTGCAATAGCGTTTCCTTATTTTGATCGCCTTATATTGTTTTTGACAATGATTGCGCTGTGCGTAGACGGTTATTATGCAAGTGTTTGTTATCACAACTATAAACACGGAAAACTTTGTTTGTCTGGCAGTGTACAGGCTGTTGGGTCAACGGGTTTTAAAGTGCGAGAACTTTATTGCGACAAAAGAAACGTTGGGGTTATAAAGATTTTGCAAACTCCTGCGGATAGACGACTTAAGACGTGTAAAGTCAAAATCACAGTAAGAAGTGAAAATGCCGACAGCGTAAGAGTGAGAAATTTAGATACAAAAACAATGAAAACGGCACTGAATGAACAATTTAATCTTGATTTAAAAGAATAAAACGCCAAAGGCGGTAAATAATAAATTCAAATGATGTTTCACGTGAAACATAGAGGTGATAGTTTGGATTTGTTGTTTGATTGCCTTAAGGCGTTTTTTGTTGGTGGATTCATATGCATGATAGGTCAGGTGTTAATTGATTACACGAAACTGACGCCTGCAAGAATTTTGGTAACGTACGTCGTGGGCGGTGTATTGCTTACGGCAATAGGTATCTACGAGCCTATAGTTAAGTTTGCGGGCGCGGGAGCTACCGTTCCGCTTACCGGTTTTGGATATTCGCTTGGCACAGGTGTGGTAGAAGCGGTAAAACAATATGGTTTTATCGGCGCTTTTTGTGGTGGACTTACCGCTACGGCAGCGGGAATAACTGCGGCAATCTTTTTTGGTTTTCTTATGTCGCTGTTGTTTAAATCGGGAGACAAGTAAAGTTTTTATTTACAACAGACAAATTTATATGTATAATAAACACAGTAATGTTTCACGTGAAACGTTACTGTGTTTAATTTTCTGACTATATTTATATATTATATATCTATAATAAATTTACTTTCATATATATTGTGAACTTGGAGGATATTGTTTTGGGAAAAATCATATCTATTGTTAATCAAAAAGGCGGCGTTGGAAAAACCACCACGGCGGTAAATCTTGTTGCGGGTATTGGTCTTGCAGGTAAAAAAGTTTTGCTTGTTGATGCTGATCCTCAGGGAAATTCGACCAGTGGATACGGCATAAGTAAAAAACAGGTTGGCGCAACCACCTATGAACTACTCATTGGCAGCGCAAAAGCAGAGTCGGCGATTGTTAAAACTCAGTTCAAGAACGTAGACGTTATCCCCGCTTCTATGAATTTGGCAGCGGCGGAAGTCGATTTGATAGAAATCGAACATCGCGAGGCGGCTCTAAAAAACGCATTGGCTCCAATACGTGAAAAATACGATTACATATTTATAGATTGTCCGCCATCGCTTGGACTTATTACCATAAACGCTTTGAATGCAGGTGACACGGTGCTGGTACCCATTCAGTGTGAATATTTTGCTCTGGAAGGATTATCGCAGCTTATGGCATCGGTGCGTCAGGTAAAAAGACTTTACAATCCTATGCTTGAGATAGAAGGAATAGTGCTCACCATGTTCGACGGCAGACTTAACCTTACACAGCAGGTTGTAGGCGAGATAAAGAAGTTTTTTGCTGATAAACTTTACAAGACTGTTATTCCGCGTGGTGTAAGACTTTCCGAGGCTCCGAGTTACGGTTGCCCGATACAGTATTATGACAAACGCTCAAAAGGGTGTATTGCGTATAACGATCTTGCAAAAGAGTTTTTAAAGAGAAATAGGAGGGGTTAATAATGGCAGTAGCAAAAAAAGGCGGATTAGGACGTGGCCTTGATGCGTTGTTTAACGAAAATGCGACCGACGAGAAAGGGATTACAACCCTTCGTCTCTCTGAAATAGAACCAAACCGAAAACAACCGAGAACAAATTTTGATGAGAATGCTTTGGCTGAGCTTGCCGACAGCATAGAAAAACACGGACTTATCCAGCCGATAGTTGTGAGACCCACATCAAGCGGTGTGTATCAGATCGTTGCAGGTGAACGTCGTTGGCGTGCATGTCGTATGGCGGGACTTCAAGAAGTGCCGGTTGTTATAAAAGAACTTGACGACCAGAAATATTATGAAATTGCGCTAATAGAAAACCTGCAACGTGAAGACCTCAACGCTGTCGAAGAAGCTCAGGGTTATCGTACGTTGGTTGACACCTACGGTCTTACACAGGAACAGGTTGCCGAAAGCGTTGGTAAATCACGAAGTGCGGTTACAAATGCGTTGCGTTTGTTAAATCTTAACAAAGATGCTCTTGAGGCGCTTGAAAACGGCGAGATAACCGCAGGTCATGCGCGAGCAATTCTTGCAGCCGACACGGCGGAACTTGCCGCTGATATGTTGAAAGCTGCAAAAAACGGTGCTTCGGTCCGCGAACTTGAGACTATGACAAAGGCAAAGCCCGCCACAGCCAAGAAAACTCCTACTTCTACGAAAAATAATTTTTACAGCGAGGTTGAAATCTCTCTTAAAAATGAACTCGGCAGAAAGGTGGATATAAAGCCTAAGGGCAAAGGCAAGGGCACTATTACAATAGAGTTTTATAGTGATGAAGAACTCGCTGACTTTGCTAAAAAAATAGTAGGGGAATAAAGTTACATACATCTTGATTTTTTAAAAACACCGTGATATAATGATAAAAAATAATCTCTTTGGAGGAAACGATAATGAAAAGAATTCAGACACTTGAAACCAAGAATCTTTGCGAAAGCGCTAAAAACGGCGGTTGCGGCGAATGCCAGACTTCTTGCCAGTCTGCTTGCAAGACCAGCTGCGGTATTGCAAATCAGGAATGTGAAAAAGCTGATAAAGAATAATTAAAACTTAAGTGCCGCCGATATGGCGGCATTTTTTGTAGGAAGGTATTGTATAATGATTCATTGCTATAAATTGGGTGGTCTTAATATCGTATTAGACGTATATTCCGGCTCGGTTCACTTGGTGGACGAGGTGGCTTATGATATTATTGAAATGTATGAAAACCACACCATCGAGCAGATAACCGCCGAAATTCTTGATAAATACAGCGATATAACTAAACAGGACGTTATCGATTGCTGCGACGATATAGAAACGCTTAAAGCACAGGGCAAACTTTTTACACCCGATAGTTTTGAGAGTATGGCTGGCGACCTTAAAAAGAAAAGCGCCGGCGTGATAAAGGCGCTGTGTCTGCACGTGGCTCATACCTGCAATCTTAACTGCGCGTATTGCTTTGCAAGTCAGGGTAAATATCATGGCGACCGTGCTGTTATGAGTCTTGAAACCGCTAAGCGCGCACTTGATTTTCTTGTTGAAAATTCAGCAGGACGCACAAACTTAGAGGTCGATTTTTTCGGTGGCGAACCGCTGATGAATTTCGATATGATAAAAGAACTTGTGACTTATGCCCGCAAAATAGAAAAGCCTGCAGGTAAAAATTTCCGTTTTACGCTTACCACTAACGGTGTGTTGGTAGATGACGACGTAATTGATTTTGCCAACCGTGAAATGAGCAATGTAGTACTTAGCCTTGATGGACGAAAAGAAATTCACGACCGTTACCGCGTTGATTTTGCGGGCAACGGAAGCTGGGAAAAGATTGTTCCAAAGTTTCAGCGCTTTGTAGAAAAACGTGGCAACAAAAATTATTATATGCGTGGCACCTTTACCCACGCAAACCCTGATTTCTTGAATGATATAAAAGAAATGCTGAATCTCGGATTTACCGAGCTAAGTATGGAGCCTGTTGTTTGCGCCGAGGATGATCCATCTGCTCTGACCCGCGAAGATTTACCCGTGGTTTTAAAGCAGTATGAAGAACTTGCAGAACTGATGCTTGAAAAACACCGTGAGGGCAAGCCTTTTACCTTCTATCACTATATGCTTGATCTTAAGAGCGGACCTTGTATCTATAAACGTATTTCGGGCTGCGGCTCTGGCACCGAGTATATGGCGGTGACTCCCTGGGGAGACCTTTATCCTTGTCATCAGTTTGTTGGTGAAGAAAAGTTAAAACTCAGTAATATATGGACCGGTGTTGATAACGCCGCTGTTCAGGATGAGTTTGCCGCTTGCAACGTTTATACCCGACCTGAATGCAGCGATTGCTGGGCAAAGCTTTATTGTTCGGGCGGTTGCGCTGCAAACGCATATCACGCTACAGGTTCGGTTAACGGAATTTACGAATATGGTTGTGAATTGTTCCGCAAGCGTATGGAATGCGCTATTATGCTCCAAGCGGCAAAAGCAATCGGTGAACAGTAATGAATGCACCCATAGTTGATTTTGTAAAAAAGTATTCCGAGGGTGACAGCCTGCGCTTACATATGCCGGGGCATAAGGGCGATTCGTTTTTAGGTTGCGAGAAATTTGATATAACCGAAATTGACGGAGCGGACGTTTTATATAGTGCCGATGGTATAATTGCCGAAAGCCAAAAGAATGCGGCAAAGCTTTTTGATACCAAAAAAACCTTTTACTCCACCGAGGGCTCCTCGCTTTGTATTCGCGCTATGCTTTATCTGATTAAGTCGTATGCGCTGCAGAACGGGAAACGACCATTTGTTGCGGCAGGGCGCAATGCACACAAAACATTTGTTGCCGCGGCGGGAATTCTGGACGTCGATGTAGAGTGGCTTTTGCCGGAAGATACAAGAGCGGTTGTGTCTTGCGTTGTTACGGCTGATTATCTTGATGATTATTTAAATAATGCAGACCAAAAACCCGTTGCTGTGTATATCACAAGTCCGGATTACCTTGGAAATATATCGGATATAAAATCTTTAGGAGCGGTTTGTCATAAGCACGGAGTATTGCTGCTTGTTGACAATGCGCACGGAGCGTATCTTAAGTTTTTATGCGAGGATATCCACCCCATAACACTGGGTGCAGATATGTGTTGTGATTCTGCTCACAAGACCTTGCCTGTACTTACGGGCGGAGCCTATTTGCATATAGATCACAACTCGCCACGGTTTTTTGCCGATAACGCGCAGAGTGCGCTTGGACTTTTTGCTTCAACCAGTCCGTCTTATCTTATTTTACAGTCGCTTGATATGGCTAACAAATACATAGCTGACGGTTACGCCGAAAAGGTTACAAAATTTATATCAGATATTGAAAAACTTAAATTTGATCTAAAAGATATAGGTTATAGGCTTTGCGGCAACGAGCCGCTTAAAATTACAATAGCGACTAAGTCGTACGGTTATACAGGGTGCGAGATGGCTGACCTTCTTTTAAAGGATAATGTGGTGTGTGAGTTTTCGGATCCGGATTATATTGTTTTTATGCTAACGCCTGAAATAAAGCTGTCGGGACTTATGCAACTAAAAGAAGCGTTGTGTAAAATATCGCCGAAAAACAACATAGACAAAACACCGCCAAGGATCACGCAAAAACCTGTGGCAGTTTCTATTAGTGACGCAATTTATGCTAAAAAAACAACACTGAAAGCAGAGGCGTGCGCGGGTAAAATTTCGGCAAACATTGATTTTGCCTGTCCACCTGCGGTACCTATCGTTTTGCCGGGCGAAGTTATAGATGAAAACGCTCTCGACAACTTCAGATATTACGGAATAAAAGAGTGGACTGTTATAAAATAAAAACAACCCTTGCATTTAATGCGTTAAAGTGGTAAAATAACCATTGTCTTTACAATGGTTATTTTTATTTAGGAGTTTTTAATATGGCAACTCAGACTAAAAAAAGCGGATTCAGCGGCGGCATAGGTTTTGTGCTTGCGGCTGCCGGCAGTGCTGTAGGTCTTGGTAACCTGTGGCGATTTCCTACACTTGCAAACAAATACGGCGGCGGATTGTTTTTGGTTGTGTATTTAATACTTGTATTAACCTTTGGCTTCTCGCTTCTTATCACCGATATCGCTATCGGCAGAAAAACGGGTAAAAGCTCGCTTGATGCATTTAAACTGGTTCATCCCAAATGGGGTTTCCTTGGCAAACTTACCTTTATTGTTCCGTCGATAATTATTACTTACTACGTTGTTATCGGTGGTTGGATACTCAAATATATGGTATCTATGTTGACAGAGTTTACAGCAACCTCACAAGGCGACTATTTTGAAAACTTTATCACGTCAACGTGGTCGCCTATATTCTGGATGCTCATATATCTTGCAATAACAGCATTCATCGTTTTTTGCGGCGTTGAAAAGGGGATAGAGAAATTCTCTAAATACGTAATGCCCGCGCTCTTCCTTTTAGTTGTTGGAATTGCGTTATTTGTTCTTTTTGCAAAAGACAAAGAAACCGGCAGAACGGGATTTGAAGGCTTTTGGGTTTACATAAAGCCAAACTTTAATGATTTGAAAACCGAGGGTAGTGTTGACTTTGCGAAGATAATGAATCTTTTGTTGGACGCTATGAGCCAGTTGTTCTTTTCATTTTCGGTTGCTATGGGCATTATGATAACCTACGGCTCTTACGTTAAAAAAGATATAAACCTCAACAAGTCTGTAAAGCAGATAGAGGTCTTTGATACCATGGTAGCGTTTCTTGCCGGGATGATAGTAATTCCCGCGGTGTATACCTTCTCATCGCTTGGCGATATTGCAAAATCGGGACCCGGTGTAATTTTCAAGGCGCTTCCAACCGTATTTGCTCAGATGGGATTTACTGGCAAGATAATAGGACCTGTGTTCTTTGTAATGGTTGCGTTTGCTGCACTTACTTCAAGCGTTTCTATTATGGAAGCCATTGTTGGCGCTTGTACCGAAACGTTTAAAACAAGTCGCAAAAAGATAAGTCTTATAATTGCGGTTATTGCCGCCGCCGCTGCGGTTGTTGTTTGTCTGGGTTACAACGTGTTGAGTTTTGAAGTAACATTGCCTACAGGTGCCACAGGACAAAACCTTCTTGATGTGCTTGACTATGTAAGCAATAATCTGCTTATGCCGATAATTTCACTGCTGACCTGTGTCCTTGTTGGTTGGGTAGTAAAACCAAAGTGGGTTATAGAAGAAATAGAAAGCAACGGTCACGCATTTAAGAGAAAAGGTCTTTATACCGTTATGATCAAGTATATTGCACCTGTGTTGATGGTATTGCTTTTGTTGCAATCGATTGGCGCATTTAATTTCTTAAGCAAATAAAAGTTTAAAGCGGATAAATCTCATCGGATTTATCCGCTTTTATCTATAAAATTGTGTCTGATAAAGCCGACAAAACACAACATATTGTGTTAAAAAACACCCCGAAAAAAAGATTAAAAAAATTTAAAAATTTTTGAAAAAAAGTGTTGACAAACGGGTTTGGTTGTGGTAATATAATCGGGCACCTTCGGAAGAGGTGTGCTTAGAGTGCCTGAAAGGGCGCTAAACGAACCTTGAAAATTAAACAACGACAAGATAATAAG
>JAZNWJ010000006.1:0-21954 GCA_045593245.1 Acutalibacteraceae bacterium | reverse complement strand
GAAACAAAGGGTAATCATGCTATTCGTTTCTTGAAAGATGGAAACAAGGTTAAGGTTGCAATTCGTTTTAGAGGAAGAGAATTAGGTCATCCTGATATTGGTCTCGAATTGATGGAACGCTTTGCAAAATATTGCGAGGATTATTGCACTGTTGAAAAGGCTGCTAAAATGGAAGGCAGAAATATGCTTATGTTTTTAGCACCAAAATCTGGTAAGTAAAATTTTGTAGGAGGATAAAATTATGCCTAAAATTAAAACCCACAGTGGCGCTAAAAAGCGCTTTAAGCTCACCAAAAACGGCAAGGTAAAACGCGCTCAAGCTTACAAGTCTCACATTCTCAATAAAAAGACTACAAAGCGTAAGAGAAATCTGCGTAAAGTCGTATGCGCTGATGTAACAAATGTTGCAGCAGTAAAGAAACTTATTCCTTATAAGTAATCGTAATTCAGAAATTGGAGGAAACTTGAAATGGCACGTATTAAAGGTGCGTTAGCAACACGCAAAAGAAGAAAAAAGACTCTTAAACTTGCCAAAGGTTATTTTGGCGCTAAATCTAAGCTTTTTAAAACCGCTAAAGAAGCGGTTATGAAATCAGGTAACTACGCTTATATTGGTCGTAGACTTAAAAAGCGCGATTTCCGTCGCCTTTGGATTACCCGTATTTCTGCTGCAGCAAAGATGAACGGTATGAACTATTCAACATTTATGAACGGTCTTAACAAGGCTGGTGTTCAGATCAACCGTAAGATGCTCGCAGATGTTGCTGTTAATGATGAAGCAGGTTTTGCAAATCTTGTAAAAACTGCTAAAAAAGCTTTAGAAAAATAATTCTACCTCGCCCGAGATATTTGTGTTTCTCGGGCGAATTTTGCTTTTATTTTAGGAGAAAAATATGCCTGAATTTATCGAAATTACATCTAAAGACAATCCGCTTATCAAGTTTGTTAGCACGCTACAAACATCGGCAAAACATCGTAAAGAAGCGGGATTTTTCGTGCTTGAAGGTCTTCGTATTTGCGATGATGCCTACCAGAATAATATCAGATTTGATAAACTGATTGTAACTAAATCTGCACTTGAAAAACATAATTCTTGTATAAATGATTTTGCAAAGAGAAGTAATAGTTGTTATGTTTTGAGAGAAGATTTGTTTAATAAAATAAGTGACACGAATTCACCTCAGGGTATAATTGCGACCGCTAAGATTCCTGAAAATAATACTCAATTATCTCAGAACGGTAGATATATAGCACTTGAAAATCTTGCCGATCCTTCAAACCTTGGTGCTATTGCACGCACAGCTGAAGCGCTTGGTGTTGACGGAATAATAATGACAAGCGATAGTTGCGATCCTTATTCACCAAAATCATTGCGGAGTTCAATGGGAACACTTTTGCGTTTGCCGTTGTATATTACTGATGATATTTTAAAACTTATATCAGACAATAAGCTTCGAGCATTTGCTTGTGTTGTTGATAAAACTGCTGAAAGTATTTCAGGGGTTCAATTTTGTGATGGCGACGTATTATTGATTGGTAACGAAGCAAACGGTTTACGTGAAATTACGAAACGAGATGCCGATAAATGCGTTACTATACGAATGAGAGGCAACGCAGAGTCACTAAATGCAGCCGCAGCCGCAGCTATTGCTATGTGGGAAATGGTAAAAGGAAAATAGTATGTTACTTTCTAATGAGAATATAACACTTATAAATCTTTTAATACTTCAACAATGCTTTGGTGCGGGTAGTATAAAAGCAGTCAGAATTTTTAATATTCTTCGTGATGCAGAAATGCTTGATGAGGAATTTCAAAAGCAAAAACTCAAAGTCTTTATTGAAGAAAAAGATTGTGACAAAATACTTAATTTCGATAAAAATGAAATATATAAAATTATTGATGATTGTTTAAAAAATAATATCCGTATAGTTACTGTTTGTGACGCCGGCTATCCTGAAAGACTACGTAATATTGCTGATTATCCGATTGCAATCTATATAAAAGGGGAACTTTGCGATATAGACAATACACCTCTTATTTCGGTTGTAGGACCACGAAAAATATCTAATTTTGGCAAAAAAGCAGCCTTTTCACTTGCTATGCGACTTGCACGCGCAGGAATGACGGTTGTAAGTGGTGCGGCTCTTGGTGCCGATACTTGTGCACATAGAGGGGTATTATCTGTTAAAGGTAGAACAATTGCCATTCTTGGATGCGGTATATGCTATGATTATTTGCCGGAAAATCGTACGATGCGCGAAGAAATCAGTAAAAATGGTTGTCTTATAAGCGAACATCCGCCTTATGCTCCCGCAACCAAATACAGTTTTCCTATAAGGAATCGTATAATATCTGCGTTATCTTTAGGGACAGTTGTTATAGAAGCGCCACTCAAAAGCGGCTCACTTATTACGGCTCGGCTTGCGAATGAACAGGGTAGAGATGTTTTTGTAATACCGGGTAATCCTACACTTGATAATTACAAGGGTTCAAATGCATTACTGCGCGATGGTGCCATACCTCTTCTTGATGCTATGGATATTTTTAGTCAATATATTGCTAAATATCCGAATCAAATAGATGTTGATAAGGCTTTTGCCGAAAATGATTTAAAAAAATCTAAAAAAATACAAAAAAATTTACAGTTAGACCTTTCAAAAGAGGCAAAAATAGTGTATAATAATATGAATAGTGAGAAATTTACCGCCGATGATTTGCTCACTCTTGATTTAAGTTATGATGAGATGCTTTCAGCGCTTACCGAACTTGAAATAGAAGGAATTATAAAATCATTACCGGGCGGTATTTACCAAATAATTAACCATTAAGGAGAAAATAGATGTCAAAACTTGTTATTGTTGAGTCTCCAAGCAAGATCAAAAGTGTAAAAAAGTATCTTGGCAACGGCTATGATGTTATGGCGTCGGTGGGTCATGTGCGTGATTTACCTAAATCAAAGCTTGGTGTTGATATAGAGCACGATTTCAAACCGCAATATATAAATATGCCTGACAAAAAGGATGTTATAAAACAGCTCAAAGATGCTGCTGCGAACAGTGAAAAAGTATTGCTCGCAACCGACCCTGACCGTGAAGGTGAGGCGATTTCCTGGCATTTGGCTCATATTTTGGGTCTTGATCTGAATGAAGAAAATCGTATTTCTTTCAATGAAATTACACAAACCGGTGTAAATGCGGGTATAAACAATCCACATAAGATAAACCTTGACCTTGTTGATGCTCAGCAAGCACGTCGCGTACTTGATAGAATTGTTGGATATAAACTCAGTCCTTTTCTCTGGCGAAAGGTTAAAGGTGGTTTGTCGGCAGGTCGAGTTCAGACTGCGGTACTGCGACTTATTGTTGAACGCGAACGTGAGATCGAGGCATTTGTTTCAGAAGAATACTGGACTGTTGACGCAAAATTAAAAGCTGAAAGAAAAAGTTTTGATGCAAAACTTTACGGTACTGCTGATGGTGAAAAGCTTGATATTATTCCTAATGCTGAAGCTGCAGATAAAATCGTAAATGACCTTGAAAATGCTGTGTATACAGTCAGTGATATAAAGCGTGGTACGCGTAATCGTCAACCTGCGCCTCCGTTTATTACCTCAACTTTACAGCAGGAAGCCTCAAGAAAGCTTAATTATAATGGTCAGCGTACAATGCGCATTGCTCAGCAATTGTATGAAGGAATTGATATACCGGGACACGGTGCAACAGGTCTTATAACCTATATGCGTACCGATTCTCTTCGTATTTCTGAAGAGGCACGTGCCGCAGCGGTCAAATATATTGATGAGAAATATGGTAAAAAGTATCTACCATCTAAACCTCGATATTTTAAAACCAAAGATGGCGCTCAGGATGCTCATGAAGCAATCCGTCCTACAAACGTATTTTTATTACCCGACCAAATAAAAACTGCACTAACTGCCGAACAATATAATTTGTATAAACTTATATGGGAGCGTTTTATTGCTTCACTTATGGCAGCGTGTGTTCAGAAAACGGTTGCTGTTGATATTACTGCAAATAATTATTTGTTTAAAGCAAGTGGATATTCGGTTGATTTTAAAGGTTTTACTGAACTTTATGAAGAAGGTAAAGACGATAATACAACCGATGGAGCTGAACTTCCTGATATGAAGGTTGGAGACGTTCTGAAATTGAAGTCTCTTACTCCAAATCAACACTTTACTCAACCGCCACCACGTTATACTGAACCAACCCTCACAAAGACACTTGAAGAAAATGGTATTGGACGTCCTTCGACTTTTGCTTCAATAATTGCTGTTATATCTAACAGAAGCTATGTTGAAAAAGAAAAAAAGACATTTAAACCTACACAGCTTGGTTTTGCTGTTTGCGATTTATTAAATGAGTATTTCAACCGTATTTTTGAAGCAAAATTTACAGCAGGATTAGAGAAAAAACTTGATAGAATTGGTGCAGGAGAGCTTGAGTGGATTGGCACCATTGCTGATTTTTATAAAGATTTTGAATCTCATCTTAAAAAGGCTGAACAATCGCTTGATGGTAAAAGAGTAAAGGTTCCTGCAGTTGAGACCGATATTGTATGTGAAAAATGTGGAAGAAAAATGGTTGAACGAAGCGGACGTTTTGGCAAGTTTTTAGCTTGTCCCGGTTATCCCGAGTGTAAAAACACAAAGCCGATGCCCGATGATGAAGTAAAACAACCTTGTCCTAAATGTGGTAGTAAATTGCTCAGAAAAATTTCTAAAAAAGGCAAGAAGTTTTACGGTTGCTCTAATTATCCCAAGTGTGATTTTGCAGCTCCGGGTGTGCCTACTGGCGATATTTGTCCCCAATGTGGTGGATATATTATTTCAGGTATTCGTAATAGGAAATATTGTATGAATTCAGAATGTCCTACAAGACAAACTGTTGCAAAGACCAAAAAGGAAAAATAAGATGGATAAAATTACCGTAATCGGTGCAGGTCTTGCAGGTTGTGAGGCAGCTTATACGGCTGCTAAACTCGGAGTTCAGGTTGATTTAATCGAAATGAAGCCTTGTAAAAGATCTCCTGCTCATAAAACTGATAATTTTGCTGAACTTGTATGTTCTAATTCTCTGAAAGCTAACAGGGTAGATTCGGCAGCAGGTCTTTTAAAAGAAGAAATGCGAAAACTCGGTTCATTATGTTTGGAAGCCGCAGATATTGTCAAGGTTCCAGCAGGTGGTGCATTAGCAGTTGATCGCGAAAAATTTTCTGAATATATTACAGATAAAATTTCTAATTGCAAAAATATATACGTAATAAACAAGGTTGTTGATAAACTTCCTGAAGAGGGAATCTGTATTGTTGCTACAGGTCCTTTAACTGATGGTGCATTGGCATCTGAAATTGAAAAATTTACAGGTGAAGGAAATCTTAGTTTTTATGATGCGGCAGCGCCAATAGTTACTGCTGATAGTATTGATTTTTCTTCTGCGTTTGTTGCTTCTCGCTATGATCGTGATGAAACAGGAGAGGGCGATTATATCAATTGCCCTATGAACAAAGAAGAATATGAGCTCTTTCACGATGCTCTTATTTCGGCAGAAGGTGCGCCCCTTCACGAATTTGATAAGCAACTTAAGGTATACGAAGGTTGTATGCCTGTTGAGGTGTTGGCTCGTCGTGGTGCTGATTCTATAAGATTTGGACCGCTAAAACCCGTAGGACTTCGTGACCCACGTACCGGACACAGGCCTTGGGCAGTTGTTCAACTTCGTAAGGAAAACGCTCAAGGCACACTTTATAATATGGTTGGTTTTCAGACAAATCTAAAATTTGGTGAACAAAAGAGAGTGTTTTCTATGATTCCGGCACTAAAAAATGCTGAATTTATGAGATATGGTGTAATGCATCGTAATTCTTTTATCAATTCACCAAAGATTTTAAATCATGATTTATCTTTAAAAAATGCAGATAATATATTTTTTGCCGGTCAGCTTTCAGGTGTTGAAGGCTATATGGAGTCTGCAGCAGCAGGTATTCTTGCCGGCATTAACGCTGTAAATAAATTGCTTGGTAAACCTGCTTTAATTTTACCATCAATTTCAATGATTGGCGCATTGATAAATTACATAACTGATGAGAATGTTACAAACTTTCAACCTATGGGCGCTAATTTTGGCATTTTACCACCGCTTGATGTTCATATCAGAGATAAGCGTGAGCGATATGCCGCATTGGCAGATAGATCACTTGATTATTTTAAAAACAGGGGAGAAAATTTATGAGAATAGTTGTAGATGCTTTTGGAGGAGATAATGCTCCGCTTGAAATTATAAAAGGTGCCTCAGATGCATCGGTTCAGTTTGAAACCGAAATTACCCTTACCGGCAACAAAGGAACCATCGAAAATATTATAAGTGAAAATAATCTTAAATTTTTCGGTGATTTGGTTATTGTTGATACAGATGATGTAATTTCAATGCACGACGACCCAACTACAATATTAAAAGCGCATTCAAATTCATCTATGGCACTCGCCTTTAAAGAATTGTGTGAGTCGCGTGCAGATGCTTTTGTTTCTGCCGGTTCTACAGGCGCCATAGTTGTTGGTGGTACGCTTATTGTAAAAAGAATAAAAGGCATAAAGCGGCCTGCTCTTGGTGGCCTTATACCTTCACCTGAAGGTCATTATATGCTTATGGATATGGGTGCAAATGCTGAATGTCGCCCTGAAATGCTTGCACAATTCGGTATTATGGCAAGTGTATATCTTGAAAAGGTTGAAGGAATCAAAAATCCTAAAATTGGTTTGCTCAATATTGGTGTTGAGGATACAAAAGGTGACGAATTACGTGTAGAAGCGTATAAGCTTCTTAAAGATGCTCCAATAAACTTTATAGGTAATGTTGAATCACGTGAAATGCCAAAAGGTGTGTGTGACGCAGTAATTGCCGATGGTTATACAGGTAATATTGCGCTCAAACTTATTGAAGGTACAGCTACAACATTCTTTAAAATGGTTAAAGGCGCTCTTTACAAAAACATTATAAATAAATTGGCTGCTTTAGTTCTTAAAAAAGATTTGTATGCCCTTAAATCTATGATGGATAGTTCTGAGGTTGGCGGTGCTCCGCTTTTAGGCGTGAGCAAACCTGTCATAAAAGCCCACGGTAGTTCTGATGCAAAAGCAATAAAGAATGCTATTCGTCAGGCAATAATCTTTACAGAGAAAAACGTTATAAACACAATCAGTGAAAATATAATTAAATCGGAGTAATTTAAATGAAGTCGCTTGAGGCTAACTTGAACTACAAATTTAATAATATAGAGCTTTTAAAAAATGCGCTGATTCATTCTTCGTATGCTAATGAGATCAGGGGAAATACCCGTTCAAATGAAAGGCTTGAGTTTTTGGGAGATTCGGTATTATCTGTTATTGTTGCAGATCATATTTATCATAAATATCCTACAATGCCTGAGGGTGAACTAACTAAACTTCGTGCATCGCTTGTATGTGAAAAATCGCTTTGTGCACTATCACGCGAACTTGGTATCGGAGAATTTTTGTTACTTGGACGCGGCGAGGATAAAAACGGTGGTCGAGAGCGTGATTCTATTCTTGCTGATGCTTTCGAGTCAGTGCTTGCAGCGATTTATTTAGACGGTGGTATGGATGCGGCTAAAAATCATATTTTAAATACTGTTTTGCGAGATTTTGAACATCATATAGAAGATGATACTTTCAAAGATTATAAAACGGTTTTGCAAGAGATCATACAACGTAACCCCGAAGAAAGTGTTTCCTATATACTTATCGATGAAAAAGGTCCCGACCATGATAAGATTTTTACCGTAGAAGTTCATCTTAACTCAAACGTTATTGGTAAAGGCTGCGGTAAAAGTAAAAAACAAGCTGAACAAATGGCAGCATGTCAGGCACTTAAACTTATGGGTGAGTCTATATGAGACGAACGCACTCTAATATTTCTATTTTTGTCCCACATATAGGTTGTCCCAATATGTGTAGTTTTTGTAATCAAAAGCATATTACGGGTAAAAATATGGCTCCAAATGCGCAGGATGTTGTTAATGCTGTAAATGTTGCTGTTAGTTCTAAGAATTACGATTCATCGACTACCGAGATAGCATTTTTTGGTGGTAGTTTTACAGCAATAAATCGTAATTATATGCTCAAATTACTTAAAGCTGCTTATAAATTTATTGAAAATGGTACAGTGACAGGTATTCGTATTTCTACACGTCCTGATGCAATTGATGATGAAATTTTAGAATTTCTTAAAGAATATGGTGTTACTTCAATAGAACTTGGCGCACAAAGTCTTAATGATTCGGTGTTAAAATTAAATAATCGCGGTCACAGCGTCAAGGATGTTATTGACGCGTCGAATCTTATCAAAAAACACGGTTTTTCATTAGGACTTCAGATGATGACAGGTCTTTTTGGCGATTGTGATGAATATGCGCTTTATACAGCACGTGAAATTATAAAACTTTGCCCCGACACCGTTCGGATTTATCCGACAATTGTACTTAAAAATACCGATTTGGCGGCACTGTATTATGACGGAAAGTATAAACCGCAAACCATTGATGAAGCAGTTGGACTTTGCTCTGAATTGCTTACGATGTTCGATAAAGCAAATATAAAGGTAATTCGTCTTGGGTTGCATTCTATTGAAAATGATAGTTACGTAGCAGGTCCTTGGCATCCTGCATTCAGCGAGTTATGCTATGCTGATATTTTTTTAAAAAAATCAATAAATTTACTTTCTGAAAAAGGAAGTTATATTTTATACGTTAATCCTTCTAACATGTCGAAAATGACAGGACAGAAAAAATCTAATATTATAATATTAAAAAAACTCGGCTTTGATTGTATTGTAAAACCCGATGAATCGTTGGGTAATAATGAAATTAAAGTCGAAAGGAGATAAAAATGCTTTTAAGTTCAATACAAATCCAGGGATTTAAGTCTTTTGCCGATAAAACTGTACTTAAATTTGGACGTGGCATTACCGCAGTTGTCGGTCCTAATGGTAGTGGTAAAAGTAATATTTCCGACGCAGTACGTTGGGTTCTGGGTGAGCAATCTACCAAAAGTCTTCGTGGTCAATCAATGGAAGATGTTATATTTGGTGGTACTGATACACGTCGTCCTCACGGTTTTTGTGAGGTAACACTTAATATAGATAATGCTGACCGCACACTTAATTTTGACAACGATTTTGTATCAATTACGCGTAGATTTTATCGTTCTCATGAAAGTGAATATCTAATAAACAATGTTTCTGTTCGACTTAAAGACGTTCATGAACTTTTTATGGATACCGGTCTTGGCCGCGATGGATATTCGATGATAGGACAGGGTAAAATCGATAATATAATCAGTACAAAATCTGACGAACGTCGTGATATTTTCGAAGAAGCATCAGGTATTTCAAAATATCGTTATCGCAAAACCGAAGCAGAGCGTAAGCTTACAGCTGCTGAGGATAATTTGTTGCGCCTTAAGGATATATTAGACGAACTTGAGTCACGTGTCGGACCTTTGGAAGAGCAAAGTAAAAAGGCTGAAAAATTTTTATCTCTTGCAGAAAACAAAAAGCAATTGGAGATTGGTTTGTGGCTTTATACACTCAATAATTCTAAAGATGCATTGCGTGCTCATGAAAGTAAAATTGCTGTTGCGCAAATGCAATATAAAGAGATTGAAGAAGCATTGAACGATTTTGATACACAATCAGAAAAAAATACTGCTCAATTTACGTTTATTACTTCACAAATCGAGAATATACGTCAAAAAATCGCTGCTTCCAATGAAGAGATTGTTAAATTTGAAGGCGAAATATCGGTTTTAAACAACGATATTTTACATAATAATGAAACAATTGACCGTTTAAATTCTGAAAAAACAGCACTTGAAGAGTCCGATAGTACAGCTAAGCAAGATATTGAAAATAAGCGCAATCTTGCGGTTGAAAAGCAGAAATTTATTGATGAATTAAATAATAAATTATCAGAACTCGAAACCAATTTAAATAATCTTTTGTCTGACAGTGAAAGTATCTCACGAAAAATAGAGGACCAGATTAAAGTTCTCAATTCACTTTCTGTTAAGATGTCGGATTTACGTGTAGAAATGACAACGTCAAATACTTCTATTGAAGAAATCAACTCTCGAAGAGTTATTATTGAGGATTTGTTAAGGCAAAACTATGCTGAAAAAGATATTCTGACCAATGATTTTGATGAAACGAAAGAACTGTTAGATAAAACAGAAGATACAATTCTATCGTTGCAAAACTCCATAAAAGGTTACGAAATTAGACTTCAGAACCGCAATGAAGAATTAAAAGAATTGACCAATAAGAGCACGGAACTCCATCTTGATATTGAAGGCAAGCGTCGTAGAGTACAGATTCTTACCGAACTTGAAAACAGTATGGAAGGATTTTCGTTTGCTGTTAAAAAGATTGTTGCAGAATCAGATAAGGGAATATTGCGTGGTATTCATGGTCCGTTATCAAAACTGATTTCGGTCGATAAAAAGTATTCGGTGGCTATTGAAACCGCTCTTGGTAATGCAATCCAGAACATTGTAGTTGACACGGAATCTGATGCCAAACGCGCAATAAATTATTTAAAGAGTAATAATGCCGGTCGTGCTACGTTTATGCCTGTATCATCAACTGTTTCGCGTGAATTTAAAGAAAATGGTTTTGATGATATTTACGGCTTTGTCGGCATTGCTTCTGACCTTGTAAATGCTGATAAGAAATATGAAACAATTATAAGACACTTACTTGCAGGAACTGTTGTTACTGAGGATATAGATTCCGCTACCACCTTGGCTAAAAAATACAATTACAGAGTAAAAGTTGTATCCCTTGACGGTCAGGTTATAAATCCAGGTGGTACCTATACAGGCGGTTCTCTTGTTAAACAGGCAGGTATGCTTAGTCGTGCAGCAGATATCAAGCGCATTGAGGAAGAGATTGAAAAACTTTGTGAAAAAGAAAAAATTACTCTTGCTGAACTTGATAATGTTTCATCTGCAGTTTCTCAGGTTAATGCTGATATTGTTGCAGTAAATGCGGATTTAACTAATGCAAATGAGGATAAAATTCGTGCTCTGGCCGAACTTAAACGTATTGATGAATTAATTAAAAATATCAATTCGACTATAACTTCTTTAACTGAAGAGCGCGACGGTAGTGATGAAAAGATTAGAGTGCTTAATGATAAATCTAATTCTGCTGCTAAACAGATTGCTGAACTTGAAGCTCAAAAGTCTTCAATTCAGTCTGAAATAGATCAGATGACAGGCGGCAGAGATACATTATCACAGAATCGTGAATCGCTTACCAATGAAATAACTGATATTAAACTGCAGATTATTGAAAATCAAAAAGATGCAGCAGCATTGATTTCATCGGCCGACGATATTGAAAATTCTATTTCAAATCGCGCTGCAAGAAGTGCTGAAATAGACGCGGAAATTGCCGCCATTGCATATAAAATTACACAGTTAAAATCTGATATTTCATCTCATATTGACGAAAATGATAATATCAAGCAAAAAATTACCGATTATAATAAGGAAATTGAAAATCTCATAAATGAGCGTAACGAGGTCGAAAAATCTGGCGTAGAACTCCGTTCAAGTGAGCGTGAGCGCACTTTGGAGCGCGAAAAAATAGGTGGCGAACTTGCGCGTCTTACTGAGCGCAAAGAGGTAATGCTGAAAGAGTATGACGACGTTATACGTCAGTTGTATGATGAATATCAGCTTACTAAGAGCGAGGCCGAAAACGTTGCTATTGAGATTGAAAAGCCTGCTGAAGCTAAAAAACAACTTGCTGAAACCAAGTCTAAAATTCGTGCGCTTGGTAACGTAAACGTATCTGCTATTGAAGAGTATAAAGAGGTTAAAGAACGGTATGACTTTATGAATGCTCAGGTAGAGGACGTAGAAAAAGCCCGTACCGAATTACGTAAACTTATTGGTCAGCTTACAGCACAAATGCAAGAAATGTTTGTTGTTGGTTTTGCAAAAATCAACGAGAACTTTACCAAGACATTTAAAGAGCTTTTTGGCGGCGGTAGTGCACAACTTAAACTCACCGATCCCGATAACGTTCTTGAAAGTGGTATTGATATTGAGGCACGTCTGCCGGGTAAGAATGTACCAAGTCTTAATGGTCTTTCGGGTGGCGAAAAGGCTCTTGTAGCGCTTTCAATTTACTTTGCAATTATGAAGGTTAATGCGCCTCCGTTCTGTTTCCTTGATGAGGTTGATACCGCACTTGACGATATCAACGTTGATCGCTTTGCGGATTATATGAAGCGTTCCGACTTTAACACACAGTTTATTTGTGTAACACATCGTCGAGGAACTATGGAATCGGCTGATATGCTTTACGGTGTTACAATGCAGGAAAAAGGTGTTACCAAGTTGCTTGAACTGAACGTTGCAGAACTTGAAAAAAAATTACTTGAAAATCAAGGAGCATAATTTTAATGGGACTTTTTAGTAAAATTAAAGCAGGTCTGCAAAAGACTAAGGCAAGTATTTCGGATGGTATTTCAAATATAATTAACAGTTTTACAAAGATTGATGAAGATTTGTTTGAAGAGCTCGAAGAACTTCTTGTAATGTCTGATGTGGGTGTTGAGACATCGCTTAAAATCTGCGAGGAACTGCGCACCCGTGTAAAACACGATGGCGTTACCGACCCTACGCAAATTAAAGGAATAATGCATGATATTATTGTTGAAATGTTAGGGGAAGATACAGCACTTAAGCTTGACACCAAACCGTCAGTAATTTTGGTAATTGGTGTAAACGGTGTAGGTAAAACTACAACTATCGGTAAAATGTCTTTAATGCTCAAAGAAAATGGTAAAAAGGTAGTTCTTGGCGCGGCAGATACATTCCGTGCGGCTGCAATAGATCAACTCGGTGTCTGGGCTGACAGGGCAGGCGTAACTATGGTAAAGAGTGTTGAGGGAAGTGATCCTGCTTCGGTTGTTTATGATACTATCGCATCTGCAAAATCGAAGGGCGCAGACATTATAATTTGTGATACTGCAGGAAGACTTCATAACAAGAAAAATCTGATGGACGAGCTTGCTAAAATTTATCGCATTATCAAGAGAGAACTTCCTGAAGCTTCTATTGAAACATTGTTAGTTCTTGATGCCGCTACAGGTCAGAATGCTGTTAATCAAGCGCGTGAATTTAAAAATGTTGCCGATATTACGGGTATTGTTCTAACCAAACTTGATGGCACTGCAAAGGGCGGTATTGTTATTGCAATTCATAATGAACTTAAAATTCCTGTAAAATACGTTGGTGTTGGTGAGGGTATTGACGATCTTCAGCCATTCAGTGCAAAAGAATTTGCTGACGGTATTTTTGATTTGGGAGAATAATATGAAAATATTTATTGCAACAAGAAATCAGAAAAAACTTACCGAACTTGAACGTATTTTGCTTCCTATGGGATTTGAGGTTTTAAGTCAGAAGAATTTCAGTGAAGATTTTCCCGAACCTGTTGAAGACGGTACTTCTTTTGAAGAAAATGCAATTATCAAGGCACGTGATGGTTTGAAAAATACCGGACTTATTTCTGTTGCTGATGATTCCGGCATCTGTGTTGATTATCTCGGTGGCGCTCCCGGTATATATTCGGCGCGTTATTCCGGTGAACATGGTGACGACGAATCAAACAATAATAAACTGCTTTGTGAACTTGATGGTGTACCGCTGGAAGAAAGAACGGCTCGTTACGTTGCAGCAATTGGTTGCGTATTTCCAGACGGCAGGCAGTTTACAGTAAGAGGAGAATGTGAAGGTAAAATCGGATTTGAGCCGATTGGTAACGGCGGTTTTGGATATGACCCTTATTTTATTAGTGAGCTTGGTCCTATGGGTCTTCTTACTCCCGAAGAAAAAGACAGCATAAGTCATCGTGGTAAAGCACTGATTAAATTTAAAGAAGAACTTAAAAAATATATTGATATAAATGAGGAAAAATAATGTTAAACAGTAGACAAAGAGCACAGCTTCGCGGCATGGCAAATACCTATGAAGCGATTTTTCAGGTAGGCAAAGGCGGTATTAACGACCAACTTATCAAACAGGTTGATGAAGCGTTAGAAGCGCGTGAACTTATTAAAATGCGTGTACTTGAGACTTGTCCCGATACATCACGTATCGCAGCTGATACTATCGCTGAGCGTGTTGGCGCCGACGTTGTTCAGGTAATTGGTTACCGCTTTATTCTTTACCGTGAAAGTAAAAACAATAAAACTATTAAACTGGTGAAATAAATGGCGAACGTTGCAGTTTTTGGTGGTACCTTTAATCCGTTTCATATAGGTCATTATGAAATACTCAGAGCGGTATGCAATTTATCTTTTATTGATAAGGTTTTTGTTATGCCAGACAAAATACCGCCACATAAATCATTTGACATTATGGTTGATGATATTCATCGTCAGAATATGTGTGCGATTGCTTGTGAAGATTTTACAAAAGCTCAAATTTGCCTTATTGAGTTTGAACGTGAAGGCAAAAGTTACACCGTAGATACGGTTAAATTGTTGAAAGAAAAATATCCTGACGATTCGTTTTATATTGTAATTGGAGGAGATATGCTTTCAACTCTTGATACTTGGTATAACTGGCAAGAACTTATTAAACTAACGTCTTTTATCGCTTTTAAACGTGCGGGATCAAAGGATTTTGATGCTTCCTATAATCGCCTTACAAATTTTGGAGCAGACATTGCTGTTATTGAAAGTAATATTACTGATATATCATCAACAAAACTGCGTAAAAAAATTGATAGTGATTTATTGCCATTAAAAATTTACAATTATATAGTTGAAAAAGGAATATACAATGTCTAATAAATATGATGAGTATAAAAAAATATTAAAAGAACGTCTTACTTCAAAAAGATATAACCACTCACTTTGTGTAGCAGATGAAGCAGTACGCCTTACAAAAAAATATGGTGGCGACACAGAAAAAGCATATCTTGCAGGGCTTTTGCACGATATTACAAAAAATGCAACCGAAGAAGAACACTTGCATATCTTCCGTGAGTTTGGTATAATGCTAAACGATATCGAAGAAAAATCTGAAAAACTGTGGCACGCTATAAGTGGAGCTGCGTATATTGAGCATATTCTTGGTATAAATGATAACGATATCATTGCCGCCGTTCGATATCATACAACCGCTCGTGAGGGTATGTCACATTTTGAAAAAATAATATATCTTGCGGATTTTACTTCAGTAGATCGTGATTATGACGATATTGATATAATGAGAGAAAAAATAGAAATATCTATGGAAGACGCTATGGATTATGCACTTTCATATACAATAAATGATTTGGTATCGCGAGGTAAACAACTTCATCTTGATACCGTAAAAGCATATAATCAAAATGCTTTGAAAGGAGAAAAATAATGGATTCACAAAACATTGTAAAGGTTGCTGCAAACGCTTTAAATAATAAGAAAGCAAAACAGTTAAAGGTTCTTAAAATTGATGATCTCACTACACTTGCTGATTATTTTGTGATTGCTACCGCCACTTCATCAACACACGTTCGTGCGCTTGCTGACGAGGTAGAGGAAAATCTGGAGCAGCAAGGAGTTAAAGTGCATCATATCGAAGGTCGATCAACCGGCTGGATAGCTCTTGACTATATGTCGGTTATCGTACATGTGTTTACACCTGTAGAGCGTGAGTTTTATAATCTTGACAGTATGTGGAGCGACGCTACCGAAATCAATTTAGAAACAATTCTTGACGAAGCAGAAGGTGACTGATATGAAATATAATTATACTGAAATTGAAAAGAAATGGCAGCAAATATGGGATGATAACAAAACTTTTGCTGCTAAAAATGATTACACTTTACCGAAGTTTTACGGTCTTGTTGAGTTCCCATATCCCTCTGGACAGGGACTTCACGTAGGTCATCCTCGTTCATATACCGCAATTGATATCGTTGCGCGTAAAAAACGTTTACAGGGCTTTAATGTTCTTTATCCGATGGGTTGGGACGCATTTGGTCTTCCTACAGAAAACTTTGCAATTAAGAATCATATTCATCCAGCAGAAGTTACCAAGATGAACGTTGCAAACTTTAAGCGTCAATTAAAATCACTTGGTTTCTCATTCGACTGGGATAGGGAAGTTAACACCACTGATCCTGACTACTACAAATGGACACAGTGGATTTTCTTACAACTTTATAAAAAAGGTCTTGCTTATAAAAAGCAGATGGCTGTTAACTGGTGTACCTCTTGTAAATGTGTTCTCGCTAATGAAGAGGTTGTAAACGGTGTTTGTGAACGTTGCGGCAGTGAAGTTGTACAAAAAGAAAAAAGTCAGTGGATGCTAAAAATTACCGATTATGCCGAAAAACTCTTAGACGGTCTTGATGACGTTGACTTTATCGATCGTGTAAAGACCCAACAACGCAACTGGATTGGTCGTTCGTATGGTACTTTAGTTGACTTTGGCACAACAAGTGGCGATAAATTCCAGGTGTTTACCACTCGTGCAGACACACTTTTCGGTGCTACATACACTGTATTGTCACCCGAACACCCACTCTTGGAAAAATGGGCAGATAAAATAGAAAATTACGATGAGGTTTTAGCTTACAAGCAAGAGGCTGCTAAAAAATCTGATTTTGAACGCACTGAGCTTGCAAAAGATAAAACCGGTGTAATGTTAAAAGGTATTAAAGCGGTTAATCCTGTAAATAATACCGAAATCCCTATTTTTATTTCCGACTATGTTCTTATTTCTTATGGTACTGGAGCTATTATGGCAGTGCCTGCACACGATACACGCGACTGGGATTTTGCTAAAAAATTCGGTCTTCCTATCATCGAGGTTGTTGCAGGTGGTAACGTAGAAGAAGCAGCATTTACCGATTGTAATACAGGTATTATGGTTAACTCTGATTTCTTAAACGGTTTATCTGTTGAAGATGCTAAGTTGAAGATTCAGGAATGGCTTAAGGAAAAAGGCCTTGGCGAGCGTAAAACAAATTACAAGCTTCGTGACTGGGTATTCTCTCGTCAGAGATATTGGGGCGAGCCAATTCCTATGGTTTATTGTGAAAAATGTGGTTATGTGCCGCTTCCTGAAAGTGAGTTACCACTTACTTTACCAAATGTTGATTCTTATGAACCAACCGATACAGGCGAATCACCACTTGCTAAGATTACCGATTGGGTAAATACTACTTGCCCTTGCTGTGGCGCTCCTGCAACAAGAGAGACCGATACAATGCCTCAGTGGGCTGGTTCATCTTGGTATTTCTTGCGCTATTGCGACCCAAATAACAAAGATGCTCTTGCTTCTAAAGAAGCACTCGAATATTGGGGACCGGTTGACTGGTATAACGGTGGTATGGAGCACACGACACTTCACTTGTTATATAGTCGTTTCTGGCATCTATTCCTCTATGATATTGGCGTTGTTCCAAATAAAGAGCCTTATGCAAAACGTACTAGTCACGGTATGATTTTGGGCGAGAATGGCGAAAAGATGTCAAAATCCCGTGGTAACGTTGTAAACCCAGACGAAATCATACGTGATTACGGCGCAGACACTATGCGTGTGTATGAAATGTTTATCGGTGACTTTGAGAAGGCAGCTCCTTGGAGTCAGTCTTCAATAAAGGGTAGTAAGCGTTTCCTCGACAAAGTGTTCTCACTTGCTGATATTTTGGTTGACGGTGACTCTTATCGTGCAGAAATTGAGTCTGAAATTCACAAGACCATTAAAAAGGTTACAGATGATATTGAAGGACTTAAGATGAATACAGCAATTGCTGCTTTAATGTCATTACTTAACACTATTTCTGCTTCAGGAAGTATAAACAAAGCTGAATTTAAGACCTTTATAACATTACTTAATCCATTTGCTCCTCATATGACCGAAGAACTTTGGGAGATTGCTGGTTTTGACGGTATGCTTAATGCTACAAAGTGGCCTGAGTTTGATGAGGCAAAATGTGTTGATTCTGCAGTTGAAATTGCAGTTCAGGTGAATGGTAAAATAAGGGCCAGAATTAACGTTGCTGCCGATATTGATGCTGCAAGTGCAATTTCACTTGCCAAAGCCGATAACGCTGTAGCGGCTGAAATTGAGGGCAAGACGGTTATTAAAGAACTTTACGTTCCAAAACGTCTTGTGAATATCGTAGTAAAATGACTTAAAAAATAAATAGACAGTTCGAAACCATCCTGTCTGTAAACAAAACTATGGGCTTTAAATTAAAAGGTACACCCGTAGTATTGGTGTACCTTTTTTGCCCCCTTAGAAAGGGAATTTATATGAGAAATGAATTATTACTTATTGGCTCTGTTATCTTAATTTATGGTACTGTTCTTGTTGCATATCGTTTATTTGGTAAAACTGGTATGTATATTATGACTGCTATTGCTACAATTCTTGCTAATATTGAAGTGTTGATGCTGGTTGACGGTTTTGGTATGGAGCAAACGCTCGGTAACGTTTTGTTTGCTTCGACGTATCTTGTAACCGATATTTTAAGCGAAAATGAAGGAAAAAAATGTGCTAATAAAGCTGTTTGGCTTGGTGTATTTACGGCAGCCGTTATGCTTATATTTACGCAATATTGGCTACTTTATACTCCTTCATCAAACGACTGGGCTCGCGAACATATAAACGCAATTTTCAACACAACACCTCGTTTACTTGCCGCAAGTTTTATGGGATATGTTATATCACAGCAGTTTGATGTATGGCTTTATCATAAATGGTGGAATTTTACTGAAAAAAGAACAGGGGAGAGCAAGGGATTTTTGTGGCTTAGAAACAATGGTTCAACCTTGATTTCTCAGTTTATAAATACAATAATTTTTACAACCGTTGCTTTTTTTGGTGTGTATGATACAAAAACTTACCTATCAATAATGCTTTCAAGCTATGTAATCTATATATTCACAAGCTTGCTTGATACACCCGTTGTATATATTGCAAGGTGGATGAAAAACAAAGGATATGTTAAAGAATAAAATATTTCTTGATTTTTTATATAAATGTAGTATAATGAAATAAATGGTAACAGCTTTCCGCGTTTCTGTATCAAATGCGGTGAGCTGTTTTTTTAAACTTTAAAACCCATTGTATAAGGAGGATTAAGTAATGAGTAGAAAATATAGATTATCAACAGCTCTTGATATAGACGACTTATTGATGGAATGTACGTCATATGCAATTCGATTAGCAAATGAAAAATACAAATTTGACCCACCAATGACCATTTACGAAAAAAACAGTTGGGGAAAGAACGGTACACGTGCCGATGCAATTTACCCGTATTTTAATGATGCTGAATTTTATCGTACACAGCCTGTATATAAGGGTGCAAAGGAGTTTGTACGCAAACTTACACAAATGACCGACGTATATATTTGCACTGCTGTACCGCCCGAATTTATGGGAATTCGGGCACAGCGTATTTTAGAGGAATTTCCCGAAATACCGCAGGACCATATTTATATGGGATTCAGAAAAGATAATATTGCCACCGATATTTTGTTTGATGATGCAATGCATAACATTTTGAATTCTAAAGCAAAATATCCGATTTTGATGCGCAGACCTTGGAATCAGGAAGCTACGGGAATGCTTGCTGTAAATAATTACGACGAATTTTTAAAGCTTGTTGAGGTAATTGCAGATAGCTATTCAGTTAGTGAAGAGACTATAACTGTTGATCCCAAAATTGTTGTGCTTGTAGGACCTTCCGGTAGTGGTAAATCTAAAATTGCTACAAAGTTTTTAGGAAAAGCAAAATGTTTTGAGAAACTTACAAGTTATACAACAAAAGACCCGACCGCAATTGAACAAAATTCTTGGTATAACTACGTGCCGCTTGAAACGTTCAGAGAAATGTGTGATAACAGGCAAATGTTTCAGTCTACTATGTATGCAGGGCACGGCTATGGTTCTAAAAGAGGCGATGTTAAAGAAATATTATCACGAGGTAAACGTGTGCTTACTACTATGGATATTTGCGGTGCAATGTCGCTTAAAACTTACTTTAAAAATGTGGTAACAATCTATATGAAGCGCGATAAAAAAGCTCTTATGGCTAATATTTTGCGTAAAAATTCCTCTATTGAAGATAAAGTTAATCGCCTGACTGCGATCGAATACGAGCAAAAGAATATGGAAATTTGCGATTACGTTATTAATTTTGAAGATTACGATGATGCAGTGAAGCAGTTGATTGATATACTTAAAATTAAAGATTGTAAATAATTTAAACGAGCGATACCATAATATCGCTCGTTTATTTTTTTCAAAGTAATACTTTGATTAATCTCAAAATTTAGTTTGTTGAAAAAACAACTAAAAATTTATATAATACAGTTACAAAGTACTTTGAATTATATTTTGAGGTGTATTATGCAAATAGGTGTTATAATTAAACAATTAAGAAAAGAAAATGATATAACGCAAGAGCAACTTGCAGAATATTTGGGTATTAGCTCACGTGCTGTTTCTCAGTGGGAAACCGATAAAACTATGCCTGATATATCACAACTGCCAGTACTTGCCAATCTGTTTAATGTTACAACTGATTATCTGCTTGGTGTGGATATTACCGAAAAAGACAAAAAAGTTAACAAAATAGTTGAAGATGCTGCAAAATACTGGAGTAAAGGATTAAGTAATATAGGTGCAGATATTTTGCGCGAAGGTTTAAAAGAATATCCTGATAATCACAAAATAATGCTTGACCTCATGTCATGTATATGGCGTGTACGAAATTTTCCTGAAAATAAAGAAAAACGCGATATATTAACACAGGAAGTTATTGATTTAGGTGAAAAAATTCTTAAAAATTCTACTGATACTGAGATAAGAAATAGTGCTACGCAATTACTTTGTTATACCTATTCTGATGTCAACCAAATTGACAAGGCACTTGAGCTTGCCAACAAAATGCCGAACAGATATTCAGCTAAAGAACATCTTTTAAAAGGAATATATAAAGGAAGTAAAAGATTTGATTTGGTCAGGAATGATTTATGGGCTGTTATATCAGAATTATATAATGATATGCTTTATAACTGCGCACCACTTGATGATGGAAGCAGACCTTATAATACAAAGGAGTTGGTGCAAATTCATCAAAAATATTTGGATATTATGGACATATTTTTTGAAGATGGAAATTTTGGATTTTTCAGAGAAACTGTTGCATTAGCAAATCTTTACGCTGCTATTTATTGTATGCGCGTCGACAATTTTGAACAAGCGATTTCTTATTTAAAGACAGCAGCACAACACGCAATTATTTACGATAACAAATACAATCCTGATGGTGAATATACTTGTATACTACTAAAAGGTATGAAATTTGGTGGTGTAATACGTAATGTAAACAAAAATTTATGCAAACATATCATCGATACAATACAAAACCGTGATTTTGATAAAATAAGAAATTATGACGAATTCATCAATGTTTCAAAAGAACTTGAAAAGTATGCAGGTTTTTATGAGTAAACTAAATCTTTGTTTGAAGTCTAATTAAATGCCATTTAAAATAAATAAAAATCCCTCAAACTTTCGTTTGAGGGATTTTTGGTGATCCATCGGGGAATCGAACCCCGGACACCATGATTAAAAGTCATGTGCTCTACCGGCTGAGCTAATGGATCGTGCTTTAAGACAGCCATATTATTATACCAACAACGCAATAATATGTCAAGAAAAATATTACAGTTTTTTACACTTTTTTCAATTCACAACATTATCATTTCGCCAATATAATGTTTATTGAGGATGATGAAAATGCATAATGTAATTATTATGGCTTTAATAGCAACGTTGGGCACTTGGTTTGTAACGGCTTTGGGTGCCGCAACTGTTGTATTCTTTA
>JAZNWJ010000005.1:0-3900 GCA_045593245.1 Acutalibacteraceae bacterium | reverse complement strand
CTGCCGCTTGCGGGAAGTGCGGGCGCGCCCATATTTTCGGCATAAGCCGCAAGCTCCTCTAAAGTGGTGTTGCCGCCGATAATTTTTTTGCCGATACCCTCGCTAAAAGAGGAATATCTTTGGGCTATAAAGTTTTCAATTCTGCCGTCTTCAATAATTTCGGCCGCCTTGATAAGACCTAACGCAAAGGTATCCATACCCAAAATATAAGCATAGAACATATCCTCTGCGGTGTTGCTTGGACGACGGGTTTTTGAGTCAAAGTTAAATCCACCCGTAAGACCGCCTGCCTTTAGCACCTCGTACATACACATTGTTGCCTCATAAACGTTTGCGGGGAATTCATCAGTATCCCAACCAAGCAGTAAGTCGCCCTGATTTGCATCAATTGAACCTAACATACCGTTCATTGCCGATACGCGAAGTTCGTGTTGGAACGTGTGTCCTGCAAGGGTGGCGTGATTTGCCTCTATATTCATTTTAAAGTCTTTGTCAAGACCGTGTTGGCGCAAGAAACCGATTGCCGTAGCGGCGTCAAAATCGTATTGATGCTTCATTGGCTCCTTGGGCTTGGGTTCTATGTAAAAGTCACCCGTAAAACCTATTGAACGACCGTATTCCACCGCCATTTTCATAAGTCGGGCAATATTTTCCTGCTCAAATTTTACGTCGGTATTAAGCAGCGTTTCATAACCCTCTCTGCCGCCCCAGAATACGTAACCCTTACCTCCTAACTTTACAGTAAGGTCGAACGCTTTTTTAATTTGAGCCGCCGCAAAACAGTAAACGTCAGCCGAGTTCGTACTGCCTGCGCCGTTCATAAAACGGGGATTTGAAAACATATTTGCAGTTCCCCCCAAGCATTTTATACCCGTAGCATTCATTTTATCAAGTATATAATCGGTAATTTCATCAAGACGACGATTCGTTTCTTTTATATCATCGGCTTCGGGAACCAAGTCAACGTCGTGAAAGCAAAAATACTCTACGCCAAGTTTTTGCATAAATTCAAAGCCTGCGTCAACCTTTGCTTTTGCGTGAGCCATTGTGCCCTTTTCGCTGTCAAAGGATTTGTCGGCGGTGTCGCGGCCGAACATATCGGTACCTGCCGCGCAAAGATTGTGCCACCAAGCCATAGCAAATGGCAGATGCTCGCGCATTGGTTTGCCCAAAATTACGCGATCGGCGTCGTAATATTTAAACGCTAATGGATTTGTACTGTTTTTTCCTTCGTAACTGATTTTAGGAATGTTTTTAAAAATTTCACTCATATTTTTGTCCTCACTTAATCTTTTTAAATAATTCTTTAACCGACGGATATATTTCTTTAAATTTTAAATACTGCTTTTCGTAACGGTCGGCAATTTCTTTTTCGGGGCTTATCGTCGCCTTTATTTTTACAAGTTTTTCCGAGCACTCCGCTACCGAACTATAGTTCCCGTCACCAACCATCGCAAGCATTGCCGCGCCGTAGCCCGGACCTTGCTCGGTTTCGGGTATATCTATCTTAATGTTTAACACGTTGCAAATAATCTTTTGCCACAACTCGGATTTTGCTCCACCACCACAAAGTGTGCTCCGCTCTATTTTTATGCCAGAAGCTTTTGCGATTTCTAAATTATCTCTTATAGCAAAGGCTACGCCCTCGAGCACAGCTTGAATCATATCGGCTCTGGTGGTGTCAATTCGCATACCAATAAAGGTACCGCGCGCATCGGTATCGTTTATCGTACTGCGTTCGCCCATAAGATACGGTAAAAAGAAAACGTCGTTTTTGCCTAACGTTTCATCCTTTATACCTGATTGCTCACCCGAAAAATCGGTAGTTTTTAAAACATCTTCGCAAAACCATTTGTTGCACGATGCCGCCGACAAAATACATCCCATCAAATGATAGGTGCCGTTTGCGTGACAAAAAGAATGTAGCGCGTTATATTTATCTACCGAGAAATTATCGTTTGCAATAAAAATCGTACCCGATGTGCCGAGCGATATATTGCACGCGCCGTTTACCACGGTTTTTGTGCCTATTGCCGCGGCGGCGTTATCTCCCGCGCCTGCTACAACGATTGTGTCAGGATTTAATCCAAGCTGCAAAGCAATGTCGGGGGATATGGTGCCTACCGGCTCATAGCTTTCAAAAAGCTTGGGCATCTGGTTTTCACGAACGCCGCAAATTTCAAGCATTTCATTTGACCAACATTTATTTTTTACGTCAAGCAACAACATACCCGACGCGTCGGAATAATCGCAACAATGAACACCCGTTAACCTATAATTTATATAATCCTTGGGTAACATTATTTTATTAATTTTTATAAAATTTTGCGGCTCGTTTTCTTTCATCCACAAAATTTTGGGCGAGGTAAAACCCGCAAAAGCGATATTTGCCGTAAAAGACGATAATGTTTCCTTGCCAACGACAGTATTAAGATAGTCGGTTTGCTTATCGGTACGACCATCATTCCACAAAATAGCAGGGCGTATAACTGCGTTTTCTTGGTCTAACGTCACTAGCCCATGCATTTGTCCGCCAACACCGATTGCGCGTATATCATTAGGATTTACTTCTATTGTTAGCTCTTTTATGCCGCGCACAAAAGCGTTCCACCAATCCTCAGGGTCTTGCTCGCTCCAACCGGGATTTGGATAGTTTATAGCATAACCTTGCGATACGGTCTTAATTATTTTGCCGTCAACATTTACAAGTAATAGCTTTAAAGCAGATGTGCCTAGGTCTGTGCCAATATAATATTTCAAGCAATCACTCCCTTTATTTCAAGTATATCGCATTATATTTGACTTTTCTTGCAATTTTATGTATAATTTATAGACATAATTTGACTTTTTAGAGGTGTTGTATGTTTTATGAATACAATCATTTAGGTTCGCCCGACTATTTAAAAATTGAAAAAAACAATAACTTTAGCTTTCCGTCACACCTTCATCAATGCTTTGAAATAATAATTATTCTTTCGGGTGAAATGGAAATAACCATAGACGGCAAAAAACACACCCTCAAAAAAGGTGAGGCATCGTTAATATTTCCTAATCAAATTCACGAATTAAAATCACAAAAAAGCGAACACGTCTTGTGCATTTTCTCTCCTCGATTAGTGCAAGCGTACGCAACAAAAATAACCGATAAAATTCCTACAAACAACAAATTTTGTCCCGACGAGTTTTTAATTGGAGAAATTAAAAAGCTTGATGCTGCTTCACCGGCTCTAAAAAAAGGCATTTTGTATTCTTTGTGCGGAAGGTTTGATGAATGCGCCGAATACACCACAAAAAAAACCGACCAAAAAAATTTGATTCATAAAATATTTTCCTTTGTTGAAAACAACTTTAGCGGTGACTGCTCACTTGTAAAGCTTTCGCAAATCACTACCTATGACTACTCGTACCTTTCACGCTATTTTAAGAAAAACATTGGTATTTCGTTTAATTCCTATGTTACACATTACAGACTAAGTCACGCGTGTTATTTGCTTGAAAACACAACGCAATCTATTGCAGAGTGCGCCTTTGAAAGCGGCTTTAGTTCTCTGCGCAGTTTTAATCGCGCTTTTAAAGAAAATATTAAAATATCACCAAAGCAATACAGAAAAAATATTTCTTTATAAAAGACAAAAAAGCAAGGGTTTACCTTGCTTTTTTGTCTTTTATAAATTATTCAAATAGCGCGTTTGAAATAGCGGCTAATTGCTCCATAGTAAGTGTTTCACCGCGCACTGTTTCACTAACGCCTGCCTCGTTTAGTGCCACTCTAAAATCGTCTTTACTAATACCCATAGTGTTGCAAACTGTATTAAGCAGTATCTTTCTGCGTTGAGCAAAGCAGGCTTTTACAAGACGGAAAAATTGCTTTTCGTCAGTTACCTCAACAGCTGGGTTTTC
>JAZNWJ010000004.1:0-35028 GCA_045593245.1 Acutalibacteraceae bacterium | reverse complement strand
GCAAAAAATAACCAACCGCTTTAGCGGTAGCTAAGAGTCCGCTTGCGGTTGGCAGATTATTCGGTGGACTTTCAGTCCCGCCAGTAACAGCGGCTTACAGCCGCAGAGCAAACTACCGGCTTAGCCGGTAGTCATGATTTGTATTAGTGTAAATAATATGATATATTATTTTCGGTGATATATATGAATTTACCAAAACGAAAACAACAACGCCTTGTAAATTACGATTATTCAACCGAGGGATATTATTTTGTAATGTTATGCGTTCACAATAGAAAAAATTTATTTAAAATTGAAAACGTAGGGAACGACCTATGTGTCGTTCCGCCTATACAAAATCAAATTATACACAAATGGTTAAAGGAAACCAAAAATAAATTTAACATTAAATTTGATAAATACGTAATTATGCCCGACCATATTCATTTGATTGCGGTCGTAACGGAACGGCACATAGGCCGTTCCCTACAAGATGCAATGCGTTGGTTTAAAACAATGTCAACAAATGAATATATTAAAGAGGTGAAAAATGGAAAAATAGAACCATTCGATAAAAAATTATGGCAGAAATCATACCACGATCATATAATTCGTGGTGAGCAGGATTATCTTGAAATATGGGAGTATATTGAGCATAATCCACGAGTCTGGTTAGAAAAGAATAAAAACCAGCAACGTTAACGTTGCGGGTTTTCTCTTCCATACAACTTTGTATTTTCCATAATTATATTCGCTAGCCACTCATTTATGCAGCCGCCATCTATACGCCAAGACCAGTTGTTGCCAAGTGTTGAAGGCTCGTTAATTCGCGCCGATGAGTCGGCACCTAAAAAGTCTGCCATAGGCACTATGCAGGTATCGGCGACACTACTCATAGCCGCTTTAATCATAGCCCAGTTAAAACCGCTATCACTTTGGTAATTGAAATAATCTTTTGCTTGTTTTACTGTGTTTTTATCCTCACTCGCAAGCCAACCCATAATAGTGTCGTTGTCGTGTGTGCCTGTATACATAACACAGTTTTTATTAACGTTATGCGGTAAAAAGTCATTATCGCTATTACCGCTAAAGGCAAACTGTAGCACCTTCATACCTGGGAAATTGGTGTGAGCCAGCAATTTGCGAACAGCAGGGGTTATAACGCCCAAATCCTCGGCAATAATGGGTAAATCGTTACCAAATTCTTGTTTAAATGTGTCAAACAATGCTTTGTCTGGTCCTTTTACCCATTTGCCTTTTTTTGCGTTTTTGTCGCCGTATGGGATAGAATGATACGATTCAAAACCACGAAAATGGTCGATTCGAACAACATCGTACCGTTGTAGCGCGTGACCTAAATACTGCTTCCACCAAGCGTAATCGGTTGTTTTCATATAGTCCCAGTCATAAAGCGGATTACCCCAAAGTTGACCGTCTTCGCTAAACACATCGGGTGGTACACCCGCAACAGCTTTGGGTGTAAAATCATCATCAAGTTGAAACTGCTGTGGATTTGACCACACGTCAGCACTGTCGAGCGCAACGTAAATTGGTATATCGCCAATAATTTTTATACCGCTTTTGTTGGCATATTCTTTAAGATCAGACCACTGCTTATTAAACTCATATTGCAAAAACTTGTAAAAATTTATATCACTTATGTAATCAAGCTCTGCCTGCTTAATCGTATTGCTATCTCGTATTACAAGCGGTTTTTTCCAGCTATACCACGGCGCACCGTTATATGACGATTTGATAGCCATAAAAAGCGCGTAGTCATTTACCCAATCGGAATTTTTGTCTAAAAATTCACTATAACTACTGTCGGGTTTAAAACGGTTGAAAGCAAGTTTCAAAAGGGGATAGCGGTTGTTATATAATTTCTCATAATCTATTTTCTGATTATCGTCACCAAAATCGCAGGCTTCGACCTCGCTTTTTTGCAAAAGACCCTCTTTAATTAAAATATCAAGGTCAATAAAATATGGGTTGCCCGCAAAGGACGAAAACGACTGGTAAGGTGAATCACCAAAGCTTGTAGGGCCTATGGGTAATATCTGCCAGTAGGTCTGACCGCTTTGGTTTAAAAAATCTATAAATTCAAATGCCGACTTTCCAAACGTACCGATACCATAAGGTGACGGCAGGGAAAAGATGGGCATTAGTATTCCGCTTGCTCGCATATAAAACTCCTGAAATTTTAAATATTTAAAATCATTATACCATCAGAAAACTAAAAGAGCAAGGTTAACCTTGCTCTTTAATATTGTTAATTTATTGAAACAAATCCGTTGCTTGCGAGTGTTTTTATATACGCGGCAAGTCGCTCGTAAAGTGGCTCTGCCTTCTCGCCAAAACGCTCACGCACTAACTCGCCGATAGCAAGTATATCACGCTTACCGTCAATGGCGGTCCACACAAAACTACCAAATTCTTCAAGATGAATATAACTGATTTTTGGCTTTTTTAAAATAAGTTGTGCAATACGATTTGCAAGCCCGACGTTTTCCATCTCGAGCGTTACAAGTGCATTTTCGTCCTGTGACCATTTAATTTTCAGCGCGTGGCAAGGGATTTTTTCTAAATAATTTTCTGATTGTTTCTTTTTCATTGTGCTTTATCACGCTTTTTCCACACGGTGAATTTTAAAACTGTAAGAATAATTATTGCAAACAGCGCAAGTCCACCGTATTGATAAATGCCTTCGGGGATTTTGCCCGATAAATCAATCACTTCACCCACTCCAAATACGGCAAGTAGAGCCAGTGCTATGCCCACAAGACCTTCACCCGCTATCATACCTGAGCTGAAGAGGATACCATCATTTACAACGGTTTCTTTGTCATCACGTTTTAATTTGTCGAGTGCCAGACGTATAAGACCACCTACCATAATGCAAGCGTTAAGCTGAACGGGTAGGTAAACACCAATTGCAAAGGGAAGCACGGGAATACCCACAAGCTCAACAGCTACTGCAATAAATACGCCTGTAAACACAAGTCCCCAAGGAAGATTTCCGCCCATAACGCCTTCGACAATAATTTTCATAAGGGTTGCCTGAGGAGCTGCAAGCTCGTCCGAGCCGAATCCCCATGCGCTGTCGAGCAGATAAAGTGTGCCGCCTATGGCTAAAGCCGCCGCCACAACACCGATAATCTCACCTGTTTGTTGCTTGCGGGGTGTAGCACCTAAAATATAACCTGTTTTAAGGTCTTGCGACGTGTCGCCAGCAATTGCCGATACAATACAAATTATAGAACCGATTGCTATCGCACTCGCCATACCTGCGATGCCGTCAGCACCTGTGATTTTAAGAATAAGGGTAGCAATCAGCAAAGTTGCGATTGCCATACCCGAAACGGGGTTGTTACTGCTGCCTACAAGACCTACCATTCGAGAAGAAACGGTCGCAAAGAAGAAACCGAAAACTACTATAATAAATGCGCCCAAGAGCGATACGGGAATAGCAGGAATTAACCATATAAGGAGAGTTAAAATCAAAATTGCAACAAGAACTATCTTTATGTTTATATCCTGTGCGGTGCGCTGGCTGCCTGCAGCGGCGTTACCTTTCATATTTTTAACAGCTCCGCCAAAGGTCTTGATAATAAGAGGCAATGATTTTATAAGACTTATTATACCGCCTGCGGCAAGCGCTCCGGCTCCGATATATCGGATATAATTGCTCCATATAGCTCCGGCTCCACCACTTGCGTAAAGTTCGCTCATAGTTTGTGTTGCAGGATACAGAGTATTGTCGCCGCCAAACAGTACCGCCATAGGAATAAGCACTAACCAGCTAAGCACACCGCCTGCAAACATATATGATGAAATACGTGCGCCGCATATATAACCAACGCTCATTACAGCGGGGTAAATCTGGGTTCCTATTTCACCTGCAAAGCCTTTTACTCGTACCGAAATTTCGCCCGATACTACCTTTAATCCGTCAATTATAAACTTGAACAAAGCCGCAAAACCCATACCTGCAAATACGGTTGATGCGCTGGAGCCACCGTTTTCACCAGCAAGTAAAACCTCAGCGCAGGCTGTGCCTTCGGGATAGGGGAGTGTACCGTGTTCTTTCACAATAAGTGCGTTGCGAAGCGGAATCATAAAGAATACTCCAAGCAATCCGCCTATAAGCGCAATAAGTGTAATCTCGACAAGGTCGGGTTTATCCATTTTACCCTCAGATGCCCATAAAAACAGTGCAGGAAGGGTAAATATAGCGCCCGCTGCCAACGATTCGCCTGCGGAACCTATGGTTTGCACCAGATTGCTTTCGAGAATAGAGTTGCGACGCAGGAGTATGCGTATAACACCCATAGCGATAACCGCCGCAGGTATTGATGCCGATACCGTCATACCAACGCGAAGTCCTAAATATGCGTTTGCCGCGCCAAAGACTACGGCGAGTAAAACACCCATTATAATAGAAGTTACTGTGAGTTCGGGAGTGATTTTTTCTGCCGCAATATACGGTTTGAATTCGTTTTTGTTATTCATAATTTCACCTTACTTTAAACTGATATTTTTTTAAAAGCAATACATTTTATCACATTAAAGCGAAAAAGGCAATATAATTTACACTTTATTTTAGTTTTTCCAATATTTTTATAAGCAGGCTATAATATTTTTCGGTAGAAGAAATACTTAGTCTTTCGCGGGTGGTGTGAATGTCGTAAAGTGCAGGACCAATGGCAATGCAATCAAAATTATCTATTGCCGAGTCAAACACACCGCATTCTAACCCCGCGTGTATCGCCTTTATCTCAGATTCCTTACCAAAGGTATCGCGGTATACCGAGCAATATACGTCGCGCAAGGGTGAATTTTCACGGTATTCCCAAGGTGGATAGTGACCAAAGCTTTCGCTTGGAATACTCAACGCATTAAATAGTGCGGCAAGGCGGGATTCCAAAAAGACAAGAGCAGATTGCTTGTTGCTGCGAAGCGCAAATTGAAAAACAATGTCGTCTGCCGTTGTCATAAGTATACCAAGGTTGAGTGAAGTCTGAACAAGTCCTTTTATACCTGCGCTCATTTCCATTACACCGTTTGGCGCGCAAAGTAAAATATTGGTTAACTTGTTTTGGGTATCGCACTCAAAAACGTCGTATTCCGCCGCAGGTGAGAGGGTAAAATCTACGTCAAAATTCGGTTCGCGGTCTTGGATCTCATTTTTTACAATATCAATAATTTCTTTAGCAGAGTTTAAAAACAATGTTTTATCTTCCACACAAAACTCTACTTCACAACTGTTTGGTATAGCGTTGGCTTTATCGCCGCCGTTTATGCTTATAATACCAAACTTCATTATAGGTTTTATACAGTCGATTATTCTGCCTGCAATAATGTTTGCGTTAACACGGTTTTTGTTAATTTCTACGCCTGAGTGACCGCCTTTAAGACCTTTTAACTCGAGAGTAACTTTTGTGCCGTGCGCCTTGCGTGTTTTAAGCGGCAGACGCGCAACAAAATCACTACCGCCCGCGCAGGAAACAGTAACAATGCCTTCTGCATCAGAGTCAAGGTTTATCATGCGTGTACCTTTTAAAACGCTCATGTCAAGTGCGCGTGCGCCAATCATACCAATTTCTTCGTCGGTGGTAAAAACCGCTTCGATAGGCGGGTGAGAAATGTCATTGCTTTCAAGAACGGCAAGCACCATCGCTACAGCAATTCCGTTATCGGCGCCAAGAGTTGTGCCTTGTGCTTTTATAAAATCACCGTCAACGTAAAGCTGTAGCGCATCTTTTTCGAAATCTATATTGCAGTCGGGCGTTTTCTGACACACCATATCAAGATGGCCTTGCAGTATAATGGGTTCGGAATTTTCATAACCTGTAGTACCGTTTTTAAAAATAACAACGTTATTTGCGTTGTCGCGGATGTGTTTAAGACCATGTTCGGTTGCAAAATCTACACAAAACTGAGATACAGCGTTCATATTACCCGAGCCACGTGGAATAGCAGAAAGCGCGTCAAAATAATAAAAAAACCGATTAGGATTTAATGAATTAAGTGGTAACATATATTTTTCTCCTTTATTTTTTAAAAAATTATATCAGTTTGTTATTAGTATGTCAAATATTATAGGGGAGTAAGGGGCGATTATATAAAACAAAAAAGACACCCCTGAAGGTGTCTTTCTTGCTTGGCTGTTACGAAATATTTAGATGCCAACTTAAAGTTGGGCTTTTGCAAAGTCAATTAGTCGTAAAATTTCGTTTTGTCTTTTACAGAGTTTTGGTATTAACTCTAACCCTCTTTTGTTCTTTTGAAGATAAGTATAAAGGTTAAAATATCTGTACCATAGTCCGTATAAAAACCGTATTTCTTCTTGAATTCTTCTCTGTTCATATTACTGCCACCTTTCTTTTTGATAACAGCAATTATACACATTAAACATTATAAGTCCAGAGGATTATTCATAACGGGCAACAACATAGCCCTTATTATAAATTTGCTCAAAAGCATCTTTTTTGTTTGAAACAATATAGTCTAAAATGTGCCTATTGTCTAATTTGATTTCCAAACTCTCCAACATTTTTAGTGTTGTAGGATTAACCGAAAGAGTAACTCTATGTTCTTCGTCCAAAGTGAATACGAAGAATACGCCCACTCGTTTCAAGTAATTACCTGTTACAACATTTTTATTCAAATGGTTGTAATAAAACAATTCGTCATTTACATACATTCCATATTTATCAAATTTTAAAGAAAATTCGTCAGTAGAAAAATCATAAATTTCAAGTGGTTCTTCTTTTGAAGCATCAAAATCATATCGTTCAATTTCAGTTTTAATTGCTTTTTTTCGCACAAGCGGAACACTTGCCAAAAAGACAATTGAAATTAAAACAAAAGCGCCCAAACATAATAGACCTTGAACCAAATATTTTTCATCGTCTATTTCCATTAAAACAGCAAATGCAACTATGAGTAAAAAGCAAACAACTGCATAAATGGGGGTTAATATGTAGGATACGGTGAAATTCAAAGGCAACATTTGTGTTTTTTCGTATGCCACAATTTCTTTTAATCCTACTTTGTCTTTTTCTTTATCCATATCGTCACCGCCTTTATTTGATTATAGCATAAAACTATAAATCAAACAAGATGTATTGTGCTTTCGGTCGTTCGAATCCATCTTGACGGAGATTTGAGTGATATTCCAACTTCGTCGGAGTGATATTATCTTCGCCTCCAAAACTGCCCGAAGGGCAATATCACTCGCCGCAAGGCGGATATAACTGAAAAAGACCTGATGCATTGCATCAGGTCTTTTTCTGGTGGGAGATGGTGGATACTCTGCGCCCCTTGATTTTTCGACCGTTCCGAACGGTTGCGAAAAATCGACGTTGCTCGAGACTTCACAGTCCCGAAAGCCTATCGCGGCTTTCAGGCTGTTTCGACTGAACCACCTTCGGTGGTTCTCATCCTATATCAATTCCTAACCAAACAAAAAAGACACCCTGAAGGTGTCTTTTTTGTTTGGTGGGAGATGGTGGATTCGAACCACCGAAGGCTTAGCCAGCAGATTTACAGTCTGTCCCCTTTGGCCACTCGGGAAATCTCCCATATTAAGTTTTGCACTAATGGAGCTGGTGGACGGACGCATCCTTTTTTGAAAAGTTTGCCGTGCTTGCGGCATAGCCGCTACACACTTCGCCCCTAAAAATATCACACTGTGATATTTTCTTAACGGTGCTCACCCTCTCAGGCTTCGAGTCCGATTAAAGACTCATAAAAAGGGTGGAGCTGGTGGACGGACTCGAACCCCCGACCTGCTGATTACAAATCAGCTGCTCTACCAACTGAGCTACACCAGCATTTTTCGTGCTTGAATACTATACCACAATTAAAGTGCAATGTCAAGCAAAATTTTCAAAAAAATAATAAAGTTATTGTTGACAATTGTTTTTGTTTATGTTAAAATGGCTTTTGCACACGGAGAGGTATCGAAGCGGTCATAACGAGGCGGTCTTGAAAACCGTTTGGCGCAAGCCACAAGGGTTCGAATCCCTTCCTCTCCGCCATTTTTATTTAATAGCGCTTTAGCCGTTCAGCATTTGGAGTAGTACTCAAGTGGTGACGAGGCGCCCCTGCTAAGGGCGTAGGTCGGGTAACCGGCGCGAGAGTTCAAGTCTCTCCTACTCCGCCAGATAAAAAGCACACCAAAAGGTGTGTTTTTTATTTTAATAGAAAACTTATAACAGTGACTTTAAGGCTGGTGAAAATAATGTATGACGAATTAACGGAAATTGATATAAAAAAGATGCAGGATGAGCTTGATTATCGCATAACGGTAGTCAGACCCAAAATTTTAGAAGAGGTAAAATTCACCCGTAGCTTTGGTGATTTGTCCGAAAATTTTGAATATCACGCCGCAAAACGAGAGCGTGGCAAAAATGAGAGCCGTATAAGATATCTTCGCAATATGATTAAAACCGCAATAATAATTGACACCAAAAGCGCCGATGACGTTGTTGGTCTTTTTGATACGGTTACCTACTATGTAGAAGAAGACGAATGCGAAGAAACGGTGCGCATTGCCACCTCACTTCGCCGCGACCCGTTTCAGAGCATTATTAGCAAAGAGTCACCACTTGGATCTGCCGTAATGGGTAAAAAAGTAGGCGACAGGGTAGAGGTTAAGGTTAACCCCGATTACAGCTACTACATCGTTATCCGCAAAATAGAAAAAGGCACAGACGACGACAGCCTTGAAATAAGAAAGTATTAAAAAACTCCCTTTATACAAGGGAGTTTTTAGCTTTTAAAGACAATATATTTTACAACTGCCAAACACTCACGTAATACACCCGACAACAAATACGACAAATTTGTGTTTGTGTGTTGGTGAGAAATATTGGTTATGCCGGCTTTTCTTGCGCAAAGCGAGGCGCGCAAAATGTGGTATTCGTTTGTGATAAAGCAGGTAGTATAATCTCCTTTAAAGTGATTGTCTAAAATTTCTTTTGAAAAAACAAAGTTTTCATATGTGCTGGTAGACTTGTCCTCTTTTGCGATTCTTTCTTGTGGTATGCTGTGATTTTCTACAAGATATTTCTGCATAGTCTCGGCTTCGGATATATCTTCTCCGTTTCCTTGTCCACCACTTACAATAATTATCTTGTCAGGATTAGAACAATTTTTAAAATATTTTGCCGCCTTGTCAAGTCGTCGCCTGAGCGTCAGGCTTGGAGTTTCGCCGTGCACTGCCGCGCCCAAAACTATAATAGCGTCTTCGTCATGGGTGGGGGTATCGTTTTTGCCGTAAAAAATTAAAAACGATGAACAAACCACAGCAATACCTATACCAGATATTAAAATAATTTTAAGCCAATGGCTAAGTTTTTTAAAAAGTAGTGCGACAAGCAAAATAACAGCGCCCATTGCCACGGTCAAAAAATTACCGAGATTAACGTTTGATACAAAAAACAGCGCAATACCATTTAAAAAATATAACCGCACCTAAAGCGGTAGACATCATTTTAAATAAAGTTTTCATATAATCACCGTAAATATTATATCATAAAAAAACAACAGAGCAATATAACGCTCTGTTGTTTAATAAAATCTTAATGAGAACTTAATTTATCTCTTCACAAAATACTCCTCGTACCACACAAGGAATGTGTAGATTGTCCATACCTTGCGCCAGTTGTCAGAATCAACGTTCAGGTAATCGTCAAATATTTTGTTTATTGCCTCACGGTCAAAGAACTTGTCCGCGATATCGCTGTTAAAGAGTCTAACTACGTCACCGTTGTAACGCTCGTCTGCCATCCACATACGTATCGGCACTACAAAACCTAACTTTTTGCGGAATGCTATCTCCTCTGGCAAAATCTTTGCGGCGGCAGTACGAAGCGCTACCTTGTTTTGCTCGTCGTTTACTTTGAAACATGATGGCATACGACTTGCGATGTCAAAAATACGCATATCGGTAAGCGGCATACGCACTTCCAGTCCTGCGGCGCGGCTCATTTTGTCAACGTTTAAGTAAATATCGCCCTCAAGCCACACCTGAATATCTACGTCCGACATTTTAGATAGCGGGTCAAGACCTTCGTTTTCGGTATAAATATCTTTTACGAGGTCAATCGGCTCGAAGTTTTCGTAATATTTTTTAAGGATAAGTCGCTTTTCTTCTTCCTTCATAATGTTGGTGTTGCCAACGTAAAAGGTTTTAAGATTATCGCCGTAACGCTCGGCATTGCGGTACATATTATATCCGCCAAAAAACTCGTCGGCGCCCTCACCCGAATAACAGATATCAGTACCCTTTGCGGTAGCAATACACCCCAGCGCAAATGCCACCGCCGAAGCATCACCCAAAGGCTGCTCCATATTATACATAACGTAGGGAACTATATCGAAATACTGCTCGGGAGTTATAAGGCAACGGTTGAATTTGCGGCCTAAAATATCAGCGGTTTCTCGCGCAAGACCCGATTCATCAAGGCGGCTGTCGTCATAACCGCAACTGTTGCAAGCGGATGCGTCCGATACTGCCAAAACGTAGGACGAATCGACACCGCCCGAGAGGAAAGACTCGACGTATTCATCGTCGGTTTTAACCTCTTGCATAATTTCACCAAGGGTGGTGTGAATTTCATTTGCCCACTCGTCAAGAGTTTTGGTATTATCAGGGTTAAATGTGGGTCTGAAATAACGCGTGATTTTAACTTCACCATCTTTGAAGGTCATAAATCTTCCCGGCAACAACTTTTTAACACCCTTAAAAAACGTTTCCTCACCTGTGGTGTAGGTCATTGTAAGATAGATTTGCAGCATTTTTTGGTTCAATTCTTTGTGGAAACCATCACACTCCATAATCTCACGGATGGTGGTACCGTAAAGCAGTTTACCATCGTCGGTTACGTAGTAGTAAAACGGTTTTGTGCCAAACTGGTCACGCAGACAAAAAATGGTATCACTGTCGGTATCGTACAACGCAAAACTGAACATACCGTAGATATGATTCGCCATATCGCCGCCCCATTTTTTATAAGCGGCAACTATGATTTGTTCTTCCCTTTGCTCACGGGGTAAGATAGCGTCAACACCAAGTTCCTCGCAAAGCGATTTATGATTGCGGATGTGACCGCTGTATTTTTTTAGTTCTATCATTTAGTACGACTCCTGTCGGTCTAAAATTTACAAAAGATATATTACCACATTTTTTTACATAATTCAACAATATATCGAGTTCAATTTTAGTATTGACAAAAACAAAAAACCAAATCACACCTGAAATGTGATTTGGTTTTTGGAGCTGGTGAACAGATTTGAACTGTCGACCTACTGATTACGAATCAGTTGCGCTACCAGCTGCGCCACACCAGCAATTGATTTTGCTTAGATATTATATCAATATAAAATAATTTAGTCAAGTTATTTTATATTTTATGCACTCATATAAATTATAACGGTGATAATATATGCTTTGCAGAATTGATGAGCTAAAAAACAAACAGGTTGTATGTGTGAAAGACGGTTGCGTGCTGGGGTTTGTATCGGACGTAGAACTTGATACCCAAAGCGGCACTCTTACGTCGATAATTATTTTTGGTAGATTTAAATTTTTTGGGCTTTTTGGAAAAGAGGACGATATAGTAATTCCTTGGAACGATATAAAAGTAATAGGTAACGAGACAATATTAGTAAGCACCGAACCGCCGTTGTATCTGCAAGAAAAAAGCAGAAGATACGGTTAAAGCATTGTTTTATGTAGAAAACTGGTAAAATTTTGTATATTTTACACAAAAATCACAAATTGGTAATAAAAATATTTCCCATTTTTTAACAAAAAGTATTGAAAATATAAAACTTGTTTGCTATAATTTATATGTATAATTGTGTTTTATGGAATGTTCAAAGAAAGGAATTGTTATGAGGGATTTTGATAATGGTTTTAACAGTTCTGTGAAAAACGACGCCTATGAGTATTTAGGTTCGTTTTTATCGGGTGATACGGTCACGTTCCGTGTATGGGCGCCTGCCGCGCAGGCTGTAAGCGTTGTCGGTGACTTTAACGGTTGGTCGCCTGATGCTAACCAGATGATGAAGATTGCCGACGGCGTGTGGGAAACGCAGATAAACGGTATATCAAACTATACCGCATATAAATATGCCATAACCGCTCCTGACGGTAAGGTGACCTTAAAAAGCGACCCCTATGCCCGTCATTTTGAAACGGCGCCCGCAAACGCGTCAAAGGTTTATGCCGATGACGGCTATGTGTGGGGCGACGGCGACTGGCAACAAGAGCAAAGCTCTAAGAATATTATGGAGTCACCCGTTAATATATACGAGGTGCACGTGGGCTCGTGGAACCGTTTTGCTGACGGCAACACCTACGATTACGTTACCGCCGCAAAAGAGATTTCTAAATATGTAAAAAAGATGGGCTACACCCACATAGAGCTTATGCCGCTTACCGAGCATCCTTTTGAAGGTTCGTGGGGGTATCAGGTAACGGGTTACTTTGCTCCGACCTCGCGTTTTGGTACACCGGCAGATTTTAAAAAGTTTGTAGATATAATGCATAATGCAGGAATAGGTGTAATACTCGACTGGGTGCCTGCTCATTTTCCGAAGGACGAGTTCGGTCTTTACCGCTTTGACGGTACACCTTGTTATGAATATGCCGACGACCGTAAGGGTGAGCACAAGGAGTGGGGAACCTGCGTGTTCGATTACGGCAGGGTTCAGGTTATGAACTTTCTCATATCAAGCGCAGTGTTCTGGATTAAAGAGTACCATATAGACGGTCTCCGTGTTGATGCGGTAGCGTCTATGCTTTACCTTGATTATGGTCGTAACGGTGGCGAGTGGATACCAAACAGCTACGGCGGTAGAGAACACCTCGAGGCAATTGAACTATTGCGTCAGGTAAACTCGGCGGCATTCGCGGCTAACCCATCAGTTATGATGATTGCCGAGGAGTCAACCGCCTGGCCTATGGTTACCAAACCTGCAAGCGATGGAGGACTTGGTTTTAACTTTAAATGGAATATGGGTTGGATGAACGATATGCTGCGGTATATGTCGCTGGACCCATTCTTTAGAAAACATAATCACGACTGTCTGACGTTTTCGTTCTTTTACGCATTCAGCGAAAACTTTGTGTTGCCAATCTCGCACGACGAGGTTGTGCACGGCAAGTGCTCGCTTATTAATAAGATGCCGGGCGAATACAAGGAAAAATTTGATAATCTTCGCGCTTTTTACGCTTATATGATGGCGCACCCCGGTAAAAAACTACTCTTTATGGGTCAGGAATTCGGTCAGTTTATTGAGTGGAAGTATGATTCTCCGCTTGATTGGCTGCTGCTTGATTATGACGCACACCGTCAGATGCACGAATACGTTAAAGACCTTAACAAATTTTATAGAAGCAACAATCAGTTCTGGGAGATCGATTACTCTTGGGAAGGATTTAGTTGGATATCTAACGACGACTATACACAAAGCATAATTTCCTTTCGTCGAATGAACAAAAACGGTGATGAGATTATATGCGTATGCAACTTTGTGCCTGTTGACCGAAGTGATTACCGCATAGGTGTTCCGGTAAATGGTAGTTATAAAAAACTGTTCAGCTCTACCGAGGAAAAATACGGCGGTGCAGGCGGTGTGGCTGATGCTTATCAGAGCGAGGATATCGCTATGCACGGGTATGAAAATTCAATTTGTTTGGACATACCCGGTCTTTCGGTAACATATTATAAAGTACCGAAGAAAAGAAAAAGTAAAACAAACAAATCAAAGGGCAAATAAAAAAGGAGATGTTTTTGTGATTAAGAAAAAATGCGTTGCAATGCTTCTTGCCGGCGGACAGGGCAGCCGTCTTGGTGTGCTTACAGGTAAGATTGCCAAACCTGCAGTACCCTATGGCGGTAAATACCGAATTATCGATTTTCCGCTTTCGAACTGCACCAATTCGGGTATAGATACCGTGGGTATTCTTACCCAGTACAAGCCTCTTGAGCTTAACGATTACGTGGGCTCGGGTAAACCGTGGGATTTGGACCGTCTTAACGGCGGCGTACACATTTTGCCACCGTATCAGGGTCAGAAGGGCGGCGACTGGTACAAGGGTACGGCAAATGCCATCTATCAGAACCTTGAGTTTATTGAAAGGTACAACCCAGAGTACGTACTTATTCTGTCGGGTGACCATATCTACAAGATGGACTACTCTAAAATGATAGAGCAGCACGAACAAACAGGCGCCGCTTGTACAATATCTGTTTTAGAGGTGTCTTTGGAAGAAGCATCCCGTTTTGGTATTATGAACACCAATGACGACGGCAGCATCTATGAGTTTGAGGAAAAACCCAAGAACCCAAAGAGTCAGCTTGCATCTATGGGTATATATGTATTTACCTGGGAAAAACTTAAAAAATATCTCACCGAGGATAACGATAACCCCGACTCAGATAATGACTTTGGTAAAAACGTTATTCCGCTGATGTTAAATAATGGCGAGCTTATGATGGTTTACCGCTTCAGCGATTACTGGAAAGACGTTGGTACGGTTGACTCACTATGGGAAGCAAACCTTGACCTGCTTAACCCAAAGATTGACCTTAATCTTTCCGACCGTGACTGGCGTATCTATTCACGCACGGTAGCGTTACCACCACAGTATATTGCTGATAGTGCAAACGTAGAGCATTCGCTTGTAACCGACGGTTGTGAGGTTTACGGCGCGCTTGATTATTCAATACTTTTTGAAAACGTAACGGTAGAAGAGGGCGCAAGCGTTGATTACTCACTCGTTATGCCCGGTGCCGTTATCAAAAAAGGCGCTAAGGTAAAATATTCCATTATTGCTGAAGACGTTGTTGTAGAAGAGGGCGCAACTGTTGGTGTAGACCCGACCGAAATTTCCGCCGATGATTTCGGTATTACCGTAATCGGCAGCGGCGTTACAGTGGGCAAGAACGCTAAAGTTGGCGCAAAAGAAATGATTACAGAAGATGTGAAAGGGGAGAAAGCATAATGATTTCATCAAGTGTAGCAGGTATTATTTTTGCAAATGCTCATGACGAAACAATAGCCCGTCTTACTCAAAAGAGGTCTATCGCGTCAATTCCCTTTGGTGGAAGATATCGTCTTATAGACTTTGGTCTTTCAAACCTTGTTAACGCAGGTGTTTCAAATGTAGGTATAATCACAAAAGAAAAATACCGTTCGCTTATGGACCATATCGGTAGCGGTATGCATTGGGATCTCGACCGCAAGAGCGGCGGTATCCGTATCTTGCCACCGTTTAACGTAAGCAGGGTTCGGCTTTACCAGAACCACGTTGAAGCGCTTTACGGCGCAATGGACTTTATGGTTCGTTGTAATGCGAAACACATAGTGGTTTACGATGCCCGTACAGTAGCAAATATTGATATCGGCGCAGTTATTAAAACCCACGTTGAAAACGATGCTGATATTACCGTTGCTTGCCGTAAGGGTCTTGCAATCAACAACATTGACAACACAATGACTCTCGATATAAACAAAGAGGGTCAGGTTGTGCTTACAGGCTTCCCCACAGAAATAAGTGAAGACGATTGGCGCAGTATGGGTATATATGTGTTCAATCGTGAAAAACTTATTGATATAGTTAAAAATTCTTACGAGACCGGTGGCGACACCATAAACGATGATATAATTTCTGCAAACGTTGGTGTGCTTAAGGTTATGGCATACAAATTTGACGGTTATTCCGCAATTATGGACTGCCCCAAGGCATACCGCAGAGCAAACTTTGATTTACTTAATCCGCAAGTGCGTAAAGATTTATTCAATCCCGAGCGTCCGATTTATACCAAAACCCGTGACGATATGCCGACTCGCTACGGCACACAGTCTGAAGTGAAAAACTCTTTGATTGCCGAAGGCTGTATCATTGAGGGTACGGTTAAAAATTCCGTGATTTTCAGAGGTGTTAAGGTAGCAAAGGGTGCTGTTGTTGAAAACAGTATACTTATGCAGAGCGTATCGGTAGGCGAAGGAGCCGTTCTTGATAACGTTATTTCGGACAAAAATGCCGATATAGGTGGGGGAATGGTTGTAAAAGGCACCGAGGAAAAAGCATTCTTGATTGAAAAGGGTCAAAAAATATAATGACCGTTATAGGAGAAAGATAATGAAAATTTTATTTGCAACAAGCGAGGCTCTACCCTTTGCTATGTCGGGTGGTCTTGCCGACGTTTCGGGCGCGTTACCCAAGGCGCTCCGCCGCAGACTTGTAGGCTGCCGCGTAGTTATGCCGCTTTACAGCACCATAAAACCCGAACTTCGTGAAAAAATGACCTTTGTAGGCAGCGTTACCGTGCCTGTATCGTGGCGTAGACAGTACTGCGGTATATTTGAAGCGCATATGGACGGAGTAATTTATTATCTTATAGATAATGAATATTACTTTAAGCGTGATATGCTTTATGGTCATTACGACGATGCCGAGCGTTATGCGTTTTTCTCTCGCGCAGTGCTCGAGATATTGCCTTACATTGATTTCAAGCCCGATATTATTCATTGTAACGACTGGCAAACTGCTATGGTGCCGGTATATCTTAACGAATATTATAAGGCAGATCCGCTTTACAGCGATATTAAAACTGTATTTACAATTCACAATATTCAGTATCAGGGTAAGTACGGTATGGAGCTTTACAATGATTTGTTGGGTCTCTTGCCGGGTAGAGAGAACCTTGTTGAATATGATGGTTGCGTTAATCTTATGAAGGGTGCAATTCAGTGTGCCGATAAGGTTACAACCGTATCGCCGACATACGCTCGTGAGATTTTGGAGCCATATTACTCACACGGTCTTGACAATATCTTAAAACAGTTTACCTATAAGCTTACGGGTATCGTAAACGGTATCGACTATGACGTTTACAACCCAGAAACCGACCCGATGATGTTTAAAAACTTTACGGTAGATACTATCAAGGATAAGGCTATCAACAAAGCAGAGCTCCAAAAACAGATGGGTCTTCCCGAGAAGGCAGATACCCCTGTTATCGGTATTGTTACACGTCTTGTAAAGCATAAGGGACTCGACCTTGTGAAGCACGTTTTTGAAGAGATTTTAGCCGCTGACGTTCAGTTTGTGATTTTAGGCTCGGGCGAATACGAGTTTGAAGCGTTCTTTGATGAAATGGCTAAGAAGTATCCGGAAAAGGTTGGTCTTAAAATCGGCTTTGATGCAACACTCGCTCACCGTATTTATGCGGGCGCCGATATATTCTTAATGCCCAGTAAGAGTGAGCCTTGCGGTCTTGCGCAAATGGTGGCTCTTCGCTATGGCACAGTGCCGATTGTTCGTGAAACGGGTGGCCTTAACGATACCATCACCGACAGCGGTGACGGTGAGGGTAACGGCTTTACCTTTAAAAACTTTAACGCCCACGAAATGCAGGACGCTATCTGGCGTGCGCTTCAGGGCTACAGTGATAAAAAAGGCTGGAATATACTACGTACACGCGGTATGAACTGCAACAATAGCTGGGGCGCATCCGCAGGCGCATATATCGGACTATATAAGGAACTTGTTGGTAAAAAATAATTAAAATATTTTGCAGGACGTATATGTGCGTCCTGCAAATTTAATGAGGTACATAATTTATGCCTGATATTTTTGAAATAATTAAAACGGTAATACTCGGTATTGTAGAGGGCATTACCGAATGGCTACCCATAAGCAGCACGGGACATATGATATTGGTCGACGAGTTTATGAAGCTTAACGTCCGTGACGAGTTTATGGATATTTTTTTGGTGGTAATACAGCTCGGCGCAATTCTTGCAGTAGTGATTTTGTTCTGGAGCAAGCTGTGGCCGTTTAATTTAAAACGTCAAGAAGGCGAAAAAATTGTTGATATAGATAAAATCTTGCTATGGGTAAAAATACTCATTGCAAGCATACCTGCGGCAATAATCGGTCTCGCCTTCGACGACCAGATAGACGCAATGCTCACGGGTGACGCACGAGCCTTTGTTGTGGCGGCGGCACTTATAGTATATGGTATTCTTTTTATAGTTATTGAAAATCTAAAGAAAAAAGAAACGCTTACCGACCTTAATAAAATGTCATATAAAACTGCGCTTTACATAGGTCTTATTCAGTGCTTGTCATTGGTGCCAGGTACTTCAAGAAGCGGCTCTACAATTTTGGGCGCGTCACTACTCGGTACTTCTCGTACAGTTGCGGCAGAGTTCTCCTTCTTTTTAGGTATACCCGCTATGTTTGGAGCAAGCGCCATAAAACTGCTCAAGTTTTTTGCCGATGGTCTTACCTTTACAACAGACGAAATTATCATTTTGTTGGTAGGCTGTGTAGTGTCTTTTGTTATATCGATACTCGCTATCAAGTTCTTGGTATCGTATATCAAAAAGCACGACTTCAAGGCGTTTGGCGTTTACCGTATAATTTTAGGTATAGCGGTGATTTTATATTTTGCGCTCACAAAATAAATTTATTATTGCATACTATAGAGTCGTTTAACAAATAATTAGGAGAAATAAAATGGATAAAGAAAGTCGTATAGTAATGTTTGTTTTTTTCGGCATAGGAATTACTTTTACAGTTATAGCAATAGCGGTAGACTCTATTGTTGCTAAATATATATGGTTCTTTTTGGCAGCCGCTGTTTTTGTTTTTAATATTTATGCGATTTTTGATGCCGTTATAAAAAGCAAGAGAAGATCTCAAAAAATAGAAAAATTCATGATGGATTTACTTATGGATGCTGATAATGATCCTGAATTTATAGCAGAAATTGAACAGCAAGTTGCAATAAATTCGATTAAAAAGAACACTCTTTTCGAAAGTCAAAGACCCAAGGATGAAGATTATGGCTACAGTCTTTCAAATCCAATAATGACAGAATCTATTTTATATAGTAATGGGTATTTAAAAAGATTGAGAACATTGGATGGAAAAACTTTGACATGGACACGAATTGGTTCTCATTATGTCCCCAAAATAAGTGGCATTGAAGATGTAATGGTTGATGAATATCAACTTTATTTGAATGGCGAAAAGCACAAGGTGATTTATATGTGTCCTTATGGTCATTCAGCGTCATACACACCGCAAGGTTTTGTTTTATCGGATGAATAAACAAATAAAATGGAAGGAAACAAGGTGTGCTAACCGTCCCCTATGTACCGTACAGTTTTAGGTGTAGCGGTTATTTTGTATTTTGTCATAAATAAAACTTAAGGGTGTAGTTCTAAATAATAGAACTACACCCAGTATTTTTGGTTTTATTATTGATTCAGTAAATCATCTATCGGGATATTAAAAACCTTTGTAAATGCAACAATTTCTATATCGGTAACAAATCGTTTGCCACACTCAATTCTTTGAATTGCGTTCTTATCAATATCTACACCAATGAGTTGCATCTTTTCAGCTATTTGTCTTTGAGAAAGGTTCAAATTTTTGCGTAAAACCATAATGTTTTTACCGCAGATATTGTTTAGACCATCTTTTGATTTGTTTATAAACATAAATCCCACCCTGACATTTTGTGCTTGTCAATAAGCAAAGTATATGTTATAATCAAGAAAATATTGACACTCACAAAATGTCAAAAGGAGATTTTTTAAAATGGCAATAAATGTTTTTTATAACATAGAGCATTACACTGTGCCTCAAGTTTTTTATTGTGGAAAAACCAATTTTTTTATGGGTGCCGCTTATAATAAAGGCTTTTTGCACCAAGCATTCAATTCTTTTTTTGAAATGGCTTTCCAAAAGGGCGTTATTAAAAAGAAGAGAAAGTTCAAGGCAGGAGATTTTAAAATATCAGAAAAAAATTATGATGATAAACATAAGTTATTATGTATTCATTTGCCTAAGCCCAAAACTTGTGACCACTCTGACGTATATTTAAGGGTATATTTTATATCTTTTTTGGAGCGCGATAATAAAATAGAGGTATTGGACATATATGGCTTACAAAAGCGTAATTCTAAACAAAACGAAAATTTTGTTGTTTCTTTTGTCGATGGCAATGATGATGAAATAGTATTTAGAGGTATTGTTAAAGATGATCGCAATTCTATTTTTGAATATATGTATAAAGTTGCATTTGAAAATTTTTATCCTCGTGTGTCACTTTCGTGTTGGGATGATTTAACATAGCGTTGGCTAAATAAAATAAAAAACACTTGATTTTATTTTATTTTGTGTTATAATAAGTGTAACGAATAACTTTAGGAAAGGTGAGTGGTCTTGGCCACTCACTTTTTATGTGCAAAGAAAGGATGAGAATCTTATGGCAAGTGTAGCCGAAAAGGTATACGGTCTTGTGAAAGAAACGGTAGAATCCTGTGGAGTAAGTCTTTGGGACGTTCGCTTTGTAAAAGAGGGTGCGTCACACTATCTGCGTATTTTTATCGACAAGCTCGAAGGTATCAGCATTAACGATTGCACCGACGTATCTCACGCTGTTGACCCCGTTATTGACGAGGCAGATCCTATCGATGGTTCTTACTATTTAGAGGTTTGTTCACCCGGCACCGACCGTGAACTGTGCCGCGAGCATCATTTCGAGTACGGTATTGGTAAAGAGGTTACGGTAAAACTTTTTAAAGCTATCGACGGTAAAAAGGAATTTACAGGTGTGCTCAAAGGCTATGACGGCGGTATCACACTGGCGATTGACGACAAGGAAACCTACTTTGAAAAAGGTTCTTTTTCAAAGGTTTATATATTTGAAACGTATTAAAAATAAAATAAGGATAGAGGTAATTAAAAAATGGCACGAGCAAAAATGACAGCAAAAGAAAAAAAGGACAATAAAGAGCTTTTTGCGGCGCTCAGACTTATGGAACAGGAAAAGGGAGTTCCTTGTGAGTTTATTGCCGAAAAAATCGCAGAGGCTATTACAGTAGCAGCCCGTAAAGATTACGGCGGCAACGAGATTGTAACCTGCGTTATCGACGTTGAAAATGAAATATTCAGTGTTACTGCACGCAAGGAAATTGTAGACGAGGTTGAAAATCCCCACACACAAATCAGCCGTGAGGATGCAGCCGCTATTGATGCAAAATCGGTAGAGAACGGCTTTATCGACATCAAACTCGACCCTAAAAAGTTTGGTAGAATTGTAGCTCAGAATTCTAAAAACAACTTCCGTCAGGGTGTCAGAGAGGTAGAACGCGGTCACACACTTGCCGAGTTCCAGAGCCGCAACCACGAGGTTATAACCGCTCTTGTTAAGCGTATTGACCCCAAGACAGGTAACGCTATTTTAGAAATCGGTACCAACGAGGCAGTATTGCCCAAGGATGAGCAGGTGCCCGAAGAGGTTCTTAACGAAGGCGATCACATCAAGGTGTACGTTGTTGACGTAAAGGAAAGCGACCGCGGTCCCCGCATAATGCTGTCACGTACACATCCTGGACTTGTTAAGCGCTTGTTTGAAAACGAGGTTCCCGAAATTTTTGACGGTACCATCGAAATTAAATCTATTTCACGTCAGGCAGGCGCCCGCACCAAAATGGCGGTCTGGTCTGCAAATGAAGAAATCGACGCTATAGGCGCTTGTATCGGTCAGCGTGGCGCTCGTGTAAACAAGATTGTTGAGGAGCTTGCCGGCGAAAAGATTGATATTGTTAAATACAGTGAAGACCCCGTTGCTTTTGTAAGCGAGGCACTCTCACCTGCAAAGGTTGTATCGGTTGAAATTCAGAGCGCTGAACCCAAGGTTTGCGTTGCGCGTGTCCCCGAATCACAGTTGTCACTTGCTATCGGTAACAAGGGACAAAACGTTCGTCTTGCTGCAAAGCTTACCGGCTGGAAGATTGATATCCATCCCGAAAGCGGATTTTTCGGCGAATAACATACAGGTATATAAATATACAAAAGGAGAGTTTTTGATTTGGCAACAAAAAAAATACCGCTTCGAATGTGCATAGGCTGTCGGGAAATGAAACCCAAGGCAGAGCTTTACCGCATAGTTAAAACACCCACAGGTGAAATTGTTATTGATAAAACCAATAAACTTTCAGGCCGTGGCGCATATATTTGTAAATGCGGAGATTGTCTTAAAAAAGCAGAAAAAACAAACGCCTTGGCGCACACGTTTTCGATGGCTGTAGAAAAGTCAATATATTCGCGGCTTGTAGAGGAGTGTGAAAATTCTTGAATGACAAGATTTTGACACTTTTAGGATTTGCTTCAAAAGCAGGAAAACTCTCTTACGGCTTCGACACCGTAAAAACCGCTCTTACGCAAAGCAAAAGCAAATTAGTGCTGACGGCAAATGACGTGTCGCCAAAAACGCAGAAAGAGATTTCATTCTTTTGTGCTAAATTTAAAACCGAAGCAGTTGTTTTAGATGCTTACGATATGGAAACTGTTTCTCACGCGGTGGGACGAAAATGCGGAATTGTATCGGTAAATGACAGTTCATTTGCAGATGGCTTGCTGTCGGCAATCAATGTAGGGAGGAACTTAAATGATAAATAGATATAAGATTAGTGATTTGGCTAAAGATTTTAATATGCCTTCAAAGGAACTAATAGCGCTCGTAACCGAACTCACAGGTGAAGAAAAGAAATCTTCTACCGTGCTTATCGAAACCGAGATTGCTATGGTTTTTGATGCGCTTACAAAGAAAAATGCAGTAAAAAGTTTTGACGATTATTTTGCAACAGGCGCCGAAACACGCGCCGCTGCTGCTAAGAAAAAGCAGGACGAAAAGGACAGAAAACTTGCAGAACAAATGGCAATTCTTGAGCAGTTAAAGGCTGCCGCTGCCGCTGCGGAGGGCAAGGCTCCCGAAAAGAAGCCCGAGCCAAAAAAAGAAGAAAAGCCTGCTGCTAAAACTCCTGAAAAGAAGGCGGAACCCAAAAAGGCAGAACCTAAAAAGGAAGTTAAACCCGAAGGCAAAAAGGAAGAACCCAAGCGTGAAAACACGCCTGAAACTAAAAAGGCAGAGCCTAAACGCGAACAGGCTCAAAAGACGGAAACCAAGAAGGCTCCCGAAAAGAAGGAAACCAAGCCTTACGACGGTCCTCTTGTGGCTCCTCCTAAAAAGGAGAAAAAGGGCGGAGAAGCGCCAAATCGTGGACCTGCTCAGCTTCGTCATGTTGACACACGTACCTCTAACGTTAATATTGAAAAATATAACGAAAAATATGAAAACATCGCGCCGGCAAATTCTATGCGCGATAACTATTCACGCAAACAAAAAATCAAGCAGAAATCTCAGGACTATCGTCGTCCACAGGGCGCAAAGCGCGAGACCGAGGCAGACAAACTGCGTCGTATGCAGCTTGAGCGCATAAAGAAAACACCTATCACCGTAACCGTTGGTGATGAAATTACAGTAGGTGAACTTGCAGCCGCACTTAAAAAGACCGCTGCCGAGGTTATCAAGGAACTTCTTAAACTCGGTATGATGGCTACCGTTAATCAGGTAATCGACTATGATACCGCAGAAATCGTTGTTACCGAAATGGGAGCAAAGATTGAACGCGCTGTTGTAGTTACTATTGAAGAAAAGATTATGGACGTTACCGAGGATGCTGCAGAAGACCTCAAGCCACGTAGCCCTGTTGTAGTTGTAATGGGTCACGTTGACCATGGTAAAACATCTTTGCTTGATGCCATCCGTGATACAGCTGTTACCAATACAGAGGCCGGCGGTATTACACAGCACATAGGTGCTTATCGCGTTAAGTGTAAAGGTCAGGATATAACCTTCCTTGACACTCCAGGACACGCAGCGTTTACCGCTATGCGTCAGCGCGGTGCTATGGCTACTGATATCGCAATTCTTGTGGTTGCTGCCGACGACGGTATTATGCCACAGACAATAGAAGCTATAAACCACGCAAAGGCTGCCGAGGTTCAGATTATTGTTGCAATCAACAAAATGGATAAGCCAACTGCTAACCCCGACAGAATTATGCAGCAGCTTACCGAGCATTCACTCGTTCCTGAAGAATGGGGCGGTGATATTATCTGTGTTCCTGTTTCGGCTAAAACACACGATGGTATTGATAACCTACTCGAAAATGTATTGCTCGTAGCAGAAATGCTCGAACTCAAGGCAAACCCCGACCGTCGCGCTAAGGGTGTTGTAATTGAAGCCCGTCTTGATAAAGGTCGCGGTCCGGTTGCAACATTGCTTGTTCAGAACGGTACTCTTAACGCTGGTGATATTGTTGTTGCAGGCACATCGGTTGGTCGTGTAAGACTTATGACCGACGAAAATGGTAAGGTTGTAAAGAGTGCAGGCCCATCGGTTCCTGTTGAAATTATAGGTCTTGCCGAAACACCTGATGCAGGCGATGGATTTGATGCTGTATCCGACGAGCGTCTTGCACGTGAACTCGTAGAGCAGCGTAAAGAAAAGATTAAAAACGAAATGTTCAGTGCTAAAGAAAAGGTTACTCTTGATAACCTCTTCAGCCAGCTTAGTGACGGTGACCTTAAAGAACTCAATATTATCGTTAAAGCAGACGTTCAGGGTAGTGTTGAAGCTGTTAAGGATAGTCTCGTGAAACTCTCTAACGACGAGGTTAAGGTAAGTGTTATCCACGGTGGTGTTGGTGCTATCAACGAATCAGACGTAATGCTTGCTCAGGCATCAGGCGCTATTATAGTAGGCTTTAACGTTCGTCCCGACGCTGTGGCAAAATCAACTGCCGAGCGTGACGGTGTAGATGTACGTACCTACCGTGTAATTTACGAAGCTATTGAAGAAATAGAAGCTGCTATGAAGGGTATGTTGGCGCCTAAATTCCGCGAGGTTATACTTGGTACGGTTGAGGTTCGCGATACCTACAAGATTTCAAACGTTGGCACCATCGCAGGCTGCCACGTTACAAACGGTAAGGTTACTCGCGCTTGCCAGATTCGTGTTGTTCGTGACGGTATAGTTATCTGTGAGGATGAGATCAGATCGCTTCGTCGCTTTAAGGATGACGTTAAAGAAGTTGCACAGGGTTATGAATGCGGTATAGGTCTTGAAAAATTTGCCGATATTAAAGAGGGCGACGTTTTTGAAGCCTTTATTATGGAGGAATATAAGGACTGATGGCTGGATTTAAGATAAACCGTGTAACAAGCGATATAAGACTTTGCCTTTCGGAACTTTTGCGTGAGGTAAAAGACCCGAGGGTGAGCAAAATGCTCAGTATCGTAAAACTTGACGTTTCGGGCGATATGTCTTATGCAACCGTTTACGTCAGCGCTATTGAGGGTAAGGAAAAAACCGAAGAATCGGTTAAAGCATTAAACAAGAGCGCGGCGGGCTATATCCGTCGCGAACTTGGGAGCCGACTTAAACTGCGTAAGGTTCCCGAACTTCGTTTTGTTTCCGACAACTCAATCGAAAACAGCGCGCAGATTTCTAAAATTATCGAATCTTTTGACAAATAAACGTTAAAGGATGTCACGAAAGGAAGTGACACGTTTTGAAAAATTGCGTAGATTTTACATTGAAAGAAACAGCAGAGTTTCTTAAAAGTAATGACAATTATATTATTCTGACCCACGCTTCTCCTGATGGTGATACCTTGGGAGCGGGATACGCTTTGTATTACGGACTGAAGCAATTGGGTAAGAGTGTCGAGGTAATCTGCCCCGACGTAATACCCCAGAATTACGCATATTTTTTGTGCAACACCGATCATATCAGCCGTGAAAACGCTACAATAGTAGCGGTAGATATTGCCGATAAGCGATTGCTTGGCGCATTGGAAGATGAATTTGGTGAAAAGGTAGAACTGAATATTGATCATCACATCACCAATACCCGTTATGCCGATGCGCTTTACCTTGATGGAAGTGCGGCGGCAACCTGTGAAATGGTATATGACTTGTTGTTATCTCTGGAAGTAACACTTGATGATACAATTGCAAAAGCACTCTACACCGGAATAGTTACCGATACAGGATGCTTCAAATATTCGTCGGTTACCGCACGCACTCACAAAATAGCGGCGGCTTTGTATGATTATAATATAGAAGCTGATGTTATAAACAAGATAATGTTTGATACAAAAAGCAAGAATTTGTTGTGTCTTGAACGAATGGTGCTTGATACTGCCGAATACCATTTTGACGATAAGTGTATGATGCTTACAATTACCGCCGCAATGCAGGAAAAAACCGGTTGCAGCGGCCCTGACCTTGAAGGCATTACCGCAATTTCCCGTACGGTAGAGGGTGTTATGGTAGGCGTTACCGTAAAGCAGACAGGCAGCGATACTTACAAGGCTTCGCTTCGCACCTACGATCCGCTCAATGCGTCCCAGATATGTAAAACTTTGGGCGGCGGCGGCCATAAAAACGCGGCGGCGGCCATACTTTGCGGTAATCTTGAAGATATTAAGGCTAAAATTCTTGATGCTATAAAGCAGCATATGGAGGAAACAAATGCTTGGACTTGTGCTGCTCGATAAACCTGAAGGTATAACGTCTTTTGGCGCGGTGGCACGCATAAAGCGATTGACGGGCGAAAAGCGAGTGGGCCACACAGGCACACTTGACCCGATGGCTACGGGTGTATTACCGATACTTATAGGCAGGGCGACCGTTTTGTCACAGCATCTTATCGATGCTGATAAAAGTTATACTGCTACAATTAAGCTTGGAATTATTACCGACAGTTGTGATATTACGGGAAACGTTATCTCCGAATGTGACGTGACAAGCGTTGATTCGGATATAGAAAAAGTTTTAAACGACTTTTTAGGTAAGCAAATGCAGACCCCGCCAATGTTCAGTGCCATAAAACAAAATGGTGTGCGTATGTACGAGCTTGCGCGCAAAGGTGAGGTTGTAGATATACCCGCTCGTGAAATAGAGGTTTTCTCCTTGTTGAAAACTTCTCGCTTGAATGAGCAGAACGAATTCGTCATAGATTGTACCGTTTCAAAGGGTACGTATATTCGTTCGCTTTGCCGCGATATCGGTGAAAAATTAGGTTGCGGTGCAACGCTTACAAGTCTTCGCCGCACAAGCACGGCAGGCTTTGGTGCAGAAAAATGCGTGAATTTAGACGACCTCACACCCGATAATATAGGGGATTATATTTTACCGTGCGATTTAGCGGTAGATTATATGCCCAAAATACAGGTGAGCGAAAAACAGGCCGTTCGTTTTGGTAACGGTGGGCAGTTAAGTCTTGATCGCATCAAATATGAAAATTTTTTAGACAATACGCTTTACAGGGTGTATTATGGCGAAAAGTTTTTGGGTCTTGGCTGTGCCGATATGAATGAAAAGGTTTTAAAAATAGAATGTTTGGTTGGGTAGGTGTGTAAAATGAAAACTGCAATAGTGCTTGGCACTTTTGACGGCTTACACGCGGGTCACCGTGCTGTAATCGAAAAAGCGACAGACCTTTATAGTGTTGCAGTTACGTTTGATATACCACCCAAAAGTGTAATATCCGGTGAGCCACAACTTTTGATATTACCGGATGAACGTGAAAAGCGTCTTAAAAAACTCGGAATAAATCGGGTTGAGATGCAAAGTTTTAAATCGGTTAAGGATATTGCTGCCGAAGATTATCTTGAGCAGTTAAAAAACAGATACAACCCATCGCGTATTGTTTGCGGATTCAATTATCGTTTTGGCAAGAATGCCGAGGGCGATACCGATTTGCTTGCTGAGTTTTGCCAAAAAAACAGCATAGAATTTATCTGCGTGCCTGCGGTAGAGGTTGGTGGTAAAGCTATTTCATCAACATATATACGAAATCTTATCCGAGAGGGTAATATGCAACAGGCCGTGTCTTTGATTTACGGCGGATTTACCTTTACCGCCACTGTAATGCACGGCGATGCTCGCGGCAGACAGCTCGGCTTTCCGACAGCAAATCAGGATTACCCCGAAAATCTGGTGAAGTTAAAACACGGCGTTTATATTTCGCGTGTTACCATAGACGGTAAACAATACAGCGCCATTACCAATGTAGGGGTGCGTCCGACCTACCACACCGACAAGGTGGGATGCGAAACCTTTATAAAGGATTTTACGGGAGATATTTACGGTAAACAGATGTCAACCGAGTTATTATGCTTTATAAGAGAAGAAAAAAAGTTCTCATCGGTCGATGAACTTAAAACAGCAATTTTAAATGATGTTAAATTGCTTGGAAAGTAGGAGGTAGACAATGAAAAGGATATTAAGTATCACGTTGTGCTGCGTATTTATACTTTGTCTTTCAGCGTGCGAAAAATTTGACGAAAATTACGGTAAATCTTCGTCAGTTTCTGAAAAGAAAGAGCAAAAAGCGACCAGCGAAGAAATAAAAATACCCGAAATTATATCAGACGACAGCGTTATGCCTACCTATATCGATATAAGTCTTTACGACGAAGAAAATTATGCAGATATATATTTAGGTAAAGATTTTAAATATCAGGTTACCTATGTTGGTAGCGTGCTCGAAGTTCCGTCGTCGTATAAAAAAATTACAAAAGACGGATGGTCGTTGGTACCGTCAGACGAATATAACGAGGATTCACAAATTCTGGCGGGCAAGTCGCTCGAGGTTGAATTTGTGAACAGCTACGGTAAGCGATTGACTGCGGTTTTTTACAATGCTAAGAAATCTTCCGCTTCGCTTAAAAAATGTCCGATAGTAAAGTTTATAATTAAAGAAAACATTATCGATGCAAATGCCGAATACGGACAGTTCTGGGTAAACGGTGTGAGCAACGTGTCGGCAATAACCGATATAATTGAGCGATTGGGTTCACCGTCACATTTTTATTGTGTATCGGAAAACAAGTATTACCTTGACTGGTTTATAACCGAAAGTGACCGTCGCAGCGGAATTACGATATATGTTGATATAGCGGAAGACCACATTGACGCTATAGAATTTTCTTATTACTAGGAGGCGAAAATATGAAATATAATCACTCTTTTTCTGCGGCAGATATTCTTTTGCCAAAAGGAAATTTTGAACAATGGGCAGTAATTGCCTGTGACCAATACACTTCTGAACCTGAATATTGGGAAAATGTTAAGGCAGCGGCGGGCAATAAGCCTTCGGCACTTAATATTGTATTGCCAGAGGTCTATCTTTCGGCAGACAACAGCGAGCGTATTGATACAATCAATAACAATATGCAGGAGTACCTTGATAAAAGCATTTTCAAGGAATATCCCGATAGCCTCATATATGTTGAGCGTATTCAGTCGGACGGCAAATGCCGCCGTGGCATAGTTGGTAAAATTGACCTCGAGTGTTATGACTATCGTTCTGGTAGCAATGCTGAAATACGCGCCACCGAGCAGACGGTGCTGTCGCGTATTCCACCCCGTGTGGAAATTCGTAAAAATGCGCCGCTTGAACTGCCACACGTAATGCTGCTTTTTGACGACGCAAAGGACACGATCTTTTCATACCTTGCGGCAAATGTAAACGAGTTTAAAAAGGTTTATGACTTTACACTTATGTGTAATGCAGGCAGTATAAAGGGTTATCTTTTAAATGACAAAGCAAAACACCAAGTATTGTCTATGCTTGACGAATTAAAGAAAGAAAACGAGGGCTTTTTGTTCTGTGTGGGCGACGGTAATCATTCGCTTGCTACCGCTAAAGAATGTTATAACCTCAACAAAACCGAGGCTTCTCGTTATGCACTCACCGAGATTGTAAACATTCACGATACCGCGCTGCAGTTTGAGCCTATCTATCGCGTAGTGTTTAACGTAGACCCCGAGGCGCTGCTTGATGAGTTTGTAAAATCAACAGGCGAGGGAAATCAGAAATTCACCTGTGTTTACGGTGATAAGATATGCGAAATCGGTGTAAAACCAACTGCAAAATTAGCAGTTGGCACTTTACAGACATTTCTTGATGAATATGTAAAACAGCACACGGACGCCGAAATAGATTACATTCACGGTGAAGATTCGCTTAAAAAGTTGGCATCTCGCGAAAATGCAATAGGATTTTTGTTTGACGGTATGCAAAAAAGCGAACTTTTCTCGGCTGTAAATGCGGACGGCTCGTTACCAAGAAAAACTTTTTCTATGGGACACGCCGACGATAAACGTTTTTATATAGAAGCAAGGAAAATTAAGTAATAAAACTGGCAGAAGGTTTAGCTTCTGCCAGTTTTTTTGGATTGACATAATACGACATAAAATATATAATGTAAAATGAAGTAAAATGGGAAATTATCCGGTTGGAGTGAAAAATAAAGGTGCACAAAATTAAAAGACTTATATCCATAGTGTTATGTGTTGTAATAGTTGTTTGCTCAAGCGTTTTGACTGTTTCGGCAGAAGGAAAAACAGGCAGTATTGTGGGAACAAACGTTAAAATGCGCGAAAAAGCAACTACCGATTCAAAAGAAATAACTAATGAAACCAACAGGCTTTCAAACGTAACGGTTGTCATAAATTTTGAAGAAAAAGGTCAGCAGGTAAGTGGATATAATACTGACATCTGGTACAACGTTACATATAACGGATTAACAGGCTATGTGTATGGCGCTTTTGTATATATTCCGCCTTCAAGTGACGACTATATATATGACGAGGATTTTGAAAAAAATCTTGAAAACTTCCCTGAAAGTTATCGCGATGCTTTAAGAGCATTGAATTCCAAATATCCAAACTGGCAATTTGTAGCTCATAAAATTGAACTTGATTTTAACAAAGCGGTTGATTTGCAATATAATCCTTCATCCACAGATTACAAATCAAACAAAAAATTAGTTGAACTTACCTATGGTGGTAACGAGTGGCGAGACAATCGCGCATACGATAAAACGGCTGATAAATATATTACGAAATACTATCCTGATGATAAAATATATGACGGCAGATGGACATATGCTTCCCGTGCGGCGATAGCATATTTTGTAGACCCGAGAAATTATTTAGACGAAAAATCAATTTTTGCTTTCTTGCAGCAGGCATATAACGCAGAACTGCAGAATGTAAATGGTTTGCGCACGGTTGTGGCAGGCACCTTTTTAGAAAATGGTTATGATAAAAATGGCGATGGTACCGTTGATTCTGATGCTTATATTGACGATATTATGCAGGCGGCAGAAAAATCCGACGTAAGCCCATATGTTTTGGCTGCAGCTATTATTGTTGAGGTTGGTGTAAACGGCGGCACCGTAACGTCAGGCACATATGAAGGATACGACGGTGCATATAAAGGATATTATAATTTTTATAATTGGAATGCCACGGGCGATGATGAAATAAAAAATGCGCTGCAATTCGCAAAGGATAAAGGTTGGAATTCGCCAAATGCGGCAATTGTGGGCGGTGCGGAGCGATATGCCCAATTGTACGTTGAAAAAGGTCAGAATACATATTATTATAAAAATTACAACTATGTGATTGAGCCTTATTCAAATAATCAGTTTGCAGAATCAATTTATGCTTCTATAACCGATTCGAAGAGAATCAGTTTGGCATTTACAAGCAATACAAGTGGTGCGGTTACGTTCCAGATACCTATATTTACCAATATGCCTGAGACAGCGAGTCCCAAACCGACGGTTGGTGATGGTTCTTCAGGCGGAACAACCCCAACACCCACCCCCACACCGCCTGAACCGGTGATTAAAAAAGGTGACACAAACAGCGATGATAAAATAAACGCAGTTGACCTGGCGGCGGTAAAAATGGATATTTTAGGTGTCAAAAAGTTAGAGGGTAATGCTGCTAAAGCGGGCGACGTTAATGGTGACGGCGCAATAAATGCGGTAGACCTTGCCGCTATAAAGATGCACATTTTAGGTGTAAAAACAATTAAATGAGGTATAGAAAATGAAAAAAACAATTAAAACATTACTGTCGTATCTTTTAGTTTTGATTATTGCAGTATCTGTTTTCACGTTTAACGTATCCGCCGCAAGCGCTACAGTAAGTGGCGGCGGTGAATATGAGGTTGGAAAAAGTTTTAACGTAACCATCCGCTTTACTGCCGATGCAACCCTTTATGCAGTCGAGGCGGATGTTAGCTTCAATTCAAGCGTTTTGCGTCTTAACAGTGTTTCCGGTGCGGATTACAATGTTGGTAACGGAAGCGTTAAAATAGTGGACGACGGTTTCAGTGCTACAAAACCATCAAAAACAAGTTCTTATACACTTAACTTTACAGCGATTGCGGCAGGCAACTCCAATATTACCGCGTCATTGTTAGGCGGTGGCGAGGCCGAATCAAGAGCGTCTGGTTCTGCCGCAGTAACGGTTGTTACCCCAAAACCGTCTTCAAATGCAAATCTTGCATCAATTAAATTAAGCAGCGGTTCGTTATCGCCTGCGTTCAGCGCAAACACTACAAACTACACCGCAACAGTTAAGTACAGTGTGGACAGCATAACAATTACGGGCTCTGTTGCCGACGGCGGCGCTACCTATGTTGGCGGCGGCACGTTCGGACTTTCTGTTGGTGATAACCAACGTTCACTCACTGTAACCGCAGCCGACGGTACCAAAAAGACCTACACAATTAACATCAAACGCATGACCGAGCAGGAAACCCTTGACGCTGAACAGGCTGCCCGTGACGCAAACCCATTGCTGGTTATAATTGAAGGTGTTGATTACACAATTGTAAACGACCTTTCTTCTATTACCGTTCCCGCAGGATTTACAGCAGGTACTGCTACCCGTAAAGAAACCGAAATCTCTGTTTTGAATGATAATCACGGCGAGTATACGCTTTATTGGCTTACGGACGCCGCAGGTGAAAACGGTGCCTTTTATACCAGAGATGAAAACGACAATTTTTCTCGTATAAATTACATTGCTTCAAACGGAAAAATGTATATTATTGAAGATCCCGATATAGAAGGTTATCTGCCTGAAAAATACACAAAATCCACCCGCACTATAGATGGCGTCGAGGTCAAGGTATACAACTTTGCCGAAAGCGCGCTTGAAGATTTTTGTATTGTAAAATGTTACGTAGACGGCACGCGTGCATATTACCGTTTTGATACGGCTGAGAAAACAATGCAACGCGCCGCAGAATTTGATCTTGCTGTAAAGCAGACCAATTCTGAGGTTGACGACAGTGATACACAGCAGGTATCGTGGTTTGCTGCCATGAGCAAAACCGGTAAAACTGTTTTTGCTATTATAGTGTTTGTGGCTGTGTTGCTGATAGTATTAGCAGTGCTGCTTATTGTTAAGATTTCATCTTCAAGGGATATAGACTTTGAGCAAGAGGATGAGTATTTCAATGAAACAAATAATGATTTTATTATGAATGTTTCTGATGAAGAAGAGCTAACGGATTCTCAACCACAGGCCGAAGAACAAAACAATCAGGAAACAGATGCTGCCAATGATGAAGCATAGCCTTTTTTGTCATAAAAGTTGAGGTTTAAACTTTTTCTTGACTTTTTACCCTTTTTCCATAAAATAGATATTAGTGAAAGGGAGTAGTATGCGGTTTTACCGTGGCGCAGTTCGTCATCGCGAAGAAATTCCGGACTGTACCCAAGACACTTGTGTTTTGTAACGAGACTTTTACTGCCTTTGTGCAGTAAAAGTCTTTTTTATTCCCTAAAATAAAGAAAGGATATGAAAAAATGGATTTTTTAATGAACACCCTTAGCGAACTCAGCTTCCTTGTTGAAAACCTTGGCGCATTTGCAGCTGCAGGCGGCTGGAAGTATCTTGTAATGTGGGTAATCGGCGGTATACTTATTTATCTTGCCATCCGTCACGATATGGAACCCACGCTTCTGTTACCAATGGGCTTTGGTACTATTCTTGTTAACATTCCTTCGTCCGGCGCTATAACACATTATTCTGAAACAGGCGAGGTCATAGCCGAAGGTGCCCTGACCACACTTTTTAATGCGGGTATAGCAAACGAGTTATTCCCACTTATACTGTTTATCGGTATCGGTGCTATGATTGACTTCGGTCCGCTTCTTACAAATCCAAAACTTATGATTTTTGGCGCGGCGGCCCAATTTGGTATATTCTTTACCTTCTGTTTGGCATCAATGTTCTTTACCACAGCCGAAGCTGCATCTATCGGTATTATCGGCGCGGCAGACGGTCCTACAGCAATTGTTGTAGCAAACAAGCTTTTAGGTGCAGACAGCGATATCACAGGAGCTATAATGGTTGCGGCATATTCTTATATGGCGCTCGTTCCCATTATTCAGCCACCTGTTATCAAGCTTCTTACAACCAAGAAAGAACGTCTTATCAGAATGCCTTATCAGGGAAAAGAGGTTTCTCGTCTTACAAAGATTTTATTCCCGATAGTTATTACAATTGTTGCAGGTGTTGTAGCTCCTGAATCAGTTTCACTTATCGGTTTCCTTATGTTCGGTAACCTTATCCGTGAATGTGGTGTGCTTAATTCTTTGTCAGAAACAGCACAAAAGGTTCTTGCAAACCTTATTACAATATTCCTTGGCATCACAATTGCTTGCCAGATGGAAGCTTCTAAGTTCCTTAATTTTAACACTCTGCTTATCTTGGGTCTCGGTCTTTTTGCGTTCATTTTCGATACCGCAGGCGGCGTTATGTTTGCAAAGCTTATCAACATTTTCTTACCTAAGGACAAGAAAATCAACCCAATGATTGGTGCTGCAGGTATCTCAGCATTCCCGATGTCTGGTCGAGTTGTTCATAAAATGGGACTTAAAGAAGACCCACAAAACTTCCTGCTTATGCAGTCTATCGGTGTTAACGTTTCGGGTCAGATTGCTTCGGTTATAGCAGGCGGTCTTATCCTCAGCTTCTTTATGTAATCAGGAGGTAATGTATTATGTTTAATAATTTGCTTAGCATATTCAGCACCTTTAACCCAATGGCTTTTGTTGACAATCTTAAATATATGCTTTCGGGTATGATTGCAATATTTATTGTTATAGGTGTAATTATTATTATCACAGTTGTGCTTAATAAAATATTTAGCAAAAAGAAATAAATAAAAATTTAAGACCTTCGGGATTATTAGTCCTGAAGGTCTTTTTTGTTTTTGCGTTTAATTTTTAAATTTTTAATTTCTGCCTTTGCCTTTTCTTTCATATTATGTAATT
>JAZNWJ010000003.1:0-91750 GCA_045593245.1 Acutalibacteraceae bacterium | reverse complement strand
AGAATGAGCAGCACCGCCGTTATGATCCACCATAAGTTTAGTCCGCCGATGAAACCGCACACCACAAAGACGGCAAATTCCACCAAGCCGAGAATACGGCTGTGGCAGGCGGCAAAGCCAACCACCGCACCGGGGAGCAGCATCATACTGAACATTCCACCGACAGCGCTCCACAACTCATTCTCCATCAGTGACTTAAATACGTACTCCGGCAGCAAGTGTACACCGCCCGCCGCAAGTAAGAGTATTACCATCAGCGCTGTGCCGACTATGAGGAAAAATCCTTTTTTTATGTAGGTCATAAGGCACCACATCTTTCTTGCTAATTTATTTCATAGGTCCTGTCAAATTCTACACGCTCAATCTTTGTCGTTCGGGGTGGAATCACCAAAAATAGCATCAAATTCATCATTGGGAGCAGCAATAGGTTTACTTGCCGTCGCGTTAGGTTTAGATTCCGCACCGTCTGTGGTTTTCATCTGTATGGTTGTTTGTGCAATACCGCCGCCGAAGATGGCATCGAAGTCATCATTTTTCGGTGTAGTGACTCTTGACGGGGAAGGTGCAGATTTTTTCGCCGCAGTTTCCTTTTGCTCGTCTGTGTTTTGATCGGATACAGGAGATTTTGTTTTAATCTCCATACCGGGTATGGAAACAATATTGCCAATGGATTCCAGTTCCTTAAACAAGGCAAGAGCTTTGTCGCTATCAAGCCCCTTCGCCACAGTTGTCGGTGCTTTGTCAACCATTCCTTTTGCCACAGCAAGACCAAGTCCCAACGTGCCACATAGTATTTTCGTGGTCATTAGTGGTTGGTTGCCGACTTTCTCTAAAACAACATCGTAAGTGTTCTTCGTTGCCATTATCGTTTCCTCCTTATGCTTCTGCCTGAACAGAAGCGTTATCGTCAAAGGTATAGTCCTTTATCCATTCGATTGCCGGAGCATATCCCGCTTCGGCAGCACCGGCGATTAGGGCGGACGCCTCGCTTAAATCCTGCTCACGCTCACGACCAATCTGATAACAAATACCGAGCTGATACATAGCATACGGCTTACCCATCTTAGCCGCTTTTATGAGTCTTCGCATTTTCTTAGACTTGTTCACACGATTGCCCCCTTACAACAAAAATATGTTAAACCTCTTTTATAACATCCATCATTTCTCCGATGTTACAATCCAATTTATCACAAATGCGAAGCAGAACATCGATAGACACCGGCTCATCCTTACGCATCTTGGTCAGCGTATTAGGTGCAATTTCAGCCGTTCTTCTAAGATCCGCTTTGCTCATTTTCTTGTCAACGAGTAACTTCCAGAGCTTGTTGTAACTAACCTTCATAGCCATATTTGCGATTTTCCTTTCTGCTAAATAAAAGTTTACTTATATATTATAGCACAATTATATCAGCATTACAATAGACATTATTAAAATAGAAGCAGACTCTCGCACTGTTTTGCGAATGTCTACTCTTTGAGTATGTAAAAAGCCGAATGAGTTTTAATACCCATTCGGCTTTGTCCTTGTGACAGTTTGAATATTTAATTTTGGCTGCCCTCAGAGCAATGAAAAACGGCCCTCCCTTCGCGTTTTAAGTCGAAAACAGCCGATTTTCACGAAAAATTTTTGGACAAAAAACAGTGAAAACCCCAGTGTTTATGCGGTTTTCTCGACTTTTGTCCTATTATACCATATTCCTCTATTCTTCTCACAATACCTGTTGCTTTCATATATACATTTCTCCTTAAATTACAAATTGTGTTGTTATTATCTGTAATTTGAGGAGATTTATACTTGATATGTTCAATTTTGCAATGCGCTTAAACACTTCTCTTTAAAACGTTTTTCATACAAAAACATTCAATATAAAAAGGCGAAGAAGTACAAAAGAGTATTTCTAATATCCTTTCAACTATTAGCAAAGCAATTTTACTCCTTCTACAAAGCAACGGCTTGAAAAAGTGGAGATTTAGAACAATGATCTTAAAATTGAGATTGCACAAGAAAGAACCACTCGTCCGATGCATGACCGTGACCAAATAAAATTTTTGTTTTATCGGTTCAGAAAAAATTAATGCATCCAAACCTAAGAACCGCAGAAGACTGGTTGACAGATTCGTAAATTTAATAATTTTGCATGATGATCAAATTGAATTCTATTTTAATTTCAAAAATGGCACCAGAACACACTCTTTAACTGATTTTAAAAAAGTTTGAATACGATTGACTCACTTTCACTAAAAAGAAATGTCGCATTTGTGCGGAGTTTCATCTATTATTTATTCTCTCTTATCTATTCTCTAGAATCACAAGCGGATTTTCCAGATAAAATATAAGAGATGAAAGTTTTGGTGTCTGCTTCGCAGACAAATATGAATAATGTGATGCGTTCAGTTCAATATAAAAGCAAGGCGCGGAAAATTCCGCGCCTTGAATTCATCCGATACATAATAACACAAGTAACTGTTTTGTGTCTTCTAGTATCTAGATAGCCTCATCTGGAGTCACAATTTTACCATAGTATGAAATTTTTGGCTGAAATTCGTTAATTTCAACTAATCCTTCTGTCAATACGGCTGTTGCAGCATCAGAAAGTGATGATAGATTTTTATATGCATTAAAAAATTTTTCATAACTATTGTTCAAAAATCTCTGACGAGGAACAAAAATAGAATTTTGTATATTTTGGACTTTATTTTCTAAAGCCTTAAGGTTATTCTTTCTTTGTATGGCGGCGATTACCATCATTACCGGACTTGCTATCATGACAAGCATACCGACTGATATAAAGAATTCATTCCAATTTGATTCCGCCACCGCAAAAACAATAAGCCCTATAACAAAAGCTAATATACCAAACCAAAACAGTTTGGGTAGTTCTTTAGAGTGCTTCTCTTCACCTTCTAATTCTTTTTTCGTGTTTGCTAAAATACAATCTTCCGGATAAGTTTTTGTAATTGTGGTAGTGTGCGATACAAGGTCACAAACGGCAATATAATCTTGAGATTTGTATGTATATTCAATAATTTGAACCGGTAAGCACACATAAGCAACACTTTCGCTTAACGTCTGTCTGGTTGCGCTTATATTTTCATAAAAATCACAGTCCCATGATTCTTGAATATCTTTGACACTTTTTTCATCTGCTTTTTCTAACAATTCTTTTTTGCGTGAAGAAACAATTTTTTCATCAATATTAAAATCAAGTTCAATATCCTTATACAATTTTTTGCCGTTTGCTTCGGTAATACAATTTGAATCAAGTTTTTTTACGGTATATGTACTGTATTTACCGCATTGTAAATCTTCAAAATCTGAAATCAGCGCATCAACAGTAATTTTGCCGTGTAAATCATTATATTCTTGTAAGAAATTATTAACTAAAGCTAATCCTTCAAAACCATAAACATGTTCTCCACTTGAGGGTACTCGATTGATGCGCTCAACTTTTTCGGTAGTGGGTTCTTTGTAGTATTTTCCGGTATTGACATCATATTTATCTTTATAAACCGTTTGTTTTTCATGCTCGCGATAGCACATTATTGCAGACCATTTATGCTTGTATTTTCCTTTCAAGAGCGCAAAAACATTATACTTATTGGTTATCTTTTTAATACTGATTTCCTTGTAAATATCACAAACAATATTATCGGTGGTTGCCATTTCACGCAAAAGCCACTCAATGGTTTCTTCATCAGTTATTTGTGAATCCACAACAAAGAAATTTTCATATTCCGATTTTTGATCAAGTTCTTTTATTCCGTCTTGAGCAGATTCGTTTGTTGCATCCAAATCGAGTGCAGCATTATAGTGTTCTTTTGCTTCCGCTATTTTGCCAGACCGTTCAAGTTGTTCTGCTCGTTTAATATGGTTATCAACTTCTTCTGAATGGTCAATTTTTACCTTTCCTGTAATTTCTACCAAAAGTTTTTGCACTTCGGATTTGTCATATTGTACACCACAACTTTGGCATTCAAATGTAGTATCATCTATTTTTTTAATTTCACTGCTGCCACAAACTTCGCATTGCATCTTTTTCATAGCCCAAACCAACCTTTCTTCTTAGGAACCTCTTTTGTTGCATTTTGTATTCCATTATCTGTTATATATTTTTCAATAGCATCTTTTGCCGTTGCCAAATCTGCCCCTGTTGCGTCCCTGTAAACGCCAATAGCCTTGATTTTTTCGCCCCTACGAACTAACGAATCAATTTCGAAAATAGCTTTAGCATTTACACCTTCAAGTGCGCTGGTTGAAGAAAATTCACAATATCCCATTTTGACTCTCCTTTATTTTCTCTTAAATATTTTACACTTATTATTGCGTTCAATAATAAGCGTAGTTAGTTCTTTAACTGAAGATTCTGTTGCATCTAAATCATCAGCAATAACAGCATCTGTTAATGCATCAAACTCCTCTTTGATACGCTGTTCGATATCTGCAAGTTCACAATTTGATACAGGGTTGCTATATCTTAATGCTTCATAGACCTTTTGGCATTGTTCTTTCAGCATCGGCGCATTAGCTCGATTCATCAAATTTTGCGCATCTACGGTTATTGTTTTAATAAAAGCGGTTTTTGTTGCAATTTTATCATCAATATCAGACGCTATTTCTGCAGCGAAACCTGCTTTAATAACTGAAATTGCTGTAAAGCCTAATACTGCCAAACATACAATCACACCTAACCAATTAGGCATACCGGGGATTGCCATTGTAAATCCGCCGACAACAAGCATTACAACAAGCCCGATATAACTTATAGATATAAGTGGTATATTATAAAATAGTTTTTTAAGGTTTTTTGCTTTAAATGCAATATAAGCGCAAATCAACTGACCTATAAAAGAAAAGGTTATAAATATGTAGCCTATCCAAAAAGAACCACTAAATTTGCTTATACCTGCTATTTTGTCAGGTATAACAAAAGATATGACATTAAATAAAGCCAAACATATAACCCAAATAATCACATAAAACTTGAATGTTTTCTTCATTACTTATACCTCGCGTTTGGTTCCACACTTGGGGCAGAATTTTCCAGGACGTTCAAATTTATATCCGCATTTATTGCAAACATTATTCATTTTCGCGATAGATGCGCCACATTCTTCACAGAACATAGCGTCAGAATTTAATTTAGCACCACAGTTTTCGCAAAATCCAATTTCCTGATTATTGGATGTTGACGGTTTCACAACAGAACCCACTGTTTCTTGCATTACACCGCCGACCATACCACCAACGGCACCGCCGACACCAGCCATTGTTCCAAAACCAACGCCCATATTGGTAAACTCACCAACAGCTTCATTTTCTGCAACCTTTTCGGCAACATCAAAGCCACGTTCTTGCTGATAGGTATATCCTTCCTGCGCACGCTTTGTGGCTTGTGCTTTAGAATCGATTATTGTTTTTTGCGCTTCGGTTTCCGCGTCGATGATTTCGGTCTGCTGACGAAGTTTGGCTTCCGCAATGTCTGCATATTTGCGGAAGTGTAACTCTTTGAATTTTTCGTACTGCGTTTCACCATCTGGTTTTACAATAGTAGTAACAAAGAACTGCTCGAGTGAAATACCGTAATCTGCAAAATCGTTTAAGAGCAGTTTCTTTATTGCGACTGAAAAATCTGTCAAGCGCTCATCGATTTCGAAAATATTGATAGCACTCGACTTCATAACCTGCGCTATATATGTTTTAACTCTTGTCATTAGAAAAGAACGGAAATATCCTATTAATCTCTGTTGCTCTAAAAGAGCCTCTGTTCCCACTAATTTAACAAGCAGTTTTCTGCTATCATCAGCACGCAGACTCATTTCACCGGATGCACCAACAGAAATTGGAAAGCCATAAGTTGGCTCTACGTACTGAACTTTTGAATCAGTACCCCACTTAATAGACATCTGTTCTGTCTTATTTACAAAATAAACTTCGCAATGGAACGGAGATACATCGCCTGTAGCACGACTTAGGGCTTTGCCAATCAGTGGTATGTTTTGTGATTCAAGAGTATAACGACCGGGGCCGAACAGGTCTAACGCTTGGCCGTTCATAAAGAATATCGCTTCCTGGCTTTCGTGAACTATAAGTTGTGTAAAGCTATTAAAGTCCTCACAAGGATGTTTCCAGATAAAAGTGCTATTATCGCCTTCATACTTAATAGTATCAGTTATCTGTGCCATTTGATTTCCCCTCCTGTATTTCAAGGTTATCAACAGCAAACTCCAGACACAACTGAATGATCTCATTCCTGGTACGCCCGGTCTTATCTGCGATTTTATCAAGTTCTTCAACTAATTCATTTGTTAGTCGTGATGATACTACCATAGTTTCGCCCCTGTACTTTTTCGAAGTAATAACCAATTTTTTATCCATTTACTTCACCTTTCTGTTTACCATTATACTACATTTGTATTCTAAATGTCAACAAAATAATATACAATTGTATTTCGTTGCCGAAAAATCGACAATTTTCATATTCTTATTATAAACTACAATTGTAAGAATTACAAGTGTAATCTGTATATTGCCTAAAACAAAATAAGGAGCAGATTTCTCTGCTCCTAAAAACACATAAAAATTCAATTTTGACACTAATGCGTTCAGTGGGGCAAACCGGTGAAAAAGCTAGTGCTTATGCGGGTTTCAGGCGGTTTGCCCTATTATAACGCATTCCTCTATACGTCTTACAATACCTGTTGCTTTCATATATACAAATCTCCTTTGATTTCAAATCGTGATACTATTATTTGTAACTCGTGGGAATTTATACTGCAAAGATTTGTTTTCATAAATAAAAAAGGCGCCGCATTTTGCGACGTCTTTTCGCTATGATACATCTTATTTTTTCTTTTACAATTTTTTTATTTCATTAAATCTGCGAGGGTGATGCCATCAAAATAGTTGTTTACCATATTGTGAAACTCTGTCCACATAGGAAGTGTGGGGCAGGTATCGGCACGGTCACACTTTTCGGCATTACAGCTAAGACAGGTAACGGGTGCTAAATCTCCCTCGGCGAGTCTTAAAATATCACCCACTCTGTATTCTTTAGGCTCTTTTGAAAGACGGTATCCGCCACCCTTGCCGTGAACACCCTCGACATAATTATTCTTTGAGAGTACCGGCATGATTCTTTCGATATATTTAAGCGATAATCCCTGACGTTCTGCTACCTTTTTCATGGCAATATAGCCGTCGCTTCGATTATCGGCGAGGTCGAGCATTACTCGCAGAGCATATCTGCCTCTTGTAGAAATCAACATTATACCTTACCTCCAATAACATTCTCTGCATAGCGGACGGCTTCCATTGCATCCTTTGCGTATTTGTCTGCACCGATTTTATCAGCATATTCTTGTGTAAGCACTGCACCGCCGACAACAGTCTTGCACCAAGGTGCTTGAGCTCTAAGTTGTTTGATAGTTTCTTCCATAGCAGGAACGGTGGTGGTCATAAGAGCGCTGAGCCCGGCAAGAGGTGCATGAAGTTCCACGACCTTTTGTACAATTGCCTCGGGCGGTACATCTTTGCCGAGATCTACCACGTTAAAGCCGTAGTTTTCAAGCAAGAGTTTAACTATATTTTTCCCAATATCGTGAATATCGCCGTGAACGGTTGCAACTACAAATGTGCCCTTATCGGCGGCTTTTTCTCCGCCCGCCATAAAGCCTTTTATTACCTCAAAAGCACTTTTGGCGGCTTCAGCACTCATAAGTAACTGCGGTAAATATACCGTCTTTTCTTCAAAGCCTTTGCCTACGGTATTGAGTGCGGGGATAATTTCGTTATTAACGATACTCAGCGGTTCTGCACTTTTAAGAAGTTCTTTTGTAAGCTCAGCGGCTTTGTCTTTAAAACCTTTTATAACCGCACGCTCAAGCTCGGAAGAGAATTCTTCGGCGGTCTTTTTGGTTTCAGCAGTTGTAGCAGGTGCGGTAACGGCAAACAAATCTGCCGCACCGATATATTCGGCGCAATTTTCGTCAAGACCTTTTAGTGCCTTATAGGTATAATAAGTTTTCATCATATCCGGCGAATACGGATTCATAATTGCCGCCGAAAGCCCGTTTTCAAGTGCTAAGGCAAAGAAAGTGCCGTTTATTGCATCCCTGTTCGGCAGTCCGAAGGAAATGTTTGAAACACCAAGGGATGTATGGCAACCGAGTTCATTCTTTATGGTTTTAAGAGCGTTAAGGGTTGCTATAGCAGCTTTATTGTCCGAACTAATTGTCATAGCCAAGGTATCGAAAATAATATCTTTCTTCTCGATACCGTATTTTGCGGCGGTATCGAGTATCTTTTCGGCAATTTTCACTCTGCCTTCAGCCGTTTCGGGAATACCATTCTCATTTAAAGTGAGGGCTACCACCACGCCGCCGTATTTTTTAACCAGCGGAAATACGGTTTCCATACTTTCTTGTTTGCCGTTTACGGAATTTATCATTGCCTTTCCGTTATAACGGCGAAGCGCCGCTTCCATTGCGGTAACATCGGCGGTATCTATCTGCAAAGGAAGGTCGATAATAGCCTGCAATTCGCTTACGGCATTTTTTAGCATCTTGGTTTCATCAATATCGGGAAGTCCTACATTAACATCAAGTATGTGAACACCCTTTTCCTGCTGATTAACACCTTCGGAAAGGATATAATCCATATCGTTATCTATTAGCGCCTGCTTAAAACGCTTTTTACCCGTAGGATTGATACGCTCACCGATAAGGATAGGCTTTTCGCCGAATTCTACAGTATGGGTATAAGAAGATACCATTGTTATATTCTTATTTTGGGTAGGCATCGGTGTGAAATCAGAAGTCTTCTGATATAAAGCTTCAATGTATTCCGGTGTAGTGCCGCAACAACCGCCTACAACACGAACACCATGCTTTATGAGCTTTGCCACTTCATCTGAAAAATCATCGGCAGTTACATCAAACACCGTTATTCCGTCTACCGATTTAGGCAGTCCTGCGTTGGGTTTAAGTATTACAGGAACAGATGCATATTTCAGCAGTTCCTCTGCAACACCGCGAAGCTGACGGGGACCTAAAGAACAGTTTGCGCCTAAAGCATCAACACCCATACCCTCGAGCAGTGCCACCATTGCGGCAGGAGTTGCACCCGTCATCAGTTTGCCGTCTTCACCGTAAGCGTTGGAAACGATTACGGGAAGAGCGCTGTTTTCCTTTGCGGCAAGGAGAGCGGCTTTGGTTTCGTAAGAGTCGTTCATTGTTTCAATGATAATAAGATCTATGCCGTATTTCACGCCAAGCCTTACGGTTTTTGCAAATACGTTTACCGCATCCTCAAAATCAAGATCGCCGAGCGGTTTTAAAAGCTTTCCTGACGGTCCTATATCAAGAGAAATAAATTTTTCACTCTTAGATATAGACTGTTCTCTTGCGGCTTTGGCATTAAAAACAGCCGCCATTATGATATTTTCAAGTTCACTCTCAGCAAATTTAAGGCTGTTTGCACCAAAGGTATTGGTACAAACAACGTTACTGCCTGCATCGAAGTAGGCTTTGTGTATATTCGTTATCACGTCCGGGTGAGACAGATTCCAGCGTTCAGGATGCTCACCGGCTGTAAGCCCCTGTGCTTGCAATAGCGTTCCCATACCACCGTCAAGATAAACGATATTGTTTTTTAAATATTCTCTGAAATTCATAAAGCACCTCTGAATGCGCAGTTTTTCATATTACAAGCACCGCATTTATTTATTGTATGTTTTTCCTCGCCGCCAAGTCCTACAATTGCCGTAACCGATTTTGACGGCGACATAAGCAGGCTGTCATTGAGAGTCAGCCCTATCTGCTTTTCGGGGGAAAGAACGGTAAAAATATCCTTTTGGGCGATAAGCGGCAGATCTCCGTAGCCGGGACTGAAACGTGGTCTTGTGCCTGCGTTATGTTCTTTTGAAATATCGGCACAAAAAGTATCGCAAAGCGCCTCAATACGTTCGGCACCTATTGCCTGAAACATCAGCGCTTTTGAGGGGGAAATCCGTCCGTATTTGGCAATAAGGCGGTCAATTTCCACACCGACAGTTGCAGCAAACAGTATGACACTTTCGCTTTCCTTTAAATTTAATGCTAAATTTTTTGACCGCAAAGTGAATGCACCAAAGTCACATATATCATCACAGATTTTTACCTCAAACTGACGGTAACATACCTTATATATGAGTTTAGTCTTTATTTCGTTAATGCAAGACTTTACAAGTGCCGATATTTCGCTGTCCGCTTCTTTACAGCCTGCATACCGTAAAATTTCCTTTTCACAAAAAGGCGGCTCGTTATAGGTTTTACTTAAAATTACAGAATTCATTTTCCTAACATATCCGAAAGATTATTTTGTATTTTTGCCGCTACATCGGGCTTGTTCATCGAGTATACATGTACATTGGTGATGCCGTTAGCATATAAATCAATAATCTGGTCGGTAGCATACGCAATACCTGCCTGTTTCATAGCGGCAGGATCACTACCAAATTTATCCACAAGGCTTTTAAAACGCTGAGGCATAAACGAGCCTGAGAGTTTGATAGCACGGGCAACCTGATTGGCATTTGTGATAGGCATAATACCGGGAATAACGGGCACGGTAATGCCTACCTCACGAATCTTATAAAGGAAATTATATAAAAGATTATTATCAAAAAACATCTGTGTGGTCAGAAAATCACAACCAGCATCCACTTTTTCTTTAAGTCTTTTGATATCATCTTTTTGATTTACGCTTTCGGGATGAATTTCGGGATAGCAAGCACCACCAATACAAAAATCTGGATTGGCAACTTTGAGTTCTAAAACAAGGTCTATGGCGTGCTTATAGTCCCAACCGCTTCGGTCGGCATTTTGGAGTTCTGCGGGGATATCTCCTCTGAGTGCCATAACATTCTCGATTCCCGCCGCTTTTATTTCTTCGATCTTTTTCTTTACGGTTTCCTTTGTTGATGAAACACAAGTGAGGTGCTCTAAGGTCGGAACACCGTAAAGCTTTTTTATGTTTTTTGCAATATCAAGCGTGTATTCACTTGTGCCGCCGCCTGCACCATATGTAACACTCATAAAGGCAGGCTGAAGCTTTGCAATTTCCTCTGTGGCGGCTTTCACACTTTCAAAGCTTGTTTCTGTTTTAGGCGGAAAAACCTCGAAAGAGAGAGATAATTTGTTTTGAGTAATTATATCAATGATTTTCATAACTGTGTTCCTTTTTACAAAATCTTACAAGGTATTATACACCCGAACAGGTAGGTAAATCAAGTAAATATCATTATTTTATTGTTCCGCCGCCAAGGACGACGTCGCCGTTATACAGTACCGCTGCCTGCCCGGACGTAATTGCCCGCTGCGGTTCGTCAAAGACAATATGAACGGTGTGATTGTCGGTAGGTGTTACGGTTGCCCACTGTTCGGTCTGACGGTAGCGTATTTTTACCTTGCAACGAAATGCGCTTTTGGGTACTTCGCCGCTTATCCAGTTAAAATCAATTACATCGGTTTCGGCGCTAAACAAATCGTCATTACTGCCAAGAACCACATTACCGCTTTGTGAGCAGATTTCACACACATATAAGGGTGTGGCACTTGAAATGCCAATTCCTTTTCGCTGACCTATGGTGTAATGAATAACACCTTTGTGCCGACCGAGAATATTACCGTGCTTATCAACAAAATTTCCCTGAGGATATCGTTTTCCTGTTTGTAACTCTATTACACTTGCATAATCGCCGTTTGGTACAAAGCAAATATCTTGGCTGTCGGGCTTGTCGGCATTGATAAAGCCATTTTGCTCTGCAACGGTGCGGACTTCGCTTTTTCTCATATCGCCAAGCGGAAATATTGTGTGCGCAAGTTGCTCCTGCGTCATGGAATAAAGCACATAGCTTTGGTCTTTGGTTTCATCCAAGGCTTTTTTCAGCACAAATTTATCGTCTTGTTCTTCAATTCTTGCATAATGCCCTGTCACAATATAGTCGCAACCAAGAATTTTCGCTCTTTTATAGAGCTTGTCGAATTTCATATAGCGGTTACAGTCTATGCAAGGATTTGGTGTGATTCCTTTTTCATAGTTTTCAATAAACTTTCGAATAACCGTATCACGAAAAGCATCGGTAAAATTAAACACATAAAACGGCATACCGAGCTTATAGGCGACACTTCTTGCATCCTGTACGTTTTATTTGAGCAACCTAACTGTAACACAGGATTTTCCATTCGTCACTTATTTTTTATTGCCTACTGTAACACATCTATTGTAAACCTACAGTCTCGTATGCTTTTTGTGTAGATTCTGTGTTGATATTTTTAAGTAAATATAATATAATTAAAAGGATAATACATTTATTTTAAATTTCATGGTGTATGTTACATATTGAAATCAGACAAACACAGGCAGGTGAAGCAAATTGAAAGAATTGTGGGAAAAAATACGGGAGGCGTTGGTCTCGGTCTTACCAATTACGTTGATTGTATATCTGGTAGCGTTTCTTCCGGGATTTTCTTTTGAAAGCAGTGAAATTATCAGTTTTACGGTAGGAGCAATACTATTGGTGCTGGGAATTGGATTTTTTAATCTGGGCGCAGATATAGCTATGACTCCTATGGGTACCCATGTGGGCTCAGGTTTATCCCGACAGAAAAAACTTGGCTTACTGCTGACTGTGTGCTTTTTGCTGGGGCTGCTTATTACCGTTGCGGAACCCGACCTGCAGGTTCTTGCCAATCAGGTAAGTTCTATTATGAATGGAAAGTTGCTTGTTTACGTGGTTGGCTTTGGTGTTGGCGCGTTTTTGGTGGTTGCTGTTTTACGTATTGTGTTTAAGCTGCACCTTTCCGCTCTGTTGATGCTTTTTTATATGCTGTTGTTTGCGTTGCCGCTTCTGCTTGCGGTCAATGATAATTTAGAACTGTTGCCAATGGCGTTCGACTCGGGCGGCGTTACAACCGGTCCTATTACCGTTCCCTTTATTATGGCGCTCGGTGTTGGTATCTCGTGCGTTTTGAGTGACCGTCACAATCACGAAAACAGTTTCGGACTTGTAGCGCTTTGTTCAATTGGCCCTATTTTAGCCGTGTTGGTAATGGGTATCTTTTCGGATAATAACCTTTCGTATACTGTAGATTACGGTTCGATAGGGGAAGATATTCTCGGTGCTTATTTTGACAGTATAGGCCACGTGGCAAAGGAAGTTGCTATCGCTTTAGGGCTGATAGTCGTTTTCTTTGCGCTGTGTCAGATTTTGTTCTTAAAACTTTCAAAACGACAGCTGCTGCGTATCGGTATGGGTGTTGTGTTTACCTATTTTGGATTGGTTTTATTTCTTACGGGTGTAAACGTAGGCTATATGCCTATGGGTTACAAAATGGGTATTCAGTTATCGCAGATGCATCCCGCTTTGCTGGTGGGTGTTGCGCTGGTGATGGGCGTACTGGTAGTTTTGGCTGAGCCTGCTGTTCACGTGCTCAATACTCAGGTTGAAGAAGTGACCGGTGGTTACGTGAAAAAGAAATCTATGATGATTGGTCTGTGCCTTGGTGTAGGCGCGGCCATAGCACTTAGTGTAGTGCGTATTGTGTTTGATTTTTCCTTAGTGTATTACATTATTCCGGGATATTTTATTTCTCTGGCGCTATCACTGTTTGTGCCGCCTGTTTATACCGCCATCGCCTTCGACTCAGGTGGTGTTGCCAGCGGTCCGATGACCTCGGGCTTTATCCTGCCGTTTGCCGTAGGTGTGTGCGTGTCATTGCAGGGCGAAAGCGCGGTACTGCGTGATGGATTTGGTGTGGTGGCACTTGTTGCGATGACACCCCTTATTACCATTCAGCTCTTAGGTTTTAAAGCGATTGTTTCAAACAAGATTAAAGAACGTCGTGCGATGAAACGAATCTTGCAGGCAGACGACGAACAGATTATCAACTTTATGTAAGGAGGTAGGCATATGGCAAAGACAGTCAATGACGAGGCTATCAAAAAACTTAAATTAGTAGTTACCGTTGTAGACCGCACAAAAGCGGAATTTTATCTCGACGTACTCAGTCAATTTGAAGTGAATTTCCAGATGGCTACCGGTGGTATAGGCACGGCGCATTCCGAAATAGTTGATATGTTGGGACTTAACGTACACAAAGCCGTGCTGCTTAGCGTGGTGCGTGAGGATAAGGTAACACCCATTATGAATTGTCTGGAAAGTAAATTTAAAACGATACGCAAAGGCAAGGGTATTGCTTTTGCGGTGCCCCTTTCGGGAGTGATTGGGGCAAATATGTACCAGTTTCTGAGTAACAACAAGCAAAGTAGGGAGGATTGAGTATGAAGACCAGAACACATGAAGTGATTTTTGCCATCGTTAACGCAGGTTATGCGGAGGACGCAATGGATATAGCGCGTGAGTATGGCGCTACAGGCGGCACTATTATTAACGGCCGCGGCGTTGCACGCGAGCAGGAAGCTGCTTTCTTTGGTATCACTATCCATTCAGAAAAAGAGATTCTCATGCTGGTAGTAGAAAAGAAGATTCGAAACGACATTCTTCACGCGCTGTATAAGCATATGGGTATGCAGAAAAAGGCGCAGGGTATAGTCTTTTCTCTGCCTGTTTCCGATGTAGCGGGTCTTGCAAAACTTGAGCCAACCGAAGGAAAAAATCAAACAGAAAGCAAAAAATAAAAAGATATAAAAAACCTCGGGTGAACTTCACTCGAGGTTTTATCCTATTCGCCTTTGATGGCGGCAATTAAAAATTTTGCAATGTCGGTATTGTCAACCGTTTTATCTTTGAAATATTCGCTGCCTTTGCCTACGGCAAAAACACGAACAGGGGTCGCGGTATGCTCGGTGACGGTGAGCAACTCGCTTAATTTTTCGTCACCTTCGGGTAACTTAACGCCGCCTGTTTCGTGGTCGGATGTGATTACAAGCAGGGTGTCGGGGTTGTTTTTCATAAACTTAAGCGCTGCCGCTACCGTGCGGTCAAGGGTTACGACGCTGTTGAGCTTTCCTGTCATATTGTTTTTGTGACCGTATTTATCGGTGCCCGAACTTTCTATCATTAAAAAGAAACCATTGTCGTTCTGAAGTCGCTTAAAGGCAACCTCAGCACACTGTGCAAGATTATATGAAGCAACAGTAGAAAAACCGTCTAAAAATCCAAAAAATGGTTTTTCGGAACGGGGGTCGGTGTCAAGCGTTTCTTTAAAACGTCGGAAATCCTTTGCTACAAGATACTCGTTGTCAAAGATTTTGCGTGCGTCGCCCTCAAGAAGTGCCGACGTGCTGTTGTAGTCCTTGCACATCATTACGTCGGGTTTGAATTCTACCATAGCATTTGTGAGTTCTTTTGAGTTATCACGAGAAATATTATGCACAACAAATGCGGTGGGAGTTGCGCCCGAAATGTCCTCGTCGGTGATAATACCTATTTTTTTGCCCTCATCTCGTGCAATTTCTGCCATATTCTTAAGGTTGTTTCCGCTTGTGTCTTTGCCAACATATCCGTTATTGGTTTTTACACCTGTGGACAGTGCTGTGCCTGATGCCGCCGAATCGGTAATCTCTGCGTCGGCAGAATGGGTTGTAACAAGTCCGTGGTTTTTAATTTGGTTTAATACAAGACCAAAATCATAAACACCCTCAACGTTTTCTTCTGCCAGTGTGATGTCGTTGGGTCCCATACCGTCGCCGATAATCAAAATAATGTTTTTGGGCGTAGTGAAATCGCTGTTTATAATCTTTTGAGCCTGTCGTTTGCTCAATGTTATTTCACCTTCGGTATACCAACCGTCAGGCTCACTGTTGCCGCACGCAGTAAGACTTAAAATCAGTAGCAAAGACAATAAAATTGATAAAACTTTTTTCATATTAAAACCCCTTGATTTGCATTAGAAAATTTTTATTCGGTTTTGTCAAATAAAAAAGGTCGCCTTGCATACGTTTGCAAAACAACCAACAAAATTATTTTATCATACTTTATATGTTGCCGTCAATGATTTTTTAAGCGAAGCAGAAAAAATCTATTTTTTAAATAATTCAGGCTCTTAAATTTTATATATTATGCGAATTGAAAGCGGCGGTTTTATATGGTATATTAAAGACACAGAGAAAGAGAGGGTGATACCCGATGTTCCGGTAAAATGCTCTTGATAATTTAATCTGACAATAGGCAAAACAACAATTTAATAATTTAACAAACAACAAAAATTTTTAACAAATTCATAACATATATTTTTAATTTTTTACAGGTTGCCTTTTGTTTAGATTGAAGTTTAAGAGTTTTACATATCAAAATGTCTCGACAAAAAACCTGATCCTCAAGAGAATTCCGCTTTACGGAGAAAGCAAAAATCAGAGTTGCTTAAACGAGGAAACCTAAAGAGTAAGAATTGTGGGGACAAATACAAAGAAGACGGAGGTACAACAAAAAGATGTTAGATATCAAGAGTGAACAAAAATAGCTCTTGACCGATAAAAACCGTGTAAAGAAACGGTCGGTCAAGAGCTATTTTGTTTTTTGTTGGTGTTGCTTTTTGCTGTATTTGTGATATAATATTTTTAAAAGGCGGTGGCATATATGTTTGATGCTGTAAAGGTTAAAAATGATTGTGTTGCTTGGATAAAAGATTTTTTTGAAAACAACGGTAAAGATTGTAATGCCGTTGTAGGTATTTCGGGCGGTAAGGACAGCTCGGTTGCGGCGGCGCTTTGCGTAGAGGCTTTAGGCGCTCACAGAGTTATCGGTGTGCTTATGCCACAGGGAGAGCAGCACGATATTGATATGGCTTACAAGCTTGTAAATCATCTTGGTATAAAGCATTATGAAATAAACGTAAAAGACGCGGTGGAAGGTGTGCTTAAAAATATGCCGCGTGACCTTGAGGTATCGGTTCAATCAAAGGTCAATTTGCCACCTCGTATTAGAATGTCGATTCTTTATTTTGTCAGCCAGTCACTTAACGGTCGCGTTGTAAATACCTGTAATCTCTCTGAAGACTGGGTTGGTTACTCAACACGCTATGGTGATGCCGCGGGAGATTTTTCTCCAATGGCAAACCTTACCGTTACCGAGGTTAAGGAAATAGGTCGTGTGCTGGGGCTTCCCTCCGAATTGGTTGACAAGGTGCCTATTGACGGACTTTGTGGCAAAACCGATGAAGAAAACCTTGGTTTTACCTATGCCGAGCTTGACGTGTATATCCGTACGGGTAAAATAGACGACCTCGAAAAGAAGGCGATTATTGACCGCAAGCATAAAATGAATCTTTTTAAGTTACAACTTATGCCTGCATTTAAACCGGAGATTTAATATGAACAAAATAGAGAGTTTTAAAATAAATCATCTGACACTGGAACCCGGACTTTACGTATCACGTCGCGATAAAAAAGACGGCGTTGTCATTACCACTTTTGACCTGCGAATCACAGCGCCCAACCGCGAACCTGTAATTGATGTACCCGCACTTCACACAATAGAGCATCTGTGTGCGACGTATTTGCGAAATTCTGTTCAAAAAAACGACATTGTCTATTTTGGGCCTATGGGTTGCCGCACGGGTTGCTACCTTGTTATGTTTGGCGACCTTACAAGCGAGGATGTTTACGAGCAGGTAATAGCAATGTGTGATTTTGTAATAAACTTTGAGGGCAATATACCGGGCGCATCCCCTGTTGAATGTGGCAATTACTCGGAACAAAATCTTAATATGGCAAAATACTATATAGCGAAATATAAAAAAGACTTGGTTGAAAACAAAAATTTCGAATACAAATAAACGTAGGGGACGATGCCCACATCGTCCCTTTTTATCGGGTTGATGTAGGCATCAACCCCTACACAAAATATAAATTATTATCGTAGGGGCGAGCATAGCTCGTCCGTTTTTGTATATTTATGGCTTATTTTGAAATGTTTTAAGAAGTTTTGTCGAATTACTTGACGACAATTTTTGTTTATGATAAAATAATCGTGCGACGTAACAACCGAATACGACAAATTGGCAAGAGAATTGTGTTTATTTTTGAAAAAACACATTTCTCAAATGGCATTCTCTTGTGGTTTGTCGTTGTTACGTCGCGGTAATTAAGAGTTATGTGTTTTTCGGTGCGTAGCTCTTGGCTGCGCACTTTTTTATTTTTGTTTTATACAACGGCCGTTGTAGCAAATATTTTTAAACATTACAAAAGGAGGATATAAATCTATGCCTGATTATGAAAAGATGTATAAAACTTTGCTCGACGGTGTCGAAAAAGCAATAGAAGAGCTGAAAAAGGTCGAACTCGCTTGCGAAGAAATTTATATAGATACAGCAGACGAACAATAAAATTATTACATCAAAAAAGAAAACCTCTACCTGTTACAAAACAGTAGAGGTTTAATTATTCGAAATTTTTCAAAACCACTTGAAAAACAAACTAAACAGTGATAACATATACCCGCAAAGAAGGTGATACGCGTGACCGCTTTAGCATATTTGTTAACTTTTTTAAAAAACGCCATTTATGGTACTACAAACTTTTTTACAAAAGGACTTAACGAAAACAATATTGATGCGATTGATATACTGGCGTTACGATTTTTATTAAGCTTTGTAATTTTATGGTTGCTTAAAGTGACAAAAATTATAAAAATTGACGTAGGCGTTAAAGATGTTTTCAAGAAAACCGAGCGTCATAAGTTTATAAAACCGCTTTTGTTAGCCGCCCTTTTCTCGCCCGTTATTGAAATGCTTTTTGAAACTATGGGTTTTACCAAAACAACCGCTATTACAGCGGGCGTAATAACCTCGCTCATGCCCGTTGCATCGTGCATATTTGAAGGAATTATACTAAAAGAGAGTACAACGCTTGCTCAAAAGATATATTTATTGCTTGGTATAATCGGCGTAGTTTACATTGGTGTGAATACCAATACTTCCGACGGCAAGGACACGTTGTTTGGAATTTTATGCCTCGTTATAGCGGTAATTGCAGGACCTCTTTATCTGGTTTTCTCAAGGCAATGTTCAGGCAAATTCAAAGCTTTTGAGGTTACGTATTTTTCCTGTCTGTTTGGTACGGTAGTGTTTAATGCTATAAGTGTTATAAAACATTTGTGGCAAGGCAACATAACCGAGTACTTTGCTCCTTATTTTGACCCGCAAAATATAATCGGATTTTTAGCACTTTCAATGGTATCCACCATTATTGCTACTGCAATGAATAATTTTTCTATGTCAAAACTGCAGGCGTCTACTGTTGCTGCCTTCGGTGGAGTTTCAACCATAGTTACAATCCTTGTAGGTGTGGTTTTCCTTGACGAAAAATTGTACTATTTTCATTACATAGGCTTTACGCTTATACTGATTCGAATGATTGGTGTAAGTTATATTGCGATAAAAAAAGACAGAAAATCAGTTGGTTAAATTTTAAAGGTGATATTATGCATTTTGAAACCGATTACAGATTAGAAAATTATATACTGGATACTCGTTGGCAAGACCTGCCGCTTAATGTGCAGGAAAGATTAAAGGGTTGCTTCGTCGACCTTATGGGCGCGCTTGTTATAGGAAGTCGAAGTCGTCAGTTTGATGCGGGACTGCGCCTTGCAAAAAGTGTGTTTGGCAATGGCGACGTGGCAGTGGTAGGTTCGCCCGAAACACTTTCTTTTGCGGGTGCCGCTACCGCTATGGGTCATTCATCAAATGCTTACGATATTGACGACGGTCATAATATAACCCGTGCGCATCCGGGCACTTCGTTTGTGGGGGCAATACTTGCCGCCGCATATGAAAAAAACGTATCTCGCAACGAGTTTTTGACGGCAATGCTTGTAGCGTACGAAACCACAATACGTATGGGTGCCGCACTTATGGATTATTACAATTATGCGCACAGTAGTGGAACATTTGGCGCAGTGGGCGTTGCCGCAGGCGTTGGCAGACTTTATGGTTTTAGTAAAGAGCAACTGAACAATGCGTTATCGGTTGCCGAGTTTAACGCACCGTTAGTTCCCGGTATTCGCAGTGTGGAATATCCGTCTATGAACAAAGACGGTGTTCCGTTCGGCGTTATGACAGGTGTGTTAGCGGTACTTGATACAATGTGTGGTTTTACAGGTAACAAGCATATGCTTGAAGCCGACGAATACCGACATTACGTGAATGATTTAGGCGATAAGTATCAGGTGATGGATTTATATTTTAAGCCGTACCCTTGTTGCCGTTGGGCGCATCCCGCTATCGATGCTTGTATTACACTTATGCGTGATAACGATATTACGGCAGACGATATTAAAAGCGTTACAATCCACACCTTTAAGCGTGCGACACTGCTTTCAAAAATAGTGCCACAAACCGCTGACGAAGCGCAATACAATATTGCATATCCCGTCGCATCCGCTATTGTTTACGGCGACTTTGGACTCACTCAGGTATTAGAAGAAAACCTGAATAACGATAAAGTTATAGATATGATGAGACGCTTATCGTTTAACGTAGATGATGACTTGGATGCGCGTTTTCCGCAAGAGCGTATATGCCGCGCAGAAATTATTACAAAAGACGGTAAACGATATTTGTCTGACGAGTGTGAGCCGCGTGGAGAAGCAAAGGAAAATATAAGCGTCGACTGGCTTTGTGATAAGTTTAATCGCATTACTGCGCCTATGCTTACAAGTGACGGACAGGAAAAACTACTTAGACTTATAACAGAAAATGACGATTTGCCGATAAGAACAATCGTCGACACAGCCAACCAAACCGAATATTACAAATAAATGAAAAAATCTCCTGATTATCAGGAGATTTTTTTCATATCTTGATTTCAATTTCGGGATATTTTAAAACAGTTTCTTTAAGACAATTATAAAAATATTTAATTGCAAGATTTTTCTCGGCGTCTATTGCTGTAATAAGTGATACTTTGCGTGGCGGCAAATCAAATGACGTGGGTATAATTTTAACATTACCGTCTTGACTTAAACCTTGCGCTACGCTTATAGGCACAATTGCCCAACACGGTTTATGTTCTAAAAACTGTTTAAGATGTGCCATTATTGAAACGGTAAGTTTAGGGTGAGCATCACAAAGAACTTTGTTATGCCACTTTGTAAAATCGCTACTCCATTCAATGTGCACTTCTTGATGCTTTAATAATTGTTCTGGTCTAACAGGTGTGTCAAGCCGTAACTCTGCATTACAAACAATAACCATAGGTTCGCAAAAAGCAAGAGTTTGTTTTAGTGAATTATCATTGCTGTTGCCTGTTGTAAAGGCAATATCGGTATCGCTGTTATGTATGCTTCGACTGGCAAGCTGCAGCTCCATATCCTGTATCTCTAATTCTATTTCAGGATAATCCTGTAAAAAGCGCTCATAAACCTGCGGCAAGAGAAAGGTGTCAAGGCTGTTAAGCGAAGAAACGCGAAGTTTTTGTGGTTGTCTGTCAAATACAGTGTGCATCTGCCGTATAAGTTCTTCATATTGCAAAGCGAGATTATAAAATTCTTTACCTGCGGCAGTAAGTGACATTTCTCTACTGCCTTTTTTGCGTATAAAAAGCTCTCCACCAAGCTCGCGCTCTAATGTTTTAAGACGGCTGCTGAGTGATGGCTGTGTAATATAAAGCGCCTCTGCCGCTCGGCTTACGGTTTTGTGCTCGCAAATGCTCAAAAAACATTCTATTTCTGAAATGGTCACTCATATCATCCTTTTGAAATATAGAGTCTTTTCTATATTATAACATCAGATTTTCAATTTTACAACACCTAATATGTTTTATATAATAATTTGCGGTAAAATTTTACATAAGGGGACTGAAAATGCGCAGTAAATATTTGAAAATTATAAAAGACTATGCTATCATTACATTAAGCTGTCTTTTATATGCTTTTGCGTTCAATTGCTTTTTTGAAACCAACAATCTTGCAATGGGCGGCTTTACAGGTATTGCTCAGGTGTTAAACCGCTTTATCCCCGTGCTACCTATCGGCACCACAGTTTTTGTAATGAATGTGCCGCTTATGATAATCGGTGTAAAAAAGCAGGGGTGGTCACTACTGTTCGCCTCGGTTTATGCGATTTTTGTAAGCTCGATTATGATAGACGGAATGAATATGCTTATAAAATTTCCGTCAACCGAGCCGTTGCTTGCGTGCATTTACGGCGGCGTATTGCTGGGCGTGTCACTCGGCCTTATGATGTTAAAAAACGCAACAACGGGCGGCACCGAGCTTGCCGCACGACTGCTTAAATACGTATTTCCGAGCATTTCGATCGGCAAAATTTGTCTGATTATTGACGTAAGCGTCATCAGTATTTATGCTCTTACGTTCCGCAGTTTAGATAACGCGCTTTACGGCGTGATTGCAATGTACGTGTCAAGCATTGCGATGGATATGGTGGTTTATGGTTCATCGAATGCCAAGCTTGCATATATTATCAGTGACAAAAGTCAGGAAATCACACAAAAACTGATGGAAATGGGACTTGGCGCTACAATTTTCAACGGTAGAGGAGCCTTTACAGGCAACAGGAAGAATATATTGATGTGCGCGGCAAAGCCTAATAAAATATCACGCATTAAATCGGCGGTTAATGAGGTTGATCCTAAAAATGCCTTTATTATAGTGACCGATGCAAAAGAGGTATTGGGTGAAGGCTTTGGTGAATATGGTAATGATAGTTTGTAATAAAAATTTATATAAAAATATCAGGAGGGAAACAAAATGGTATTTGGTATTTTAAAGGACATTAAAGAGGGCGAAAACCGAGTTATCTGCACACCTGTTGAGGTGGCATCTATTGTTGCGGCAGGTCACACAGTTTTGGCACAACGTGATTGTGGCGTGGGCTCGGGCTTTTCTAACGAAAAATACGAGGCTGCAGGTGCTCAGATAGTTGACACTATGGAAGAAATGTACGCCCGTTGCGATTTCCTTGCTAAGGTCAAGGAATTGTTCCCTTGTGAATATGATTTATTGCGCGAAGACCAGTTGGTTTATTGCTGTATTCACCCCGCGGGTCACCCCGAAGAAGTAGATGCAATACTTAAATCAAAATGTATAGCACTTACTGCCGAGGACTCTCACCGCTACGGCTCACCAAACTGTGAAGCGGCAGGCAAGCAGGGCGCGCTGTTTGGTCTTGAATCTATGCTTACCATAAACGGAGGTAAGGGTAAATTTGTAGGCGGCTTTGCAGGAGCCCCGGGTATGAACGTGCTCATCCTTGGCGGCGGTGTTGTTGGTCAGGGTGCTTTATCGGTGCTTTATGCTCTTGGCGCAAAGGTTACTGTTATGGACATCAACGCAGGCGTTCTCAGAATGCTTAGTGATAGATATAACCAAAAAATTGACACTATGTTCTGCACCAAAGAGGCTATTGCCGCAATTCTACCACAGACCGACATGGTTATAAACTGCGTTAAATGGCCAAAAGAACGTACCGATTTTCTTATTGATAAAGAAATGCTTAAAACCATGGAGCCCGGTAGTGTGCTTGTTGACATTTCAAACGACGACCCGGGTGCAATTGAATCCAGCCACGAAACCCACCACGATGATCCACGTTACGTAGTAAACGGTGTAGTTCACTACTGTGTAAGCAATATTCCGGGTGCGGTAGCACATTCAACTTCGGTTGCACTCGCAGCTGAAACGCTTCCATTGCTTCTTAACATTATGAATAACGGACTTGTTGAAGCGTGTGTACGTGATGGCTTTATTCGCCGCTGTCTTACAGCATATAAGGGATACCTTACCCACGAGGAAACCAGCGCAATACAGAATAAACCTTGGATAAGACCCGAAGACATATTGGGAATAGCCGACCGCAAACTTGATTTTGCCCCACCTGCCACAACTACAAGAAGTAATAATTTTATTAAACGCTAAAGAAAAAACTCGGATTATTAAAATCCGAGTTTTTTGCATTTTATTGTGTTATTTGCCAGCCGTTGATATATCTTACAAGCAAAACATAATCCTTGTTGTTTATTATGGTATCTTTATCTATATCGGCAACCGTAGTATCCAACTGTACGTCCCAATCGTTTATGTAACGAATAAGCATAACTGCGTCGCGGTTATTGGTGGAGCCGTCCATATTTATATCGTATATATTGGGTATTTCGGGTTCCTCTGTAGATGGGTGTGGACAGGGGGAGTCTGGCATATCAGAATAAACGGGAATTGTAAAAATCAAAGAAGCATCGGCGTTTGACGAACAACCCTTTTGCAGATATGCGGCGCTTGTCCAGGCGTCGTAGAGCGCGGCGGCGTATTGGTGCCACCAGATTTTATTTACAACGTTAAAATCCTTATAATAATATGTGTCTTGCCCTACCGAGATAAATCCATCGGCATATTTTTGAGCGCCGCCTACAATAGCGGCGGTACGGCTGTTCCAATTGTTTGATTTTGCATAAGACAACGCTGACTTTATGATTTCTTCTACGGTGCTTCCCGATGCCGAATAGTTAAAGAAGTTGTAATAACCCTCAAATTCTTTAAAGGTTCCCGATATTACGTCGCTGGTTCCGTTTGTGCCCTGTTCAATTATAATGGTAGCGGCAAGCACGTAAGGGCTGACGCCGCTGCTCTGAGCGGCAAGGACAATATCGTCAAGGTATGCGTCCTCTTCTGCCACACCGTCTCCGTTTTTATCGTATCCTTTTTCTAAAAAAGTGCCCTTTACAACTGCGCGCAGGTCTTCCTTTTTGTACATTTCTTCATTGTATGACTGAAGCATAAAAACAAAGATTTTATCTTCGCTAAGGGAGTTGCGGGGGTCTAAAAAATATTCTATTCCTGCGCGTGAAGCATAGGTCCAACGAGCCTCTAAAGTAATCCAGCTATCGTTTTGTTCATCATAACCGCGCATATCACGCCATTCGTTTCCGCCGTAAGTAAGCTCTACCCATTTGCGGGTGTTTTTAATATCATCGACACCATATTGCGCCTCAACTGCATCGGTAAAAGACATTTCTATATTGTGTGCCATAAATTTCCAGTTGGGATATTTTAGGTGTAATTCACGTAGAGCATCGTGGTAACTTTCGGGAAAGTTATGAAGATTGGTTTCAAAATCTTCATCAAAGGAATAATCGTATACTATACTTACTCTTGTGTTAAAGGCATAACCTGTGTTTTCAAAATTTTCGCCATATAGTATTTTATACCACATATCACCGTCGCCGTCTAATTCTTCACCTAAAATACGGATTTCGGTGCCGTTCGTAAGGGTACATAAGGCTTGAGATTTGTTTTTATCGGCTTCATTTGCCTCGTGACCCGTTGTTCCCGCAAGAGAGTATATTGTGGTACTACCACTGCTACTGTTTATTTTACCCTTTCTGAATTCGGTTACAGCAAAAGTGTTTATATTGAAAAGGGTTGTTAAAATTACAATACAAAACAAAAAACTTAAAAATTTATTTATTTTTTTAATGATGACCACCTCTTTTTTTAAAATATATCACAAAGAACGGCGTATGACAATTATCAACCGATATTTTTAATAAAATATTAAGAAACAAAAAAAGAAAAGGTTCAACAAAACGTTGAACCTCACTTTATTAAGTACATTTTAAAGACTAATTAGCCTTCAACGATAGCCTCTACGGGGCAACCTGCTGCACATGCGCCGCAATCCATGCATGCATCTGCATCAATTTCGTACTTGCCGTCGCCTTCAGCGATAGCGTCTACAGGACAACCGCCTGCGCAAGCACCACAGCTGATGCATTCATCAGTAATTTTGTAAGCCATTGGTTACACCTGCCTCCCCAAGTGGAATAAAAGGTTTAAAAACCTGTAAACATATTGTAACAATATTCGCACAAAAATGCAAGGGGAAATTTAATCTTTGTTTTCCTCGGTCTTTTTAGGTTTGTGACCGCCTAAAATTTTCACATATTTGCGATTGGTTTTATATGGAATACCGTCGGTATCCTTTGGCTTTACCGTGAGGTTGCCTGTCAGGAAATTTACATCGGTTACAACGCCTATGCCCTGCTCGGTTTTAACCGTAGTACCGATAGACGGAGTAATTGAGTTAAGATATTCATACGATTCCTGCTCGTAATTAAGACAGCACATAAGTCTGCCGCAACTACCCGAAATCTTTGTTGGGTTAAGTGAAAGACTCTGTTCTTTTGCCATCTTGATAGACACGGGTAAAAAGTCGTCAAGAAAACGCTTACAGCAATATTCCTGACCGCATATACCAACACCGCCAAGCATTTTTGCCTCGTCGCGCACACCTATCTGGCGCAATTCAATGCGAGAATGAAAATGATTTGCAAGGTCTTTTACAAGCTCGCGGAAATCCACTCTACCGTCAGCGGTAAAGAAAAACGTAATTTTACCGCCGTCAAAAGAGTATTCAACTCGAACGAGCTTCATATCAAGTTTATGGGCGGTGATTTTTTCTTCGCAAATGCGGAAAGCGTCGGCTTCCTTGGTTTTGTTGTCTTTTAGTCGCTGTAAATCTTTTTCGTTTGCTACACGGAGTGTTTTTTTAAGCGGAGGCACAACACGATCGTCCTCGACCTCGTGATTACCCTCGGCAACTGTGCCAAATGCCAATCCGTTAGCGGTTTCGACGATTACGTTTTCTCCGACATTATAGGTTTTGTCGTCTGGTGAAAAGTAATAGTTTTTTCCGCTGTCTTTAAATTTAACTGAAATAACTTTTGTCATATTTTATCCTCGTTTATCTAAAAGGCCTTTGCTACGGCTTACCGCTACGCTTACAAGCAGTGATAAATTTATATTGGTAGCCAGAAGGTCTAAATAATATTTTGTATCGTCAAAAAGTTGGTCAAGTATCCTTGTGTGGACGGTGCCGTTTTTAAGTCGCTCTGTCACGCATAATGATAGAGCGGAAAAAAAGTTTTCCATTTCGGTACGGCTTTTCTCAAGCGGCACGAGCAGTTTAAGCATATCATACTCGCTACCCGACAACAATAAATCTATAAACTTATTTGCTGTGTCTGAGTGTTCGCCGCTTTCACGCTTGGCATCAAGTGTTGAAAGTAAAACACAACGTGAAATTATTGTATCAAGCAACATGGTTTTTGAGGGAACGAGTAGTATGAAAATAACGTTTTTCGGTGGTTCCTCAAGCACTTTAAGCAGTGCGTTTTGCGCTTGCTCATTCATACGGTGAGCATCTTCAATTATAAAAACGCGATGCAATGCCTGATGCGCTTTGACAAAAGCGTCCGCACGCAGTTCGCGGATTTGCGCCACCGACAAAAACTTTTTACCTTCAAGCGCGCTCACACGGGTGATGTCGGGGTGCGAACCTACATCTGCCAAATGGCAGTTGTGACAATTGCCGCAAGGTTTATCGGCGCCATCACAAACCGCCGCCGCAGCAATATATAATGCCAAATTTAAATTGGTGTCACCCGACTCGTCCTCAATCATTATTGCGTGTGGTATACGGCCCGAATTTATAAAATTTTGTACCGAAGCTTTGATTTTTGAGTTTTCGCTTGGAAAAATCATAGCACAAAGCCAACCTTTTTCATAGCTTTGAAGTACGTCTTGCGCGCAACCTTTTCGGCGAGAGCGTCACCCTCGCGGAATATACGCTCAAGCTCGCCCTTATCGGTGATAAGGCGGTCGTATTCTGCTTTAATAGGTGCTAACGCATCGGCAACCGATTCGCCAACGGCAAGTTTGAAGTCACCATAGCCACGACCTTCAAATTCTTTTTCGATTTCGACAGGGGTTTTTCCTGTGATAACGCTGTAGATTGTAATAAGGTTAGATATGCCGGGTTGTGTTTCACTCATACGTACGCATGCTTCACTATCGGTTACGGCGCGTTTGAATTTACGGATGATTGTGTCGCGGTCATCAAGTATTGCAACCCATGCGTTCGGATTATCGTCAGACTTGGACATTTTTTTAGCAGGATCCTGAAGCGACATAACACGTGCGCCTGCTTTGGGGATATAGGGCTCGGGCACCTTGAATACGTCACCATAAAGATTGTTGAAGCGAATTGCAATATCGCGCGCAATTTCAAGATGCTGTTTCTGGTCGGCGCCTACAGGTACAAAATCAGGCTGATAAAGAAGTATATCCGCTGCCATAAGTACGGGGTAAGAGAAAAGACCCACATTTACATTGTTGGCGTGACGGGCTGATTTATCCTTAAATTGTGTCATACGTGACATTTCGCCAAACTGCGTATTGCACGAAAGCAACCACGAAAGCGCTGTGTGCTCGGGCACGTGTGATTGAATAAATAATGTGCTTTTTTCAGGGTCAAGACCTAAAGCTAACATTATAGCATAAGTAGAATAAATCTGCGAGCGCAGTTTAGCAGGTTCCTGACGCACGGTAATGGCGTGCAGGTCGGCTACAGCATAAGTACAGTCGAACTCTTCCTGCATATTTTTCCAGTTTTTAAGCGCGCCTAAGTAGTTGCCCAAGGTAAGCATACCGCTTGGCTGTATACAGCTTAAAACCTTTTTCTTTTCGTTTGTAATTATTTCTGCCATAGGTGAAACTTCTTTCTTTCGAGTATAATTATATTTATAATATCACAAAGAAGCAAAAATTACAATACATAAAAAATGCAAATGCGTGATGAAATAAAATAAAAATTTGCTTGACAAACGGTACACCTTGTGATAAAATACTCAAGCCGCATATTGTGGGCTTTGTAAGTTGCGCCTAAAATTTTGGGTGTGCGCCTATCTTTAGCGAGACTGTAAAATATCAGGCAGGTGTAAAAGAATGTACGCTATTATCGAAACAGGCGGTAAGCAGTATCGTGTAGAAAACGGTGACGTTATTTACATTGAAAAGCTTGACGCAGAGGTTGACTCAGAGGTAACCTTCGACAAAGTAGTTGCTGTAAGCGACAAAAGTTTAAAGGTTGGCAAGCCCTATGTTAAGGATGCTTTCGTAAAGGGCACCGTTCTTAAAAACGGCAAGGGCAAGAAGGTAACAGTATTTACCTACAAGCCTAAGAAGGGCAGCTCACGCAAGATGGGCCACAGACAGCCTTACACAAAAGTACAGATTACCGAAATCGGCTAATTCAGTATGACTCGTGTAAAATTTCTGTCAAAGAGAGAAAGTCTTTACGGTTTTGAAATTATAGGTCACAGCTCAGCAGATTGTGATGATTTTGAGGGTAAGATAGTATGTGCTGCGGTTTCAAGCGCCGCATACATGACTGCAAACACTATAACCGAAATAATCGGAGATAAGTGTGACATAGATGTTGATGAAGCTATGATGCGTGTCAGTGTTATTGCTCCGAGTCACAAAACAATCACAGTGCTCGAAGGCCTTAAACTTCATTTATCCGAGCTTTCAAAACAGTACAGCAAACGAATTAAAATCACTACGGAGGTGTAGATAATGTTAAAGTTAAACATTCAGTTGTTCGCTCATAAAAAAGGTATGGGTTCAACCAAGAACGGTCGTGACAGTGAGTCAAAGCGTCTTGGTGTTAAGCGTGCAGACGGCCAGTTCGTACTTGCAGGCAACATACTCGTTCGCCAGAGAGGAACACACATCCACGCAGGCAACAACGTTGGCCGTGGCTCTGATGATACTTTATTCGCACTTATCGACGGTAAGGTTAAGTTTGAGCGCGTAGGTAGAGACCGTAAGCAGGTTAGCATCTACGCTGTGGAGCAGTAATTATTTAAAAATTTAAACCGAGCGGCGAACTTTTATGTGCGGTCGCTCGGTTTTTTTAATCTTTTATACAAAAAGGTGATATTATGAAAAACTGTCATGTATGTGGATTTGCCTGCGAAAACGATGCAGAAATATGCTTGTTGTGTGGCGCAGAGCTTAAAACTTTTGAGGCTTATGAAAAAGAAATTAAAGAGGCAGAGGAATTAGAAGCGAAAAAAGCCGCTGAAGAAGCACTGATTGTTAAAAAGCCTGTGCTTGCGGCTTCGGTTGATAACATTGTGGCGGCAGAAATATATAAAGATGTTTTGCGCGACAATGGTATTGTTTTTACCTGTGATGAAAGCGAAGATGCTATGCAGATAGTATTCGGCGGCGGCTTCAGCGTTCAGGAAATATACGTAAACGAAAGTGACCTTGAAATTGCTCAGCAGCTTTATGAAAACGTTGTAAGTGCCGAAATGGAATTCAGTGATGAAGATTTCGACGATTTTGAAGAATTTGAGGAAGAATAATTAAATGTTTGTAGATATAGCAAAGATACATTTAAAAGCGGGTAACGGCGGTAACGGCGCGGTGTCTTTTCATCGTGAAAAGTACGTAGCCGCAGGTGGCCCTGACGGCGGTGACGGTGGTCGCGGCGGCAATATAGTTTTTCAGGTTGACGACAATTTGTCTACCCTTGCAGATTTTCGTTATAAGCGCAAATATACTGCCGAAAACGGCGAGGATGGAAAAACCGACCGTTGTACAGGCAAATCAGCGCCTGCTCTTTTAATAAAGGTACCGCGTGGCACAGTAGTAAAAGAAACCGAAACAGGCCGTATAATTGCCGACCTTTCAGATAATGAGCCTGTTATAATAGCCAAGGGCGGTAACGGTGGTTGGGGCAACCAGCATTTTGCAAACTCCACCCGTCAGATACCACGTTTTGCAAAAAACGGCAATCCTGGTGAAGAACTTGATGTTACGCTTGAACTTAAGCTTCTTGCCGACGTAGGTCTTATAGGCTTTCCAAACGTTGGTAAATCCACTTTTTTATCGGTGGTAAGCGATGCTAAACCAAATATTGCAAACTATCACTTTACAACACTGACCCCGGTACTTGGCGTAATCCGTATGGGAGAGGGCAGTTCGTTTGTAATGGCGGACATACCAGGTCTTATTGAGGGCGCCAGCGAAGGAATTGGCTTAGGTCACGAATTTTTGCGCCATGTAGAACGCTGTCGTATGCTTGTTCACGTTATAGATATTTCGGGCAGCGAGGGCCGCGATCCTATTGAAGATTTTGAAAAGATAAACGCCGAGCTTTCGGCATTCAGCGATGAACTTACAACGCGTCCGCAGGTTATTGTCGGTAATAAATGCGACCTTTGCGAAGAGGAAGATGTTGCAAAATATGCGGAGTATTTTGAAGGCAGGGGTTATAAATTCTTCCCTGCAATGGCGGCTATTGCCGAAGGCACCGCCGACGTTATAAATTACGTTGCGGCCGAGCTTGCAAAGCTACCTGCAATAAAGGTTTACGAACCCGAACCCAAGCCGCAGCTTGATTTAAGCACACCCAAAAAACGTTCATTTAATATCCGTGTTTGCGATGGAGTGTACTTTGTTGAAGACGCACCTTGGATTATGGACGTAATGAATACCGTTGATCCTGATGATTATGAATCGCTTCAGTATTTTGAGCGTGTAATGCGTCAGACAGGTATCATTGATGCACTTCGTAAAGCCGGCATACAAGAAGGCGATACCGTCAGTGTTTATGATGTTGAGTTTGATTTCGTGGACTAAGGTGTTGATCTATGGATAATGTAAATTTATTGAGCCCATCTGTATTAGCGTTTGTCGGCGATGCTGTATACGGCTTACTTGTAAGGACCCGACTTGCCGAAATCAATCGCTCTTCGGGGGATTTGCACAGTCTTTCGGTAAAATACGTAAGCGCGGTGGCGCAAGCGGAAGCGTTTAAAAAAATTGAAGATTGTCTTACCGAAAAAGAACTTATGATTTTCCGCAGAGGTCGGAATTTTCATACAGGCAACACACCTAAAAGCGCAACAAACGGTGAGTATCACACCGCAACAGGGCTTGAATGTTTGTTTGGTTTTCTGCATTTATCAGGGCAAAATGAACGGATACAGGAACTGTTTGAAAAAATATGGTAAAACAGAGAATATAAATCATACCCCCACACAAAATAGTTGTGTGGGGGATATTTTTATGAAAAAACACGTTTTAAAAAATATAGCAGATATGGTTTATTTTGTTGCAGGGTCGGTAACATATTCCGTTGCGGTCAACGTCTTTTTGTCGCCGAACGGCATTTCTCCCGGCGGATTTACGGGTGTTGCAACGGTGATAAATCATATTGCAGATATACCGACGGGTATTATGTTGTTTTTGTTTAATATTCCCGTGCTTGTGTTGGGATATGTTAAAATGGGCAGCGCGTTTATTTTAAGAACTTCTTTCGTTACAGCACTGGTATCACTTAGTCTTGATGTATCGGCACGTCTTTTACCCTCTCTTGAAACCGACGGAATATTGGCGTCAATGTTTGGTGGTGTACTGATGGGAATAGGGCTTTCGCTTATATTGTTGAGGGGAGCCACTACGGGAGGCGTTGATATTATTGCAAAACTTATAAATCGTAAATACCGTCATCTGAGCGTGGGGAAAATAATTCTTATGACCGATGGTGTGGTTATAGCACTCAACGCTATTGTGTATAAAAATGCCGAAAGCGCACTATATTCTATAATCGCTATGTATATGGGCACACGACTAATGGACGTTTTGCTGTATGGAGCAGATAAAGGTAAGATAATCTATATAGTAACAAGCCGTCCCGATACAATTTGCCGTGAAATAAATCACGCGATAGGAAGAGGTGTTACAAAACTTGCGGTTGTGGGCGCATATACGGGCGAAAGCCGAACAATGCTTATGTGTGCCGTGCGCGTTCACGAAGCAAACGCCATACACAATATTGTATACGGGCACGACGATCGCGCATTTATGATTGTTAGTGACGCGGGTGAAATAATAGGTGAAGGATTTAAGCTGCAATCTTAGGTTGCGGCTTTTTGGCAGTTTATAAGAGTAAAAAATTAAAAAAATTGTTAAAATATGTATTGTTTTTCTTTAAGATATGATATATAATAAGTACAATTGGGAGAGAATCGGATTTTCTCAATTTTAAAAACAATTTTTATTGCATTTTCGGGAGGTGCAAAACAAGTGGAAATGATAAAAAATTTAGCATTGGCAACTGACGCAACTTCAGCAACACCCGATTGGATGGTTGTTGTAATGGGTGTAGGTGTTGTTTTTGTGGGTCTTGTGCTTATAATTCTTATCTGTAAGATTATGGGATCTTTCTTTGCAAAAACAAACAAGGCAGAAGAGACACCTGCCGCAACAGTTGCAGCAACACCCGTAGCACAAAATACGGTTATAGAAAACCGTCAGGAGATTATTGCTGCGGTAACCGCAGCCTGCGCAGAGGAAATGGGTAAAGACGTTTCTGCAATCCGCGTAATTTCGTTTAAAAAGATTTAATCACAAATAAAAATTTTTAAAAAAGAGGTAATATAAAATGAAACAGTATAAAGTAACCGTAAACGGCACCGCTTATGAAATCACACTTGAAGCTATTGACGCATCTGAAGTAAAGGCTGCTCCCGCAGCAGCTCCTGCAGCACCCGCACCTGCAGCGGCTCCCGCTCCCGCAGCAGCACCTGCAGGCGGCGAATCTGTAAACGCACCAATGCCCGGCAACATCCTTGACATCAAGGTAGCAAACGGCGCAAGCGTTAAAAAAGGCGATGTTCTTATTATTCTCGAAGCAATGAAAATGGAAAATGAAATTGTTGCTCCTTGCGACGGTGCAGTAAATGTTGTTGTAACAAAGGGCGCAGCAGTAGAAACCGGCGCTGTTCTTTGCACAATAGCATAAGAACACTCTTTGTTAAGGAGTAAATAAAATGGGATTTTTAGATAAATTGTTTGAGTTTTTCCAAACAACAGGTTTTTATCAATTGTTTGGTAATTTCCTTGACGGCGGTTGGAAGAACCTTGTTATGATAGCAGTATCTTTATTGCTTTTATATCTTGCAATAAAGAAACAGTTTGAACCGCTTTTACTTATCGGTATTGCATTTGGTATGTTGCTTACCAACCTACCCGGTGCAGGCCTTTATCACGGTGAGTTGTGGACCGAGTTTATGACCGAAGGCTCACCCGCTTATCACAGCTACGGATATATAATGTCACACGGCGGCTTCCTTGACTACCTTTATATAGGTGTTAAAACTTGTATTTACCCCTGCCTTATTTTCGTGGGCATCGGTGCTATGACCGACTTTGGTCCGCTTATCTCTAACCCCAAGAGCTTGCTTTTGGGCGCGGCAGCACAGGTTGGTATTTTTGCAACATTTATTGGTTGTATTGCTCTTGGATTCTCTCAGGCAGAAGCAGGTTCTGTAGGTATCATCGGTGGTGCCGACGGCCCGACAGCCATCTTTACAACATCTATTCTTGCACCTCATCTTTTGGGTGCAATCGCAGTTGCGGCTTACTCATATATGGCGTTGGTTCCTGTAATACAGCCACCCATTATGCGACTTCTCACCACAAAGCGTGAGCGCGAAATCGTTATGAAACCGCTCCGCCAGCCAACTAAAACCGAAAAGATTATCTTCCCGATAGTTGTTACCATTTTCGTAGCACTCTTGGTGCCCGATGCAACCGCGCTTGTAGGTTGCTTGATGCTTGGTAACCTTTGGAAAGAATCAGGCGTTGCAGACCGTCTTTGCAAGACCGCTCAGAACGAGCTTATGAATATTGTAACCATATTCCTTGGTATTTCTGTAGGCGCTACCGCTACTGCTGAAACCTTCCTTAATTCAAACACTGACACCGTTATAAACGTTGGCGGCAAGGCAATCACCTTACTCAGACTTCCTACCGTTGAAATTATTGCAATGGGTATTGTGGCATTTGGTGTGGCTACCGCAGTAGGCGTATTGTTTGCTAAGTTTATGAACCTTTTCACCAAGAACAAGATGAATCCGCTCATCGGTTCGGCAGGTGTATCTGCTGTTCCTATGGCTGCTCGTGTTTCCCAGATGGTAGGTCAGAAGGCTAATCCTTCAAACTTCCTTCTTATGCACGCTATGGGACCAAACGTTGCAGGCGTAATAGGCTCAGCCATTGCAGCCGGTGTACTCATCTCTCTTTTAGGTTAAGCTTAAGTTTGTATTAAATCGCCCACAGCACCGTTTTTCGTTTGGGGCAGTATAAAAAATACGGCACCGCTCACTTCAAAACGGCACTGTGAACGATTTTCTCCAAACCATATAGACTGAATAATCGTAAACTGTTATTTATGTATTTCTAAAATAAAGAAAGGATTAAAAACTATGGCTAATAAACCATTATATATTACCGATACTATTTTGCGTGATGCTCATCAGTCGCAGGCGGCTACCCGTATGCGCATTGAGGATATGATTCCTGCTCTCGCGCGTCTCGACAAAATCGGATATTGGTCGGTAGAATGCTGAGGTAGCGCTACATTTGACTCTTGTATGCGCTTTCTTAATGAAGACCCATGGGAAAGACTCCGCACCATAAAAAAGCATATGCCAAACACCAAGTTACAGATGCTTTTCCGTGGTCAGAATATCTTAGGCTACAAGCATTATGCAGATGACGTTGTTGATATGTTCGTTAAAAAGTCAATCGAAAACGGTATTGACGTTATCCGTATTTTTGATGCGCTCAACGACCCTCGTAACCTTGAGCAGGCCATCAAGTCCTGTAAAGAGTACGGCGGTATTTGCGAACCCGCAATCAGCTACACAATCAGCCCTGTTCATAACGAAGAGTACTTTGTAAATCTTGCAAAAACACTTGAAAACATGGGTGCTGATGTAATTTGTATCAAGGATATGGCAAACCTTCTTCTTCCTTACGATGCATATTCACTTGTTAAAAAGCTTAAAGAAAGGGTTAAGGTTCCGATTCAGGTGCGCACACACAAGACCAGGGGTACAGGCGATATGACCTACCTTATGGCAAGCCAGGCAGGCGTTGATATTGTTGACTGTGCTCTCTCACCATTTGGTAACGGTACTGCAAACCCTGCTACCGAAGCGCTTGTTGCAACACTTCAGGGCACCGAGCGAGATACAGGTCTCGACCTTGAAAAGCTTTCTGATATTGCTACCCACTTCCGCGGCGTTGCCAACAAGATGAAAGAGGAAGGCACCCTTGACCCCAAGGTGCTAAACGTAGATGCAAAAACTCTTATCTACCAGGTACCGGGCGGTATGCTTTCTAACACAATTTCACAACTTAAGCAGGCAGGTAAAGAGGATAAGTTGTACGAAGTTTTAGCTGAAGTACCGAGAGTAAAAGAAGACTTCGGTTATCCTCCTCTCGTAACACCTACCAGCCAGATTGTAGGTACTCAGGCGGTTATGAACGTTATTTCGGGCGAGCGTTACAAGATGGTTCCAAAGGAATCAAAGGCACTTCTACGCGGTGAGTATGGTAAATTGCCCGCTCCCGTTAACGAGGAAGTTCGTAAAAAGGCTATCGGCAATGACGAGGTTATTACCTGTCGTCCTGCCGATTTGCTTGAACCCGAGCTCGAAAAATACGCAGCCGAAATGAAGGAAAAAGGCATTGGTAAGTCTTATGAAGACGTACTCAGCTATGCTCTTTTCCCACAGGTTGCAGAAAAATTCTTTGCAGTTCGTGATGCTGAACCTGTAGATGAAAATGCGGTTCGCGAGCTTATCGTTGAAGACCTCTCAATCTGATGCATAATTCATAGAACAAGGACTCTGCTTTTACGGCAGAGTCTTTTTTATTGCAAAAAAATATAATATGTGATAATATCAGTATATAAAACTTTTTGGGGTGAAATTATGCAGAACAATCAAAATCCAAGAAACAAAAAAGAATTTGCTTTACAGCAAGTAAAGATTGCGCGGTCAAACCTTTTACTTATGATTATTCTTACTGTTGTAAACGTTGTATTGTTAGCGGTAGGCGCAGACACAATGTTGTTGTTTTCGGCAACGGTTCCTTACTATGTTGCGGCGGTTGGAATTGTATCTGAAGTTAGTCAGATTATGGCGGTGTGCTTTGCTGTTGCGGCGGTTATACTCGTTCTTTACCTTATTTGTTGGATGCTCAGCAAAAGGCATTACGGTTGGATGATAGCGGCTATGGTGCTTTTTATACTCGACAGCATTGCAATGATAGGTTTATATGTTCTGGTAGAAGACTTTTCGGGAATATTGGACCTTATTATACATATCTGGGTTCTTTATTATCTGATAATCGGTGTTAAATACGGTTATAAATTAAAGAATATCCCACCCGAAGAAGAACTTGAATATGAAATGTCACAATCCGCAGAGCCGCAAACAGATGCACAGGGAAACAGCGTGGCTTTGCGTGCGGTGGGTAACGACGTTAAACATAGAATTTTAATCGACGGAAACCATTCAGGACACTATATTTGCTATCGCAGAGTGGGACGTGTAAACGAGTTGGTAATAGACGGATATGTTTATGACGAACTTGAAATATTGGTTGAAACCGCCCACGCTTTAAAAGCTACTGTTGACGGTCATAATATACAGGTTGGATTTGACGGCGCAATGCACAGTTATATCCGTATTGATGGCCAACAGGTGGCAAAGAAGCTACGATTGATTTAAACTCTTTTGCACGTGAATTCACAAAATATTGTTGTGATGTTATAAAAATATGTAATATAAATTTAAGGGGAGATATTTTATGGCAAATTGTTATGGTTGTCCTTATCGTTGGCATGACGAAGATTGTGAATATTGTAGCGCAAGAGGCGACGAAATTATTGACTTAAAATCATATAAAAAAGAGAATTGTTCTTACTATAAGGAATATATGGCTGCAAAGGGTAGTCCGGTAACGTCGTCCTCGTCGTCTTCGTCAAGCTCGTCAAGTTCATCTTATTCATCAAGCTCAGGAAGCGGTTGCGGATGTGGTGTGGTTATAATAATAGCTGTAATTATTATGGCAATTGCGGCAGGCGTTACTTTTATTCCTAATATATTTGGCGGAAGAAAAGAAAAGGCCGCTTCGCAGGTTGCAACAGCGGTGGTTTATAACGTAAACTACTCCCTTAATATGCGAGATGCGGCATCGGGGGACAGCAACGTGATTACCACTATACCAAAGGGCGAAACGGTACAGATATTAGAACTTGGCACCGATTATCATTACGTTCAATACGGCGAATATCAAGGATATTGCGCCGCCGAATGTCTGCAGATACAGTAATCAAAAAAGCACTCATCAAACGATGGGTGCTTTTTAAGTTGAAAATTAAAAATGGAAAGTCGAAAATATTGAAGTGCTTCGCACGGATATAAAAATTTTATACCATTTTGTTATATTTTGAACACATATTTAAATTTTGATATATAATAAAACAAAACGCGAACTTCGATGCGCCACATCGCCAAACTTAAAAGACACTACTGTTAATGTTAAGTAGTGTCTTTCTTTTTTTTGTAGGGCACATGCCTATGTGCCGTGCCGAAATCAACGGAACGACACGCAGGTCATTCCCTACAAAATCATTATTTAAAAAGGTTTCCGTTTGTATCAAGAATCGATGTACGGTTTACCACGTAGCAATAATATTTTCCGTTTTCCTCGAAAAACTTGTTCAAAAACAGTTCGGGGTTAAGATTTTCGGTACTGCCTGCGGGTAGTGTTATTTTTAAGACGGTGTTACCTTGAACGTTTTCAAGCGAAAAAGCTTTGATTTTGTCGCCAACCTCAATTTCTTTTTCGCCGCCTTTTTTAGTTTTCTTTAAAACAACAATACTACCGCGCTTTAAAAATGCGTTCATGTTATCAGAAATTTCACCATTATCATCAAAAACAATGCTGAATTCTGCCGCCGCAACGTCACCTGCTTTTTTTTCGGGTTCCGCCGCGCCAAAAAATTGTATATACGGGGGACACACGGCGTTTAGTTTTTCGGGGATGGTAGAAATGTCATAATTGTCGTCCAGAACGCGAATATCGACAACCTCATAATCGCTTTCAAATCCGAGGGAAAGCGGCAGTGCAAAGGTCATATAAAGATGCGGATTAAACCCTTCGGTATACCATACGGGAAGCTCTGCTCTGCGGATAAGGCGTGACATAAAGCGTGTCATATCAAGATGAGAAATAAATCTCATACGGTCGCCTTTTTTATAAAAAAGTCTAACGTTTTTCAAAGCAAACACCCTTTCCGTAAGAATTTGCTCCACAGCCTGCGCATTTTTCACGGCAGTTTTGGGTAGTGCATGCGGCGTGTGCCGCCATATTTTCGCGAATTAAAAATTCCTTTGTAATTCGGTAGTCAAGATGATCCCAAGGTGTTATTTCATCAAAACTACGGGTGCGGTTGGCATAAAACTCGTGGTTTACGCCACAATCATCAAACGCTGCCATCCACTTTTCCAGCTCAAAGCATTCATCCCAACCGTCAAAACGACAACCTTTTTTGTATGCAGCGTGGATTACCGCGCCAAGTCTGCGGTCGCCACGTGCAAAAACACCCTCTAAAAAGCTGGTTTTATTTTCGTGATAGTTAAAGGTGATTTTTTTGCTCTTTATACTGTCTTTAAGCAGCATTTGTCGGCGCAACATTTCTTCGCGGGTAATCTGAGGCTCAAACTGGAAAGGTGTATGCGGCTTCGGCACAAAGTTTGCCACACTTATCGATACGTTAACCGCCTTGCCCTTAGGTTTTTCGGGGAGACTGTAATAAAGGTCAACAATTTTCTGGGCGAGGTCTGCAATACCCACAATGTCCTCATCGGTTTCGGTGGGCAGACCCATCATAAAGTAAAGTTTTACCGCAGTATATCCCCCGCGGAATGCCGTAGCGCAGGTGCTTAAAATATCATCTTCGGTAATGTTTTTGTTTATAACGTCACGAAGTCGTTGTGTACCTGCTTCGGGCGCAAAGGTAAGTCCACTTTTTTTAAGGCGGTTTATTTTTTGCATAAGCCCTTCGCTGAAATTATCGATTCGAAGCGAGGGAAGTGATAGTGCAATTTTATCACATTCGGTCCACGTAAGCATTTCGTCCAGCATTTCTTCAAGGTGGGTATAATCGCTTGTTGAAAGGCTCGAAAGCGACATTTCGTCATATCCCGTGTTTTTACACAACGCACGCGCCTGACGGTTTACAACCGCGGCGCTCTTTTCACGCACGGGGCGATAGATATAACCCGCCTGACAAAAACGGCATCCACGTATACAACCACGGAATACTTCCTGTACCGCTCTATCGTGCACGGCTTCAATAAACGGTACAACAAAGCGGTCGGGGTAGTATGTTTCATCAAGATTTTCTTCGATACGCTTTTCTATAATAGCAGGTGCATTACCTTGCGGAGTAATTGCGGCAATGGTACCGTCTGCGTTATAAGTAAAATCATAAAGAGAGGGTACGTACACACCTTTTATTTTTGCGGCAGCGCACAAAAAGTCTTGCTTGGTTCCACCGTTTTTCTTTATTTTTTTATACAGGTCAATTACTTCAAGGTCTACCTTCTCTCCCTCGCCCAAAAAGAAAATATCAACAAAATCAGCAAGTGGCTCGGGATTGCAGGCGCAAGGACCACCCGCAACAATTATCGGATAACTGTCGTCGCGGTCACTTGCCTTTAGCGGAATTTCACCCAAATCCAGCATAGTAAGTATGTTTGTATATGACAACTCGTATTGAAGTGTAAAGCCCACAAAATCAAAATCGCGTATTGAGTCGCGGCTTTCGAGCGCGTAAAGGGGTATATTTTCTTCGCGCATTACCTTTTCAAAATCTATCCACGGCGCAAAAACACGTTCGCACCAGATATCGTCTCTTTCGTTAAAAAGCGAATAAAGTATTTTCATACCCAGATGGCTCATACCAATCTCATAAGTATCGAGAAAACAAAATGCAAAGCGAACGTCAACCTTTTCTTTGTCTTTTATAATCTCGTTGACCTCGCCGCCCGAATATCTACCGGGCTTTTGCACGGTAAGAAGCAGTTGTTCTAATCTTTTTTTGTCCATAATTTCACCAAGCCTTATTTATTAAATAAATATTACAATAAAATTAGCACTCTTGCAATCATTTTATTTAAATTTTAAATAAAAATATCTTTTATTTTAGTAAGTGTTGTGATATAATGCATTATGTATAAATATTTGTAAAAAGGAGGCGTGTGCCATTATGATAAAAAAGGTGTTTTTGATAGCGTTGGCAATACTTATGTGCATAGCATTTTCGGGTTGCGATATTATTGATAATACCAACGATATGGTATCTCCTCCCGAACTTACGGGCGATATGTCGCCAATAGCCGAAGCGCTTTACAAAAGCGTTTCAACCGATTGTGATCTTGAGTATCCCGCCGCAGGCGATCGCCGTTCTGCGATTGTTTTAGAAGATATAAACGGCGACGGTACGTTCGAGGCCTTTGCCTTTTACAGTACAAATGATGATGAAATGACGACAATGCACATCAACGTTATTTGTCAGAATGATGGCAAATGGTTGTCGGTATCAGACCAGACAATAGTAGCAATAGGCGTTGAAATGGTAGACTTTTGCGACCTTGACAGCGATGGTGTCGAGGAAATTCTTATAGGCTGGGAAGTAAACGGCACCAATGAAAAACAGTTGAGTGTATTCACCTTCAGTCAGAATACTTTATCGCAAAAACTGTTGCAGGCATATACGTCATTTATGTGTTGCGACCTTGACAACAATGGTATTAACGAAATATTTGTTCATTTGCTTAATACTGCTGAAAAAGCAAACAAGGCAATGATTTACAATTACGCCGATGGTGCAATGGCGCAGACTGCAGGTTGCGTAATGGATGGCAGCATAAAATCCGCCGAAAATCCTGTTCTGGCTACCTTGTCAAACGGTCAGAAGGCTATATATATTGATGAAATCAAGGGTGTTGGCTCGGTAACGGAAGTGCTTTATATATTAAAGGGTGAACTTGTAAACCCATTGCTTGATACCGTTAATTCGTTTGAAAATATACTCACTCTCCGTGCAGCATCGCTGAAAATACAGGATATAAATTCAGACGGCATACTTGAAATTCCAGTAGCATCTGAATTGCCAAACGCAACAGATAGTGATGAAAAACTTTATTATACCAACTGGTGTTCGTTTAACGGTGAAAAGCTATCGGTAAAACTTGTTACACTGGTAAATACAGTTGATGGATATTATCTTACCGTGCCGAATTCTATGGTAGGATATCTCGCGGTACTTAAAGATATAGAAAATCACGAAAGACAATTTTATCATTACGATTCAACAAATAAAATTTTAGGCAAGCTGTTGTTTACCATTACCGCCGTCGACGCTGACGATTGGGCAAGCGAGGATTTTGACCACGGTAACAAGACCGAGTTGTCAAGAACCGACAACACTGTGTTTGTGGCAGAATTGGGCGATGGTGCATCAGCATTTGCCATTACAATTGACGTTATAAAAGATACGTTTAATCTTGTGAAATAATGGAGGTGCGGCAAGTGAAAAGAATACTTATTGTAGAAGATGAGGTTGCAATCCGCGAATTCGAAGCGATAAATTTAAAGCGAGTAGGCTACGAAACAGTAGAGGCGGGTAGCGGCGAAGAGGCTTTGGAAATTTTTGATAATGATACCGAAGGTTTTGATATAGCGTTGCTTGATGTTATGATGCCCGGAATGGACGGCTTTGCGCTTTGTAAAGAATTGCGTCAGCGTTCCGATTCCATAGGAATTATAATGCTTACCGCAAAATCACAGGAAATGGACAAAATAAGCGGACTTATGATAGGTGCGGATGATTACGTTACAAAACCATTCAGCCCTACAGAGTTATTAGCGCGGGTTGATTCACTTTACCGCCGTGTAAGCAAAAGCAAACCCGGTGCCGTACAAAAGCCTTCTACTCAGCTCGAGTCGGGAAGATTTGTGCTTGATTTACGTAGCCGTACTCTTTCAAAAGACGGCAAAAACATAGAACTTACCCAGATAGAATTTCAAATTATGGAATATTTCTTTGCAAATCCGGATGAGCCAATCAGCAGATCGGTAATATTGCATAAAATCTGGGGAGACGCGTACTTTGGCGAGGAAAAGATAGTGGACGTTAATATCCGTCGACTTCGCATGAAGATAGAAGAAGATGCTTCTGACCCCAAGTTTATAGTAACGGTATGGGGTATGGGTTACAAGTGGGATACAACCGCAAACTGATATAATAAAGAAATCTTTAAGAAAGGTGGGATTGTACAGTGGAATTTAATCTTCATTTTAAAAGCATTGCTATGCGATGGCTTTTCAAGGTGTATCTTATTATTGCATTGGCGGTAATTGCTATCGCAATAATTCTTTCTATGATTTTTTCTACACTTATTTTCGACACCGTACAATCACAGGCCACCGATTATGCCCAAGGATTTGAAAATCTTTCATCGGCAGACAAAAACAGTTTTTACGACCTTGCGATAAGCATATCAGACCAATTCGAACACAAAACAAAAATAGAGGTACAAATCATAGACAACACAGGTAGAGTGATAGTTTCTACCACAGGATTTCAACCGTCGGACGACGTGTCGGGTGAATATGCCCGCGCTTGCGAGGCTTTGTCAGGTAAGGCGATTTACCGTGGTAAAAATTCGGGTGGCGAGCAGATTATGGCAGGCACGCACGTAATTTATGATGCCAAAGGCGAAATAATCGGCGCGTACCGATGGGTGACCTCGCTTAAAGCTGCATATAAAAACATAGGTATAACGATTACACTTGTGGTGGTTATTTCGTTACTTGTATTGGGCTTGTGCGCAATATCGGGATTGTTTTTCTTAAAAGCAATTGTTGTAAAACTGCGTGATATGGGTAACACCACACGTAAAATCGCAGGCGGTGACTTTAAAGCGCGCATTGAGGTTTCAAGTAACGATGAGTTGGGTGAACTTGGTGAAACCATTAACCATATGGCGAGCGAACTTGAAACGGCTGAGACTATGAAAAACGACTTTATATCTTCGGTATCGCACGAACTCCGTACACCACTTACTGCAATTCGCGGTTGGGGTGAAACGGCAAAAATGTCGCTCGGTACCGACGAAGATCTTGTGGCACGCGGTCTTGACGTGGTGCTCAGTGAAGCAGATAGACTTTCGGGTCTTGTAGAGGATTTGCTCGACTTTTCCCGTATGCAGTCCGGCAGAATGATTGTAAACAACGTTCAGCCTATAGACGTATCACATCTTTTGCTTACGGTATCGGATATGTACACCGAGCTTGCAATAAAGCAGGGAATAGAATTGTCCTACACTCCGCCGGCTCAAAGCTCGATAGTTATGGCTGACGCTGACCGACTTAAACAAGTATTTATAAACGTTATAGACAATGCCGTAAAATATACCGAAAAGGGCGGTCTTGTGCTTGTGGCGCAAACCAGAGAAGAAGGTTGTGTCCGTATAGTAGTTAAGGATACCGGTGTTGGTATCCCCGCAGAAGATATTGACCGTGTAAAAGAAAAATTCTTTAAATCAAATAAAACCATTCGCGGCAGCGGTATAGGACTTGCGGTTGCCGACGAAATAATCAAACAGCATCAGGGTCTTTTGTTTATAGAGTCTACAGAAGGCGTTGGCACCACAGTTACAATTGTGTTACCGCTTTACGAAGAACCCGAAGAAACTCCCGTTGTAGAAGAGATTATCGAGCCGCTCGAAAACGAACAACAGGAATTACAAATTGAAGAATCAGAAACAGGTGAAAATTAGTTTGGCAAAATATACATCCATAGGTGGTCAGGCGCTTATAGAGGGAATTATGATGAAAAACCCTCAGAAAAAAACGGCACTTGCCGTAAGAAAGCCCGACAAAACCATTGATATCAGTTTTATAGAAGATAAAAGCATAAAAGAAAAATTCCCAATTCTCCGACTTCCAATCCTTCGCGGTGTGGTTACCTATATTGAAACAATGATACAGGGATATAAGGCGATGATGAAATCGGCGGATATATCTGGCTTTACCGATTTAGAGGAAGAGAACGACAAACCCCAAGACCCCAAAAAAGAGTCGGCGATAACTGCTGCGATTATGACAATCGGCTCGGTTTTGGGTATAGCGCTTGCAGTAGTTTTGTTTATGGGAATTCCACGTTATGCCGTGGCAGGTATTGAGTGGCTTATAGGCTCACCCTTTTCAAAAATTGTGCGTTCTGGAATAGAACAGCTTATAAAACTTGCCGTATTGGTGCTTTATATGTGGGGAATATCTTTTATGAAGGATATTCATCGCGTATTTGCTTATCACGGCGCCGAGCACAAAACCATATTTTGTTATGAAGCGGGACTTCCGCTGACGGTAGAAAACGTAAGAAAGCAAAGACGTTTTCATCCGCGTTGCGGCACGTCGTTCCTTATATTGATGATACTTGTAAGCATGATAGTATCTACCGTGGTACAGATGATTTTCCCAGGTGTTTACGACGTAGCGTGGCTTTGGGTAATTGCTAAAATTTTAATGTTACCTGTGATTTGCGGTCTTGGCTATGAAGTGCTTAAAATCTGCGGAAAATATGATAATATAATCACAAGAATTATATCAGCACCGGGTATGTGGCTGCAACGTATTACCACCAAAGAACCCGAGGACGATATGATAGAGATTGCAATCGCGGCGCTTAAAGCGTGCGACGAAATCAAACAGGAGCAAACCGAGGAAGACATACAGGAAAATGACAATATTTGAAGCATATAACGATTGTAAAAGACAATTACAAGCGGCGGGAATAGAAGATTACGTTTTTGAATCAAAGCAGATAATAAAGCACGTAACAGGCTACACCAATGCTCAGATACTCACAAAATATACCCAACCGCTTAACCAGTTTCAACAAAACAGCATAACGGCAATAATAAAACAAAGACTTATTCGTTATCCACTACAGTACATAATCGGAAAATGGAATTTCTTCGGGTACGAGTTTTTTGTGGGACCGGGCGTGCTTATACCACGCAGCGATACCGAAACACTTATTGACGTTTGTCTTGAAAGGATAAAAGACATACAAAATCCAAGGGTGCTTGACCTTTGCGCAGGTACAGGCTGTATAGGTATTGCAATCAAGGGCGAACGCAGCGAGGCAGAGGTAACGCTGGTCGAAAAATTTGATGAAGCGCTTGCTTATACCAATAAAAATGCAGCCCATAACAATCTCAATGTAAAAATAGTTAAGGGCGACGTTTTGAAAACAGAGGGTGCCGACGAGCTATACAATTTAATTGTAAGCAATCCACCCTATATAACCAATGAAGATATGAAATCGCTTCAACCTGAGGTGAAATTTGAGCCTTCCACCGCGCTTGAAGGCGGCGAAGATGGGCTCGTGTTTTACCGACATATTGCAAAAGAATACAAAAAGTATCTTGCAAGCGGCGGCGTTATGGCATTTGAGGTTGGCATAAACGAGGCCGATGCAGTAGCAAAGATTATGAAAGAAAACGGCTTTACCAACATTCAGACCCGCAAGGACTATTGCGAAATTGACAGGGTAGTTTTTGGGACAGCGATTTAAGTATAATATAACCAAACTTAAGATTTGGAGGAAAAACATATGGCAAAAGAAAAGGCAACAAAAACAGTAGGTACTGACAAAACTGCAGAGGGCAGAGAAAAAGCATTACAGACCGCAATGGCTCAGATTGAAAAGCAATACGGCAAAGGTGCTGTTATGCTTCTCGGCGAAAACGCAGCTATGAATGTTGAGCATATCAAGACAGGTTCAATGGCTCTTGATATGGCGCTTGGCATCGGCGGTATTCCAAGAGGCAGAATTATAGAAATCTATGGTCCCGAATCTTCGGGTAAAACAACACTTGCACTTCACTGTGTAGCTGAGGCCCAGAAAGAGGGTGGCACCGCTGCGTTTATCGACGTAGAGCACGCGCTTGACCCTGTTTATGCCGCCGCGCTCGGTGTAGATATTGACAGTCTTCTGGTATCTCAACCTGACAGCGGTGAGCAGGCACTTGAAATTGCAGAGGCGCTTGTGCGTTCGGGTGCTATCGATATAATCGTTGTTGACTCGGTAGCAGCGCTTACCACCCGTGCCGAAATCGAGGGTGAAATGGGCGACAACCACGTGGGACAACTCGCACGTCTTATGTCACAGGCAATGCGTAAGCTTACGGGCGCGCTTTCAAAATCAAACTGCAGCGCAATATTTATCAACCAGTTGCGTGAAAAAATAGGCGTTATGTACGGAAATCCCGAAACTACCACAGGTGGTCGTGCGCTTAAATTCTATTCGAGCGTACGTATCGACGTTCGTAAGATTGAAACACTTAAAAACGGTAGCGAGATTATAGGCTCACGCACCCGCGCCAAGGTTGTTAAAAACAAGGTTGCTCCCCCATTCCGTGAAGCAGAATTTGACGTTATTTACGGTAAAGGTATTTCAAAGGTTGGCGAGCTTGTGGATATGGGTCTTGAGCTTGAAGTGCTCAAGCGTTCCGGCGCCTGGTTCTATTATGGTGAAACCCGTATTGGTCAAGGCAGAGATAACGTAAAGCAGCTTTTTGAGGACAATCCCGAGTTTGCAGCTGAAATTGAAGAAAAGGTTCGCACCCGCTACGCCGAAATAATGGGCGCAAAAGGAAAAAAAGACAAAGTCGCCGATGACGAGCCTGTCATTATGCCTGTAGAAGCAGAACCCGTTGCTGAAATCAAGCACAAAAAGGTAAATATTGATATAGCGGTTGACGATTGATGAAAATTGTCGAAATAAAGAAAGATAAAAAACACACCGTGAAGGTAACGTTTGATAATGGTAAATCATTTAATTTTGATCTTGATTATTGGAATAACGTCTGCCTTCACAAAGGCGATGAAATAGATAATGACTCTTTAAAGCATCACGTACAAGAATCGGATTATATACGCGCCAAAAGCCGCGGTATGTGGTTTTTGGACCGTGCCGATTACAGCGAAAAAACGCTTTATGAAAAAATTGTCGCAGGCGGTATCAGTGGTACCGCCGCGGCAAGAGCCGTAGCCCGCCTGAAAGAACTGGGCCTTATAGATGATGAGCGCCTTGCGTTACGGCTTGCCGAGCGGATGAGCGCGGCAAACGTTTCAAAACGCGAAGCCAATGCAAAGCTTTATCAGAAAGGTATACCATCCACCGTTATTAAATCGGTTATGGATGAAACTGAGTTTGACGAAGTATCACAGGTAGAGGCTCTGATACAAAAGAAATACAGCAATAAAATGTCCGATAAGGACAATACACAAAAAGTTTATGCCGCGCTTATACGCAAGGGATTTTCATATTCCGCGGTGCGCGATGCAATAAAAAAATACACGCAAGAAATTGAAATTTACGAGGAAGACTAATGTATAAAATCAGTATGGTGTCGCTTGGTTGTCCTAAAAATCAGGTTGATGCCGAACAAATGCTTTACTCACTAAAACAAGCAGGATTTGAAATCGGCGTACCCGAGGCAGAGGCCGATGCAATAATTATTAACACCTGCGGTTTTATTGAAGATGCAAAAAGCGAAGCAATAGAAAACATTTTAGAGGCGGCTGGGTATAAGGTTGACGGTAACTGTAAAGCGGTTGTAGTTACGGGTTGCCTTGCCGAGCGCTACCGCGATGACGTTACAACCGAAATACCCGAGGCCGACGTTTGTGTTGGTATTGGTTCTAACGGAAATATTGCTGAGATAGTTAAAAATGCAATAGAAGGCAATGCAAAAAACAGTTACGGCGCAAAGGAAGATTTGGACTTAAGCGGCAAACGTATTTTAGGTGGCTGGCCGTTTACGGCTTATCTTAAAGTCGGTGACGGTTGTGATAATTGCTGCACCTACTGCGCAATTCCAAAAATCCGAGGCAGAATGCGTAGCCGCACTATAGAAGATTGCGTCCGTGAGGCAAAGGAGTTGGCGGCAGGCGGCGTTCGTGAACTTATAGTTGTAGCGCAGGATACTACCGCTTACGGTATCGACCTGTATGGTGAAAGCAAACTTTGTGATTTGCTGCAAGAACTTTGCAAAATTGACGGTATAGAGTGGATACGTACCCTTTACACCTATCCCGAGCGCATTACCGATGACTTTTTGAAACTTTTAGCAAGCGAACCCAAACTGATTAAATACCTTGACATTCCCATTCAGCACGTGAACGGTGAAATTCTTAAAAAAATGAACCGTCGCGGAGATAAAGAAACGCTTACCGCCCTGATTCGGAGAATCAGAGAGGCAGTCCCGGATATTACACTTCGTACAACCCTCATTACAGGTTTTCCCGGGGAGAGCGAAGAACAGTATGAGGAATTGCATGCTTTTGTTCGTGAAGCTCAGTTCGACCGATTGGGTTGTTTCACCTATTCTGCCGAAGAAGGAACAATTGCGGCAGAACTACCCGACCAGATAGATGAGCAGATAAAACAAGACCGCGCCGAGCATATAATGGAAACCCAGCTTGATATTGCATCACTCAAGAACGAGGCAAAAATCGGTACTGTTCAACGTATATTGATAGAAGGTTGGGATGATTACATTAAATGTTATTACGGTAGAAGCGAAGCCGATGCTCCTGAAATTGACGGAAAAGTCTTTTTTATGGCAAAGGAACAACTGCTAATCGGAGATTTTGTAGATGTGCAGATAAACGATGTACTTGAATATGACTTGTTAGGAGAACAGTTATGAACACACCAAATAAATTAACACTTGCCCGTATGATAGCAACACCAATTTTTATGGCTACCATGCTTATTGAGTTCCCGTATCATTATATCGTGTCGCTTATACTTTTTGCAGCGGCATCTCTTACCGATATGATTGACGGTAAAATGGCACGAAAATATAATCTTGTTACCGATTTTGGTAAGTTTTTAGACCCACTTGCCGACAAAATGCTTACAACGTCCGCATATCTTGGCTTTATGTTTTTATACTCTGCGGCAGGCGGAAATTACGGCTGGCAGATGACAACAATCGTATTTATTGTTTTGTTCCGTGAGTTTATGGTGTCTTCGCTTCGTCTTGTTACCGCAAAATCAGGACTTGTTGTTGCGGCAAATATATGGGGCAAGCTTAAGACCGTGTCTCAGATGGTAGGTCTTGTAGCGGCACTTTTCTGCTATACGCTTATAGTTGATTTCGGCCTCTCACAGATCCAACCTATTTGTGATATAATAATAATGGTACTCTTCTGGATTTCTGCTGTCCTTTGTGTAATTTCAGGACTCATTTATCTTGGTGAGTGTAAAGACTATATAAATTCATCAAAATAACCCACGGAGTTGATGTAATTGTTTGATTTATTAAAAGAAGATATACAGGCTATAAAAGACCGAGACCCTGCGGCAAAATCTTCGCTTGAGATTTTTCTGCTGTATCCCGGTCTTAAAGCCATTAGAATGTACCGTCGTGCGCACAAGCACTATCTGAAAGGTCATTCTTTCAGAGCGAGATACATTTCGCAAAAAGCAGCGCGTAAAACAGGTATAGAAATTCATCCTGGTGCTACTATCGGCAGACGTCTGGTTATAGACCACGGTACAGGTATCGTTATAGGCGAAACTACCGAAATCGGTGACGACGTACTTATCTATCAAGGCGTAACACTTGGCGGTACGGGTAAAGACGTTGGAAAACGTCACCCAACAATCGGTAACCGTGTTATGATAAGCGCAGGTTCAAAGGTTTTAGGTCCGATTAACATTGGCGATGATTCGCGTGTAGCGGCAGGCGCCGTTGTGCTTAAGGACGTTCCCCCCAACTCTACCGTAGTGGGCGTTCCCGCTCGTGTTGTTCGTCAAAACGGCAAAAAGGTTGAACTTCAGCCGCTGGACCAGATTCATATTCCCGACCCCGTTCAGCTTGAGCTGGATGTTCTTAATAAAAAACTTAAGGCACTTGAAGCAAAAATAAAGGAGTAACCCCAAATGAAAATTTTTAACACTCTGACACGTTCAAAAGACGAACTCGTCCCCATTACACCGGGCGAGGTAAAAATATACGCCTGCGGACCTACCGTTTACAACTATATCCATATTGGTAACGCTCGTCCGCTTTGCGTGTTTGACGTATTACGTCGATACTTGGAATGGCGCGGTTACAAGGTAAACTTTGTTCAGAACTTTACCGACATTGACGACAAACTCATCAAAAAGGCAAACGAAGAGGGCATTACAGTTCCCGAGGTTGCCGAAAGATTTATAAAAGAATTCTGGGTAGACGCCAAGGGCCTAAACGTTCGTGAGGCAACCGTTCACCCCCGTGCTACCGAAAACATTGACGAAATTCAGCGAATTATAAGTGAGCTTGTAGAAAAAGGTTATGCCTATACTGCTGGTGGCGACGTGTATTTCCGTTCTAAAAAATTTGATGAATACGGTAAGCTTTCACACCAGCCACTTGAAGATTTAGAGGCGGGTGCACGTATTGCTACCGATGATATAAAGGAAGATCCAATGGACTTCTGCCTCTGGAAGGGCGCAAAACCGGGAGAGCCTTATTGGGAGTCACCTTGGGGCAACGGCAGACCCGGCTGGCATATTGAGTGTTCGGCTATGGCAGAAAAATATCTTGGAAAAACAATAGATATTCACTGTGGCGGTCTTGACCTTATCTTCCCACATCACGAAAACGAAATCGCGCAAAGAGAGTGCGCAAATGGTTGTGATTTTGCTCACTATTGGATGCATAACGGTTTTATCAACGTTGACAATCACAAAATGTCAAAATCCTTGGGCAACTTCTTTACAGTTCGTGACGTTGCCGAAAAATACGGTTATGAACCAATCCGTTATCTTATGATTTCATCACAATATCGCGGACCTATCAACTACTCGGTAGATATTATCGAGCAGGGCAAAAATGCGCTTGAGCGTCTTTATACCTGTAGGGGTAATATTGATTTCGCATTGCAGAACGCGGCTGACGGCGGCAAAGTTCCCGCGTTTATAGAAGAACGCAAACAAGAATTTATTACCGCTATGGATGATGATCTTAATACTGCTGATGCGCTTGCTGCTGTGTTTACACTTGTTCGTGATATAAACACTGCTATTGCAAATGGTGCAGGCAAAGATACACTCAATGCTTGTGCAGAAATCTTTGACGAATTGACAGGTGTTCTTGGTCTTGTGTATAACCGTAAGACAGAAGCACTTGATAGTGAAATAGAAGACCTTATTGCTAAGCGTACCGAAGCGCGTAAAAACCGCGACTTCAAGACTGCTGATGAAATCCGCGATAAACTCAAAGAAATGGGTATCATTCTCGAAGATACTCCACAGGGCGTAAAATGGACCAGAGCATAAAACGTGAGCCGATAGGTGAAGGTAGATTTATATACGTGTCACCTCACCATACGTTTGGCACCGATGCCGTTTTACTAGCCAATTTTGCCAAGACAAAACGCAGTGATAAACTTGTGGATTTAGGCACAGGCTGTGGTATAATCGCATTTTTAATGTTGCGCGACGGCAACTGCCAGATAGCTTATGGCGTTGATATATCGGATGAGGCAATAAAACTTGCCGAAAAAACCCGAAACGAGTATGAAATCGGTAACTTTACACCCGTTTTATCCGATTTAAAAGATTTAAAGGGCAAAGTGCCTTTTGGCTCAAATACACTTGTTACGTGCAATCCGCCTTACAAGGCACCTGATGCCGGCATAAAAAATCCCGACTCAGTCAAAAGTGTTGCGCGTCATGAGGTAGAATGTACTTTAGAAGATATTATCGCCACAGGCGCAAAACTGCTTCAGACAGGCGGCAGATTATGTATGTGTCAACGTCCCGAGCGCCTTGCCGAAATGATGTCACTTATGCGCAAACACAAGGTAGAGCCCAAGCGACTTCGACTTGTATGTAAATGTGTAGGGCAGTCACCGTGGCTTGTGCTTGTTGAGGGCAGACGCTGTGGTAATACGGCGCTTACCATTGAACCAACACTTTATGTTGAAGACGGAAATGGCAATTTTTCGGACGAAATGATACAAATTTACGGAAGTTATAAGGAAGCGTATTTATAATGTCTGGTAAACTTTATATAGTTGGCACACCTATAGGCAATCTTGAAGATTTTTCGCCACGTGGCAGAAGAATTCTGAGCGAGGTAGATTTTATCGCAGCCGAGGATACACGCGTTACGGTAAAACTGCTGAATCACTTAGGTATTTCAAAGCCTATGGTGGCATATTTTGAACATAATAAAAAAGAACGTGGCAACACCGTTATTGAACGACTGCTCGCGGGCGAGACCTGCGCTATTGTTACCGATGCGGGAATGCCCGCAATATCAGATCCCGGTGAAGATTTAATACGTGACTGTCACGAGCAGGGCATTGCGGTTGAGTCGGTACCAGGCCCCACGGCATTTGCTACGGCGCTTGCGCTTTCGGGAATGCCCAGCGGCAGATTTTGTTTTGAAGGTTTTTTGTCGGTTAACAAGCCGTCGAGGAAAAAACATCTTGATGAAATAAAAACCGAGCGTCGTACAATGATTTTTTACGAGGCACCGCATAAACTTATAAAAACACTCTCCGATATGTACGAGGTGTTTGGTGACCGTAAAATCGCGATAGTGCGCGAAATTACAAAAATTCACGAAACAGTTATGAGGACTACCTTCAGCCAAGCAATTGAGTTTTACAAAACGCATGAACCTCGCGGTGAATACGTTCTAATAATTGACGGTGCAAAAGAAGAAGTGCCAAGTTACACATTGCAGGATGCAGTAAATCTTGCGAAAAAATTGGTAGATGATGGTTTATCCACCTCTGCGGCGGCAAAAGAGGCGGCACAAACCACAGGAGTTAAAAAGAGCGAAATATATAAAAGTATGTTGGGATAATATAAAACAACAAGGATATTTGCAGGTGAAAATAATGGACAATAAAGACAAATTTGACTTTGATTTCAATGACAAATATGAAGAAATCATTGCCGCAATGCAAAAAAAACAGCAGGAAGAATACGAGGATATTGTATCTGACTCAAGTTTAAAGGGTGGCAAGCACACTTTTGAAGACATTAGTTCAAGCTCCCGTCCGAAAGGCTTCAAGGCTTGGTGGAAGCAATTGACTCGCGGTAAAAAAGCTGCACTCATCAGCGCTACCAGCATTGTTCTGGTTATTGCAATATTACTCGGTTGGTTTTTCAGCTTTTTTAAATATAACTATAACTCTATAACCACCGATCCTGATAAACTCGGGTTTACGGGAGTTAAGGATAAAAACGTTATAAATATTGCGCTTTTTGGTGTTGACTCACGCGACGAGAATGTATTTACGGGTAATACCGACAGTATTATGATTTTAAGTCTTAATACCAATACAAAGAAAGTAAAAATCTTTTCGGTTATGCGCGATACCTTCGTTCCGATGGAGTATGAGGGCAAAGCTTACTTTGGTAAGATAAACTCGGCTTATGCAAAAGGTCCTGAACACGCAATAAAAACACTTAACGAAATTTTTGATCTGGATATTTCGGAGTATGCAACCGTAAACTTTTACGGAATGACCGATATTATCGACGCAGTGGGTGGCATACCCGCCACTATTACCGCGGACGAGCTTACTTGGAAGGGTCACGGCAACCCCAATCTTAATAACTGTATGGATGAAATATGCAGCGAAATGGGACTTAATGCTAAAGATTATTACATTCACACTCCGGGCGAACAGATTCTTAACGGTGTTCAGGCGGTGGCCTACGCACGTGTGCGACATTGTCGTACCGTATGGGGCACAAATAATGATTATGGCAGAACCGACCGTCAGCGTCACGTTATGCAGGGACTTTTCAATAAAGCTATTACAATGAAAAAATCACAATACGTGTCTCTTGCAAAGGCACTTATACCCTGTAGCGAAACATCATTGTCATATACCGATATAATCAGTCTTGCTACCAATATATTGCTTAGTTCTCCGTCGTTTGAGCAGTACCGTTTGCCTCAGGACGATTTCACAATGAGTTTTACAGGCCCTTCAAGATACGGTTCGGTAGTGTATTACGACCTTGATTATGCTGCAAAATTATTACATGCAGTAATTTATGAAGACGTTACAATGGAACAGTATATCGAACTGAATCCAATAGAGAAAAACGACTGGTACAGTGAATTTGCATCAACCGACACTTCTGGCAGAAGACCGTCGACAAACACAAGTTCACAGGCAACAACATCAAGCAAACAGGAGCCTGTAGAGAGTCAAGACAATACAAGCAGTAATAAAGACACTTCCAGCGAAGAAGATGTTTCGAGTGAAGAAGACGTTTCCAGCGAAGAAGACGTTTCCAGCGAAGAAGACGTAAGCAGTGAAGAGGACACCTCGAGCGTTGAGTCTACCGAAAGCACAGGAAGTTCGAGCGAAGAAACGCCAACCGAAAGCACTGACAGTTCAAGCGATGAAGTTACAGGCGACGATACAGGTGACGATACAACCATTGTTCCGTCTGAGCCTGAAGATCCTACTGATAATACCACGCCATAAAGAGGAGGCGGCATAGTGAAAAAACAGAGTACAAACTGCGAGAGTTGTGCCAACTACATTTATGATGCAGAAAACGATGAGTATTTTTGCGATTGTCGCCTTGACGAAGACGAAATGGCACGATTTTTGACTTCTCAAACTTTTAATTGTCCGTATTATAATTTTTACGACGAATATAAAATAGTACAAAAACAAAACTGAAAGGCGGAAAATTATGCTGAAAATATATGCTGTTGTAGCGGCTGTTGTGACGCTGCTGCTTGATATTCCGTTTGATATTTTTGGGACTCCGTATTCCTGGTGGTTGGTGCCTGTTATACTGGTTTGTGCTTTTATTGCTTTGATAGTACTACATGTAGCAGTGTTTGCACTGAGTATAGTGACGGTAAATTTAAATAAGCCGCCGCACGACACAAATTTCTTTCGTCTTCTGGTAAAGGGATTTTTGCAGATGGCACTGCCGATACTAAGAGTAAAGGTACATATTACAGGAACAGAAAAAATACCGCAGGACGAACCTTTTTTGTTGGTGTGTAATCACATACACGACTTAGACCCTGCAATAATTTACTATGCAGTACCCGACTCACGACTTGCTTTTATTGGCAAAAAAGAGGTAAGGGATTTATTTCCATTCATATATAAAGCACTACATAAATTAAGCGGTTTGCCAATAGACCGTGAAAACAATCGCGAAGCTGTAAAAACGATTGTCAATGCAGTAAATCTTATTAAAAACAAAACCAATTCTGTAGCCATTTTTCCCGAAGGATATGTAAGCAAAAGCGGCGAGCTTCAGCCCATGCGCAACGGAGCGTTTAAAATAGCAACCAAGGCAAAGTGTAAAATAGTTGTTTGTACGCTCTGGGGCACAAAACAAATTCCTAAAAATTTACTCCGTAGAAAAACCGATATTTATTTTGATGTGCTGGATGTAATTGACACGACCGACAGCGAACACACAGCCGAAATAGGTGAGAAAACGTATAGTTTAATGCAAGAAAATTTAAAAACACACAAATAAGAAAATCCCCTTGTCATAAACGACAAAGGGGATTAAATTTTATTTTTTGTTTTTTAGCAAAATTTCAACTATTTCAAGATCGTAAGGGTACGTTACTTTGTGGTTTGCACCATAATCAAAATACTGATAACCGCGAGAGTCTTTTGGTAGTTGCTGTGCAGGGTGACATAGTGATGAATTTTCGTCAAAATAATTATATAAAAGCTTGAATCGATATGCATCAGGTGCTTGTATAAGATAAAAATTTTCACGATCGCAATCACGCTTGTCATAAGCGCCTAAAGCATCGGTGATTTTAAATGCAGTTTCAACGTAGTCATATTCGTCAAGGAAACCAATGTATTTGTCCAATATTTCGCTTGTAATCATTGGGCAAGCAGCATTGTTTTCAACGATCTTTACACAATCTGGAAAGTGTAGTGCAATATAATCAAGCGCGTTTTTAAACGAAGCGTTTCGCGAACTTCCACCAAGAACGGTTTTTACACCGTAACGCTCTTTGATTTCGCCTTTCTCAAATTGTTCTTTATCAAGAACTACTATAAAATCATCGATTTTACTCGCATTTTTAAAGGCATCTATCGAATAGAGAATCATTTCTTTGCCTAAAATTTTGCAATATTGCTTGGGCTTATCAGCGCCAAAACGCGAGCCGATACCTCCTGCTAAAATTATACCTATAGATTTCATAACTTGTCGCCCTCTATTACACAATTTCTTGGCTTATTGCCGTTAAGCCAATCTTCAAGGCTGTCGATTATCATGCGGGTACCGGTTGCCTGAACGTCATAAGCGGAACCTGCTATATGGGGAGTAATTATAAGATTATCATATTTTAAAAGCGAGGAATCTGATGAAATTGGTTCTACACGCGCAACATCAATGGCGGCTCCTGCAAGTTTGCCGCTTTCAAGCGCATCCATGAGAGCGTTTTCATCAACAATTTCTCCGCGTGCTGTGTTAATAAAATAAGCGCCGTTTTTCATAGCGTTAAATTGCTCGTGTGAAAACATATTTGCAGTTTCCGGAGTGAGTGTACAGTGCAGAGAAACAATATCTGCTTCCTTAAGCAGTTTTTTAAGACTGACTATTCGTACGTCATCGACTTTATAGTCTTTTATAAATGGATCGCAAGCAATAATGTTCATACCAAAAGCAGAGGCTTTTTTTGCAACGAGTCTACCCGCATGACCAAAGCCCACTATACCCAAAGTCATATAATTAAGACTTTTACCCCTGAAGCGAATAAACGGACTGTTTTTATCAAGACCCCATACGGTGTCTTTGTATTCTTTTGGTTTTGATGATTCATTAGAGGTGATGACCTTGTTATGGATAAGCGAATTAGTGTAAGATATATTTCGTGTAAGGTCTAAAATATACCCCATAGTCATATCTGTAACAGCCTCGGCATTTCGGCCGGCGTTGTTACAAACGGTAATACCGCGTTCTTTTGCTGCGTCCAAATCAATAACAGATTTAACTCCACCGCGGCAGCAAATTATTATTTTTAAATTTTTTGCCGCATCCAGCACCTGTGCGGTGATCATGTCATATTCACAAATAAGAATATCAACATCAGCGACTTTTTCAATAAGTTCATACGGAAGCATAACCTCATGATCGAGGTTATAGCCGTCATAGTAAAAATCTATTTTATCAGATAAAACTTCAAGTTTTTCCTTAATAACTTCTGCGGTGACAAGAGCTTTGTATTTTTTCATTAGTTATCCTCTCGTTAGTTCTTTAAGATAATTTACAGTGCGTAAAACGCCATCGCGAACATCGTATTTTGCAGTCCAGCCAAGAGCAGACAGCTTGTCTGTGTTCATTACAGCTTTGGTGATTTTAGAATAACCAGCTTTTTCTGCGGCAGTAGGTTCACCGGCAATAAGCGATGTACCTCCCGCAACAGCACAACTTTCAGCAAAATAGCGAAGCAAAACTCGTGAAACAGGGTCAGCTATATTATATGCGTTGCCTTTTTCACCTTTAATAAGAATATACAACATAGCCATTGCACAGTCACCGACATATCCATAGGAGAATTCTTGCGTGCCCGCACTTTTTAAAACAATATCTTCTCCATTCACTGCATTCATTATAAACTGTGTGGGCGCCTTTGCGTCTCCCCAAATTACTGTAGGACCATAAATTCTACCTATTCGTGCTATAGTAAAGTCTAATGTTTTAAACTCCTCGGCATAAGCGTTGCACAATGCTTCGGAAGCCCTTTTTGCAGAAGGATAACCTGCACGAAGGGTGTTACAGTTTACATACCCGCTATAATCCTCGGTAAATTCATCAACGTCGCCATTGTTTTGGCCATACGCTTCAACTGATGAACAAAACACGAAACGACGAATGCCTTTATCACAAAAATGAGAAAGTAATCTATCGGTGCCGATAATATTTGTTCTCATAGTAGCAATAGGTTTAGTTGCGTAATCTGTGGGCGAGGTGTTGCTTGCCGCATGAATAACATAATCGGTACAATCTATTGGAATAGCATCTTCGTTTACATCAAAAACAAACTTTTTAACCGTTTCGTTGTATGTGTCGGGAAAACGTTCGTTTAAAAGTTTGGCATCTATATCTGCAGCAAAAACTTTAATGTTTGTGTTAAATAAATCATTTGAAGTAATGATTAAATCTATGATATACGAGCCTATAAGCCCTGCCGCACCGGTTATAAAGATGGTCTTGTCGGAAAGTGACAAAAAGACGGTTTTGTTATCGGTGACATAGTTTTCAAGCTCTTTTTGAAAGTTGTGTAAAAAAAGCATAAAACTCTCCTGTGTTTTGTTATTTGTGTAGCAAAGAGTCGTCTTCTAAAAATTCTAATAAGTGTGGATGGTGATTTTTGATTTTTTCCGGAGGAGGTATTTGCATAAAATCACCATAAAGCGCGGTAAGTTTGTCCTCTAATTTGTGTGGAAAATCAAGATAAATACTTTCAAATGGAATCTCTCTAATTGGGAAAATATCATCGTTGCTATAAATCGAGTTTCCGTTTATGGTGTCAAAAAAGTATTCATATTTTCCGGTGTCTTTATCCTGATATCGCAGACATTCCTTTAATATTTTGTTGTATAAACGTTCATGAGAAAAAAGAATGTTGACTAACAACCAACATACAGCCGTTGCGCAATGAGCTAATTTAGCCTTAAAACCTTTAAAAGGAACGTTTGGGAAGGGTAAATGCTTTAAAACTAACAGTTTTCCTAAAAACCAAGCTTTTTTGGCTTGCTTTTTATGTAACTTTGCATCCTGAGGAACGTTATAAAATGGGAAAATATCGAGAAAAATACCGAGCGGACAGTCAACAGTTTTAAATGCCTCTTCGATAAATTTTGTGCCTTTAAGGCAAATTCTTGTGGTCATAAGTGGATAGGTTTTGAATTCGCACGCATTTACAAGTTGATATTTATCAGAATAATCCCTTTTGTAAATTTCTAAAAGTCTAAGATAGTCTTCATATAACAGGCCTAAATCAATGTCGTCATCCCACGGAATGAAACCGCCGTGACGAAGCGCGCCTATTCCTGTTCCCGCAAGGCCAAAGTATGTTATGTCATTTTCTTTACAAATCTTAATAAAATCTTTAAGCATTTCAAGCTCGTATTGCTGCAGTTTTTTTAAAACTTCGGGTTCGTATGGTTTTGACATGCTATCATCTCCGCATAATAATATATGTTATTATATCTAATAAAACTTTTTTTGTCAATAAGGCCGTTGTTAATAGCCCTTAATAATAAACATTGAAAATTGCGTCTGGGTGTGGTATAATATAACGAATTATATAAGTACAGAGGGATCGTGTGAAAGGGCAAAATAAAATAAGCACAGCAAAAAACTCTTTTTATAATATGATAGGCACCGTGGTATATTGCTTTTGTCAGTGGGTAACCTCGGCACTATTAGTGGTGCATTTGTCGCCCGATGATGTTTCGGTAAGCAACACCGGTATTTTACAACTGGCGATTAGTGTGACTAACATTTTTTATGCAATTTCTACCTATAATGTACGCACTTATCAGATTTCGGATACACAAAATAAGTATTCAAATGGCGATTACGTTGGGACAAGGTTTATAACGGCGGCAATTGCAGTTGCATTGTGTATAGGTTATGTAATAATTTTAGGTTATCCGTTAAAGAGCGTATTGTGTATCGTTTGTTATATGTTATATAAGTTAAATGAAACCTTCAGCGATGTTCTTCACGGAATTGATCAAAAAAATCATCGTATGGATTACGTAGGTGTTTCTTACATTATGCGTGGTATGGCTTCGACTATAGTTTTTGCCTTTGCATTGATAACCACGGGCGATGTATTGGTGTCGATCATAGCAATGTCAATGATTGCATTATTGATTGTAGTACTATATGATGTCAGAAGCGCAAGGCAATTTGGTTCAATAAAACCGATTTTTGACAAAAAAACAATAGCGGCAATACTTGTAACTTGTCTGCCCGCAGTTGTATCTTCGGCGTCGTTTACGGCAATAACCAGTGTTCCGCGGCAAATGCTTGAAGCTATGCGAGGTCAAGAAGCACTTGGTTATTATGGAACCATAGCAACGCCGCTTGTTATAGTTCAGGTTATGGCTACAAGTATTTTTAATCCTATGCTTACCGAACTTGCAGAGCTTTATAACGACGGGGAAAAAAGCCGCTTTGTAAAAAGAATTGTTAAAAATTTAAGCCTGCTAATTTGTATATCCGCAGTGGTATACGTTTGTGTTTTGCTTTTGGGCGAATTTGCAATCGGACTGGTATTTGGCGAAAAATTTGTGCCATATACTTATCTGATGTATGGTATAATAGGTTGTACAACAATGTATGTTATAAGCTGGCTTTGCACAAGCGTGCTTATAATAATACGAAGGTTAAAAGCATGTATGGTAGCAAGTCTTATAGCACTTTGCGTGTCGGCTCTGCTTGCAAAACCATTTATTACTTTGTATGAAATGAACGGAGTAAGTTTTGGTATTATTGTCGCCTATATAATTCACATTTCAGTTTGTTTTGTGGTGATATACAAGGGTTTAAAATCTAAGGGGGAAGAGTAATGAGTTATCTGGCAAACGACCATACCTTTGTGCTTTGCGCTTATAAAGAAAGCGCATATCTTGAAGAATGTGTTGAATCTTTGGTTGCTCAAACTGCAAGAAGCAATATTTTAATTGCTACATCCACTCCAAACGATCATATAAGCGCTGTGGCAGAAAAATACAATATTCCCGTATATATAAACGAAGGTGAAAAGGGAATCGGCGGCGACTGGAATTTTGCTTATGATAAAGCAGACACGCCGCTTGTGACCATAGCCCATCAGGATGATATTTATGAACCTGAATACACTGCGCAGATGCTTGATTTTATAAACAGGTCAAAAAAACCGATACTTTACTTCAGCGGTTATGCCGAGCTTCGAAACAGTGAAAAGGTTTATAATAATTCGATATTAAAGATTAAAAAACTTATGCTTTCGCCGCTTAAAATAAAGGCTTTTTGGAAAAGTAAATTTGTCAGAAGAAGGATACTCTCATTAGGTTGCCCAATATGCTGTCCGTCGGTTACGTTTGTTACAAATCAGGTCGGTGAAAAGCCTTTTACAAACGATTATTTAAGCGATATTGATTGGCAGCAATGGGAAATTCAATCAAGGAAAAAGGGCTCGTTTGTTTACAACAGCAATCCGCTTATGTGCCATAGAATTCACGAGGAGTCTGCCACGACCGAAATTATTGGTGACAGCAAACGGTCAAAAGAAGATTTTGATATGTTCTGTAAATTCTGGCCGCGTCCTATAGCGAGAATTATTGCAAAAATTTATTCAAAAAGTGAAAAAAGCAACGATATATAAAAGGGGAACAAAACGGTGAAAACACTTATAATTATTCCTGCTTACAACGAAAGCGAAAATATAGAAAGGGTTATAGCAGATATAAAGCAAAAATGTCCCGAATATGACTATGTAATAATAAATGACTGTTCGACCGACAACACAGCAAAAATCTGCGCCGATAACAACTTTAATTATTTGGATCTTTGTTGTAATTTAGGTATTGGTGGTGGAGTGCAAAGCGGATACATTTATGCGTGCCGCAATGGATATGATTATGCAGTACAAATAGATGGCGACGGACAGCATGACCCTGGATACATTTCACAAATGATAGACGTTTTAGAAAGGGAAAACGCCGATATGGCGGTGGGTTCGCGTTTTATAACCAAAGAAGGTTTTCAGTCAAGTGGTATGCGAAGATTTGGTATAAACTTTTTAAGCGCACTTATACGACTTGTTTGTGGTGCGCGAGTTAAGGATGTAACGAGCGGATTCAGAGTAGTAAATCGTAAATATATAGAATTTTTCTCTAAAGAATATGCTGATGATTATCCCGAACCCGAGGCAATTGTCGCTGTAACGTTGCATGGTGGTAAGGTTGTTGAGGCTCCGGTTGTTATGCGTGAGCGAGAGGGTGGCGTTTCCTCAATCAGTCCTTTTAAATCGATCTATTACATGATAAAGGTTTCGTTGGCAATTTTGCTTTACAGAATAACATATAAAGGTGGTGCAAACAAATGAGTATAGCGCTAAGAATAACCTTACTTATTGCAATTGGTATTTACATGGCACTTATTGTGGTTCTTTTGCGAAAGAAAAGTCTTAATCTTAAATATTCACTTTTGTGGATTTTTATGGCGATTGTATTGCTTTTGATGGTTGCTTTCCCAAAGGCAATTGATTGTTTGGCAGAGCTTATAGGTGTGGCATCCTATATAAATGCAATATTTATGGCATTTATATTCTTCATTTTACTTTTGGTGGTTTCGCTTTCATCAATTGTGTCAAAACAGCATCGCGAAATTAAAACGCTTATTCAAAATGTTGCACTTTTACAAAAAGAATTAAACGAGTTAAAAGATAAATAAAATACACAAACAACCTCTCTTGCGAGAGGTTGTTTGTGTATGGGGATGAATATGGTGGGCGCCTTTGGCGGCAGTGCAGGAACCACCAAAGGCATATAAAACCGCGCAGATACCAAGGGGACGGAGGTATCTTTTGCAGATTTTAACATATTTTAAGTTGGTCGTACTGAGGTGTGTTTTTAAAGATACGAACCTTATATTCTACATAATTTTCGGTTTCGCGTTTTCGGGAGTTTGCTGTAATACCCGCATTTTGCATAGTGGAAAGTAATTTTGATAAACTGTTGGAAAAAAGTTTTATATCTCCAATAGCAGCTTTTCTGATTGGCTTGGGTGACTCGGGTAATTCTTCCTTTTCGGGCGCGGGCGGATTTAAAATACTTTCAATAAACTCTTCGCTTTGGGCAAGATTTAGTCCGTTTGCAATAATTTTATCGAGGGCTTCTTCGCGCTTTTCGGAAGGGAGTCTCAAAAGCGCTCTTGCGTGGCGTTCGGTAAGATTTGCCGACAACAGCCGTTCCTGAATTGCGGACGAAAGTTTCAGCAGGCGCAATTTGTTACTCACGGTTGAATTTGCCATACCGAGCTGTACGGCGACCTCGGTTTGAGTCAGGCGAAAATCGTTTATAAGGGTTTGTATGGCAAGTGCTTCTTCAAAATAGTTTAAGTCGCTGCGCTGAGTGTTTTCGGTGATGGCATAAAGAGAGGCCACCAGGTCGCTGGTGCGGTGTAAAACACAGGGCACACGGCGAAGCCCCGCCATTTTCGCAGCACGAAGCCGACGTTCGCCTGCAATAAGCAGATATTTTCCGTTTTCACCTTTACGTACGGTGAGAGGTTGGATTATTCCGTTTGCAGAAATTGAGTCGGCAAGCGATTGCAGCTCGTATGTATCGAAGTTTTTACGCGGTTGATTGGTGTTTGGGACAATATCATCCGGTTTTAACATAAGTAATTTTTTTTCGGCAAAAGTATGTATAGGTCATCGCCTCCTTGCAAATAAATTTTAACTAAAAAATTTTTAATTGTAAAGCAAAAGAGGTCGTGAAAAAATGACACAAAAAAATAAAAAGCGCCTTTTTATAAGGCGCTTTTTGCTATTTTACCACCCATTCGTGGATATTTTGGTGGAGTTTGCGATATCTTTTTTGAAAGAATAAAGGCGCGAGACTCATTTTCACGCAAGGTATCGCATATAATTGTGGGCCTCTCGCAACCAAGGATTTTGTAAGCGTTTGTCGCGGCGTCAAGTTCTTCTTTTGCGGAAGCACCCTTCATAGCAACAAACTGTCCACCTACTTTGACGAAAGGTATGCAATATTCACAAAGCACCGGTAGGTTTGCAACGGCTCTTGCACACGCTATGTCATATTTTTCGCGGTAGTCGGCACTTTTGCCTCCGTCTTCGGCGCGCATATGAACTGTTTTTGCTTCTAAATGCAGTTCGCAAAGCACCGCATTTAAAAAGGTAAGACGCTTGTTAAGTCCATCCATTAAAGTAAGCTCTATATCGGGGCGGGCGATTTTGAGCACCATTCCCGGAAAACCGGCACCTGTACCCACGTCTATAACCTTTGCGCCGTTTTTAACTTCGACGTTTTTAAAGAACAAAAGGCAGTCTAAAAAATGCTTATAAAGCACCTCTTCCGGTTCGGTTATAGCCGTAAGATTCATCTTTTCGTTCCATTCCACAAGCAAATTCCCGTATGTGTTAAGACGGCTAATTGCTGTTTTGTCAAGTGTTAAACCAAATGATTCACAAACAGGAACAATTTTTTCAATATTAAAATTTATCATAAAAACCTCTATTTAGAAAGATATATAAGCAGCACCGACACATCGGCAGGACTGACACCAGATATACGTGAAGCCTGACCTATATTTTCGGGGCGTACTTTGTTAAGCTTTTCAACAGCCTCAAGTCGCAGACCTTTAATTGACGAATAGTCAAAATCTTTTGGAATCAACTTGCTTTCAAGTCGCAGCATTTCATCGATCTGTGCTTGCTGACGGCTGATATAACCCTCGTACTTGATTTCTACTTCTACTTTTTCGCAAACATCGTCGGGTAGTTGTGGGCGGTCTTTGTCAAAAGGAGCTAAGCACTTGTAGTCAAGTTGCGGCCGCTTGATAAGATCGGCAAGACGGGTTCCTGTTGTAATCGGAACTGTGCCTTTTTCCTGAAGCATTGCGTTAAGCTCGTCGCGGGGTGCAAAGAAGGTTCTGTTGATGCGCTCAATTTCCTGCTCTTTCAATCTTCTTCGCTCCAAAAATCTATCGTATTCCTTCTCACTTATAAGACCTAATTTGTGTCCTGTTGGCATAAGTCGTTCGTCGGCATTGTCCTGACGAAGAAGTAAGCGGTATTCGCTTCGTGAAGTCATCATACGGTATGGATCTGAGCAACCCTTTGTTACAAGGTCGTCAATAAGTGTACCTATGTATGAAGAAGAGCGTGAAAGCACAAGCGGCTCGCGGCATAGCACCTTATGTGCGGCGTTTACACCCGCAACAAAGCCTTGAGCGGCGGCTTCTTCGTAACCCGACGAGCCGTTGAACTGACCTGCACCATAAAGACCTTCGTGTTCCTTAATTTCAAGTGTAGCATAAAGTGCGAGTGGGTCAATGCAATCGTACTCTATAGCGTAAGCTGCTCGCATAACCTTTACGTTTTCAAGTCCTTTTATAGTGCGGTAAAACTGTATCTGTACCTCTTCGGGCAATGAAGATGACATACCCTGTAGATACATCTCCTCGGTGTTTTCGCCACAAGGCTCGACAAACATCTGGTGACGCTGTTTATCGGCAAAACGCACTATTTTATCTTCAATACTCGGGCAATAACGAGGACCAACACCCTCAATATCACCGGCATAAAGCGGTGAGCGGTGCAGATTATCAAGTATTACTTTTTTGGTTTCGTCGTTGGTGTAACCAATGTGGCACACAACCTTGTTTTGCGGTGGTGTGGTGGACGAAAAACTGAATGGCGTGGTATTATCGTCGCCGTCTTGCACCTCAAGTTGTGAAAAATCAATGCTTGCGCGGTCTACACGAGCGGGAGTACCCGTTTTAAAACGGCGTAGGGGGATATTTAATTTTTTAAGTGAATTTGAAAGCTCGGTCGCTGGGAAATTACCATCGGGTCCGCTTTCGTAATTTACTTCGCCTATGTAAATTCTGCCGCCTAAGAAAGTACCTGTGGCAAGTATTACGCACTTGCAAGCGTAATCAGCGCCAAGACGCGTAATGCAATGCCAGAGTCCGTCGTCACGTTTTTCTATATGTACAATTTCTGCCTGTTTTACGTCAAGGTTTGCTTGGCGTTCTACAGCGTGTTTCATATAACTACAGTATTCTCTGCGGTCAATCTGTGCGCGCAACGAATAAACAGCAGGACCTTTGCCTCGGTTAAGCATTCTGCTTTGCAGTGTGGTGGCGTCTGCCGCCTTGCCCATCTCGCCACCTAAAGCGTCAAGCTCGCGCACAAGATGACCCTTTGCGGTGCCACCGATTGATGGATTACAGGGCATATTGCCAACCCAGTCAAGATTGATTGTAAACATAACCGTCTTGCAGCCGAGTCTTGCGGGGGCAAGAGCCGCTTCGATTCCTGCGTGACCGCCGCCGATTACGGCTACGTCATAGTTTTCTGCAATATATTTTTTAATCAAGTGTGTTCACTTCCTATTTACCAACACAAAATCTTTTAAATATTTCGTCGCAAACCTCGTTTGTAACGCGTTTGCCTGTAAGTTCGAGTAGAGCGGCGATTGCATCGTCAACACAAACACCTACGGCATCGAGTGTCATACCGCAAATCAGTGCGTCACGGGCAGAAATCACCGCATCAAGTGCGCGTCGCACACAGTCGCGCTGACGCTCGTTTATAAGTACGGTGTCGTCAGGTGAAAGCATACCCGTTTTACAAACGTGGTTTATAGCGGCACAAAGCTCGTCATAACCATTACCCAGCTTTGCCGAAATTTCTAAAACTTCAAAGCCGTTAAGTTCGCTTTTATCCAAGACGGATGGAAGGTCGGTTTTATTGAGTATAACAATGCATTTTTTATCGCGTAAACTGTTAAGTAATTGCTTATCGTTGGTGTCAAGAGGTATAGAATTGTCAAAAACCGCAAGCAACAATTCGGCATTTTCGACCTTTTCTTTTGCGCGGTCTACACCAAATTTTTCAACTGTATCGTCGGTTTCGTGAATGCCTGCCGTATCAGACAGATTGAGCACTATATCACCAACGTTTACCGTATTTTCTACCACGTCACGCGTGGTGCCTGCAATATCGGTAACAATTGAACGGTCAGAGCCGCAAAGCAAGTTCATAAGGGTAGATTTGCCAACGTTTGGCTTGCCGACAATGGCGCAGTTTATTCCCTCGCGTATAGCGCGACCTGTGTCGTAGGTAGAAATCAACTTTTCGCATTTAGCATAGCATTCGTCAAGCAAACAAGAAAAGTTCTCTTGTGTAAGGTTTGGTATATCTTCGTCAGGGTAGTCGGCAAATGCCGCAAGCGATGCCGCAGTTTCAAGTAGTTTACCAAGTATTTCTTCGGTGTCACGGCTAATACGTCCCTCGCGTGCACCGCGAGAAATTTTTGCCGCCGCGTCACTGCGAGCACTTATAAGTCCCATAACGCTTTCGGCTTTTGTAAGGTCTAACTTGCCGTTTAAAAATGCGCGTTTGGTAAATTCACCGCCAGTAGCAAGTGTCGCGCCGCATTCTAAAACTCGTCTTAATACCTGACGGGTAATAACAGTACCGCCGTGAACGGAAATTTCTACAACGTTTTCACCCGTATAACTTTTTGGAGCGCGGAACACGAGGGCCACCGCATCGTCAAGGGTTTGTCCATCTTTATCAAGAACGCGACCGTATGATGCCTGATAACCACCGAGATTTACTAACTTTTCACCCGAAAAAGCAGCAAAGCATTTATCGGCGACGCTTATTGCATCATCGCCCGAAATTCTTATAACACCTATACCGCCTTCACCCAATGGCGTAGCAATAGCCGCTATTGTGCGCTCAGACACCCAAATCACCCATTTCAAAGTTTAATCATAATATTCTAACACATTATAATCGGTTTTTCAATATTCTTATTTTTTATTGACGAATGATTATATTTTTATTATAATAATATAAGTATACAATTATTTTTGCCTTAGGAGGTTTTATATATGAGAAACGAACTTTTAAAACTACTCAGCACCAATGCGCGCTATACCGTAGAGCAATTGGCGGTTATGCTTGCCGTAACCCCTGAGGCGGTCGCGGCTGAGATAGATGCTTTGCAGAAAGCGGGCATTATCTGTGGATATAAAACCGTAATAGACTGGGAAAAGATAGACGCCACAAGTGTTTCCGCAATAATCAACCTTAACGTTGTACCGAAGGTTGACCTTGGGTTTGAGGAGGTTGCCGAAAAAGTATCATCATATCCGGAAGTAGAGTCGGTATATCTTATGTCCGGCGGATATGACCTTAATGTTGTTGTAAAAGGCAAAAATTTGCAGGATATTGCGCGCTTTGTGGCACGCGAGCTTGCAACCATTGATTCGGTTACGTCTACCGCTACACATTTCGTTATGCGCAGATACAAGGAAATGGACGTTAAACTTTTTGATGAAGAACCTGATGATAGGGGGACATATCTGTTATGATAGACTATTCAAAAATACTCTCTGATACCGTCCTTAATATCAAGCCGTCGGGTATAAGAAAGTTTTTTGACATAGCCGCTACAATGGATGATGTTATTTCTTTAGGTGTGGGTGAACCCGATTTTCAGACGCCGTGGTCGGTGCGAAAGGCAGGTATAACCTCGCTTGAGAAAGGAAAAACTAAATATACCTCTAATTCAGGTCTTGAAGCTTTAAGACGCGAAATTTCAGACTATATCAATCGTAAATGCGGTGTAAGTTATGATCCGTTGCACGAAGTGCTGATTTCGGTAGGTGGCAGTGAAGCAATTGACGCGACCCTTCGCGCTATTATTACACCGGGCGACGAGGTCATAATTCCTCAGCCATCATATGTGTGCTACGAACCTATAACCGAGCTTTGTGGCGGCACACCTGTAATAATTGAAACACTTGCTGAAAATGATTTTAAGGTTACACCGAAGCAACTTAAAAATGCTATAAGCGAAAAAACCAAGGCGTTCATACTGCCATATCCCTGTAATCCAACGGGCGCTATTATGGAGCGCGAGGATTTAGAAGCTTTGGCTGAAATTTTGCGTGATACTAATATTCTTGTGATTTCGGACGAGATTTATTCGGAACTTACTTTTGCTGAAAAACCTCACGTATCAATCGCATCAATAGAAGGTATGCGTGAACGCACAATATTGATAAACGGTTTTTCGAAAACCTTTTCTATGACAGGCTGGCGTTTGGGCTTTGCCTGTGGACCGCAAGAGATTATTTCTCAGGTTACCAAAATTCACCAGTTTGCAATAATGTGCGCGCCAACTACGGCGCAGTACGCCGCAATTGAGGCTTTAAAAAACGGTGATGAAGCGGTTGCCGATATGAAGACAGAATACAACCGACGTCGCAGACTTATTGTTGACGGATTTAACAAGGCAGGTCTTACCTGCCGCGAGCCCAAAGGCGCCTTTTACGCTTTTCCGTGCATTAAAAGCACAGGTCTTACAAGTGATGAATTTTGTGAAAAATTGCTTCAGGAAAAGCACGTGGCGGTAGTACCAGGCACGGCATTTGGCAAGGGAGGAGAAGGTTTTGTGCGTGCATCATATTGTTACAGCACGGAGCACATAATTGAAGCACTTCGACGTATAGAAGAATTTGTAAAGGAGATACAAAAATGAAAAAAGGTTTAATTGCTATAATAGCTGTTATTGCAGTGGTGGCAATCATTGCGATTTCACTTATAACTTCATACAACGGATTTGTTGACAAGGAAGAGGCAGTAAAAACCGCACAATCCACAATATCGGTACAGCTTCAGCGTCGTGCCGACCTGATACCCAACTTTGTTGAAACTATTAAAGGTTATTCGGATTACGAGCAGTCAACCTTTACTGCGGTTACAGAGGCACGTTCCAAGGTTGCAGCCGCTACAAGCGCGGGTGAACAGGCCGAAGCCAGTGCAGCACTTGATAGCGCGATTGATATCTGGGTAAATGCTGTAACCGAGGCTTACCCTGAACTTAAAGCAAATACACAGTATATCGCTTTGCAGGATGAACTTGCAGGTACAGAAAATCGTATTGCTGTAGCGCGTAAGGACTACAATGATGCGGCACAGGTTTATAACAAGGCGGTTCGTCGTTTCCCGGGAAGTATAGCGGCAGGAATTTTTGGCTTTGAACAGGTTGAATATTTCGAAGCAGACGAAGCTGCAAATCAGGTACCACAGGTAAGTTTTGACTAATATGAAAAATAAGTTTTTAAGGGTAGCGGCATTTTTGCTGGTTGTAATTACGATAATTTCTTTGTCCGCTTGCGGTAAAGAGGCGCACGAGCAATTTCCAACCCCCACCGAAAAGTTTTTTGTCAACGACTTTGCCGAAGTTTTAACCGATGCAGATGCAGACACCATATATAAAAAAGGTGTGGCATTGCAGGAGGCAACTACAGCGCAAGCGATAGTTGTAACAGTGGAAAGTCTTGACGGCGAGCCCATAGAAGATTATGCTTTGGAAATCGGAAGACAGTGGGGTGTAGGACAGAAAGACAAGAACAACGGTGTTGTTATTTTGCTGTCAGAATCTGACCGTGAAATATATATTGCCGTAGGTTATGGACTCGAAGGCGCCCTCCCCGACAGTAAAACAGGCAGAATAATAGATACTTATGGTATTTCGTATTTTGCAAGTGATAATTTTTCGGCGGGACTTGCGAATGTTTACAATGCTATTATCAATGAAATTTATATTGAATATGGCATACAACCATCGGAAAATTATGTACCGATAGAACTTTTGCCCGATGCACAAAACGACACAAGTTCGGCGGGCGAGGTTTTAATTTCGTGGATAGTGCTGCTTATTCTGGTAGCGATTTATATGTCGATTTTTGGTCGTCGCGGCGGCTTGTTTATATTTGGCTCACCAAGATTTTTTAGTGGTGGATACAATCACCATGGTGGCGGCTTTGGCGGCTCATCAGGCGGCTTTGGTGGCTTCGGCGGTGGCGGAGGCTCTTTTGGCGGAGGCGGCTCAGGACGTAAATTTTAGAATTATTTAAATAATTAAATCTTCCCCTTGGCTTTGAGGGGAAGATTGTTGTGTAAAAACAGAAAGGGTGAGAAAAATGTCCCAACAATTTAATAACAAAGATTATGGCGAATATTTTTCCGCCCTTGAAAAGAGTCTTGAAAGAAAATCAGAAACGATTAAAAAGACTACATCTTCAGACAATTCCAAAAAGATTTACGGCGGGGTTTACAAATTAAAACCGTGGGTTTACGTTGTTGCAGTTTTATTGGTTGTGGCGCTTATAATTGTAATTGCTGTTCCTGAAAAAACAGAAGACCAGCCACAATCATCCAGTGACGTTCAGATTACAGATAATACGACAAGTGACGTAAAAAAAGAAGACCAGCCTGAATCTGATTATTATGCAAAATACAATGATGATACCCAGCAGATAGGCTCTGATATAAACAGTCAGAATATTATTGTAGTAAATTGTGATGCAAATTTGGTGGTTGCAGCCCGCGGCGCATCCGAGCGATGCTATCCCGCATCCACTACCAAGATAATGACAATTCTGACCGCAGTCGATTATATAACTGATTATAATGATACGTTTACCTTCAGTTATGAAATTACCGATCCGTTTTATGTGCAGGAAGCAACTATGGCAGGTTACGCCAACGGTGAAGCTGTTAATATGACCGATCTGCTTTATGGCGCAATATTGCCTTCGGGCGCTGATGCCACAGCGGGCATTGCTATTAAAATTGCCGGTAGTGAAGAAGAGTTTGTAAAACTGATGAATAAAAAAGCGGAGAAATTAGGTCTTCGTAACACACATTTCGCAAATGCGAGCGGACTTTTTGACGCAAATCATTATACAACACCCGAAGATATGGCGGTTATTGTACGTGCGGCAATGAAAAATGAATTGTGCCGCGAGATACTCTCTACTTATCAATATACAACAGCAGCCACACCGCAGCACACGGATGGCATACCTCTTACAAGTACGTTGTTCAGTTATATGTATGGAACCGAGCCTGAGGGTTCGGATATACTGGGCGGCAAGACAGGCTACGTTGGCGAATCGGGTTATTGCATAGCATCATTTGGTAAAAGTGATGACGGTACCGAATATGTCTGCGTAACGCTTAAAGGTCCGAGCCTGTGGCCAACCGTTTATGACCAGATTAAATTATATACCCAATACGCAAAATAACCCCTTGCAAAAGTAGAGTAAAGATGGTATTATAAATTGTACATGCTAAATTTTATGATTTCGTTCTGAAAAGAGGAGAAAAATGGAAGAAAAAACTATAAATATTATGGATCTCGTTATGCTGGCATGGCGTAGAATATGGATACTTCTGTTATCAGCAGTGGTTTGCGCGGTAGCGGTATTCGGTTATTGTAAATTCTTTATCACTCCGTCATACAGTGCCACTGCGTCAATAATTGCAACGAACGGTGCTGTAACAGTATACAGCGACAAGAGTACTGTTTCGGCAAGCGACCTTTCGGCATCACTTTACCTTGCAGAAACAGTAATAGATATTTTGAAAACACCCGATATTTATAAAGATCTTGCTGATCAGCTTGGAAAGAATTATAATTATCAAAATCTTATGACCAGAGCTACTGTCGCAAGAAGGGGTGAGGATACGCTTTTTATTGACGTAACCTTCTCAAGCACCGACCCAAAAGAAGCGATGCGCATAGCAAACAAGTTTGTAGAAATTTCCTGTGAATACATACCTGAATTTGTTCCTCATTCAAGAGCTAAGGTTGCATCTACTGCCGTAAAGGCTTCAAAAACTCATCCGAGAACAATGACTTCTACCGCTGTGGCGGGTGTTGTTGGCGTAGCAGTAGCATATATTGTGCTGTTTATTATTGAGTCGACCAATCGCGCCATCAAGGGAGAAGAGGATTTTGCAAACAATTTCGAAGTTCCGCTGTTAGGTGCTGTTCCGGATTTTGAGAACGCAGATTCAAGCGCATATCGTAAAAAAAGAGGCAGAGGAGGTTATGGCAGTGGTTATTAAGAAAAAATCCGATAAAAGCTCCACCGTTATGAACATAGGCGAATCACGCCACGTTCCTTTTGCGGTAGTAGAAGCGTACAAAACCATTCGTACAAACCTTACTTTTTTGCTTGCCTCAAGCGAAACCAAGGTTTTTGGCATTACAAGCCCTGAAGCAGGTGAGGGTAAATCTACCACGTCTGTTAATATGGCAATTGCTTTTTCTCAGCTTGGTGACAAAGTATTACTTATCGATGCCGATATGCGTAAGAGCTCTATTCACAAAAAACTCAAGATAGAAAACAATGTCGGTCTTTCTAATGTTCTTGCAGGTTTTAACAAATATTCAGAAGTGATAAACCACATAAGCGACACTTTTGACGTTATTACCGCGGGTCAGGTGCCGCCTAATCCATCAGAACTTTTGGGTTCGGCAAGATTTAAAGAACTGGTTGAAACGGTGGGTAAAGAATACAGCTATGTAATTATAGATACGCCACCTGTAGACGTTGTAACCGACGCTTTGGTTATTGCGCCGCAAACCGCAGGTCTTGTTCTTGTTGTTAAAGATCAGGTTACACCTACCGATTCTATAAGCCGCGCAATAGAGGCGGCAAAATTTGCCGATATAAACATATTGGGCGCGATTATGAATGCTGCCAACCCAAAATCGGGGGGAAGATATGGTTATCGTAAGTACGGATATAGAAAGTATGGTTACCGTAAATTCGGTTATTCAAAATACGGATACGGTTACGGTTACGGCTATGGCTCAAAGCCAACTCTTCAAAGTCCTGAAGAAACCGTAAACCAGCAGTAGCAACAATTATTATCAAATCGGGAGAACCTTGGCGTTTTCCCGATTTTTTACAAAGAAGGTAAAGTATGACTTTTCTTGATGTACACGCGCACATATTACCCGATGTTGACGATGGCGCAAGGGATATGGAAACGGCAATAAAACTGCTTAAAATGTTAAAAGAGCAGGGCGTAACACACGTTATAGCAACGCCACATTTTTATCCCGACACCGATAATGTTGAAGAATTTACAGAAAAAGTAACGTCGGCATATTATGACCTGAAAAACGAAGTGCGATATAAAGAATTACCGGACATATATCTCGGTTGTGAATTGAGATATTTTAATGGTATGGGAAAAAGCAGCGCAATAAAACAGTTTGCAATAAGCGGTACAAACTACCTGCTTTTAGAGTTACCGTATGGCGCACCCATTACCAAAACTGTTCTGCAGGATATAATGGATATAGGCGAGCGTCAGGGACTTGTTCCAATACTTGCCCATATTGAAAGATACAGCAAAGTACCGGGATTTAAAAAACTATTGAAACTTATTTCGGACGGATATGCGATAGCACACGTAAATGCCGGTGGAGTAGTTTCAAAAGATTATGCGAGGATTTGTGAAAAAATCATAAAGGGCGGTTACGTATCGTATATGGCAAGTGATACCCATTCGCCCGAACACAGACCACCCCAGTTTAAAGAAGCATTTGAAAAAATCACTGATCGTCTGGGTAAATCCACCCTTAACAGGCTAATTATAAAATCAAACCGACTTTTAGAAGAGATTGAGGCGGCCAATGAACAGCAATAATTTAAAAATCAATAAGCAGGGCGAATTGGTTTATATAACCTTTCCTCGCCTCGAAGCGTGCGGCGCCGTACGACACATATTTTCAACACGCCTTGGTGGTGTAAGCGAAGGACAATTTGCTACAATGAACACAAGTTTTTCGGGCGGCGACGACTTTGACGCTGTTGAAGAAAACTACCGTCGTCTTTGTGGTGCTGTAGGAATAAATATTGAAAATTTGGTGCTGAGTCGACAGACTCATACCAACAACGTTCGAGCGGTTACAAAGGCTGATTGTGGAACGGGTTATATAAAATCGAGTTTTACCGACGTTGACGGACTAATAACCAATGAATCGGGTGTTGCGCTTGTAACACAGTATGCTGATTGCACTCCGCTTTTGTTCTGCGACCCCGTAAAGCGCGTTTGCGCTACGTCTCATGCGGGTTGGCGAGGCACCGTTAGTCAGATTGGAAAAGTAACTGTAGAAAAAATGGTAAATGAATTCGGCTGTAATCCCGATGATATAATCGCCGCAATAGGTCCGTGTATCTGTCAAAACTGCTATGAGGTTGATACACCTGTTTTTGACGCCTTTATTGATAGCGGAATTGATATTACCGATGTATTCCGAGAGGGAAGAGACGAAAATCATTTTATGTTAAACCTTGTTGCCGCAAATAAAAATATTTTATTGTCGGCTGGTATACGGGAAGAAAATATTGATATAAGCGATATTTGCACCTGTTGTAATGCAGATAAACTTCATTCACACAGAGCAACCGGTGGTAAACGCGGTAACCTTGCTGCAATAATAGAACTTATTTAAGGGGAAATAAAAATGAAGTTAAATTACAAACGCACTATACTTATAGGCTTTGCGTTTATGGCAATTCTTGCCTTCTGGCAGTTTTATGATCAGGTAATACCATATGTTTTAGAGGAAAAATTCAAGCTTGATACCCCTGTTGCAAATGCGTTTATGGCGGCAGATAACGTGTTGGCGGTGTTTATGCTGCCTCTTTTTGGTAAGTTGTCTGACAAAACACACACAAGACTTGGCAAACGTACTCCTTATATACTTTATGGTACAATTGGCTCGGTGATTTTGCTTTGTGTTTTAGCATACTTTGAAAACAAAGTTAATTTTTGGGGCTTTATTATTACTCTTATGGCATTGCTTATTGTAATGGCAACCTACCGTTCGCCTGCTGTGGCATATATGCCTGACGTTACCGAAAAGCCGCTTCGCAGTAAGGGTAACGCTATTATAAATCTCGTTGGCTATGTTGGTGGTATTTTTGCGACTATTTTAATGATGTTTATGCTAAAGAGCGAAACCATCATTGTAAATGGTGAAGAAAAAAAGGTATATGCATCCAACCAATCTTTTACTCCCGTATTTTTAATAATAGCCGCCTTTATGCTCGTATCGGTTCTTATTATGGTGCTTACCGTAAAAGAAAACAAGGTGCTGGCTGAAACAAACATCAAAGACGAAGAAGAGCAAGAGACAGGTAAAGGAACAAAACTTTCTAAACCCATTATAGCAAGCCTTGTACTTATCTTGCTTTCGGTGTTCTTGTGGTATACCGCATACAATGGTGTTACAACAACCTTCTCAAGATACTGTATAAAAATATGGAACATCGACCTCGGTGCATCCTCTATGTTCCTGACCGTCGCTACCGTTGCGGCAATAGCTGCATTTGTTCCTCTCGGATTTTTATCAAGCAAAATTGGCAGAAAAAAGGCCGTTTTGGTTGGTATAGTTCTTATGACAATTTGTTATACCGTTGCGATTTTTGTAGATGCTGAGACCGCAACCCAGAATCCATGGATTATGTACGTAATGTTTGGCATAATAGGTATTGGTTGGGCATCGATAAATGTAAACTCATTCCCTATGGTTGTAGAGATGTGTACCGGCTCTGACGTAGGTAAATACACAGGCTATTATTATACGTTTTCTATGGCAGCTCAGATTGTTACACCATTGCTTTCGGGTTGGCTTATTAAATGGTGGGGATATGAAGTTCTGTTCCCCTACGCAGTAGTATTTTCACTTGCATCATTTGTAACAATGTGCTTTGTGCGTCACGGTGATTCAAGACCCGACAGCAAAAAGGCAATAGCAGAGCAATTTGCGGCAGATAACTAAATTACACGAGGAAAATAAAAATGCAATTCAGCGGATTTCAAAAATTAACATTACTCGATTATCCCGAAAAAACCGCTTGCACCCTGTTTACAGCAGGGTGCAATTTTCGCTGCCCGTTTTGTCATAATGCGTCGCTTGTGACACATATAGATAATAACCATTTTTATAGTGAGGAAGAAATTTTAGCCTATCTTAAAAAGCGCACGGGTGTGCTTGACGGCGTATGTATTACGGGTGGCGAACCTTTAATGCACAAAGATTTACCCGAATTCATAAAAAAGGTAAAAGAACTGGGTTTTTTGGTAAAGCTTGATACCAACGGTTCATACCCCGAGCGACTTGCAGCGCTTATAGACAGCGGAGATATAGACTACGTCGCCATGGATATTAAAAACTGCAAGGAAAAATATCTTCTTACCGCTGATTGCTCGGAAGAAGATTTGCTCAACGTAGAAAAGAGTGTGAAATTGTTACTTCAAAAGAAAATCGACTTTGAGTTCCGCACCACCGTTGTAAACGAATATCACACGGTAGAGGATATTAAAAAAATATCAGAGTGGATTATGGGTGCCGATAAATATTTTTTGCAAAACTTTATCGATTCGGGTGATCTTATAAAAAACAATTTATCAGCAGTAAATTGCGAAACCTTAGAAGTTATGCGGTGTCAGGCACAAGATATGATACCCAAAGTGGAAATTCGTGGAATTTAACACAAAATATTGTGGTTTTTACTATTGACAAACCACAAAATAAACTATATAATGTATCTTGCTCACCTCTGATGAGGAAAAAATAAAGAGAAGGGGACAAGATATGTATAACGTAATTAAACGTGATGGAAAATTAGTAAATTTCGACATCCAAAAGATTAGCGACGCAATCAAGCAAGCGTTTGAAGCTTGTAACAAGGATTACAATCAGGACGTAATCGACTTTTTGGCGCTTAAAGTTACAGCAGATTTTACCGATAAAATTGAGGATGGTAAAATCACTGTTGAAAATATTCAGGACAGCGTTGAATCTGTTCTTATTAAAGCAGGTTACGATGATGTTGCAAAGGCATACATCATTTATCGTCGTCAGCGCGAAAAGGTTCGTAATATAAACGCTACAATGGTTGACTATAAGGCAATTATAGATAACTACCTTAATATAAATGACTGGCGTGTAAAAGAGAATTCTACCGTTACATATTCTGTAGGTGGTCTCATTCTTTCAAACTCGGGCGCAGTTACAGCTAACTATTGGCTTTCTGAAATATATGATGATGAAATCGGCAACGCTCACCGCAATGCTGACATTCACATCCACGACCTTTCTATGCTTACAGGTTACTGCGCAGGTTGGTCACTTAAACAGCTCATTCAAGAAGGTCTTGGCGGCGTACCCGGCAAGATTACCTCTGCTCCTGCAAGCCACCTTTCAACCCTTTGCAACCAGATGGTAAACTTCCTTGGTATTATGCAGAATGAATGGGCAGGCGCACAGGCATTCTCATCGTTTGATACCTATCTTGCTCCTTTTGCAAAGATTGATAATCTTTCATATAAAGAAGTTAAGCAGTGCATCCAGAGCTTTATCTATGGTGTAAATACTCCTTCTCGTTGGGGTACACAGTCACCATTTACAAACATTACTCTCGACTGGACAGTGCCTGCTGACCTTGCAGAGCTCAACTGTATCGTAGGCGGCAAGGAAGTTGACTTTAAGTATAAAGATTGTAAGAAAGAAATGGACATGATAAACAAAGCGTTTATCGAAATTATGATCGAAGGCGATGCCAACGGTCGTGGCTTCCAGTATCCAATTCCTACATACTCAATCACACGCGATTTTGACTGGTCTGAAACCGAGAACAACAAGCTTCTCTTTGAAATGACCGCAAAATACGGTACACCTTATTTCTCTAACTATATCAATAGCGATATGGAACCCAGTGACGTTCGTTCAATGTGCTGCAGACTTCGTCTTGACCTTCGTGAACTCCGCAAAAAGTCAGGCGGCTTCTTTGGTAGCGGTGAATCAACCGGTTCTGTAGGCGTTGTTACTATCAATATGCCACGTATTGCTTATCTTGCAAAGGATGAGGCAGATTTCTATGCTCGTCTTGACAAGATAATGGATATCTCTGCTCGTTCACTCCACGTTAAGCGTACCGTTATCACAAAACTTCTTGATGCAGGTCTTTATCCTTACACCAAGAGATATTTGGGTACATTCAACAACCACTTCTCAACACTTGGTCTTGTTGGTATGAACGAGGTTGGTCTTAATGCTAAGTGGCTTGGTGTTGACTTAACACACGAAAAGACACAGCAGTTTACAAAAGATGTTCTTAACCATATGCGTGAGCGTCTTTCTGACTATCAGGAGCAGTATGGCGACCTCTATAACCTTGAAGCTACTCCTGCAGAATCAACTGCTTTCCGTCTTGCTAAGCACGACCTTAAGCACTATCCAAACATCATTACAGCAGGTCGCGGCCCTGGCGAGACACCTTACTACACCAACTCTTCACACTTACCTGTTGGCTATACCGAAGATATCTTCTCGGCTCTTGACGTTCAGGATGAACTCCAGACACTTTACACTTCGGGTACAGTATTCCACGCATTCTTGGGTGAAAAGCTTCCTGACTGGAAGGCTGCTGCAAACTTGGTTCGCAAGATTGCTGAAAACTATCGTTTGCCTTACTACACAATGTCTCCGACATACTCTGTATGTAAGAATCACGGTTACATCTCGGGCGAAGAGTACACCTGTCCTGAATGTGGTGAAAAGACCGAGGTTTACAGCCGTATTACAGGTTACTACCGTCCTGTTCAAAACTGGAACGACGGTAAGTCACAGGAATTTAAAGATCGTAAGGTTTACGATATTGAAAATTCCAAGCTTACCCACGACGGCGTAAAGGAAGAGGCTTGTGAGTGTGAAGAAAAGAACGACGCTGTACTTGCTGACGGCAACTATCTTTTCACAACTGCAACCTGTCCTAACTGCAAAATCGCAGTATCAATTCTTGATAAAGCAGGCGTAATCTTTAACAAGCTTCTTGCTAACGAAAACGTAGAGGCAGTAAATGCTCTCGGCATAAAGCAGGCTCCAACACTTGTGGTTGTTGAAAACGGCAATGCAGTAAAATACACAGGCGTTTCAGATATCAAAAAATATCTTAATGCATAATTAATAAAAAATGTAGGGGAGGGCCTATGTGCCCTCCCGTCATTTTAATAATGAGGAATTATAAAAATGTATGATATTATAATTATAGGCGGCGGCCCCGCCGGTCTTACCTCGGCAATATATGCGCGTCGCGCTAATAAGAGTGTTCTTGTTATCGAAAAAGGCTCCTTTGGCGGTCAGATTACCTTTTCACCAAAGGTAGAAAACATCCCAGGTTTTGCCGAAGTTACGGGCAACGAATTTGCTGAAAAATTGGTTGAGCAAGCATTGGGACTTGACGCAGAGGTTGAGTGCGCCGAGGTTTTGGAAATAAAGCAGGGCGACGTTAAAACCGTTGTAACCGACAGCGGTGATTTTGAAGGCAAAACTGTAATCATTGCAACAGGTGCCAAGCACCGTATGTTAGGACTCGACCGCGAAGAAGAATTTGTTGGCGAGGGTATATCATTTTGCGCAGTGTGCGACGGCGCTTTTTATGCAGGACAAGATGTAGCAGTTATTGGCGGCGGCAACTCTGCGCTTCAAGAGGCGATACTTCTTGCCGATTTGGCCAAAAAAGTTTACGTTGTTCAAAACCTTGACTTCCTTACAGGTGAGCAAAAGTTACAAGAAAAGTTAGCGGCAAAAGATAACGTTGAGGTTATCCTCGGCCACACCGTAAAGGGTGTGTTGGGCGATACCACACTCACTGGTATTACCATTGTCGACCAGAGCGGCAACGAAAAACAACTTACAGTTGACGGTATGTTTGTTGCAATTGGCCTTATTCCTCAGAATGAGGCGTTTTCAAATATCATAAATCTTGATGACAGAGGGTACGTAACCTCTGACGAAAATTGTATAACCAATGCCGATGGTATTTTTGTTGCGGGCGACTGCCGCACCAAAAGAATCCGTCAGGTAGCAACAGCGGCCGCCGACGGTGCTGTTGCCGCACTTGCTGCTTGTGATTATCTTGATAAATAAAACAAAAAGTTCCTTGCGTTTTGCAAGGAACTTTTTAGTAAAAATATCGTAGGGCACGTGCCTGTGTGCCGTGCCGCAACAAATGGAACGACACATAGGTCGTTCCCTACACAATCATTTTAAATTATCTTTTCGGATACGGTAAATCGGGAAGACCTAATATATAATCAGCAGAAACGTTAAAAAATTTGCAGTAGGCAATAAGGTCATCATCTTGCAAATGTGCTTCACCGGTTTCAAGTCTTGATATGGCTCGTTGACTTTTATTAAGTCTTTTGCCGAGTTCAGTTTGATTAAGTTGTTCAGGGTGTTCTTCTCTTAATGCTTTGAGTTTTTCAGGAATTGTCATAAATATCACCAACAATATTTTAACAAGACGAAAAACGACTATTGGCTTTTAGACGAATATCGGCTATTATAACGTTGGTCGCCAAACTATTGCGACGTAACAATGACATCTGTTGCGACGTGGATTGCCACACAAGCAAAACACCTCTGCTTTATGCAGAGGTGTTTTGTATTTTAAGTTTAATTAAATTAGATTTTTTCAGCAACTTCAAAAATTTCTGCGGGAAGTTCTGCTTCGTCACAAGAGATGGTGAATACAAATTCAACGTCTTCAATTTTTGCAAGTCTCTTAAGGAATGCAGCGAGCTCGCCGTAGTCACGTGAGCCGATGCGGAGTGTAGCGTCACCAAAGATATGCGTAATATCGTTGTTACCTGCCTTTACACCTGCAAGAAGACCATAGTATTCATCATAACCGCAGATTGAAAAATCGTCAGCGTAAATAAGACGGGCTTTATGGCTAACGGAAAATGTAAGTGTGCCGCCCTTTTCTATACATACAACGTTGCCAAGACTGGTTTCAGCAGCTGAGTTTACAAGTTCTACCAAACGCTTGGTTTTGCCTGCACCATTATATCCGATAATAAGTTTAATCATATAAAACAACTACTTTATATTTGCCGCGCATAGCACGGTTATTTTACTTTTTTATGGTTTTTATTTTGAAAGCCTTGCTTCCAATTCAGCCTTCATATCTTCGTATCCCGGTTTACCGAGAAGCGCAAACATATTCTTTTTATAGCTTTCAACACCCGGTTGGTCAAATGGATTTACACCCAACATATAACCCGATATAGCGCAAGCCTTTTCAAAGAAGTAGATAAGACGGCCCAAGTTATCCTCGTCGGCCTTGTCAACCGAGATTACAAGATTTGGCACACCGCCGTCGGTGTGAGCCAGAACCGTACCCTCAAAAGCCTTTTCGTTAACGAAAGACATTGTCTTACCTGCAAGGAAATTAAGACCGTCACCGTCGTTGTCTTCACGCTCTATAACAACGTCGCTACCGTTATCGCCGATGGTTACTACCGTTTCAAACATTATACGTGCGCCGTCCTGAACGAACTGACCCATAGAGTGAAGGTCGGTAGAGAAGGTAACCGAAGCAGGGAAGAGACCCTTGTTGTCCTTGCCTTCGCTTTCGCCAAACAATTGCTTAAACCATTCTGCCATCATTGTAAATCGTGGCTCGTATGACACAAGCAATTCAACCGACTTACCCTTGCGGTAAAAAGCGTTACGCAAAGCCGCATATTGATAACACGGATTTTCGTCAATATTTTCTATATTATAATCTTTTGCCGCAGCCTGTGCGCCTGCCATTAAAGCGTCAATATCGCATCCTGCTGCTGCAATTGGTAAAAGACCAACCGCTGTAAGAACAGAAAATCTACCGCCTACATCATCGGGCACTACAAAGCACTCATAACCCTTTTCGTCAGCTAAAGCTTTAAGTGTGCCGCGGGCTTTATCTGTTGTGCAGTAAATGCGACGTGCCGCCTCTTCTTCACCGTAGCGTTCTTCCAACAGTTTGCGGAACACACGGAATGCAACCGCAGGCTCGGTGGTGGTACCTGATTTTGAAATAATGTTTACAGATACACGCTTACCTTCGCAAATTTTAAGCAAATCTGCAAGGTTAGAACCACTTATGCTGTTGCCCGAGAAATAAATTTCGGGGGCACCGTCACGCAACGTATTATAGTAAGGGCCCTTTAAAAACTCGATAGCCGCACGGGCACCAAGATATGAGCCGCCGATACCTATAACTATAAGAACGTCGGTGTCGGACTGTATTTTCTTTGCGGCCGCTTTAATGCGGGCAAATTCTTCTTTGTCATAATTAAATGGCAAATCAACCCAACCTAAAAAGTCGTTACCCAGACCGCTTTTTTCGTTTACGGTTTTATGGGCGTCAGCTACCTGACCAACAAGACCTTTTATGTCGTTTTCGCGTATAAAATCTTTAGCATACGCGCTACTGAATTTAACAGACATTCAATCAATCCTTTTGTTTTATTGAAGACAGGATATAAAATTCCATCTTGGTTAAACTTATTCTACATTATTTTTTGTAGATTTGCAAGCATATTACACAAAATTTCACAAAAAATTTTAATTTTATTTCAGTAATCCGTCTAAAATCCACAAAAAAGCGGTTAAGAAACTCATCTTGTTGACGTTTTCGGACGAAATTATGTCTACACTGCCTATCTGTTGTTCGTCAAGATAAAAATCCACCGTGCCGATAACCTCGCCCTCTTTGACCGGTGCGGTAATATCCTGCCTGAGATTTATTTGTTGCGTTACCGCCGCCGATTCGCTTTTTTTAAGCAATGCGCCAAAGTTTTGTTGCGTTTTTATTCCTACCGTTTTTTGAACACCGTTTTTAATATCAATTTCATCCACGTCAAGTTGCGGCTTTATATTTGTATATTCGTAATTCGCAAAGCCGTAGTCAAGTAGTTTCTTTGCGCCGTTAAAACGGTCGTTGGAAGTATCGCCCGACATAATAACCGCCACAAGTTCGAGCCCGCCTCTTTCGGCTGTAGCCGAAAGACAGTACCCCGCGCCCGAGGTAGTACCCGTTTTAAGTCCTGTGGTACCTTCATAAAAGCGAACGAGCTTATTGGTGTTTACAAGCTCGCTTTTGCCATCACGCAAGGTGTCCATCCAGACGGTGGAATAGTTTTTAATAAGGTCGTGCTTTATAAGTTCTGCCGACATAATTGCCACGTCGTGCGCCGAGGAGATATGACCTTCGGCATCAAGGCCTGTGGCGTTTACAAAATTGGTGTTGGTCATACCCAGCTCTTTTGCGCGGGCATTCATCATTGCCACAAAACCTTCTTCGCTGCCTGCAATATGTTCACCCAATGCCACCGTCGCATCGTTTGCCGAAGCGATGACTGCGGCTTTAAGCAGGTCGTCTACCGTCATGGTCTCGCCCGGTTCAAGCCAGATTTGTGAGCCGCCCATGCTGCAGGCGTGGTCGCTTGCGGTTATTACGTCTTCTACCGATATTTTTTTATCTGCTATTGCTTCCATAACAAGCAACAGCGACATAATCTTTGTAATGGATGCGGGCGGAAGTTTTTCGTCAGCATTTTGCTCGTATAAAATTCTGCCCGTATTTACTTCCATAAGTATTGCAGATTTTGCTTTTATATCAAGCTGAGTTCCGATTGCCGCGTCGGTAACGGTGGCATCAATCGGAATTTCCAAATCGGTTATATCACATTCGCTTGAAATGGTGTTAGCCGATACGATAAATGGGCAGCTCAGAATTAAACAAAGTAAAAAAATCATAAAGTTTTTAAGAAATCTCATAACTATTCCCCCTACAAAATATAAATATGATGTAAAGAAGGGGAATATAATCACAACAAGTACCATTAATGGCGACAAGAAATCACAATATATAGAAAAATAGTAAAAAAACCACAAAAATATAAAAAAATAGTTGAAATTTTATGTGATTTATATTAGAATGTATATGAAATAGTATCTAAAAATGTTTTACACATTGGGAAGGAATGTTTTTATGCAAAAATTATTTAAAAACAGTAAGCAAATACTTGCGTTCGTAATGGCATTTGCTGTGATTGTGGCATCGATGTTTACCGGTGTTGTCGTAAATGCAGTTTGCGCAGATGAAACGATAGACCTGCTTGAGTTTGGTGAGTATCTAAAGGAAGCAGGTAGCACAAGTACTTACTGGGACACCAATGTTGCCGACAATGGTGAAACGGGCGACAGTTGGGAAAATGCTATCATAATTGATTCTGCCGAGGAATTTGTTTATCTTTGTAAAGGTTCAGGTAATGAAACTGCAGGCAAGTATTACAAGGTTGCTGACGGTATCAAGGCCTTTGACCTTTCAAAGGGCGATTTGAATTATGACGGCACTTTGGAAGAAAATCTTGAAAAGATTAAAAGTTCCGGCAAAAACCACTCAGGTGGCACACCTGGCTTCCAAGGCCATTTTGACGGCAATAACGTTACAGTGTATGGTGCTTGGTGCAGTCATACTGGGGTAGCTACTTATGCGGGCCTTTTTTCGTGTGCTTCGGGTAACGTTACCATTAAAAACGTAAATGTTAAGTTGTCATACTTTGTTGGTAAAGACGCAGCCGGTGGTATTGTAGGTTACTATAAGGGTGATGGTATTGCTGCACTTAATATTGAAAACTGCACGATTACCGATACATATCTCGAGGTTCAAAATGCCGGTTATGGTCGTGGTGTAGGCGCAATTTTTGGTTACGCTTTCAGTTATGCCGGTGGCAACAACGGTGAAGTTAACGTTAAAAACTGCTTTGTAGACCTTGACGAGAAATACTTTATTTCACAAAATGAAATCGGAACACAGACCGATACTTCAAAAGACGGTGGACATGGTGGATTGGGCGGCTTTGCTGTTACAAACAAGTGCTCATTCTCTAATTGTATAGTATATGGTATCACTCCTTATGCAACTACTTCTTGCACCACCGCAAACGGTGTTCAGCACACTGCGCTTGAATCACACTTCTCAAATATATATACCGATGCTCCTACCGGAAAAATCAATGTAGGTGGTTCAACACTTGGCGCACGTGACTTTACAGGCAAGGTGTTCAACGTTACTCCCGAGCAGATGCAGGGTGGCGGTATTGCAAAGGTTGCAACTAAGTTGGACTGGGAAAACGTTTGGGTAACAGGCGCAGACGGTAAACCTGACTTACGTGCAAACCACGGTAAATTTGTAGAAATAATAGATCGCGAGAAACACCTTTGGAAATGTGAAGATTGTGGTTTTGAATCATATGGCACAGGAACCAGCATAAACCATAATTTTGTACTTGAAGGCGAAGGCGAACCTGTAGGCGACGGTAACGACGTTTATAAGTGCGCTGATTGCGGATGGCAATGTAAACATGACGGTGATGCACAGACACAGCCAACCGTTGAACCCGGCGACTGTCTTACCGCACCCGGTACATATACAAGATGTAAATTGTGTGATTGGTACATAGTTACCAACGTTGGTTCACCTGCAGGACATCAATACACCTATTATGAAGCAGACCCGGGTCACTGCGCTGCAGATGGTAGAGCAGAATATTGGCATTGTTCGGTTTGTGACGGCAAATACACCACTCCTGACGTTATGGCTCCGTTTGAAAGTGCTGTAACCGACGAGCAACTCAACACAGGTCTTGGCAAATGTATTATGGACGAGGATGAAGAAGGCGTAATCGTTGTTCGCGATGCAAATGGTCACTACTTTATTTGTAAAATAAATAATGAACATAAGCTTGATCATGAATGCAACATTATTCCTGAAGGTACAGTCGAGGAGCACAATTACGAAAATGCAAAATGCGTTGATTGTGGATGGATGTGTACTGACCACGTATACGTAGATACAGGAAAGATTGTTACTAAACACTCTTGTACTACTGATGAAGAGACTGAAATCAAGTGTGAAATTTGTGAATTTAAATCATCATACGTAACAAAGAAAGCTACTCATAACATTGTTAAAGTAGATGAGGTTAAGCCTGACGATAGAAAAGAAGGCGCTAAAGCTCACTACAAGTGTACCGAATGTAAAGAAACCTATGTTGATGCAGAAGGCAAAACAAAGGCATCAGCCGCTTCTTTGGTTATACCAAAGGTATTGCCTGAAGAATATCGCAATATGGTAAATGGCGACACAGGTACAAAGAGCCCCTCTACAAACGATAGTCTGGCATCTGTACTTTCTGTAGCAGCATTTGCAGGCGCATTGCTTGTAATTGCCCGCAAGAAATAATAACGTTTAATAATCAAAAGCACTCATCTTTACGATGAGTGCTTTTTTGTTTGTATAAATTTTTTATAGATTAAAAGCGTATCCGGTTGCAATTCCCAGAGCAGCAGCAATACATACTATAATTACGGGTTGTATTTTTATGCGTTTGAAAAACACAAGGAAAAGACACACTGCAAAGATTACCGCGGAAATATAAAACTCTGTGCCTTTAAATACGGCAAGATTTAAACCGTTTGGTATAAATACAGTAGCCGCCATAGAAACAACTGCTGAGGCAATAAGACCGATTGCCGCGGGTTTCAGCCCCGTCATCAGACCTTTTACGGAGTGACTGTTTTTGAATTGCTGATAAAATTTTGCAACGAGTAAAATAACTATAAAGGATGGCAATACAACACCAAGCGTCGCAACGGCTGAACCCAATATCGCAAAGCCGATGCCACTATAGGCGGTGCTGCCTACCTGTGAACCTACGTAGGTTGCAATGTTTATTGCAAAGGGACCGGGTGTACTTTCGCTTACGGCGATAAAGTTAACAATGGCTTCTTCGGTGAGCCAACCGTGAAGTATTACCTGTTCTTGTATAAGCGGTAACATTGCATATCCGCCGCCAAAGGTAAAAGCACCGATTTTAAAAAACGTCCAGAAAAGTTCTAAAAATATCATTTATCGGCCCTCCTGCGAATAATTGAATAGGTTATAATACCAAAGAGAGCAGAAGCGATAATTATAAGAAAAGCGTTAATATCGGTTAGTATTCCAACAGCTGCAGCAAAAGCGATTACGATATATGACACCCAATTTTTGGGGCACTTTTTAAACATAGAAACAAGCGCCTTGATAACCAATGCCAGCACACCGGCTCTGATTCCCATAAATGCGTATGCCACTGGCTTTAATTCCTGAAAAGCCTTAAGAACAAATGAAATGCACAAAATTATTACAAAAGACGGGAGAACAACACCCAGCGTGGCAGCCGTAGAACCCAGAACACCACACACCTTATAACCGACAAAGGTAGCAGAGTTTATTGCGATAGGTCCGGGTGTTGATTCGGCAATCGCAATAATTTCAAGAATATCTTCATCGGTAATCCACTTGTTTTTTTCAGCCACTTCGTGCTGAATAAGTGGTATCATAGCATATCCGCCGCCAAATGTGAATGCGCCGATTTTAAAGAAGGTTGCAAAAAGTTTTAAAGCCTTTTTAAAGTTGCTCATATTTTAATCCTCGTCTTTTCCGCAACATCGCTTGTACTTTTTGCCGCTGCCGCAGGGACAAAGCGCATTTTTGCTTACAACGCCTTTGCCTTTTACTGTTAAAGGCTTGTTGTCGCCGGAGGTTTCCTCAGCAACCTTTTCACGCTTGACTTCCTCGTTTTTGCGGATTCGTACAGACAAAGCAAGCTTTGCTGTTTGTTCACGTATTGAATCGGTCATTGCCGAGAACATATCGTAACTTTCATTGCGGTATTCAACAACAGGGTTATGCTGGCCGTAGCCGCGCAGACCAATACCCTGACGCAACTGATCCATAGCATCGATATGGTCCATCCAGTTTGAGTCGACTGAGCGCAAAAGTACCACGCGCTCAACCTCACGCATAACGCTTTCGCCAAAATCTGCCTCGCGCTCTTCATATTTCTGATGAGCTTTTTCCTTTAACTGTTCGGAAATTTCCTGAGGTAATGCATTCAAGAGTTTTTCGCTGGTAAATTGTGTATCATCACTATCAATTATCCAACCGTTAAAATGCTCACGAAGACCCTTGAAATCCCACTCGTCGCCACTTAAGTAAATGCCTGTGTAAATATCAATGGTATCGTCAATCATTTTAAGAACAGTATCCTTGATGTTTTCACCGTCAAGTACACGGTTACGCTGATTGTATATAAGTTCACGCTGTTTATTCATAACGTCGTCGTATTCAAGTACGCTCTTACGTGAAGCAAAGTTCATACCTTCCTTGCGCTTCTGGGCACTTTCTATGGTCTTTGAAAGCATACCACTTTCAAGTGGCACATTTTCATCAATATTCATAGTGCCCATCAAAGCGGCAATTCGCTCGCCACCGTAAAGACGCATAAGATCGTCTTCAAGAGATATATAAAATTTGGTACTACCAGGGTCACCCTGACGACCTGCACGACCACGAAGCTGATTGTCGATTCGGCGCGAATCGTGACGTTCGGTACCTATAATACAAAGACCGCCGCTCTGCCTTACTTCTTCTGCAAAAGGAGCAATTTCCGCCTTGAAGTTGTTGTAATATTCCTTATACTTTTCGCGTGCGGCGATGATATCGGCGTTGTCGGTTTCTCCAAAACCTGTAGCTTCAAGTATCATTTCGTCGCTGAGTCCATCGTGACGAAGCGCAGATTTTGCCATATATTCGGCATTACCACCGAGCATAATATCGGTACCACGACCAGCCATATTAGTAGCGATTGTAACGGCACCCGGCACACCTGCCTGTGCGATAATCTCGGCTTCTTTTTCGTGGTGCTTAGCATTGAGTACATTGTGTTTTACACCGCGTTTTTTTAGCATACTTGAAAGAAGTTCTGATTTTTCAATTGTAACCGTACCAACAAGAACAGGCTGATTTTTTGAATTGCACTCAACAATATGGTCGATAACCGCGTTAAATTTGGCTTTTTCGGTTTTGTAAACGGCATCGTTTTCGTCAATACGTGCAATCGGCTTGTTGGTAGGAATTTCGATAACGTCAAGTTTATAAATCTCCTGAAATTCCGATTCCTCGGTCATAGCAGTACCCGTCATACCGGATAACTTGTTATAAAGGCGGAAGAAATTCTGGAAGGTGATGGTAGCAAGAGTCTTTGACTCGCGCTCTACCTTAACGCCTTCTTTTGCTTCAATTGCCTGATGTAAACCTTCGTTGTAACGTCTGCCATACATAAGACGACCGGTAAACTCGTCAACGATTATTACTTCTCCATCCTTTACAACGTAGTCAACGTCACGCTTCATAACACCATGGGCGCGTATAGCCTGATTTACGTGGTGTGCGATTTCAATATTTTCACTGTCGTTAAGATTTTCAATCTGGAAAAACTCCTCGGCTTTTTTAACACCGTCGGGAGTAAGTATCGAAGTATTTGCCTTTTCGTCTACAACGTAATCGCCGTCATAAGCGGCATCCTCGTCGCTGGCTTTATCGTCCATTTCCTTAACGATTATCTTTTTAAGTGATTTTGCAAAGGAATTTGCCTTAACGTAAAGGTCGGTAGATTTATTACCCTGTCCCGAAATAATAAGCGGAGTACGCGCTTCGTCAATAAGTATGGAGTCCACCTCGTCAACGATGGCAAAGTTATGCTCGCGCTGAACTTTGTGTTCTTTATAGGTGACCATATTATCACGCAGATAGTCAAATCCCAATTCGTTATTGGTGCAGTAGGTGATATCGGCGGCGTAAGACTCACGCTTTTCGTCCTTGGTCATACCGTGAATGATAAGACCAACCGAAAGACCTAAGAAGCGATAGAGTTTACCCATCCACTCAGAGTCACGTTTTGCAAGATAATCGTTCACTGTAACAATATGAACGCCCTTGCCTGACAACGCATTAAGATAGGCAGGAAGAGTAGCAACGAGTGTTTTACCTTCACCTGTTTTCATTTCGCTTATACGACCCTGATGCAATATGATACCGCCTAAAATCTGAACGGGGAAGTGGCGCATACCAAGAACTCTGTCGCCTGCCTCACGGCAAACGGCAAAAGCCTCGGGTAGAATATCATCAAGAGTTTCGCCTGTGGTAAGGCGGGTTTTGAATTCGTCGGTTTTTGCGCGCAGTTCTTCATCGCTAAAAGCGCGGTATTCTTCTTCGTAAGACAATACCTTATCTAAAAGCGGACGAACACGCTTTATCTCTTTTTCACTGTAATTGCCAAAAATGGCTTTTAATAAACCCATAAGTTTAACCTCTTAACAAAATAATTAAAATTATTATAACATACTTTTGCGAATAAATATAGTGCTATTTAAAGTAAATTTCATCATTTTTTTGAGCAAGACCGCTTGAAAGGGTAATTTTTTGGTCCCGACTTATAAAAACTGCCTCGGTATCGGGCGTGTTTTCGATGATTTCAAGACCTTTTTCTTTGCCCATAAGCATACAAACAGTTGAAAGTGCATCACAGTCATGCGAAGATTCAATCCCAACGGTTACAATTACTAATTCATTTTCAACGCCCTAGCCCGTTTCGGTATCGATACTA
>JAZNWJ010000002.1:0-2770 GCA_045593245.1 Acutalibacteraceae bacterium | reverse complement strand
TAATTGCAATATCTCGTTTTCGTATTGTTTTATATGTCTGTATTCTCTGGGCATAAAAAATCCTCCTATGGTAGTTGTTTTAATTCTACCATAGGAGGTCTCTTTTTTCTATTGTCCGTTTTTACTGGACTTGTGCATTATTGGCAGGTTCTTTTAAGTTTTTCTTTAATCACAGCACTCGTCTTTTTTGGGAGCTTTCTTTGGCTTTTGTGCTGATTTTGTGTTGTCACCAAGACCTGTTGTTTCAGAGAATATTGCATTGTTTGTAACGGCTGACACAGCATCAGTCGGGATAATAAGCTTTGCAGCGGTGCCGTTAGACATATTCACGAGTGCCTCGTACTTTTTAAGTTCAAGAACTGCGGCATCTGCACCTGCCTCTTTTAAAGCGATAAGACCGTCGGCCTCGGCTTTTTTGGAAAGGTAAATCGCCTTTGCTTCACCCTCGGCACGAGCAATACGAGCGTCACGTTCACCCTCAGCCGCTAAAATCATAGCCTGCTTGTCACCCTCTGCACGAGTAATGGCTGCAGCCTTATGACCTTCAGCCTGCAAAAGCGTTTCTCGACGGTCACGTTCTGCCTTCATCTGTTTTTCCATTGCGTTCTGAATTTCGGCGGGTGGAATAATGTTTTTAAGTTCAACACGGCTTACCTTCATACCCCACTGGTCGGTAGCTTCGTCAAGAATCTCTGCCATTTTGGTATTGATGATATCACGCGAAGTAAGAGTGCCGTCAAGTTCCATATCACCAACTATATTACGAAGTGTAGTGGCAGTAAGGTTTTCAAGCGCACGGATAGGATTAACAACACCATAGGTGTAAAGCTTTGCGTCAAATATGCGGAAGAACACAACGGTATCAATCTGCATAGTAACGTTATCCTTTGTAATAACGGGCTGTGGCGGAGAGTCCATAACCTGCTCTTTTAAAGTGATTTTATTTGAAATTTTTTCAATCAGAGGAATTTTTACGTGAATACCTGCATCCCATGTGCACTTGTATTTTCCCAAAAACTCAATTACGTACTGTGTTGCCTGAGGTACAATACGTACGTTTGGAATAATAACTACAATAAATATTACTACTAATGCGATAAGCCACGGCATAAAATAACCACCTTTTAAAATTTATTTTAACAAAGCTGCAGACAGCTTCTTATTAGATAATATAACAGGTATAAACTGTGTAACAGAATCAACAAAGTGCTTGTTGTCACCCAGTGCTGCAACAGCATTTGCTTTTACGGTGTCGTCGTTTGCGCAAGCCGCAGCAACTACTGCAACTATTGCGTTAACGGTATCACGATCTCCCTGTAGGTATCCGTTTTGTAAAACGTCAAAAAGCTTTTTAACGCTCTTTTTATTATTTTCAAGCAATACTGATTTTATTAAAGGAACCAATTTTTCACCAAAGAAGTTAAGATATAAAAAGTTTCCGTAAACTGCTATGTGCGCCTTGTATTCATCCTTAAGCACGGGGAAAACATCAAGCATCTTTTTGGTAAAAGCCGTAACGTTATACGTGCCGTCCTTTGATGCTGTAGGAAGGTCAACTGCTACAGAAACAACACGCTTGCTCTTTATACCAAGCTCTGCTTTAAGTGTTGTAGTAAAGTCAATACCAACCGCCTCGGCATCTTTAGCGTTCTGACTATCGTCAAAAAGCCAAGCATTTGCTTCAGAAAGTTCAAAAGTGCCGTCTTCGCCAATATCGGCAGTTTTTAGAATATACATCTGGCGCTCATCGCTATATTCAACCGATGCGGCCTTTTTGGCGTTTTTATAAACACCGTCAACCTCTTTAAAACCGTTTTCATCAAAAAAAGGTTGCATTTCGGCAATTACGTTCGCTAAATATCTGTTATCCATTTTAAATATACACTTCCAAAAATAATATTTTTTATATTATAACACACAAACTACCCTTTGTCACCAAAAATTTCTTGAAAGGTTTATAAATATTTTATATAATGAAAGTACATATTGAGATTTGGGTGATATATTGAACATTTCTGATAAAAAAGACTTAAAAAGCGTTTTACAGTCACAGGATTTTTTATTTAAAAAATCTTTGGGACAAAATTTTTTAATAGATGATACTATATGCCCCCGTATGGCGGCTGCCGTATCGGGCGCAAATGTTGGCGTGCTCGAAATAGGACCGGGTGCAGGCGTGTTGACAGCGCAACTGTCGGCAAGCTGTAAAAAGGTGGTGTCGGTAGAACTTGACACCCGACTAAAGCCCGTGCTCGAGCAAACACTCGCTGACTGCGACAACGTAAAAATTATATGGAACGATATTTTAAAGGTGGATTTAAAATCTGTTCTTGCTGAGGAGTTCGGCGACTGCGACACCATAAATATATGCGCAAATCTGCCTTATTATATCACTACACCTGTTATAACCATGCTGCTTGAAAGTCGCCTACCTGTTAAAAAAATTGCCGTTATGGTGCAAAAAGAGGCGGCTGAACGCCTTTGTGCCGAAGTGGGTTCGCGTGCGGCGGGTGTGGTTATGATTACGGTAAATTATTATTCAACCATCAAAACTCTTTTTAACGTGCCGAGAACCTCGTTTTTACCCCCGCCACACGTTGACTCAGCAGTAATTGAACTCACCTTGCGCGAAAACCCAGCTGTTGAGGTAACTGACGAAAAGCAATTTTTCCGTCTTGTAAAAGCCTGCTTTGCTCAACGCAGAAAGATACTGCTTAATACAGTTTGCAACACTATGGGTATTAGTAAAGACGATTTTAGAGTGGCACTA
>JAZNWJ010000001.1:0-12397 GCA_045593245.1 Acutalibacteraceae bacterium | reverse complement strand
CACAAAACACTTTTTGATGAGTGACCGCAGCATTATGGCGGCAATGTACAATCAATCGGTGCATTACGACGATAATGGTTCATGGACTGATATTGACAATAGTTTTTCTACAAACGGTGAAAATGAGTTTGAAAATAAAAGCAACAGCTTTAAAACCAAGTTTTCAAAAAAATCTAACGGTAATAAGCGTGTTACCATAACCAAAGATAATTATTCACTTACGTGGATGCTTGATGATGCTAACAAGGTTAATGCAGAAATAAGTCAAGCTAACGAATCAAAAGGGGAGACAGGGGACGGTGTTCCTTGTGTTGACAAAATTATATAATAGATAGTTATTGGATAATTTAAAATTTCATAAAAAACTTCCCCCTTGCATACAATGGTGAAGGGGGATTTTTTATGCCAAGTATTTATTTAAGTCCGTCTACACAGGAGTTTAACCCATATGTAATAGGCGGCAATGAGGAATATTATATGAACCTTATTGCTGATGCTATGGAACCATATTTATATGCAAGCGGTATATCGTTTACACGCAATACTCCCGATATGACTGCCGCCTCATCAATTGCTCAGTCAAATATGGGAAATTATGACCTGCATTTAGCACTTCACTCAAACGCTACCGGCAGCGGGGATGGCAGCAGGCGAGGCACGGAGGTTTACTATTATCCTACAAGTGTGCGGGGGGAACGTGCGGCAGAGATAATTGCCAATAATTTAAAACTGATTTATCCTTTGCCACAAAATGTTAGAACAATACCCACTACTTCACTCGGAGAGGTACGTCGTACACGTGCGCCGAGCGTTCTTATTGAATTTGCATATCACGATAATTATGCCGATGCCGTATGGATACGTGATAATATAGAGGCAATCGCAGCCAACGTTGTAGTATCGCTTACCGATTATTTTGGTATACCGTTTATAGTTCCTATGTAATTTTTGGTTTCATTATACACAAAAGACGCATTACCTGTCTGATTGATATGACAGGGGTGCGTTTTTTGTGTGAAAATTCTTCTTTTCGTGTTGACAAAACACACAAATAAATAGTACAATTAAAATAATATAGTTTTGTTCAAAAAGGAGGGAATATTATGGTATTTTCAAGCCTGTTTTTCTTGTATTTCTTTTTACCGCTTAATCTTATTGCATACTATTTTGCAAGGACTATCAAGGCGCGAAATATTGTAATGCTTATATTCTCTCTTATTTTCTATGCGTGGGGAGAGCCGATATACGTTTTGCTGTTGCTTTTTATGACAGTATGTGACTGGCTTATATCAATTTATATCGACAAACAAACACCACACGGTGTAAAGGCAAAGCTTGGACTTATTATGATGGCGGTAGTAAATCTCGGTCTGCTTGGATTTTTTAAGTACGGGTCTTTTGTGCTTGAAAATATAGGTCTTCTTGTGGGGCGGGATTTAGGTACACTTGATATAATTTTGCCGATAGGAATTTCATTTTACACGTTTCAGCTTGTGTCTTACGTTGTTGACGTTTATCGCGGTGACGTTTCCGCGCAGAAGAGTTTCCCGATGTTGCTTTTATACATAAGTCTTTTCCATCAGTGTATAGCGGGACCTATTGTAAGATACAAGGACGTTTACGAAAAGTTGATGGAACGCCGCGCAACACAGCAGGATATAGCCGATGGTATATGGCGTTTTTGCTTTGGACTTGCCAAGAAAGCAATTTTAGCTAACGCGATGGGTAATATTGCCGATAAATTTCTAATTACCGGTGACGCGCTTGAAAGCAGCAGTGTAGTAGCGCTGTGGGTTGGCGTGTTGGCGTATAGTTTACAAATATATCTTGACTTTTCGGCATATTCCGATATGGCGATTGGTATGGGTAGAATGATAGGTATTCATTATCTCGAAAACTTCGATTATCCGTACGTTTCACGCTCGGTTACCGAGTTCTGGCGCAGATGGCATATATCACTCGGTAGTTTTTTCCGCGATTACGTATATATACCGCTTGGTGGTAACCGAAAGGGTAAATTACGCACGTATCTTAACCTGTTTGTGGTCTGGTTTTTAACAGGGCTCTGGCACGGCGCCAGTTGGAATTTTGTGCTGTGGGGACTTTATTTTTTTGTATTTATACTTTTAGAAAAATTGTTTTTACATCGCGTGCTTGCCAAAGACCGTATAATATCACATATATATCTTATAATTATCGTTTATTTCGGCTGGATACTTTTCCGCTTTGATAATATGGGAGATATACTCACGGTTTTACGCGGTATGTTTGGCGCAAACGGCAACGCGTTTACCGATTTTGAAACTACAACCCTTTTGAATTCAAATGTATTTATTCTTATCTTCAGTGCGGTTGTATCTACACCGATTGTACGAAAAATCGGTAGTCTTATAAGATATACACATATGGATAAAAAAGCAGTGTCTGTAATTTATACCATTGGTAGAATAGCTATTCCACTTATTTTGTTACTGCTTTCAACTGCCGCGCTTGTAGGCGATAGTTATAATCCGTTTTTGTATTTCCAATTCTAAAAATTCAAGTTTAAAAATAATGGGAAGGAGGAATATGCCTTATGTCTGTTAAAAATATTACCGTATTGGATGATAGCGTAGAAAACACCGATGGCAAGATGCTTGACGATAATATGAAGTTACTCAAAAACTTCCGTTTTCAGCATATTATAGATATAAATATGATGCGCATTGTTTTGACGTTGTGGATAGCGGCGGCTATTCTGGCTATTCTTCCTGTGTTCCGTGAGAGTTATTCCGAGGTAGAAAAACGCGAACTAAAAAAATTCCCGAAATTTTCTTTTTCATCGTTGGCATCGGGTGATTATTTCGAAGAAATAAGTCTTTGGTTTTCTGATACCTTTCCGCTTCGCGACGGATTTGTGGCTCTAAATACAAAGGTAACTAACACATTCGGTATAAACACTGTTCAGGTGCACGGAGAAGTTCAGCAGGGCGATGAAATACCCGACGTTACGTCTTCTGAAGAAAGTACTGTCACCGATTCTTCGCAGGTAGAGACTACGCCTGAACCGCAACCTGAACCCGAACCGCAATTACCTGCTGTAGAAAAGCTTGGCGCTATGCTTATAGTGGATAATGCTGCGTATGAATATTATAACTTCAATCAGGCTACCGCCGACAATTATGCGGCCACGGTCAATCGGGCTGCGGCGATACTTGATGGTAAATCAACGGTTTATGATATGATTATACCTACAAGTATGGCAATCACCCTGCCCGAAAGCTACAGCGGCAGTACAAATTCATCCGACCAGAAAAAAGCGATTGATTATATGTATTCGCGACTTTCGCCAAACGTCAGCAAAATTGACGTATACAGCACGCTTATGGCGCACAGGGACGAATATATATATTTCCGTACCGACCATCACTGGACTTCTCTGGGAGCTTATTATGCATACCGTGATTTAATGACTGCAAAGGGCGCGATTCCTGCGGAACTTAGCGCGTTTAAAGAATATAAATTTGAAGGATTTTTAGGCTCTTTTTATGCCGAGTCAGGTCAGAAAGCAAGTCTTGGCAATACACCTGATTACGTTATGGCTTATGAGCCGACACAACTGCAGTACATACGCACTTTTGCGCCCAATACTATGCCAAACGGCGCGGATTATCACATAGTTTCCGATGGTAATAAACTCAGCGCCGCTAACAAATATCTTTCTTTTGTCTGCGGTGACCATCCTTATGGCATAATGACCAATCCCACAATTACCGACGGTTCATCCTGCCTTGTTATAAAAGAGTCTTTTGGTAACGCAATGGTGGCGTATCTTACACAAAACTATCAGAATGTTTACGTTGTAGACTACCGTTATATAAATCAGGTGTTCCCAGGCACTTTGCGTCAGTTTGTTGACGAACGAGGAATACAGGATGTTATGTTTATAAATAACGTTTCGGCTACACGCAGTCCCGCTCTTGTAAATGCAATGAGTACCTTTGTAGGCGAGTAAAAAGAGGTTGATATTTATGTCTGACAAAAAAATCATTACGACAAAAGAATTTGCCACGCACTGTCGCAAAGCTATACCCGAAGGTATTGTTTTGCTTGAAAACAATGGCGCACTTCCGCTTAAAGAGGGCGAAAACATCGCTCTTTTTGGTCGGGGACAGTTTGAATATTTAAAGAGTGGTAGCGGCTCGGGCGGTAGAGTAAATTGTCCTTATGTTACGGAAGTTTATGATGAAATTAAAAAACGTGTAACACTTGATAATAGCGTTACACAGTTTTATCGCGATTTTATAGAGCAAAATCCGTTTGATACTGGCGACGGTTGGAAACCTTGTTTTTGTCAGATTGAGGCAGTACCTGATGAAGAAATGGTGCGTGACGCGGCTACTCGCAGTGATAAGGCAATATACATAATCTGCCGTAATGTAGGAGAAAGCTTCGACTACGAAAAAGTAGAAGGTAACTGGTATCTTTCACAGCAAGAAGATAGAACCATCAATCTTTTATCACAGCATTTTAAAAATGTTATCGTGCTTTTAAACAGCGGTAACATTATGGATATGAGCTGGGTCAAAAAGTATAATATCGGAACGGTAGCATATATCTGGCAAGGTGGACAAGAGGGTGGAGCAGGTACTGTAGATGCGCTTATGGGTGATACAGCACCAAGCGGTAGACTTACTGACACTATTGCTAAATCCCCCGAAGATTATCCTTGTGATGATTGTTTTGGTGACCCCGTAAAGAATATTCATAAAGAAGATATATTTGTAGGCTATCGCTATTTTGAAACCTTTGCGCGTGATAAGGTTTTATATCCGTTTGGCTTTGGTTTAGGTTATACAACCTTCACTCAGGAGGTTACCAACATAACAAAAGGCGGCGATATAGTTACTATATCGGTTAACGTTAAAAACACAGGCGATTTTAGCGGTAAAGACGTGGTTCAGGTTTATTTCAGCGCACCACAAGGTGCTTTGGGCAAGCCTGCACGCGAGCTTATCGCCTTTAAAAAGACCGATGTTTTAATGCCGGGTGAGTCACAGCAAATAACATTACAGTTTGATATTTGTAATATGGCGTGCTATGATGACTGCGGCAAAACAGGCTATCCATTTGCTTGGGTGCTTGAATGCGGCGAATATAACATATACATCGGACAAAACGTTCGCGATGCAAAGCAGTGTTTTGCTTTCCATTTAGACGAAACCCGACTTGTAAAACAGTGTGTTCAGGCATTAGCGCCTGTAGAAGAATTCGACCGTATGATAAACAAGGGCGGTCAGATTGGTTTTGAAAAAGCAACACTCAAGCAGTATGATTTATCAAAACGCATAAATCAGAATCTGCCCGAAGCAATTGAAATCACAGGCGATAAAGGCATTATGTTGCAGGATGTTGCATCGGGTAAGAATACACTTGATGAGTTTATCGCGCAGTTTGACGCAAAAGCGCTGACTGAAATTGTGCGCGGTGAAGGTTTTGCCAGTCCAAAGGCAACCTATCAGGGTACCGCAAGTTGCTTTGCGGGTGTTACCAAATCGTGGAGTGAAAAGGGAGTACCGGTTGTTACTACATGTGATGGACCGAGCGGTATCCGTATGGAAAGCAGCGCGCAGGCTACCTGTATTCCTGTAGGTGCTCTTTTGGCGGCTGCTTGGGCTCCCGAGTTATTTGAGGGAATGTATGATTGTCTTGCGCAAGAGATGAAACACTATGATGTTGACATCTTGTTAGGACCCGGTATGAATATTCACCGTAGCGGTCTTTGTGGCAGAAACTTTGAATATTTTTCAGAAGACCCATATCTTACAGGTGTTTGTGCTGATAAAATATCGAGTTATTTAACCAAAAACGGTGTTTATGCAACGCTTAAGCATTTTGCCGTTAATTCTCAGGAATTTAACCGTAAAGACGTTAACGAGGTTGTGAGCGAACGTGCTTTGCGTGAGATATATCTCAAAGCTTTTGAAATAGCTGTAAAAGGTGGCTCGGTCAAAGCAATTATGACCTCTTATAACCGTATTAACGGTATTCATACATCGGGTAACTATGACCTTACCACCACTATTTTGCGTGATGACTGGGGTTACACAGGCTTTGTTATGACCGACTGGGGTACTACTATGGATGACCCTAACAACGGAACCGATACAAACGCAAACCTTGCTACAATGGTTAAGGCTCAGAATGATATTTATAAGGTTAAGGGTGATTCGGCGCTATGCGTTGATGATCAGCAAGAAGCACTCCGAAACGGTTATTTAACTATTGGCGAACTGCAAAGATGCGCTAAAAATCTTTTGCAGTTTACAATGCAAACCTATGCTTTCCGCTCGGGCAAAAAGCAAAATGTTAACGAACTGTCTGATGCAAGTGAGTGTGTTTACCATAAAAACCTTCTTGAAGAAAAACTGCAAATCTGTACCGACCATATAAAAATATATCAGCATACGCCAAGAAGGCGCATACAATTGGAACTTGAAGAAAGTGGTATGTATTGCGGAGAGATTTTATACAACTTAAATGGTAATCAGTTAGAGCAAAAAGATATAATCGTTTACGTTGATAATTGTCAGGGAATACGTATGGTGGGTATTGTAACAGGCAAACAAGAAAAACAACGTTTTAGAATCTACGTTGACAAAAATTCAAAAATCTATTTTCAGGATGGAATAGAGGAGTTTAACCTTTACAAACTTTAACTTTAAAACGCTTGACAATGCACGTGAAAATCAATATAATATTTAAGTCGGTTTTGTCGACTTAAATATATGGAGAGTTATCGAAGTGGGGACGTTTGCGAGCGCTGCCGGTGGCAGAAACAGCGAGCAAAAAGGAGTTGCCGCGGTCAAAACTTATAGGCGCTCCAAGCCGCAATAAGTTTTGGGCACCGCAAAAGGGCATAACGGGGCGCCCCGTTTCGAAAATTAAATTATATATAAGTCGTTCTTACTAGCGACTTTATATATGGAGAGTTATCGAAGTGGTCATAACGGGGCTGACTCGAAACATAGTCGGGTCTGTCACTTGCCTTTCTCCGTAAACCCTTTATTTATCGGGGCTTTCGAGACTTCGGTTTGCATTTTCAGAATTCTGCATCTCGCAGTTTTCTCGCAATTTAGGTTTTGGCTTTGCCTTTACAATTTTATATGGAGACGTATCGAAGTGGTCATAACGGGGCTGACTCGAAATCAGTTAGCGCATTCGCGCCCGCGAGTTCGAATCTCGCCGTCTCCGCCAAGGACAACCGTAATCTTAGGATTGCGGTTGTTTTCTTTTTATGATACAATATGCGATAGTGAGGGGGTATAAAGTTATGGCAAAATATTTTATTTATGATGAACCTATTTTTTCATATTATCGTGATATTATAGATTTTAATATCAATTCAAGAGAATCTATAACTTGTAGAAAATTAAATGCTGCAATCAATTTAAATATTATTCTAAACTCCGCCTGTTTTATCGAAGGTTTTTTAGAGGATAGAGGCAAGTTGTTATTAGGTTACTATCAAGAAATATATGGAGAAATCGATTTTAAGGAATTCGAACTCCGCAAACCTAAAAATATTTTTCTGAATAATGTAATTGGATTTTTAAATCGCCGTATTTCACAATCTACTGGTATAGATAACTATAATACCATTTTCGAGCTATTAACCGATGTATCTTTTAAAACGGACACTACTATCTCTCCGTTTATAGAAGGCATTAATGTCCTGTATCAATTTAGAAATGTAATTGCGCATGGTAGACAAATTCATTTTTATGAGGTTGATGCTTACTTTACCGACGGTATGGAAGAAGTGTATAATGGTGGATATAAGAAAGCCGAAACATATTTAATTAAAAAGGGACTGCTTTCTGATAAGATTAAGGATATCGGTTCGTCTCAAATATATTTCACTAATGAAATCGCTGACCATTTCAATTCTTTAGCAATTGATTTTACTAATGCTTTCGATTTGTTTTTAAAACAACATATGTTAATTGGACCCACGTTGACTGAAAAACTCAAGCAATACAATGAAAAGCATGGAACTGATTTGGATATGAATTCATATCTCAGAAAAAGAGCTATATCTGCATATTAATTATCCTAAAACTTTTTGGAATGATATTATCGATGTTGGCTGAACCCGATTGGGTTCAGCCTTTCTCTTTTTTATCCCAAAGCCGAGCCGATTGCCATTGCACTTGCTTTCTTACTCTCGCTATCGATATGGCTATAAATATTAGCGGTCGTTCCCATATCACTGTGACCAAGCCAGTCCTGAATCATTTTCATCGGCACGCCGTTTGCGGTACAAATAATAAATTAAGAGAGAACTCACCGAGTTCTCTCTTAATTTTCGGAAACATTTTGATAAAGGGATAAGACCTGTTTTTTAAGTTCACTGTGTTCGGGGTTTTGAAGTCTTGGGTCAAGGGAGATAGTTTTCTTTGCATAAATGCCTGCGGTTTTAAGTACCTCGATATCGGTTTCCATATCGGCAATGCGAAGGGTAGGCAGGCCGTGTTGTCGCTGACCGATAAAATCACCGGGGCCACGCATTTTAAGGTCCTCATCGGCAATTTTAAAGCCATCGGAATTTGCACAAAGGGTTTTAAGGCGCTGAACAGAGGTGTTGGAAGCGGTATCGGAAATGAGAATACAGGTGGATTTATATTGACCGCGACCAATTCGGCCACGAAGCTGGTGGAGTTGTGAAATACCGAAACGTTCGGCATTTTCTATGACCATAATTGCGGAATTCGGTACGTCAACACCAACCTCGATAACGGTTGTGGAAACAAGCAGTTGGATTTCTCCCGAATCAAAACGGCGCATAACGTCATTTTTTTGTTTTGCGCTCATTTTTCCGTGTAGCAGACCTACGGAATAATCTTTAAAGGTGGTTTCCCGAAGCTTTTCATAAAGCTGTTCCGCCGATAAAACGTCAAGACCATCGTTTTCCTCAACAAGGGGGCAGATAATATAACCCTGTCGACCCTCGTTAAGGTGTTTTTTAACATAGTTATAAACCCTTTCGTGATAGCTTGAGTTTACAAAATACGTTTCAATTTTTTGCCTGCCGATGGGATATTCATTAACAATGCTTATATCGAGGTCACCGTAAATAATAAGCGAAAGGGTGCGTGGTATCGGGGTGGCAGACATAATAAGCGAGTGGGGGAAGTTGCCCTTGGAATTCAAAGTGTAGCGCTGGGCAACGCCGAAACGGTGCTGTTCATCGGCAATGACAAGGCCTAATTTTTTAAAGTTAACGTTTGGTGATAAAACGGCGTGGGTGCCTATGACAATATCTGCATCCCCGTTTTCTATTTTTTCATAAACCTTCTGCTTTTGGCGAGGTGTCATTGAGCCTGTAAGCAGCACACAGTGAATACCGGCTGATGAAAGTGTATTTTCAAAATTTTTAAAATGCTGTTCGGCCAACACTTCGGTTGGCACCATAAGGGCGCTTTGAAGCCCGTTTTTAGCACACACAAAGCAAAGCGCCAGGGCAATGGCGGTTTTACCGCTTCCAACATCACCTTGAATTAGCCTGTTCATAGGCCTGTCTTTTTCCATATCGGAAAGACACTCGTTTATGGCATTTTTTTGCGCGTTTGTAAGGGAATAGGGGAGAAGCGGAAAAAAATCATTCACATAACCCTTGTTGACCTTTACCGAAACGCCTTCGTTTTTCTTATTTTTAAAGAAAAGCATTCCCATTTGCATAAGGTAAAGCTCTTCAAAAATAAAGCGCCGCCTTGCCGCCCTCAAAGCCTCTTTGGTTTTTGGGTGGTGAATATTTTGAAAGGCATAAACGATGTCGCAAAGTTTAAGCTCGTTTCTGATAAATTCAGGCAATGGGTCCTTCATAACACCTGCTGCGGTAATAGCGTTCTGAATAATTTTTTCAAGAACTTTTGAGGAGAGACCGTTAATGGCAGGGTAAATGGGCCTTATAATGTTGGCGCCCACGTTTTCAATTTCGGGGGACACCATTTCCTTGAAAACGGAATTATAATTTAACTTTCCGTAGAAAAGATAGGTGCTGCCGCTGTGCAGCTTTTTGGCGAGATATTTATTGTTAAAAATGGTGATACGCATTGTATCAAGATTTTCATCCATAATTTCAAAGGAATATATCACCATATTACTGCGTTTTACGTGTTCGTTAATGGGGGTTATGATTTTACCCTTTATACAAATGTTTTCGCCGTAAACTGCATTTTTAATGGGTATAACATTACTCCAGTCCTGATATTTTCGGGGGAAATAACGCAAAAGGGCATCAAGTGAAGAAATGCCGAGCTTGTTTAAAAGCTCGGCACGCTTTTCACCGACACCCTTTAGATATTGAATGTTACTAATTTGTGATGCCATAATAAGGCACCTCCGAATTATTCTACCGAAAGAATGAAATAATAAACGGGTTGACCGCCGTTTACAAGTGTTATTTCAAGCTTGTCACCGAATTTTTCATTAAGCTGAGCATAGATATCGTTTGCCTGCTCCTCGGTAACATCCTCGCCGTAGATAAGTGTTAGGAAGGCGCTGTCGCGGTTAACCATTCCCTTAACGAGGCGTTGCATACACTTTGAGAGATTTTGCTCGGTGAAGGAAACCTTACCGTTAAGGAGTGCTAAAAGCTCACCCTTCTTAATTTTGTGACCGTCATAATCCGAATCACGGGCGGCGAAGGTAACCTGACCTGTTGTAAGATTAGCATAAGAATTTTGCATTGCAATGGCGTTTTCTTCATCACCCGAATCGGGGTCAAAGTTAAGCATTGCCGTAATACCTTGAGGAATTGTTTTTGTGTGAAGAACAATTACCTTACGGGTGCTGATAGGAATGGCCTGTTCTGCGGCCATAATAATGTTTTTATTGTTTGGCAAAACGAAAACCGTTTCAGCAGGGGTTGATTCAATGGCTTTTAAAATGTCATCGGTGCTGGGGTTCATTGTCTGACCGCCGCTGACAATTGTATCGGCTCCAAGCTCGGTAAAGAGCTGGGCTAAACCGTCACCTGCGCAAACCGAAACAAAACCGAAGGGTTTTGTGGGGGTAACAGGGGTAAAGGTCTCGGTTCTTTCGGCGTTTTGTGCGGGTTTCTTTGTTTTTGAAGAATTGTCATGCTTTGCGCGTTCATGTTGGTCGCGCATATTTTCAACTTTCATATTTGTAAGCTGGCCAAAGGTAAGACCTTCTTCAAAAGCGTTACCGGGATGGTCGGTGTGAACGTGAACCTTGATAATTTCATCATCATCAACCACAACAACACAGTCGCCGATAGTTTCAAGGAAGGCGCGAAGTTCAGCAGGTTCTTTTGTAACCTCACTGTCACGCTTTACAATAAACTCGGTGCAATAGGTGAAGGTAATTTCACCATCGAATTCACCTGCGGCGCTTAATGCTGATTCGCCGTCTTCATCGCTGTCGTTTGCGGCGGCAGAGTTGTTGGAAATAATAACCCCATCCTTAAGAACACTAAGCATTCCCTCAAGGATAACAACGAAGCCGCGACCACCGGCGTCAACAACACCTGCTTTTTTAAGCACGGGAAGAAGTTCGGGAGTTTCATCAAGGGCAATTTTAGCGCCCTCAAGGGCTTTTTCAAAAACCTTTAATGCATCGGTCTCGCCATCTTGAACAGCCTTTGCGGCATATTCACCGGCCACTCGGGCAACGGTTAAAATGGTGCCTTCGGTGGGCTTCATAACAGCGCCGTAGGCAGCCTCAACGCCAAGCTTGAATGCAAGACTTAAATTTTCGGCAGTAACTTCATCTTGACCTTTAAAGCCCTTTGCAAAGCCTCTGAACAAAAGGGAGGTGATAACACCGGAATTGCCGCGAGCGCCTCTTAAAAGGGCAGAAGCAGTAATGGTGGCAACCTCGCCGGCTGTAGCGTTTTGAACACTTGCAAGTTCCCTTGCGGCATTGTTGATTGTCATAGACATATTTGTGCCCGTGTCACCATCGGGAACGGGGAAAACGTTTAAGTCGTCAACCTGCTTGCGATTATTTGAAATATGGTTAGCTCCTGAAATAATCGCATCACGCAGTGTGTTACCGTTAAACAAAATAATACACTCCTTAAAGAAAACTATTCTTTGATACCGTCAACCTTAACGGTGACTTTTTTAACATCAATGCCTGTGGCATCGTAAACAACATATTTAACCTTATGAACAATGCTTTGTGCAATGGCGTTGATGTTCATACCGTAGGTAACAATAATGTGAAGGTCAACGGTGAAAGCATCGGCGTTGCCTTTTACAACGATTCCTTTGTCAAGCTGCTCTTTTTTAGAAATAAGGCTGAAAAGCTTTTGTTTTGATGTGCCTGCAACCATACCTGCAACACCGTAACATGAAGTAACGGCGTGGCCGATAAGTTTTGAAAGATA